>JBARWF010000025.1:0-27892 GCA_049646645.1 Thermomicrobiales bacterium
CGCTCCGTCTTGTCCGGAGCGTCCGCGGCGATTCACCGCTGCGAGCGCACGAAGGTGACGGTAGAGGCGAGGACGCCCAGAATCACCGATATCGCAAGGTTCCGCGCGCTCGGACCATCTACGATCAGCAGCGCCAGCGCCGCCGCCGCCATGATCGTTGCCCCGTTGATCAACGCCTGCCACAGATCCGACACCAGTCATTCCCCGTCATGTCTCAACACGTCAAAGTTCGCCATCTCGGGGCAGGATCAGGCGAGATGCTCCCCGCGTCAGATCGGCCACAAACGCATCCGGCATGCGCAGAGATCGCCAGATCGTGATCGCATCATCGCCTGTCAGCTGTGCCAGGAACGACGCCAGCACTCGCCCGTGCGTGACGATGACCGGCATGCCGTGCACGTCCACCGCGCTTCGTTCCAACCGGTTGAGTGCCCTTCCGAGGCGCCTCCCGGCGGCCGCGCTCGATTCGTTGCCAAGCACCACGCGCTCGGGCTCGCGAAAATGGCGCTCCACGGCCTCGTGAAACTCCGCATCGGAGAGAAACGGCAGCGACATCAGCCCCTGCTCGCGCAGGTCGTCATCGATCGTGAGCCCGAGATCGAGCATCGCCGCGATCTCGGCGCCGGTCTCGACCGCTTTCCGCTCCGGGCTCGTGACGACTGTGCCCGGTGCCAGGCTCCCAATCGCGAAGGCCAGTTCTCGCGCGGCAAGACGTCCGCTCTCCGACAGGGACCAGTCGGTGGCGGACCGTTCCGGGTCGATCTCCGGCTGCGCGTGCCGGACGAGAATGGATCTGTGTGCGGTCAATGGGACGACTCCCGATGATGAGTTCCCGCATCTTTCGTGTGCAGCGCGCCTCTCATACTGAAAGCACGCACCGCCGCGATGCAGAACCAGACGATGAATGACGTGATGGTTATGTCGCTCCAACTCCGACCGGTGAAGAAGAGCACAATCGCCTGCAGTACCGTCGGAACGAATCCCAACGCGATCGATATCATCCAGATACGTCGACTCGTCGTCATGCCGTGGGCCTCATTTCACACATACCTGAGTGTATCGCCTCCTCAATTCGTCTGAAGACGGAAGCGCGCTACTCACAGCCGTAGTGCCACTGGTCCACGGCGGCTTCCCGGCATTCGGTCAATCAGCAGTGAAGCGCACATGGCACAATTGCAGCGTACCAAGAGCCCGCCACCCGGCAAGCTCTCCGTTTCCCCCGGCCCACCCGCGTCCCTCATCCAGGAATTGCCCCAAACCATGACCGATCAACGACAAGCTGACACCGAATCCCAGGGTTTGACCCATTTCGATGCCTCCGGTCGCGCCCGGATGGTCGATGTCGGCGCCAAGGCCGAGACCCACCGCGTCGCCGTCGCCCGGGGGCGCGTCCGGATGAAGCCGGAAACGGCGACCGTCATCCGCGAGGGGCGCGCCGCCAAGGGGGACGTGCTCGCGGTGGCCCAGGTCGCCGCGATCATGGCGGCCAAGAAGACCCATGAGATCATCCCGATGTGCCATCCGCTGCTGCTCACCCGCATCGACGTCGACTTCGAACTCACCGATGACAGCGTCGAGATCGAGGCGCGCGTGGATACCAAGGGGCAGACCGGCGTCGAGATGGAAGCCCTTACCGCGGTCAGCGCCGCCGGGCTCACCATCTACGACATGGTAAAGGCGATCGACCGCGGGATGACGATCGAGGCGATTCGCGTCGAGAAGAAGCAGGGCGGACGCTCCGGCGACTGGCAGCGCGCCGAGGCGACAGGAGACGAGTCATGACCGAGAGCACGCCCATCATCCGACGCGCGACTGTGGACGACATTCCGGCGATCGTGGCGATGCTGGCCGACGACGCGCTGGGCAGCACGCGCGAGAATCCAGCCGACCTGACCGCCTACCGGGCCGCCTTCGCCCGGATCGACGCCGATCCCAACCAATTCCTGGCGGTGATGGAGCGGGAGGGCGCGGTGATCGGAACCCTGCAGCTCACCTTCATCGCCGGCCTCTCGCGTCAGGGGATGACCCGTGCCCTGATCGAGGCCGTGCGCATCGCATCGAGCGAGCGCGGCGGCGGGCTGGGGCATCGCCTGCTCACCTGGGCGATCGAGGAGGCGAGCCGGCGCGGTGCAAGCATGGTGCAATTGACCGCGGATGCCTCCCGGACCGACGCGCATCGCTTCTATCAGAGCTTGGGGTTCGAGCCGACGCACCTCGGTTTCAAGCTCTCGGTCACGCCCGCGGACACCGCCGATGCCCAACCAGCACTGCCACCGGGTGTCGTCTGCGATCCGGAACTTGGCATCTGCACGTTCGAGGGGGAGGGTCTCGCCGGAGCAAGCGCGGGCACACCGAACCTCGGCGCGCTCAGCTCGCTTGGCCGATCAGGAACAAGCGAGTCGTCCTAGCCATCACCGCTTCATTTGGTTGCTTTCTGCTCCCCTCCCGACACGCGTCATTTCGAGCGAAAGCCTGCCCTCGCCGTGCGACGAAGCGCAGCCGAATGGGTCGAGAAATCTCTTCTCGTCACGCCGTTGCAGCCATAGCGTTTGCCTTATCGTGCCAGACTGCGCGTACGCCACAAACGTGCGCGCAGCCGTCAGGTTTCCTTTGCAATCGCCGTTGCTTGAGAGATTTCTCGACTTCGCTCGAAATGACGGGTGTCGCATGTCGCGGATACTCAGGCGGAGAACGTTCTGTGAAGCAATCATTCGTCTTCATCATTGCGAGACCATCGAGAAAGACATATATCGGGGTGACGGCGGATCTTGAACGCCGGGTATGGGAGCACCAGACCAAGCAGACGGACGGGCATACCAAGCAGTACAACAAGGTACTCCTCGTCTACATCGAGGAGTTCGCACATATTGAAGATGCGATCGCTGGTGAGAAGCAGCTCAAGAAGTGGTCCAGTGCCAAGAAGGCAGCCCTCGTTGAGCGAGACAACCCGCAATGGCTGGATCTCAGCGCTGAGTGGTTCCGTTAAGCATGATGAGCCCTTACGCCGTCATTTCGAGCGAAGTCGAGAAATCTCTTCCCCAGCGTCACCCGAAAAGAGATCTCTCGACTTGGCTCGAGATGACAGTGTGAGAACGGCACGAGTCGGTTGGCCCCGCTACATGCCGAGGTTCGACGAATGAGATTTCTCGACAAGCTCGAAATGACGGGCATGGCTAGCACACTTACACGTGGCCGCATGCGATTCGCCGCCCAATTGTCCACAAACGGAGACATCATCGTACAATACTCGCCAGTGCACGACCGGATGACTCACCCGAAACCAGGCGCGATGGAGTGCCCCGGTGTTCGGGCCCGGATGAAACGCAACGGGCCTTCAGGTTGCGCGGTCCCGGTCGGACAATAATCCTGGTGGGAGGATGCGGGAGACATGGCGTACGTATCAACGGAACAGCGTCGTTCGGGTCTGGGTGCGTCTGCGGGTCCTGGGGCCGAACGGTTGATGTGGTATTTTCTCCGCGTCTCCGGTCTGGCGCTGGTATTTCTGGCCGGCGGGCATCTCTTCATCACCCACTATCTCAATGTTCCCTCCGACACCACCTTCGATTTCGTCTCCAAGCGCTGGTCAAACCCCCTCTGGCGCTCGTTCGACACCCTGCTTCTCTTCGCCGCCCTCTGGCACGGCCTCATTGGCCTGCGTTTCTCGATCAAGGACTACCTGCGCAGCGCCGGTGCGCGGCAGATCGGCTTCAGCCTTCTCTGGATCTTCGGGGTCGTCTTCTCGGTGATCGGCCTGATCACCATCATCACCTTCAACGAGGAGATGTCGCGGAATAACACCGGGCCACTCTCCGGCGAGATGTGGATCGCCAAGTTTCTCGGCGGATTGCTCGTCGTGCTGGCCGCTGCCACCTATATCGCCGTGATCGCCCTCATCGTCTGGATCGTCAGGAATCTGCGGGCCGGTCGGGTGCCGATCTACGCTGGCGACGTCGGGCAGTACGCCTGGGTGCTGCACCGGGCGACCGGTATCGGCGTCCTCGGCTTCCTGCTGATCCATATCGTCGACATCATGCTGATCGGGCTCGGTCGCGATGTCTACGATCACTCGGTCTCGTTCTACAGCAACTGGTTCATCGTGCCGATGGAGATCCTGCTCGTCGGTGCAGTGATCTACCACACGCTGAACGGGCTCCGCATCATCGCGGTCAACTTCTCGGCGAAGGGGCCGAGCATGGAGAAGCGATACTTCTGGTGGGTGCTCGTGGCGTCGGTCGTCCTGACCCTGCCGAGCGCGATCATCATCCTCATCAACGAACTCTGATCGATCCCATAGACACCACGACGCAGGCGGCCGGGAGGTTTTCCGGCCGCCTCCGCGTATCCGCCGTACCCGTCGCCTGTTGACATTCCCCCAGGGCCGGATACAGTCTGACCACACAAATCGAGTGACATCGAGCACGCAAATCGTCCTGATTCCGGAATCCTGGGTCTTCGTTGTCCGCACATTCACGCGCGTCACGACAGGAGCAACGCATGTCATCAGCGAACGAGTACCGCTACAACCGGCTGACCTGGCCCGAGCTCGATGCGGCCATCGCCAACCAGCCCGTCGTCATCCTGCCGACGGGATCCACCGAGCAGCACGGCCGGCACCTGCCGCTGGATGTGGACGTCTTCCTCGCAGAGAGCGTCTGCCTGGAGGTCGGAAAGCGGGCGTCGGACCGCGTGCTCGTGCTGCCGCCGATCTCCTACGGGCTGAACAAGCACCACATCGACTTCCCCGGCACGATCCATATCGAGCCGGATGTCTTCATCGATTTCTGCGTCAACATCACCAAGAGCGTCGCCTACCACGGATTCAAGAAGATGCTGGTCGTGAACGGGCACGGCTCCAACGCCCCGCTGATCGACCTCGTCGCCCGCCGCACGATCCTCGAGACAAACGCGCTCTGCGCGGCCGTGACCTATATCGGGCTCGCGCTGGAGGCCTTCAGCACGGTGCAGGACACGCCGGTCGTCGCCCATGCCGACGAGTTCGAGACCTCGCTTTACCTCCACCTTGCGCCCGATCGCGTGCAGATGGACAAGGCCGGCGCCGACCAGGATGTCGTGGGCGAGTATTTCAGCTCCGATAGCACGACCAATGTCCGCTTCAACGATTACTGGGGCCGCTGGACCGACCTTGGAGTCCACGGCGATGCGACGACCGCCACCGCCGAGAAGGGCGCCGTGATCTTCGAGGCTGCGGTGTCAAAGCTGATCGGGATTGTGGACGAGCTGCGCGCCTGGCCCATCGCGGAGCGGGGGGCCATGCACACGAACCCACCCGATGCGTCCATCCGCTGGTAGCGTCCGGGCGAACTGGACGACGCATCGATCACATACTGTAGGTAACGTGTGCCGTTCCGATCGAGCGAGCCATAAGCTCGATACCCGCGCGGATGTCTTGGCTAACGCGCGTCGTCGTCCCATCGGGACATGGCCCTGCGGGCCATCGGAACGGCACAAGGCCGTTCCCTACAATGATCGCTCCCGTTTCCCCACACGATCCGCGACCTTGATGTGATTTGAAGGCAAGCAGGAGAGAGCATGTGAAGATTCGATCAGTGGAGGCGATTGGGCTGCGGGGTGGCACCCCGGACGGCGGCTGGAGCAATGAGCTGGAGGCCGATATCTGCGTGCACACCCTGATCAGGGTCACGACCGATGAGGGAATCACCGGCTGGGGAAGCGTCTTCACCAGCGGCGATCTCGTCCGCGCCTCACTCGCGGTGCTGGAGCCGCTGCTGATCGGCGCCTCCGCGATCGAGCCGGAGCGAACCTGCGAGACGCTGCACCAGCACACCTTCTGGCAGGGACGCGGCGGCGCCATCACGCACACCATCAGCGGCATCGATATCGCGCTCTGGGACATCCTCGGGCAGGTCACGGGGCAGCCGGTCGGCAGGCTGCTGGGTGGCCGCTACCGGGACCGCGTTCGCCCGTACGCCTCGATTCTGATGGACACACCGGAGGTCCTCACGGAGCACCTGCATGAAGTTGTCGCCGCCGGATTCCGGGCGATCAAGATCGGCTGGGGCCCCTTTGGCCGGGTCAACGCCGCGACAGACGAGGCGATTGTCGCCGCCGCGCGTGAGACCATTGGTCCGGATGTTCTCCTGATGGTCGATGCGGGCGGCAGCGATGCGTTCTGGCCGGGCAACCTGAAGTGGGCATTGCGCACGGCCGAGATGCTCGCCATGTACGACGTGTTCTGGTTCGAGGAACCGCTCGCGCCCGACGCGTTCGATGACTTCATCGCTCTCCGGCAGGCGGCACCGCTCCCGATCTCTGGCGGCGAGACGCTGACCCGCCGCCAGTCGTTCCAGCCGTGGCTGCAGGCAAAGGCGTTCGATATCGTCCAACCCGATGTCACCAAGGTCGGCGGCATCAGCGAGGAGCGGCGGATCGCGTGGATGGCGCAGGAGAACGGCATCCGCTTCATCCCTCACGGCTGGAACACGGCCATCGGGCTCGCCGCCGACCTGCAACTTGTCTCGGCGTTTTCGGATACCGACCTCGTCGAATACATCGTCGGCTCACCTTATGTCGATGACATCCTGACCGAGCGCTGGGCGCTCGACGACGAAGGGATGCTTCCCATCCCCGATGCGCCGGGGCTTGGTGTCCAGATCGATCCCGAGGTCGTGGCGACGTACGCTGATATCGAGCTTGCCGGCTGACGGAGGGCACGTTCTGGTAGCACCGTTACCCCGTCATGTCGAGCCCCTTCCCCACACCCGTCATTTCTCGACTGCGCTCGAAATGACGAGGAGGCCTCGTTTCTGCACGCCGGGCGTGGCATCGACCCTGCATAAGGGGATCGTGGAAACACGCACTCCGTTCTCTAAGCCCGTCGAGGTCACCCACGTTCATGGAATCGATTGCCATCGACGATCCGCAGCTCGCCGCCAGGGAAGCCGGGCTGCGTTACGTCCACACCGATCGTCCCGGTATCACGCGTCACCGCGCCGGCAAGGGGTTCTTCTACCGCGACATTCATGGCCAGCACATCGATGACGAGCGCACGCTCGAGCGGATCAAGGCGCTCGCCATCCCGCCCGCCTGGGAGGACGTCTGGATCTCGCCGGTCGCGAACGGCCACATCCAGGCGACCGGGCGCGATGCGCGCGGTCGCAAGCAGTACCGCTATCACGAGAAATGGCGTGAGGTCCGCGATGAGTCGAAATACGAGCGCGTCCTGAGCTTTGGCCGGGCGCTCCCCGCGATCCGCGAACGGGTTGATCAGGATATGCGCCTGCGCGGCCTGCCACGCGAGAAGGTCCTCGCCACGATCGTCAGGCTCCTGGAGACGACCCTGATCCGCATCGGCAACGAGCAGTACGCCCGGGAGAACAAGTCGTTCGGCCTGACCACGATGAAGCATCGCCATGTCGATGTCTCATCGACCGGGGTGTCCTTCAGCTTCAAGGGCAAGTCGGGAATCGAGCACGAGGTGGAGCTCAAGGACCGGCGGGTCGCCCGCGTCATCAAGCGTTTGCAGGATCTTCCCGGCCAGGAGGTCTTCCAGTACATCGACGATAACGGCAACCGGCAGACCGTCCACTCCGACGACGTCAACGCCTACCTGCGCGAAATTACCGGCGAGGAGTTCTCCGCCAAGGATTTTCGGACATGGGCCGGAACGGTGCTCGCCGCGCAGGCGCTGGCCGGGTTCACGGACGTCACTTCCAGCACCGGGGACGATGCGCCCAAGCGGCTCCAGGGAAACATCGTGCGTGCCATCGAGTCCGTGGCCGCACGGCTCGGCAATACGACCACGATCTGCCGCAAATGCTACGTCCACCCAGCCGTGATCGACGCCTATCTCGAGGGCGAAACGGTCGCCTCCATCCAGGAACGAGCAGATCACGAGCTCACGCATGCGCTCGACGAGCTGCCGCCGGAGGAAGCGGCGGTGCTGATGCTGCTGCACGAGCGCCTGCCCAAGGTCACGGCGTAATCAGGGACGATCCCCGGTCGTTTTCGGTGTAGAGGAATCGGCGCCCCATTCATTCCATGAACCGACATAGAGCGCGACATCCCGGTACCCGGCGAGCCGGAGCGAGACATGGGCAACCGATCCGCGAACACCCGTCGAGCAGTAGGTCATCACCCGCTTGCCCGGCGTGACGCCGGCGGCATCGTACATCGCGCGCAGGGCATCCGCCGACTTGTAGACATGTGGCGACTTCATCACGGCGTTGTCAGTGTACGGGACGTTGCGGGCACCCGGAATGTGGCCGGCCGCATACTCCTCCGGTGCCCGCGCGTCCACAAGCAGCACGCCGGGATCGTCGAGCGCGGCCAGCACGTCGGCCTTCGTGGCCAACAGCGACCGCTGCACGGTGGCGATCTCCGGCAATGGCGCCTCGACGGGAGCAATACCGACCGGTCCCGTTTCCGCCGTCTCGCCCGCGGCGATCCAGGCAGGCAGCCCGCCATCGAGAATAGCAGGCGCTGGATAGCCAAGGTAGGCGAGTTGCCACCATCCTCGGGCCGCGAAGAGCGTTCCTTCGTCGTAGACGACAGCCGGTCGGTCGGCGCGGATACCGCGCACCGCGACGAGCTCCTGCATCTTCGCCGTCCACGCGGCGACGGCCTCGTCGGACGTGTCCTTCAACTCCAGCTCAGCCCAGTCGAGCTGGATGGAGCCCGCGATCCGGCCCTTGGCGAAGGCATCGTCCGGCATGACCGCGACCAGCGAAGATGCTCCTTGGAGATCGGCAAGCTCCTTCGCCGTGACAAGCGCGGGGTGCAGGTCCGCGACGGGAGAAGGTTCCGGTGTGGCTCCGAGCGATCCGCGCGCCCGGACTGTTGCAGTGCCGAGCACGATCGCCGCTCCGGTTGCTGCCAGGATCTGCCTGCGAGAGAACGTGGCCATGCGTATCCCTCCTGCGTGCCGTTGATATCTTGTCCGTCAACGATCCGCCATTTGTTCGTCACGAGACTCGAAATGACGAGAAGAGAACCCTGGTATCAGGTTCCGAGAAGGTGAACCCACTCGCGGAGATTCGCCATCATCTGCCGGGTCTGGTCGAGCGCGGTCGTATCCGTCAGCTCGCCCAGCGAGTTGAACTTGTCCGGCGCGAACGTCACGTAGATCTCCGGTTCCGGCAGCGGAATCGCACCGATCTGCACGAAGACCTGCCGCAGGTGCAACTGCGCGCGCATTGTCCCCGACCGCCCGACCGACGCCCCCATGATCGCCACGGGCTTGCCCCGCAGCACGGAACGCCCCGACGGGCGCGAGACCCAGTCCAGCGCGTTCTTGAGTACGCCGGGAATCGAGTATGAGTACTCCGGCGTCGCGATCAGGAGCGCATCGGCGCGCGCAAGCGCGGTCTTGAGATCGCGCACGGTCGGTGGATCACCTTGCTGTTCGAGGTCCTCATCGAAAAAGGGAATCCCCGCGATCGGCACCTCGAAGATATGCATGTCTTCCGGCTGCGTGAGCATCGCGGTTCGCAGCAGTCCACGATTGTATGAGCGCCGGCGCAAACTGCCGACGATCGCCGCAACCTCCAGTCGATTCTCCGGCACGATGAACTCGTCCTCCCCAGGAACAGGTGGCCGTGCATCGTCACGCGGAGCTCCGGGAGGAGACCGCGGGCCGACCACATCTCGTTCATGACAATTGAATGAAACCGGCGGGCATCGCGGGATACGCGGCCGACAGCGCAGCCAACGCCCGACCGTCCCTCCGTCTCGCCCTGAGATCCCCACTCGCGAGACGGCCCGCCGTGTCGCGTCCACTCTACCGCGTTCGTCGGGACATGGACACTCGGGACATGACAATCCCCCGGCGTGCGGGGGATTGTCAACAACCTCGGATGAGAAGCGGCGCTATGCCTGCATCAGGTGGCGCAGCACCGTGGGCAGGATGCCGCCGTTTCGCAGATACCGGACGTCGACATTGCTGTCGGCCCGCAGGATCGTATCGAACGTGAACGTCGAGCCGTCCGGGCGCGTTGCCGTCACGGCAATCGTCGTCTTGGGCGTAAGTTGCGCATCGATGTTCGGGATCGCGAAGGTATCCTCGCCGGTGAGGCCGAGCGCGGCCGCTCCCTCGCCTGCCTTGAACTGGAGGGGCAGCACGCCCATGCCGACCAGATTTGAGCGGTGGATGCGCTCGAAGCTCTCCGCGATCACGGCGCGTACCCCGAGCAGCAGCGGCCCCTTCGCCGCCCAGTCGCGGGAAGAGCCAGTGCCATACTCCTTGCCCGCGATCACGATCAGCGGGGTGCCATCCGCCTGATAACGCTGGGACGCGTCGTAGATCGACATCTCCTCGCCGGTCGGCAGGTAGCGCGTCAGGTTGCCTTCCTTGCCCGGCGTCAGCAGGTTGCGCAGGCGGATATTGGCAAAGGTGCCGCGAATCATGACCTCATGGTTGCCGCGTCGCGAACCGTAGGAGTTAAAGGCAGACGGCTTGACGCCGTGCTCCTGCAAGTAGGTTCCCGCCGGGCTGGTCCGCGCGATCGATCCGGCCGGGGAGATATGATCGGTCGTGACCGAATCCCCGACCATCACCAGCACGCGCGCACCGGCGACATCCGCCACCGGCTGCGGCTCCGGCGAGAGGTTCTCGAAGAACGGCGGCTCCTGGACGTAGGTCGACTCCGCGTCCCACTCGTAGAGATCGCCGGTCGGCACCGGCAGGCCCCGCCAGCGCTCGTCGCCGTCGAAGATGGTGCCGTATTCCTCACGGAACATCTCCGGATCGACGGAGCTCGCGATCGCCTCCTTGATCTCCTCCTCGGTCGGCCAGACATCGGCGAGATACACGGGATCGCCGTTCGGGTCGTACCCAAGCGGATCCTCGGCCAGGTTGAGGTCGATCGAGCCCGCGAGCGCGTAGGCGACGACCAGCGGCGGCGAGGCGAGGAAAGATGCCCGCACCTGTGGGTGGATGCGCCCCTCGAAGTTCCGGTTGCCGGAGAGCACCGATGCAACGATCAGGTCGTTCTCATCGACGGCCGCGGCGACCGGAGCGGGCAACGGCCCGGAGTTGCCGATACAGGTGGTGCAGCCGTAGCCGACGGTCTGGAACCCGAGTGCATTCAGGTAGGGCGTCACCCCGGCCTTGTCCAGGTAACGCGTCACCACCTGGGAGCCGGGGGCGAGGCTCGTCTTGACGTAGGGCGGGACATCCAACCCGCGCTCGACGGCCTTCTTCGCCAGCAACCCGGCGCCGAGCATGACCGACGGGTTGGAGGTGTTGGTGCACGACGTGATCGCGGCAATCGCCACCGACCCGTGATGCAGGGACGCCCCGACCCCATCGATTTCGACAGCAACCTCACCGAATCGCTCAATCGTCGCGACGGGGAGCTTGGGCTTGACCGGCCGCTCATCGGATGCCTGCGCAGCCCGGGAATCGCCACTACTCATCGCCGCCGGGGGATCGCTGGCCGGGAAGGACTCCGCGACCTCCTCGTCATAGGCGGTCTTCTGACGCGTATGGTTGAGTTGGTCGCTGAATGCGGACCGGAAGACATCGCGCACGCCGGCCAGGGCGACGCGATCCTGCGGCCGGCGCGGGCCGGCAAGGGACGGCTCGATCGTGCCGAGATCGAGCTCGATCATCTCGTTGAACTGGGGATCGGGTGTCTCATCGGTCCGGAAGAGCCCCTGCTCCTTGCAATAGCGCTCGACGAGATCGATGAGATCCTCGTCGCGGCCGGTCAGGCGCAGGTACTTGAGGGTCTCGTCGTCCACCGGGAAGAGCCCGGATGTCGCCCCGTATTCCGCCGCCATGTTGGCGATGGTGGCCCGGTCCGCGAGCGCCAGGTTGCTGAGGCCGGTGCCACAGTACTCGACGAAGCGGCCAACCACCCCATGTTCGCGCAGGAGCTCGGTGACCGTCAGCACGAGGTCGGTCGCCGTCGTACCGGGTCGCATGGCACCGGTGAACTTGAAGCCGACGACCTCCGGCATGAGCTGGTAGAGCGGCTGGCCCAGCAGGACGGCCTCCGCCTCGATCCCGCCGACGCCCCAGCCAAGCACGCCGAGCCCGTTCACCATGGGCGTGTGGCTGTCGGTGCCGACCAGCGTGTCCGGCATCGCCACCAGACCGCCATCCACCTCACGGGTCGCGACGACGGAGGCGAGATACTCCAGATTGACCTGGTGGACGATTCCCGCTCCCGGCGGGACGACGCGGAAGTTCTGGAACGCGCTCTGTCCCCAACGCAGGAGGGCGTATCGCTCGTGGTTCCGCTCGTACTCGAAGTCCACGTTGCGGGCGAAGGCCAGGCTTGTACCGAACCGGTCGACCTGTACCGAGTGGTCGATCACGAGATCGGCCGGTACGAGCGGGTTGATCTTGCGGACGTCGCCACCAAGCTTTGCCATTGCAGACCGCATGGCGGCAAGATCGACGACACAGGGAACGCCGGTGAAATCCTGGAGCAAGACCCGGGCGGGCAGGAATGGCAGCTCGAAATCATCGTCCGCCGCGTCGCTGGTGGGCTGCCAGGCCGCGAGCGCCTGCAATTGCTGCTCGGTAGTGAACTCGCCACCCGTGTTGCGCAGCACATTTTCGAGCAGGATACGCACCGTAAATGGCAGCCGATCGACCGAATCGAGCAACCCCTCATCGACGAGGCGTTGGAGCTTGTAATAGCTGACCGATGTCCCCTGCGACGTTGTCAGGGTGGCACGAGCGCCGAGCGGGTCGTTGCTCCGCTGTGCGGTGTTTGTCATCTCAGGAAAACCTTTCCGGCTTCAGGCGGGTGCTGCTGCCAGTGGGCAACGCGCCCCACCCTCACGTTCCTCGCGACTCATTCTCATCCTATTCTACGGTACCCCTGCGAATCCCGCGCCCCTGCCCACCACCCTTCCAGCCAGCAGGGCGGCCCAGAAACCAACGGCGGCGTGGTGAGATGGTATGCTCCCCAAAGAGCTATTAGACGTGCTGCCAGGCAAGGACATCCATGAAACCGGTCACGGCGATCCTCCTCGATCTGGATGAGACGATTCTCTTCGATGACGCGGCGACCGACGCCGCGTTTGCCGCGACCGCAGCCCATGCCGCGCGCATCGCAACGGTCGAACCCAAGCGCCTTATCGCCGCCGTGCGAGCGCAAGCGGACGATCTGTGGGATGCGGGTCCGGACCCGGCGTGGTGTCACGACCTTGGCACGAGCTCGGTCGAGGGGTTGCGCTCCCGGTTCCTCGGCGACGATCCCAGGATGGCAGCGCTGCGTACCTGGGGACCGGGCTTTCGCCGCCAGAGCTGGCGGCAGGGGCTGCAGGCATGTGGCATCGAAGACGATCGGCTCGCGGAGGAGCTTGACGAGCGGTTCGCCCACGAGCGCCTGCACACGAATCCGTTCATCCCGGGCGCCGAGGAAGCACTCCGAGAGCTTGCCGCCCGCTTCCGTCTCGCACTGGTCACCAACGGGCTGATCGACGTACAGCGGGACAAGGTGATCATGGCGGAGATCGGCGACCTGTTCGAGGCTGTCGTCGTCTCGGGAGAGCTCGGGTATGGCAAGCCGAATCCGGCCATCTACCATCACACGCTGGACCTGATGGGCATCGCACCGGAGCAGGCCATGATGGTTGGCGACAACATCCGGCGGGATGTGGGCGGGGCGCAGGCCGTCGGCATCAAGGGCGTCTGGATCGGCGAGGGGGTGCCGCCCGCTGAGCTGGGCATCACACCGGACATCACCATTCGCACGCTCGCCGAGCTGCCATCGCTCGTGTAAGCAGAAGTTTCCGTGGGTCGCGCCCGCTTCCCTCGCGCCAAGTGAGACATGGCGCGAAGCCTCGTCGCGATCCACTTGGGACATCACGCACCAGCAGGAGGTGTCCCCATGGCAGACGTCAAGATCGCAAAACTCCCCAAAGAGGGCCACGGCCTCGTCGTACAACTTCCCCCCCGGGTTTCGCTTCGAAGGCGACGAGGTGTTGGCCACCCGCGATGAAGTAGCCGGAAGTGTCACCCTCTCACCACGCCGGGAATCCTGGGAAGAGTTGTTTGCTTTTCGCGATGCACAGATCATCTCTGATGAAGAGGCAGACGAATTCGCCAGGATCATGGAAGAGATTGTCGCGGATCGCGCGAATCACATCTCGGATCCACGCGGGGTCTTCGCCGACGAGTTGGACGACGAGTGAATCGCGACCGCTCCATGCTCGACTCAGATATCGCGAGCTACGCCCTTCGCGGTCGAAGTCGCTCCGTCGCTTCGAAACTCGCCCAGACCGGCACATCGCGCATCTGCAACTCAGTGACCACGCGAGCAGGTCGCTTCTTTGATAGTCCGAGTCAGCCTCAAGCACACACGATTCATGTCACGACATTGGGGTTTCTTCAGGGTCTCCGTACTTTGCCGTGGAGCATCGAGGCGCCCGATCGGGGACCGGGACATGATGATCGCCGCACACGCGATGTCGCTCGGGGCGGTCCTCGTCATCACTAGCCAACACGCTTCACCATGGCCGTCGTGCACCGGCCCTGATGCACGAGAACAGCCCCCTCCCCGCCGTGTCAGCCTCATCGATTACACTCTCACCCAGATCTGTCCCCGATCGACAATATACGCGGCAATCGGAAAGGCTCCCGCGATGTTTACCAACATACGCGCCCGGATACACCAGCACCTCTTATCATGGAGGACGCCTTCCCCCGACGACGCCCGCAAGACCGCCACGAAGACACGGGAGAAGCGCGCCGACACGGTCGCCAGCCTTCAACACAACGTGCGGAACATTCAGCGGCAGATAAGCGACCTGAGCGATTCGATGGAGACGCTCTCAGGGGTAGACGATCAGCGGCGAGGCGAGGATGAGATGAGCGCGCTGCACCAGCTACTCGCGCAGAAGCAGGAAGAACTCTCCAGATATCAGGCTCGGATCTGATCCACACCAGCGATCAGGTCACCAATGCCGACGCGGTATACGCTCGGTGGGCGCCTGTCTTCACGATCTCTCGCAGCACTTGAACGGTCTGCCAGAGCTCCTGACAGGACGTGTAGAGGGCAACCGGCGCGATGCGAACGACATCCGGCGGCCGGAAATCGACGATGACCCCGCGGGCCTTCAATGCCTGCACGATGCGGCTCGCTTCGTCATGCTCGAGCGCGACGTGCCCACCACGGCGTGCGTGCCCGCGAGGGGTACCGATCCGAAAGCCGAAGTCCGGAGAGCACAGACCATTCTCCTCGATCAGCGTCATCAGGTAATCGGTCTGGGCGAGTGACTTCGCCCGGATCGCCGCGATGCCCGCTTCCTCGGTGATCGTCAGCGCTCCCAGCAACGCCGACGCCGAGAGCAATGGGATCGTGCTGATCTGCCACGCCCCGGCGTTCGGCGCGCCCTCCCACCGATGCGCCATCTCGAACTGGCGATCCTTTCGATACCCCCACCAGCCTGCCAGTGCCGGTTCCCGCCCGAAATGGCGCGGGTTGACGTAGAGCGCCCCAACCGCACCAGGTCCACCATTCAGGTATTTGTAGGAACACCAGACGGCGAAGTCGATATCCCAACCCACGAAGTCGTGTGGAAGCGCACCGACCGAATGGGCACAATCGAGCCCGATCAAGGCACCGCATCGACGGGCGGCTTGTGCCAGACGCGGGATGTCGAGCAACTGTCCCGAACGATAGAGCACGGATGGCAAGAGAACCAATGCGACTTCATCGGTCAGCGCCGCCTCGATATCTTCCTCGGCAATCAACCGGCCATCGCGACTCGGCACCAGCACCAGGTCGCTTTCCGGATCGCCGCCAAGCGTACGGATCTGGCTCTGAAGCGCGTAGATATCCGATGGAAAATCGAGCGCCGTCGCGACGATTCGTCGTCGCGCGCCGTGTGGCCGGTAGAAGGTGCCAAGCATCTGGTGAAGGTTGACCGTTGTTGTGCCCGTCACGATCACCGATTCGGGCACCGCGCCGACGAGGAGTGCCATCCGCGCACCAAGGTCCTCCCCCAGCGTGAACCATGGCGGATCGGCTCCCAGCCAGCCATCGATCCCATGCCTCTTCCATGAATCCAGAGCCTGTTGCACGGCCGCCTCAGCGTCTCGGGAAAGCGGTCCGAGCGAGTTCCCATCGAGATAAACCGTCCCTGGCTGCAGAAAGAAGCGGTCGCGGAAGTAAGCCAGCGGATCGGCAGCATCGAGTGCGAGCGCATACTCTTTTCCGGTGGTGAGCGTGCCACCGCTGAAGACATCTGTGTGGCGGTCAGAGATATCAGACATCGGCGTACTCCGTTAGACGAGAAGCGGTCAGCGAGCCGGGTTGATCAAATTCTTTAGGGATCTATCGCACCGCCTGCCACCTCAAAGTCACGACATCAGAGCGCAGCAGTTGGCCAGGTGCGACGTGGTCAGGCGGTGACTCGCGTCGGATCGGCGGTTTCCTCCAGAATCTCGGTCGTCTCGTCCGGAGGCACGATCTCCCGCAGGCGGCGAACCTCCGGCCAGATCAGGGCGATCGCTGGCACGACGAGGAGTGTGCCGATGCCACCGACCACCACCGCCGTCGTCGCGCCCAGCAGCGCCGCTGCTACGCCTGATTCGAACTCGCCGAACTCGTTCGACATCCCGATGAAGAGGTAGTGGATCGAGCCCACCCGGCCTCGCATCTCGTCCGGCGTATAGGTCAGCTCCAGCGTCGTCCGGATGACGACACTGATCGCGTCGAACGCCCCGATCATTACCAGCGCGGCCAGCGACAGCAGCAACGACCGCGAGAGGCCAAACAGGATCGTTGCCGCCCCGAACGCCGCCACCGTCGCCAGGAGGGAGAAACCGGCGCGCTGGAACGGCCCCTTGTGCGCGATGGCGAAGGACATCACGATCGCGCCAACCGCTGGCGCCGAGCGCATCACGCCCAGCCCGGTCGCGCCGACATGAAGCACATCCTCCGCGAAGATCGGCAGGAGCGCGGTCGCACCGCCGAGCAGAACGGCGACCATGTCGAGCGTGATCGCCGCGAAGAGGACCTTGGTCTTGCGAATGAAGTGGATGCCGGCCAGCAGCGAATCGCGCGTCACCGGCTCCTTCGACTGATAGATCGGTCGCGGGTGCAACCGCCCGTAGCCGAAGGCCGCCACCGCGAGCATCACCGCTGACACCGCGAAGACTGGTGCCTCGTCCGTCACCAGCGCCACGCCCAGACCGCCGAGCGCGGGTCCGACCACGGACGCGAGCTGGCTGGCGCTGCTGCCCCATGCAGAGGCGTTCCCGTACTCACTCGCCGGCACGACCGCCGCGAGTAGCGTTCCCTGGGTCGGACTGCGGAAGACCCGACCGATACCGATCAGGAAGAGGCAGAAGTAGATGACGACAAGCGGGCCCTCGACCGCGGAGAGAATCGCCAGGATCAGCGCCGCAACCGCATTCAGCGACGCTGCGGCAGTCGCGATGCGCTTGTGATCATGTCGATCGACGAACTGGCCGGCGGGAATCGCCATCAGCACGTTGGGGATGATCTGGACGAGCCCGACCATCCCGAGCGCGAGCGCCGAATTGGTCCGGAGGTAGAGCTCCCAACCGACGATGACACTGAGAATCGCCTGCGCGAGGGAGGAGAGGAAATTGGCGGAGATGAAGAGCCGGAAATCACGATGGCGCAGCGCCGCATACGGATCGTGATCCCGGCCATTCATTGATGCGGAGGGTGGCTGCACGGTGGTCGTTCATCCCGACGAGCCCGACGACCCATTCGCCAGACCGGATGACTGTACCGCGATACTCTACGCCCGGAAATCCCCGGGCGCGGTAAACCCCACCGTCAACACGCCGCGCTCAGCTCACGCTGGCGGGCTCTCCCGCTCGCAGCCAGTTCGCGGCTCGCAACGGCTCGATATCATCGATGGTGTGGAGCTTTGCCGACACCATATCGCGTGGCACGGCCTCATCGGACTGCTCCTGACCGCGCCAGATCATGTAGGTCACAGAGCCGGTATATGCCTTGAAGCCGGCGACCGGGTGCTTGCCGCGCATCCAGACCGGATGTCCGTGCCACATCTTGCCGGTCGCATTCGGAAATGCCTCGTCCAACAATGGCCGCATGCGCGTGGCGGTCTCCCGCAATGGTGCGGAGAGTGTGTCAATGTATTCATCGATCGTCACGATCTTGCCCATCAATCGACTCCACGTTCGGTTCACCACGCACAAGCGCACCGCCTGCGCTGGCGCATTCCGTCTGCCGCGTCTCGGACGCCAATATCAGTATCGAAGCCCTCCGGCAGACCTACTTCTTCTCGCTTTCGATCAGCTCCACGGGTATCATCTGAGTGCCGCCACGTTACTCCACTCCTTCACTTAGGGGTCATCCGAGAGATTGCATCCCGAGTCCCAATCGCAGATCCAAACCGAAGCCACACCATGAAATGGAGACAGACCAGTGATTGCCGTCATCTTCGAAGTCTGGCCCGCCGCCGGTGAACATGACACCTATCTCAATATCGCCGCCGAGCTCCGCCCCTTGCTCGACGAAATTGATGGCTTCATCTCGATCGAACGCTTCCAAAGTCTGACCGCCCCTGGAAAGGTGCTCTCGCTTTCATTCTGGCGAGACGAGGACGCCGTCCGGCGCTGGCGAGAGATGGAACCCCATCGCATCGCTCAAGGCAAAGGGCGGGAATATGTCTTCGCTGACTATCACCGGCGCATCGCCGATGTCGTTCGCGACTACGGGATGGCCGATCGTGCCGAGGCGCCGTCCGATAGCCGCGCGTTTCATGACCAAACGCCCGCGTCGCCAGCGGGCAACGACTAATCGCCTTGCCTGCCATATCGCGCCATTCCCGCAGTTGTCATCCCTTGCCGCCGCTCCGGAGGGCGACTCCACCTCGATGCAATGAACGTCCTTTGCTCGACATCCGTCTCACTCCGACGCAAGCGCCGGAACGGCAGGCAGGAGGGAAACATGGCAGGAGGCGTTCCCGCTGGCGCCCTACCGGCCCGCCCGTTCGGCACGACGCTTGATTTTGCCGACCGCCGCATCGAGCGTCGAGGCGAATTTGCTCTTGTCCTTCTGCGAGAAGGCGGACGGGCCACCGGTGATAAGGCCCATCTGGCGAAGGTGCGCGTTGAGGTCACGCGCGGCAACCGCGTCGCCGATCCGGTTCGGGTTGTACTGGCCACCCCGGAAGTCGAGCGCATCGACGCCATTGCCGATCACACGTGCGGCGAGCGGGATATCCGCGGTCAGCACGAGATCGCCCGGCACGGCGTGCTCCACGATCCAGTCGTCGGCGGCATCCGGGGAATCGGGAACCACGACGAGACGCGCCCGCAAGCCGGCCTGATCCGGAATCCGGATCGGGCCGTTCGCCGCCACGACCAGCGGAACCTCGTAGCGCGCCGCCACCCGGAAGACATAGTCCTTGACCGGACAGGCATCCGCGTCGAGATAGATCGTTCCGCTCACGTCTCGTTCCTTTCGATAGATGCAGGGGGAGTTACCGTGCCCCCATGAGGCGTTTGCCGCCATCGCCAGACGGAGGCGATGCGGCCTACTCACAGCCTGGCCGCTGTGCGACCATAACGCGAAGAGCCCGCGCATGTATGCATGGCCCATGTGCCGATGACCTGGAGAGCGCCCATATGTGACGACCGATTGCGCTCGCGCCGGCGATTCGCAGGGAGGTGGTGGGGTGCCCCCCCTGGCTGCTGATCTGGACCGGCATCCTGCTGATCGCGATCATCTTCACGCCCCCCATCCTGCAGTCGCTGCTCGCGCGCACGGCACTGGCAAAGTATCGCCTGCCGGAGGTGATCACCCGCGCGAGCTCACCGCTGCAGGCCGTGCTCGCGGTGGCCGGCATCCGCATCATCATGATGGGCACCACCTACAACGATCGTTCCTGGTCGCGGTATGTCGATCATGCCCTCGTGATCCACCCATCGGCACCATCATCTGGTTTCTGTGCGACGTCGTGATCGCGGTGGAGGAACTGGCGCTGTGGCAATTCAAGAATGCCACGGACGTCGACGATGTCCGGATCCGGCGCGCCAACACCCAGGTCACCCCCCTGCGCCGGCTCATCGTCGCCACCCTGGTTTTCGTCGGAGTGGCCATCGCCCTGATGACCTCTCCCGCGGTTCACGTCATCGGGCAGAGCATCCTCGCCTCAGCCGGCCTCATCTCGATTGTCGCCGGTCTGGCCGCCCAATCGACCCTGACCAATGTCTTCGCCGGTATTCAGCTGGCCCTCAGCAATGCACTGCGGGTGGGAGATGTCGTGGTGGTGGCCAGCGAATCGGGGGTCATCCACGATATCACGCTCACCTACGTCGTGGTCAACCTGTGGGACGAGCGCAAACTCATCTTTCCCTCATCGCATTTCACGACCGAACCATTCGAGAACTGGACGCGCAGCGGCGACCCGATCGGCGGCGCGGTGCAGGTGCGGATCAGCCTCAGCGCGGGCCACACCCTGGCGCTCTTCTCGCTAATGTCGTACGTCCGCGAGGAGATGGTCGTCTCCCTTGCATCGCAGGGGGTGCAGGCGATGCCCCGAACCCGGATCGCGCGGACTCTACCACCTTCGCTGCCGACGGCATGAACAGTGGCGGCATCGGGGTGATGCTGCCACTGTTCACGATCCGGATCAGATTCTCCAGAGGATGAAACTCAGGATTGCAGCTTGAGCGCCATCACCTGCGGCTTCGGCGTCGGGGCGGTTGGGGTCGCCGCATCCGCTGCCGGCGTCGCATCACTCTCCACATGCGGGATATAGGGCGCCGTCGGCGCGAACACGAGCGTATCGCCGGCCACGGCAAACGGCGCGTTGAGACCGGCCGGTGCCAGGAATTCCCAGACCTTCGTCCCATCCTTCACGTTGAACCCACGGACATAGCCATCGAGCGAACCGGTCAACACCACATCGTTGACGACCGTCGCGCCGGCCACCACCACCGAGGGAATCTCGACATCCCAGACGATATCACCCGTCGCCGCGTCGATCGCGGCGAGGCCATCGACTTCCTCCGGCATGCCGATCCCCTGCGCCGAGGAATCCGCCCCTGACGGCGTGAAGTAGGACGGCTTGTTGCGGTACGGCGCGAAGTACTTGCCATCGCCGAAGGCGCCGGGCGACTGGATACCGCCGCTTCCACCCGGGTAGACCTCGGTCGTGCCCGGCGGCAACTGCTGAAGCTCATCGTTCTGGTGCTTGCCAACGAATGTCTTCCAGAGCATCGCGCCAGTCTTCGCATCGGCGGCGACCACGGTGCCGGTCTTGCCGGAACCGATCGCGATCAGGGTCGGCGTGTCGTTCAGCGTTACCGTGACCAGCGCCGGGCTGTTCTGGAAATCGTGATCGAAAAGGTCGTGCGGCTTCACATTGAGCGACCAGCGGACCGCGCCCGTCGCTGGATCGAGGGAGACGAGCGAATCGGCGTAATCGTTCGCACCCGGACGACTGGTGCCGCTGGGATATTCCGGATTGCCCGGGTAAGGCGCCGCGTTGCCCGTGCCCATGTAGATGTTGCCCTCTTCGTCGAAGGAGGGCGGGTACCAGAGCCCGGCCCCGGAATTGATGCGTGGCATTCCCCACAGGTTGTCCTTCGCCGTGTCGAAGCTCCAGAGCGTCTTGCCGCTGGCGGCATCGAGCGCGTAGAAGATGCCGCGGGCACCACCCCGGTAATTGCCAAACGTGGTGTTGTTCGGGTTCGTGCTGATGTAGACGACATTGTTGTAGACGGCCGGCGCCATGTCGATGCACTCGAAGTCGTTGTTCGAGAGCGGCACTTCCCACTTCTTCTCGCCGGATTTGGCATCGAGCGCGAAGGCGACGCTGGTGTCACCGGTGGCGGCGAAGACCATGCCATAGGCAACGGCGACGCCGTTCGGGCCGTTCGATGGCACGTTGAAATCGGTGCGCCAGAGCTGCTTGCCCGAGCCGAAATCGATCGCATAGACGTTGCTCTGCATGTCCTGGATATAGACCACATTATCGAGCACGACGGGGGTCGCGGTGATCGCGCTGAAGGTACCGCTCGTGGTGATGGGCAGGCTCCAGAGCGGCTTGAGCTGCGCGATGTTGCCACTGTTGATCGGAGAATCGGTGGCGGCGCGGGTACTTTGCAGGTTGCCCTGCGCCACCGGCCAAGCCTTGGCGTTCTGGGAGACCTCTTCCGGAATCGGGGTCGAGCTCAGGACGTTCGGGGTGGCGGGGCTGGTGCCGGTCTGCGGCTGTTTGGCGGGGGATTGCCCGAACGCCATCCGCGAACCGAGGCTGGCCGCGCCGAGCGACAGGGCGGCACCGGTGACCAGCTTTCGGCGTGAAACGCGCGCGGCAAGCAGCGACGACGCGGACGATGTCCGCGCTTCTGACTTCTCCGACATAGTGAAACTCCCATGGTCCGCGTGGGGCCGCTTGTGAATCCCTGCTGACGTTTGGTCAGCCGATAACATTCCGTCGCAAGATGGGGACCTCCGGGGAGTTCGCAAACACATGCAGACGACCTAGCCGGGTAGTCCTCAGGTCACTGCCCCGCGAATGTGCAGCGTCAGGTTGCCATCCTCCGCATGCGGCGCAACCAATGTCGCCACCTCGCGGCCGAAGGCAGCGGCCGCTGTTTGCGCCATTATTTTCCGCTGAGGCGCATTGAGTTCCCATCTTTGGAAGGATCCCAAGTTCGATTTCTACCATCCTAAGCAAAAGAAGTCAGGATTTTATGTCCATATAAGAAATGTGGGGAATTGATGAAAGCACAAAACATGTCTACTTTGATATATTTGATTCACCTTCACCCAAATCCGCTCTTCAATTGGCGTAGGTTCTAAGAGACCTTTCGCCATGTGGGCGGTCGATACAATCAGAGCGCACTACATCTATGCATGCCGCCTTGGGGTCCAAATACCGATCGGTCAAGGGGCGAAAGCATTGAGTGAAGCGAGGCGGAGATAATACGGCTTCCGCAATCACACCCACTTGACTGCTTGCAATCCGATCACCGCCATCTTAGTCTTTGCTATATGTACACTAAAGATTTGCGTTGGCATTCCCTCCGTCCGGTAAGAGAGGCCGCACGCGGTGAATCTATAAGAGTGATACCATTCTTCTGTCCCGCCTGAAAAAGGACACCATGAGCAATGGAAGAACTCGGCGATGTAGCGCATGCCGCTCGTGTCCATTTCGATACAAAGGAGCTTCCGAGCCCATATGGATATGGTCGCGAAGAAGTACGGCTAGAGTACGAACGCGCTCATACAGACTATTGCCAGCAAGTGGTCACGAGGTTCACCATTGCGGGGTTTTATATCGCCGGGATAGGATTCTTGGTTCAGGCTGCCTTGAACAAGGATGCCTCTTGGATTGTGATGCTAGTAACGGGTATCGTTGGTCTGATAATAAGTATTTGTGTTTGGATACTAGAACTTCGTACAAGGTCTCTCTACCATCTCCACTCGCGAAGAATGGTTGACATCGAAAGAATCTATTGGGGCCTCAATGGACCGCGAGATTACGAAGGCCTTGTGAGCATTACGACGAAAATCCCACCTGTCTCGAGAAGTCGACGAATAGATCCGGATCCACTGGAAGATTTGGGGCGCTGGAGAAGGGTATTTCTTTGCGCGTTGCAACGCTCAACCATCTTTGATGACGGCAGAAGGCCCAGATATGAACCAGTTACGGTTTCTTGGCTACCTGATACATGGGTCATCAAAGACTCTATCTCTAAAAGAATCACATACTCATTGGCGTTCGATATATTATATCCGACTTTGATCATATTTTGGTTTTCATTAATTTTATACTGCTTAATAATCGTTGCATTACCTCTAATTATCTTTCCGTGCTTATCGATGTTCATGACTTTTATGAAAATACTGGTATCATAACATCAGCAGCCCCTTTCGGAAACCCATTCTAAATCGGGTGTCGCTCGATTTTATGTTCCCGATTTTACAAACCCACTCCTGTCAGATGCTCTATACATGGGCTTAATTCACGTTTCAGTCATAGATCAAGGCAATAGAAAACTTGGTGAGGCGAGCTTGGGCAGGCTCCACTGTAGCGTTACTCCATTTCTCGTCCCAACCTTGTAAGGTGTATTCTTGGCATGCCGCAGCATGCCCTATTTCCGAGTTGCTGAGTGGTATAAAGCCACACTCTACCGCCTTCGCTTGTTGTAATTCCGAAAGTTCAACTATCAAGCAGAATTTATAATGAAACGTCGATGGATCGAACGAGCCGACTACGCATATCGTTATACATAAGGCCCGACATCCGACTAAGACATTCCCTCGCCAGCCGTCATAATCAGCGCTTGGGCTACAATTGGCCGGTATGCCATCGTTCCGCCCTTCGCCCACCATTCACCACCCACCGGAGTGAACCCACCCATGAGCCGCAGTGATGCCTTCCTTGACCTCGTTCGCAGTCGTCCCGTCATCTACGACGGCTCGATGGGCGCAACCATCCTCAACATGCAGCTCTCCCCCGAGGATTATGGCGGCAAGGAGGGGTTCAACGATTACCTCTCGATCGTCAAGCCCGACGTGATCGAAGGCATTCACGCCTCTTATATGGAAGCCGGCTGCGATGTTCTGGAGACCAACACCTTCGGCAGCAGCCTGATCAAGGCCGAGGAATACGGCCTCGGCGAGCAGACCTACGAGCTCAACCGCGCCGCCGCCGCCCTCGCCCGCCGTGTCGCCGACGAGTACAGCACCGCCGCCCGCCCCCGCTTTGTCGCGGGCTCCATCGGCCCGACCGGGCTCCTCCCCGCCTCGGAAGATCCGATGCTCGGCAACCACCGCTTCCAGCAGATCGTCGATCTCTTCCTCGACCAGATCCGCGGGCTGGTCGATGGCGGCTCCGACGTCCTCATCATCGAGACAGTGCAGGATATCCTCGAACTCAAGGCCGCCATCCACGCCGCGAAGCGCATCTTTGCGGAGAAGGAGCGGTCGCTGCCGATCCAGGCCTCGATCACGCTCGATACCGCCGGCCGCATGCTCCTCGGCACCGATATCACCGCCGCGCTGAACATCCTGGAGCACCTGTCGGTGGATATCATCGGGCTCAACTGCTCGACCGGCCCTGACTACATGCGGGAGCCGGCGCGCTACCTCGGCGAGTACAGCACGAAGCCGGTCTCGGTCATCCCCAACGCCGGCATTCCCACCAATGTCAACGGGCTGGCCGTCTTCCCGATGGAGCCGGAGCCGATGGCGCGCGACCTCCGGGAGATGGTCGAGCAGTTCGATGTCGGCATTGTCGGCGGCTGCTGCGGCACGACGCCCGATCACCTCAAGGCGATCATCCGCGAGATCGAGCTGAAGCCGGTCACTGCCCGTCCGCTGAAGCCCCTACCGCAGGTCGCGAGCATGATGCGCGCGGTCGATATCCAGCAGGATCCGGCGCCGACCATCATCGGCGAGCGGGTCAACACGCTGGGCTCGCGCAAAGTGAAGCGGCTCATTCTCGCCGACGACCTGGACGGCGTGCTCGAAGTGGCGACGGGCCAGATGGAGGAGGGCGCGCACACGCTCGACGTCTGCGTCGCCCTCACCGAGCGCACCGACGAGAAGGACACGATGCGCAAGCTCGTCAAGAAGCTCGCGCTGACGGTCGAGGGGCCGCTCGTGATCGACTCGACCGAGGCCGATGTGCTGCAGGACGCGCTGGAGCAGTATCCCGGGCGCGCGATCATCAATTCGATCAACATGGAAAACGGGCGCGCCAAGATCGAATCGGTGATGCCGCTGGCAATGGCCCACGGCGCGGCGGTGATCTCGCTGACGATCGATCAGGAGGGAATGGCGAAGACGCGCGAGCGCAAGCGCGACGTGGCGAAGGTGATCCACGATATCGTCACAAAGGAGTATGGGCTGGCGCCAGAGGACCTGATCTTCGACGCGCTGACTTTCCCGCTCACGACCGGCGATCCCGAGTTCCTGACCTCCGCGATCGAGACGATCGAGGGCATCCGCATGATCGAGGAGGCACTGCCGGGCGTGAAGACGGTGCTCGGCGTCTCCAACGTCTCCTTCGGCATCAACCCGGCCGCCCGCAAGGTGATCAACGCGGTCTTCCTCTATCACGCGATCAAGGCGGGGCTCGACCTGGCGATCGTTCACCCATCGCACGTCGTGCCCTTCGCCGAGATCCCGGTCGAGGAGCGCGATCTGGCCGAGGACCTGATCTTCAACAAGCGTCCGGATGCGCTCGCCCGCGTGATCGAGTTCTACGAGGGGCGGACCGAGGATCCGAACGCC
Source organism: Thermomicrobiales bacterium (assembly GCA_049646645.1). Lineage (GTDB taxonomy): Bacteria > Chloroflexota > Chloroflexia > Thermomicrobiales > UBA6265 > JASGDN01. The sequence goes on from JBARWF010000025.1 coordinate 26,199, forward strand.
GGTGGTCCTGATCCGATGCTGGAGATGAACGTCCGCGAGCGGCTCCACTACCGGATCGTCTCCCGCAAGAAGGATGGGATCGAAGCCGATATCGACCAGGCGGTGGCCGAGTGCGGCGACGCCGTGGACGTGCTCAACAACGTGCTGCTGCCGGCGATGAAGGAGGTCGGCGACAAGTTCGGCGCCGGCGAGCTGATCCTGCCCTTCGTTCTCCAGTCCGCCGAGGCGATGAAGAAGGCGGTCTCCCAGCTCGAGAACTACCTCGAGAAGGCGGAGGGCGCGACCAAGGGCACGGTCGTGCTGGCGACGGTCTACGGCGATGTGCACGACATTGGAAAGAACCTGGTCAACACGATCCTGACCAACAACGGCTACACGGTGCACGATCTCGGCAAGCAGGTGCCGATCACGAAGATCATCGACAAGGCGGTCGAGGTCAACGCGACGGCAATCGGGCTCTCGGCGCTGCTCGTCTCGACCAGCAAGCAGATGCCGCTCTGCGTGAAGGAGCTGCATCACCAGGGGCTGAAGTTCCCGGTGATGATCGGCGGCGCGGCGATCAACCGACCCTATGCCCACCGCTCGCTCTTCGTGGAGGAGGACATGGCCTACGAGGCCGGTGTCTTCTACGCGAAGGATGCCTTCGAGGGCCTGTCGCTGATGGACAGGATCATCGATCCGGCGGAACGCGCCCGCATGACCGACGACAACCTGCAGGCGGCGCTCAAGACCTTGAGCCGCCCCAGCCGGGAATCCTTCACCGTCCCCGCCCCCTCGAACGACACCGAGCGTTCCGCGACGCCCCTGGTCGAACCGTCGGTCGCGCCCTTCTGGGGCGTCCGGGAGATGACCGATTTCACCCTCGACGATGTCTGGCCCCATCTCGACCTGAAGACGCTCTTCCGGCTGCACTGGGGCGGCAAGGGGCTCAAGGGCGAGACCTGGGAGAAGATGCAGAACGAGGAGTTCCTGCCGCGTCTCAAGGTGATGCAGGAAGACGCCAAGCAATCCGGCTGGCTCAATCCCCGGGTGCTCTATGGCTACTTCCCGGTGAATTCCCAGGGCAACGACCTAATCATCTACGATCCGGAAGATCACGAACGCGAGTTGCTGCGCTTCGACTTTCCGCGCCAGCCCGCTCGCGAGCGCCTCTGCCTGGCGGACTACTTCCAGCCCGTCGAATCGGGCAAGCGGGATGTCGTCGCCTTCCAGATCGTGACAATGGGCAAGGAAGCCACCGAGCACATCGACGCGACCCAGGCGCGCGGCGACTATTCCGAGAGCTATTTCAGCCACGGCCTGAGCGTATCGAGCGCCGAGGCCCTGGCGGAGATGGTGCACCAGCGCATCCGGGCCGCGCTCGGGATCGGCGAGGAAGGCGGGAAGCGCTACTCGTGGGGCTACCCGTCGATTCCGGATCTTGCCCAGCACGAACTCGTCGACAAGCTCCTCGATTTCCAGAGGATAGGCGTCGAGCTTTCGAACGGCTTCCAGTTCCACCCGGAACAGACGACTGCCGCGATCGTCGTCCCGCACCCGGACGCGAAGTACTACGGTCTCGCCCGCACCGGCGGCGGCGAGGGCCAGATCACGTCCACCGGCGAGGTGGTCAGCGCCGCGGACTAATCGCTGACTGCACTGGCAACCCCAATGACCGACGCCCGAGCGGCGACCTGTAGTGATAAACAGGTCGC
>JBARWF010000026.1:0-12892 GCA_049646645.1 Thermomicrobiales bacterium
GCCCCCGCCTCTCTTCTTGTTGGACGTGTTCCGTCCGCTATGGGAGAGCAGGTTCTTCGAACGCCGCCGGAATCGGGTCCTCTCCAGCAAGGAAGGCGACGATTGCCGACTGGTCCGACACTGAGAAACCGATATTGGTGACCGTCTGGCGGGCCTCGCCATCCTCCAGAGCCGGAGCAATGGCCGCGAGCGCAGACGTCAGCGTATCCAACTGATCCGACAACTGACCAAGAAATTCCTGTGGTGTCGCGGGGGGCGCCGGCGGCGTTCCAGCACCGCCAGCGGCCGTGCCGAGATCAAGATCAAGTGCGTTGAGCGCATCCATCTGATCGGCGAGCTGGTCCTGAATGGTGCTAAGCAGGTCAGCGGTTTGGGCCGGAAGGCCGGCGTCGGTGAAGTCGCTGGCGGAGAAGGCGTCAAGTCCCGCCGCCAAGAGGGCAGCCGTGGCTCCGAGCTGGGCCAGCGCGATTTCGACGCCCTGCTCGTCGCTCTCGAGCGTGATCGCGGTTCCGTAGTCCTCATCGGTAGTCGTGCCCTGCTGCCTCGCGTTCATGACGAAGCCGGTGCTTGGGCTCGCAGCGACGGAAGGCCCGAACTGGACGGCATACGTTGCGGCGGCAGCGGCACCCACACCCAGCGCGGTGAGGCCACGAATAAATCCCCGGCGATCGAGATCGCCGCGCGTGTACGAATCAATCAACTGTCGCTTTGTCATCGTCTCCCCCTCATCCCATGAAATCGATCGATGTGCCAGATTGCCGTTCCAGCACATTTTGTCCATACGAGAATACACGTACTTCCAGCATACAATCCCTCACCGCGACGCTACCATACCTGGCGAGCGATGTATAGTCCCGGCCCCCCTTCCGGGCACAATGGTGTCAGGTCTTACCCAAAGTGCCTATGTTTCGACGACCCTGTGCGGGAGAATCGGGTGCCGGCGTTGCGGCAGGTGATGATACCGGCGTGGCCGGAACAGGTGTTGACGGGAAAGGCGATGACGATTCTGGCTTACCGGCAAGGAACTCATCAATCCGTGCCTTCTTTGTCGTTTCGCTGACGACGTTGAAGTAGGCGGTCTGGCCGAGAATGGGATCGCTGAGCCGCACACGGGACCCGTCAAGCATGCGAATGGAATCGGCGTCAGTATGTCGGCAGATGTCACCGTATTGCCTGGCGAGCGAAACCATCTGCTCGGCACTCAGGTCCGTGCGAATGTGACTCTCCAGTTGCGGGAGGAGTGCGTTCACATCGGAGACGAGCGAGCGGTTTGCTGACGCCTTGGCCAGGGCTGATAGAATCGTCCATTGCCGTTGCACTCGCCCTGCGTCTCCATCGGGGACAGAGCGGAAGCGGGCATACGCGAGCGTCTGTTCGCCGTCGAACTCATGCGTTCCGGCCTTGAAGCGCAGTTCGCCGTTCTTGGAAAGGTCCGATGGAACGTTGACCGTGATCCCTCCGACCATGTCCACCATCTGCTCGAACGCCTGGAAGTCCACCAGCAGGTAGTGGTCAATCGTGATGCCCAGATAGTCCTCTGTCACCATGAGCTCGTAGGGAATGCCGCCCACCATCAGCGCGTGATTGATCTTGGACTCGCCGTAGCCAGGCAGGTCGACCCGTGTGTCGCGTGGAACGGAGAGCACGCGGCAGGAATCGTGGACCGGGTCGAGACGGACGAGCATGAAGGCATCTGGCCGGACACCGATATCGATCGCCGCGCCGGGGCGGGCATCGACTCCCATCACGAGGAGCATCATCGGCTGGTTCTGTCCACCGTTGACCCCGGCGGCGGCGATGGCGCTGCGGGCCAGGTCGCCGGTATTGCCGAGCGCGCTAGAGATCCCGGCGGTAAAGCCCCCACCGTCGCCGCCCGAGAATGAGCGGCCCGAATCCGACGTCTCCAGTGCCGTTCGTGCGGGACCCGTATCGACATCCGAGGGGACGGGGGGCTCATTGGGGTCGGCCGAATCTGGATCGTTGTAGGTCGAGTCCTGCACCACTGGAGGGATCGTGCTGATCTCGTGCATGGTGTTCAGGGTTGATCCCACGCGGTAGACCGCCGTGCTCGTCAGGGCAAGGAAGACAACGAGCAGGGCGACGGGGATCAGGATGAGCGGTCGGCGATAGAGTGGCTTGCGCCGGCGCCGCCGTTTCCTGGTCGTAACCTGAGGTGCATCACGCAGATGCTCGGTTCCGGGTGCCGGAACGAAATCGCGATCCGTATCGTCGTTCCCTGCGGTTGCGGAGGTTCCCGCGGCAGAAGCGGCGGGCAGGACTATGGTCTCCTTCCTGCCGCCAAGACGGTTGCGGACGACGGTAATCTGTCCGGGGCCGCCCTCGGCCTCCGCCGGGGGTTCCAGCATGGTGCCGCACTGCGGGCAAAAACGAGCGCGTTCGTCCGTGATCAATGCCATGCAATGTTGGCATTGCCTGGTTTGCTGCTTTGACGAAGCGAAATCCTGATCGTTCAAGCCGATAATCCTCAGACCTATAGGCGTTCATAATTACTTGACGGTTTATTCCATGCTACCACGCGTGGTTTGGGGATTACCTGATGCCAGGCTTCCCAGAGAGGTGCGCCAGAATGACCAGAGGCTTTTTCGCGGGCGCGGACGATGGGGCCTGTACGTGCCAGTAGGACGCCTGTCCGAGTCTGTGCTTTTGATGCACTGACGTGAGACAAATGGCGTAGGCACGGCCGCTGGCGCGTCCTTTCGTATACCTTCGACTGAGAGCCTGTTTCCCCTGTGGAGACGATGGCCGCATCATCCCGTCGGGAGCGAGCTTGCCTCTCCCTGGTCGGGCGAAGCCCGATTTTGTGGAAGCGAGAAGATCCTCCGAGAGGGGGCCGGCCGGGATATGACCCTGCCGGCCCTCTAAGCCGACGCAGCGGCTGTGACAGGATCACTCCCGAGACGGGATGGCGCCGCGATTCCAGCACTGGGACATGGGTTCCGGACTGCGCTCACTATCCGGCAGGCTGGCAGCCGGTGTTGAAGAAGAGCTTGAGTTGTACCTCGCCAACGGGCGTGGTGCCGGGCAGGGCGATTGACTCGCTGATGAGCTGGCCGGGTCCGCCGGACGCATCCTTGGGCAGGATGTCCTGATGGTTGTCCTGGATCATTTTCGCGATCGCATCCGAGAGGTCGACACCTTGCCCAAGCTCGTCGGCGCGGGACGAAATCAGCGCGAAGCCGATCTGGCAATTGCCGCCGTTCTCGTATTTCCCGAGCACCTTGTCCAATTCGCTCTTGGCGTCCGAAATCGCACTGGAATCATTGCTCAACACGCCGTTCAGATCGACCTGGATCGACTCCTCGACCGCGGAGCGATTGAGCGAATTGGCCGCGACTTGCTGGGAGAGCGCGTCAGCGGTGGCATTGGCGTTTGCCTGCTGCTGCTGCAGGGCCTCGACTGTCGCTTGCGCCGAACTCGATTGCGCCTGGCTGGTGGCCACGGCGGAGTCGTTTGCCGCGATCTGGTTCTGCAGCGCGTCGATCGTGCCCTGATTGTCGACGCCACTGGCCGCGTTCTGGGTTGCGATCGCCTGCTGGGTCGCGAGCTGATCGTTCAGACTTCCGGCGTCGCTGTTAGCCTGTGCCTGCTGCGTGGAGAGCGCCGCAATCGTCGCCTGAGCCACGACGGCATCCTGCGTCGATTGCGCGTCGGCGGTTGCCCGCTCACTCTCGCTCAGGGCGGCGCGTGTTGCCTCGGCCTGCGCCTCCCGCGTGGCGCGTGCATCGGCCTGCTGCTGGCTGAGCTGTCTCGCTTCCTCTGTCTGCCGAGCGCTGAGATCGGCCTGGGCGATTTGATCTTCGAGCGCCGAAACGGTTTGCTGGTTCTGGACCTGGCTCCGGGCAAAGTTCGCCTCGGCGGTCGCGAGTTCATCAGGAGTGGCGGTCGGGGTTGGGGTTGGCGGCGGCGCACCAACGGTAGTGGCGACGGCGAAGAGCATGGCCAGGCCGAGCAGGAGGTCGGCGAAGAGCCAACCACCGAGCACGACCATGCTGCCGCCAGTTCGTCGCTTGCGCTTGTAGGGTTGCATGAAGAGGATCTCCGCGTGCGGGGCGTCAGGTCCGGTTCAGAAGGTCAGGGGAGCGCCCAAGGCGGTAGCTGAAAGATACCGCCGGTTGCTCAGGTGCGTGATGAACGTGACCAGCTTGGCGTGCGGGCGGGGCGGTCCTGGTTGGCGGGCTCGCCTGCGCGGCCGAGCTCGCTGCGCAGGGCACTTGAGAAAGCCTGCTCGAGATTCTCGGTGTTCGGTGACAACTGAACGAGCCGGTTCAGCGTGTTTGCCAGGCCATCGAGGCGCTGGAGAAGATGCTGCATATCCTCGTTGACCTCGCGTTGTCGCTGCGCGGTCGACATACCAACGGCGCCCAAATCGCGGACGACGTCAGACATGTCGTGCGCGAGATCGGTCTGTTTCGCCAGCAGCGTGTTGAAGGCGTTGGCGTGCTGACCGGTCTGGGCACCAAGCCGGTTGAACTCCTCGCGCAGGTGAGCCAGGCCCTCGTTGATATCGTGGAGCGTATCCGCCGTCGTCTGCGTATTGGCGGTGCTGGCATAGAGCGCCTCGGCCAGACGCTGGTTGCTCTCGGTTTCGCTGGAGAGCGCGTGCTCGACGCGGCTCTGGCTATCGGCGATCTGCTGCGCGAGCTGGCTGATGCCGCGAACGGCATCGGCGGCCGCGCGGCTCGCTTGTGCCGCGGATTCGGCCCCCGAAATCGTCTTGTCGGCGGTGGACGAGAGACTGCTTGCCGCCGATGCCAGTTGTCTCATCACGGATTGGTCACTCTGGATGGCCGACGATGTCACACGCTCCAGGTTGCCAACGGCCGTCAGCAGGCTCCGCTGCTGGTCGCCCGCGATGCTGACCTCGCCGGAGAGATCGTCCAGCGAGCTTTCCAGTGCGGTCGAGACCTGCCGCAGGTCGACAAGCAGGCGGTGCATCTCGTCGGCGCCGGCGCGCAGTCCGCTGGCGAAGACGCCGAAATCGGAGAACTCCTTCTCGCGACGGCCAGCCAGACTTTCGAGACGATCGTGCTCCACTTGCAGCTGCGTCAGGAGTTCCTGCGTGCTGCGCTCGAAGCGCTCGGCCAGGCTCTCGACGCTGCTGGCGAGCTGAGCAGGACGCGAGGCGCGGTCCGTGGCCAGGAGCACCGATGTTTCGGCCAGGACGTTTTCGAAATCGGCCTGGAAGCGCGATGCGGCGTCGGCGACTTGATCCTCATGCGTCTCCTTGCGACCGTGAGAATAGAAGGTCAACCCGATGATGATCAGGATGATGATGGCATCGAGAATCGCCACCGTGGAGAAGGTCGGCGCGAGGAAGCTGGAGTTACCGCCAAACCCCTGCTGCCAGAGTAGCAGGAACGGCACGTTGCTCTGATCGGGATTGGCCTCGAGATAATCGGCGTAGTTCCGTACCGCTTCGGAGAGTGCCGCCCAGGTCAGGAAGATCGGGACGAGCACGAGCACGTTGCGGATACGGTCCGCGAATTCGACAACGCGCGAGGCATAGCCTCCCTGCCGCCGGAGGGCGTAGAGGTAGGAGAGCCGTTCGACGTTGAAGACGCGGCGCAGATCGACATCGGACCAGTGCTGCACGCCTTGGGGTGAGGTCAGGGCCGAGGCGAGACTGGTCAGGCGATCGGCCGTCCGGCGATCGACGTCCTTGAGTGAGGCGGCCATGGCATCGAGTTCGCCGGCGATCTCATTCGGACGCATCGCGGCGCCGATGTTCCAGTCATGGCCATCGGGCGTGGCTGTGCGCAGGGTGGGATCTGTGCGATTGGTCAGTGGGCGGGGTCTGTCCTGGTCAGGAAATGGTAGCGTTTGTTTGGCTTTCTGAGAGCGTAGCTGCAATGGTTGGTGCCTTTCCTCGACGAGTGAGACGAACGCCAACCCTCCCCATCCGCATACAATCTCATATTCTGGTATCACTTTACCATGCGGCCGGGGCGGCAGGTTTCGCCCCTCCAGGACGTCGAACCAGAACGAAAGGAGGGCGTGAAAGCATGATCGTACACTACCAGAACTCCTTGATGCGCCCACAGGTTTCGGTCCTTCAGCATCTCCAGGCTCGCCCAGAACTCAATCGTGAGCAGCGCCCGCATGTGGTGGAAGGCGCACATTCGCTCGTCGCCAAACTTCGCCGCACCGATGGGACACACCTAGCGCTCCGGGTCCCGCTTCAATCGATTGATGCCGGGCAGTGGCGGGATACATACGCGGGGTTGCGTCGCCTCGCGTTGACGAAGCTGCAAGGGCGGATCCCCGGCTCGCCGGACGTGCTGCCCGCCGGCATCGAGCTCGATGAGCGGGGCAGCGTGCCCGCACTTGTGATGGATTGGATACAGGGACCGACTCTCGCCGTTGCCGCGAGGCGGGCGAGTGTCGCGGCGAACGGCGGAGTGCTGCGCGCGCTCGCGTCGGCGGTCGTTGACCTGGTGAACAGCTTTCGCGTGGCCGGGTTCGCCCACCAGAACCTGCATCCCGACAACCTCATCATCTCGCCCACGGGTGCACTGGTGGCGGTGGGGCTCGATTACGCGACGTGGAATGGCGGGCCGGCGAGTGCACCACCGGGTGGGGCGTTAGCCTACCGCCATCCCGAGGGCGTGGCCGCAGGCAGCGACAGCGATGCCTTTGCCACGCTGGTCCTCTTTACCTCATTGCGAGTCCTGGCCGAGGCGCCCGATCTCGCCGCTGCCTACGGGGAGCCGGCAGGGACGCAGGAGGGCGCGCTGCTCTTCTCGGCGTGGGACCTGGCCGATCCCGGCGTTTCGAGAGCGTTCGCGGATGTGGCGGTCCGCGTCTCGCCGGAAACCCGCGAGTTCGTGGATGCCCTGCAACAGGCCTGTCTCGAACCAGCGTCCGAGGTCGAGCGGTTCCTGCGCTCGGTGCCCAAGGTCAAGCCCGTTGCCGGCGGTCGGGTTGCCGCAGCGCCCCAGGAACCCGCCGGGTGGGACGTCGCACAAGCGATCGACCGCGTCCGGGCGCGATTCGAGGCCGAGGAGCAGGGCGGAGTTTCCTCATCCACGTCTCCTGAACAGACGTCGGCCTGGGGGACGTGGTCGTCGCCGATATCGCCCACTCCATCCTGGCCGGCGCATGTCGACATGCCTGAGAGTCCGGAGCAGGCGCCCGGTCGTGCCTCCAGTGGACGGGTGGCCAGAGCTCTGCGGCCCGCGCGACCCATCGCGCCGGAGCCCGCCGTGCCCATGACGGCACCCGGACCCGCTCCCGACACGCGACGGCGCGCATCCCGGGTGGCGAACCCGGTTCCAGTTCCATCGGGAACGCCACTGGCGGCGGTGGTCGAACCCTTCGCGGCCGATCGGGAGCTGTTGCGCGATGCCCTGCAACGCCGGGATGAGATCGCGGTGGTTCAGCTCTGGTCGCGGTTGGTAGATGATCCGATCGCGAGTACGTTGACGCTGCAGGTGGAGGAGTTGTGGGCGGCGGGCATCAAGGCCCGAATTCACCAGGATGCTGGCCGCAAGCGCGATGCGACCGTCCTCGATTGGGCGAGCCAGGCGGAAGAGCGGGGACTGACGCTCGACCCTGCGACACGACGACTCGTGCGTGAGAGTGAGGAGCGTATTCGCGTGCGACAGCAGCTCGACGCGGCGATCTCGACGGGCGCGCAGCACGAATTGGCAGATCTTGCGGTAAGCGGCGATTTGATGGCGCTCGGCGATACCGACCGGGGCTCGCTGCGGACGGTCCTGCGGGCGCTGGAATGGCCGACGCTGGAGCGGGCGTTGGCGTCGGACGACGACTACATCATTCTCAGCGCCTACGACGCCGACCTTTTCGAACAGGGGAACGCGCTTTCTGCTGAGGCGCGAGAGCGGATCGACCTCGCACAGCGGCGTGTCACCTGGCGGGCAGACGTTCGTCACGCGCTCAAGACGCGGAGCGTGAGCGCCCTGGAGGCTCTGTTCCAGCACCCGCCGCACCAGGCGATCGAGCGCCTGAGCGCGGCGGAGCGCCGGCGCACCCGCCGCCTGATCGAGCAGCAGCGGGCGATCGATGCCTTGCAAGCGGCGGTCAAGGCAAAAGATGATACGAGCATTGTCTCGGCGCTGAACCGGGTCGAGCGAGTCGGCGCCCGCATTCCGGATCGACACACCTGGGGCGCGATCCAGAACGTGGTCGAGCGGACCTCGCTGATCGAGGATATCCTGGCAGCGGCTGCCGCTTCGCCGATGGACTATGAGCGCCTGGCGCGGCTCGTGCCCGCTGCCAAGGCGCTCGGCATCGACCAGGATTCGCGGTTGCGCGGCGATGTCTCGATCGACAAACTGGAGATGGCACTGGTGCGCCAGGCGCATCTCCGGCGCATTCGCTCGGCGCTCGCGCGGGATGACGATGCCGCGATCGTGATGGCGGCCGTGCCCGATCCGCACGGGGTGCTTGACGATCTCGACGACGACGAGCGCTCACGGATTGCAACCGCGATCATGGCGCGCCGCCGTATCGACCGGCAGACGGTCGCCGCCCGTTTCGAGAACACCGAGCTGCCGTTGTATTCCGGGGCTGATCGAACGTAAACATCAGAATACGACGGACCCTCGTCGGGGAGAGCTCCCCGACGAGGGTCCATCGGCGCTACTCGCGATTCGACTGTACGATGCGATCCTGTGTCGCACCCTGTGAATGGAAAACCGGAACGAGCGTGACCCGAACTGGGTAGTTACAGCGCGGCGGGCTGTTCCCAGGTGCGGGATTCCACGCTGCGCTCGACCGCATCCAGCACCGCCTGGCAGCGGAATCCATCCTCGAATGACGGGGACGGATTGATCCCGGTCCGGATTCCCTCCAGCAGGGCCACGATGTTGTGCGTGTGGCTGTGCTCCCAGCCGATGATGTGACCGGCCGGCCACCAGTTGCCGGCGTACGGATGGACCGACTCGGTGACATTGATGGTGCGGAAGCCCTGCAGCCCTGCTTCGTCCTCAGCAAGGTAGACCTCGAGCTCGTTCAGGCGTTCGAGGTTGAAGGCGATGCTGCCCTTCGTGCCGTTGATCTCGAATGAGTTGTAGTTCCGGCGGCCAGTCGCCATGCGCGTGGCCTCGAAGGTGCCGGTCGCTCCGTTTTCGAAGCGCGCGAGGAAGGTCGTCGCGTCATCGACGGTCACTTCCCCCATCTCGGTGCCGGCCTTGTTGCTGAGCCCGGAACCGCCGTCGCTCGGAACCTCGACCGGACGCTGCTTGATGAACGTATCCAGCGTGCCCACAACCTCCGTAATGTTGCCGACGAGCATGTGCGAGAGGTCGAGGATGTGCGCGGCGATGTCGCCGAGCGCACCAGAGCCGGCGAGTTCCTTTTTCAACCGCCAAGCGAGCGGGGCCATCGGGTTGACAAGCCAATCCTGCAGGTAGACGGCGCGCCAGTGCGTGATCTCGCCGATCTTGCCCTCATCGATCAGTTGCTTGGCGAACTGGACCGCGGGCACGCGCCGGTAGTTGAAGTTCACCATGTTGATGGTGCCGGCCTTCTTTGCGGCGTTGACCATCTCGCGCGCTTCTTCGAGCGTATTGGCAAGCGGCTTCTCGCAGATGACGTGCTTCCCCGCCTCCAGCGCGGCGATGACGACATCGTGATGGGTGTAGCCGGGCGTCGAGACGTCGACGAGCCCGATATCGTCCCGCTTGACGAGCGTGTGGTAATCGGTCTCGATTTCCTGCCAGCCCATCTTGTCGGCGGCGGCAACGCAAGCCGCCGCATCGCGGCCGCAGATCGCCCGCATTACCGGCTTTGGGTCCACGTCGAAGAACGCCGCGACCTGCCGGTAGGCATTGGAGTGCGCACGCCCCATGAACTTGTAGCCAACCAGTCCGACACCGATCTCACTCATGAATGCAATCTCCCTTGGTTCGTGTTCATATGATCGACTTGTGGCCAGCCCCAGATAGGGTGGGTTCAAGGCCGTTCCCTACACAATGGGATCCAGCTACGGAGATGGTCATGATCCCCGCTGTCTGCGTCGCCTAGACCCACCAGGCCTCGCCGGGTGTCTCGCGGATGACGGTGTCCTTGAGGAACTCGACCGCCTTCGTGAAGCCTTCGTTCACGCTCATGATCGAATCCTCATGCTCGATCGAGAGCACGCCGTCGTATCCCGCAAGGCGAAGCTCCGAGACAAAACTGCGCCAGAATTCCGGGCCATGCCCGTAACCGACCGTGCGGAAGATCCACGACCGGTTGACCTCATCCGTGTACGGCTTGGTATCGAGCACGCCGTTGCGCCGGATGTTCTGCTGGTCGAGCCAGGTGTCCTTCATGTGGACGTGGAAGATCGCATCCTTCAGCTCGCGGACGCAGACGAGCGGGTCCATTCCCTGCCAGAAGAGGTGGGAGGGGTCGAAGTTGACACCGATGTTCTCGCCACCGATCTCGCGGAGCTTCCAGAAGGATTCCGTGTGGTAGCCGAGGAAGCCCGGATGGAGCTCGATTGCGACGCGCACGTTGTGGTCGCTGGCGTACCTGGCCGCCTCCGACCAGTACGGCGTGGCGACCTCCTTCCACTGCCAGTCGAGGATCTCGAGGAAATCGGTCGGCCAGGGGCAGGTCACCCAGTTCGGCTTTGTGGATGATTCGGAATCGCCGGGGCAGCCGGAGAAGGTGATGACGTTCTTGACGCCGATCTGCTCGGCGAGCCGGACGGTCTTGCGGAATGTCTCATCGTCCTGGCGGGCGAGTTCCTTGTTCGGGTGCAGGGCGTTGCCGTGACAGGAGAGGGCGCTGATCTCGAGCCCACGACTGGTCACCTGCTCAAGCCACTGCTTCTGCGCTGCCTCGTTGTCGACAAGCGCATCGAGATCGCAGTGGGCGTTGCCGGGGGCGCCACCGGTTCCGATTTCGACGGCATCGCAGCCGGTCGCCTTGATATAGTCCAGCGCTTCCTCAAACGGGCGCTGGGCAAAGAGAACGGTAAAAACGCCGATCTTCATCGAACCTCTCCTCCTGTAACGTTCGCCGGTTGAGGTAGTCTCCGGCATCATAGCGGCGCTCGCCATTCGGGGCAACCGCTCATCGTTTGTCCCGGTCGGCGGCGGGATTGCCCACTAGCACCTCTATTCCTTGGTGGCCCCCGTCGTAATGCCGTTGACGATGAATCGCTGGAGTGCGACGAAGATCAGGACGATCGGAATCGCGACAGTCGTCGAAACGGCCATCATCTCATTCCAACGGGTGCCATATTGGCCGGAAAACTTGTTGAGGGCGACGGTGAGCGGTTGAATCTTCTCGTTCAGGTTGAGCGACAAGGCGAAAACGAACTCTCCCCAGGCCAGCAGGAACGAGAAGGCGGCGACAGTCACCAGGCCTGGTTGCACGAGCGGCAGGATGATCTGGTGAAAGGCGCGGAAGCGATTCGCCCCGTCCAGCATGGCCGCCTGCTCCAGCTCTCGCGGCACCGCGAGAAAGAAGGGACGAAGGACGATCACCGCGAACGGGAGGGTTGCCGAGGTGTCGGCGAGGATGATCGCCTGGTACGAGTTGGTCAGATCCAGCCGGCGGAAGAGCACGAAGAGTGGTCCGGCGATCACCACTGCGGGCAAGAGCTGACCAAGAACGATCATGAGCACGAACAATCCGCTGCCGCGCAGGCGAAAGCGCGCCAGTGCATAGGCGGCTGGTGTTGCCAGGACGAGCGTTAACAGCATGGTGCCGGTAGCGATGATAAGGCTGCTGAGAAAGGCGCGCTGGACCACAATGTTATCGATCACTGCCGTTCGGTACGCGGAGAAGTTGATCGGATTGGGAATGAGCTTTGGGGGCGTGGCGAAAATCTCGGGCGGCGTTTTGAGCGAGGTCACGACCATCCAGTAGACCGGAAAGAGGTAGATGGCCACAATCACCAGTGCGGCGATCATGAGCAGGTAGGGGCGAGTCGAGCGACGCGAACCAATCATGCTGCGGCTTCCTCTCGCTGCGTATACCAGACGTATGCGGTGGCGACGACGAGCAGGGCTACGAGCATGATCACAGCGGATGCGGCGCCAGCGCCGAACTGGAAGGATTGGAAGGTCTTGTCATAGGCATAAATCGGCAAAACGGTCGTCGCGTTGACGGGGCCACCTGCCGTCATGATGTAAATCAGGTCAAAGACCTTGAAGGTGTAGATCAGACCGAGGAGAAGCACGCTCAGGGACACCGGACGCATCAGCGGCAGCGTGATCGACCAGAAGCGCTGGCGGGCGGATGCGCCATCAATGGCTGACGCCTCGTAAAGCGTTGTCGGAATTCCCTGCAATCCCGCCAGTAAGAGCAACATGTTGAACGGAATGCCGACCCAGATGTTCGCGAGGACCGTTCCCCAGAGTGCGGTGTCCGTGTCGATGAGCCAGTATTTGTTGGCCGACATCAGGTTGAGACTGGTGAGCGCGTAGTTCAGGATCCCGTAGTCGCCATCGAGAACCCAGCGGAAAATCGTGCCGCTCAAAACCGTCGGGATCAGCCAGCCGAGAAGCATCATCGCCCGCAGAATCGTATTCCCGGGGAATGGCTGACTGAAGAGAAGAGCGAGGGCGAACCCGATCGTGAACTGAAAGACGATCGAGCCGATGGTGAACTCGAGCGAGAGACGCACGGCGTTCCAGAAATCCGGATCGTCGAAGATAGTTCGGAAATTCTGGAGTCCTGCCCACGGTTGGTTGTCGGCGAGGAAGGTCCGAATCGTGACGTCGTGCAGGCTCATCCGGATGTTCTCGTAGACCGGATAGAGCATGGTGAACGCGATATAGACGATCGCCGGCACCAGAAAGAGGTAGAGACCGAGTTGATCTCGTCCCCTCATGCGCTTGCGGTCATTCTCTCTCGCAGTCTGTGATGCCGTGCTCGTGGCCATCGGCGCCCTCGTTGATCATGCGGGTGG
>JBARWF010000027.1:0-37341 GCA_049646645.1 Thermomicrobiales bacterium
GGGTCGCGCGGGCTAGGGCTGGCGGTGGGGTTCAAGCCGACCGCGCAACTGGTTCCCGCTGTCTCCGCCTACCTCGCTGGCCGGCATACCCGCAGCGAGGCGACGATCGAGGCGGAGCCCGATCGCGTCAGCGGGACGGTCGCGCTGATGCGCGCAGTCTATGTGGCGGAGACGGACCAGCAGGCGACCGACGAGATCGCTGACGACCTTTTGCGGCTGGACGAGAAGTACGGCCACGGCGGCGGCGAGGGCAGCCGCGCCGACCGGCGGCGGGAGGCCAGGGAGCGGGTCGCGGCGATGATCCGCGACGACATCATGCTGGCCGGTGGCCCGGAGACGGTCGCGCGGGCGATCGATGCGACGCGATCAGCGCTGCCCTTCGATCTGCTGCTTGCGAATGTGCACGGTGCTGGTATGGATGAGGAGCGGGTTTCGCGCACGGTGCGGCTGCTCGCGGAGAAAGTGCGCCCGGCATGCGGGCATGCGGTTGCTCCCTGAGCATCCGTTCCATTGCGTGCGCATCTACGTTGGGCTGGCCTATCTTCGTCATTCTGAGTAGAGCGTTCGTCTATCTTGCACCGTCCCTACCCTGTCATCCTGAGCTTGTCGAAGGATGACAGGGATAGGAGAGCTTAACGTAGACGATCTATTCAGGATGACTGCCCGTATAGATACGCTACTGAGAAACGACAACCGGCCGGCGAGTATTCGCCGGCCGGTTGTCGTTCTGGCTGCATGCCATCAGTGAAGACGGCCGATACGGGATTACTCCCCGGAGCCTTCCTCGGCGGCAGCTTCTTCGGCTGCGCCTGCGGCAGCCTCTTCGGCGGCGGCTTCCTCACTCTCAGCCGCTTCCTGGGCGGCCTCGGCCACGACGCTGGCGATCAACTCGTCACTATCGGTGACAATCGTCACGCCGGCGGGCGCGGTGAGATCGCGGACGTGGACCGCATCCCCGACCGCGACCAGCCCCGACGCATCGGCGTCGATCTGGTGCGGCAGGTTGGCGGGCAGCGCCTCGACCTCGACCTCAGTGAGGATGTGCTGCAGCACGCCCTCGATCGCGTCCGACGGGTTGGTCAGCACGACCTGGACGGCGGCGCGCAGGGTCACATTCATGTTCGGCGCGAAGAAATCGATGTGCAGTGACGCGCGCGTCACCGGATCGACCTGCACCTCACGAATCAGGACCGGCTGGCTGCCGCCATCCCAATTCAGGGTGAAGATCGACGAATGCCCGACGTTTCGGAAGAACTTGTCGAATTCGCGCTGATTGACGGAGACGGAAACGGTCCCCTCAACCACAGGTCCATACACGACACCAGGGATCAGGCCTTCGCGTCGAAGGCGGTTGACCTTCTTGCCGTGGACTGTCCGCGGTTCGGCCCTCAGGGTCAGCTCGTTAGCCATAGTGAGCGTGTGACTCCTACTTCCTTGCGGATGAAACAATCGATCCGGGTGCGCAGCATACGAGGCACACCCCAACTGTCGCGCCGACGTGGCACGCAAACAGGAAGTCTACCACGGCCCCTAGGTGGATGCGGGCCGTGCCTCGCTCGTCCCCTACGGAAGAAGGCAGCCCTCTATGCCCTCCGTAGGGGCGAAGGCCAGGGTCGACACACGGGTCGACCCGTACGGATAGATCCTGCATCGCTGACTGATAGAGCGCTACGTGTCTTTCAGCGCGACAAGCAGGCGCTGGGCGGTGCCCGTCACTGTCTCCCCGGCGTTCATGCCGAAGGGGCTCGCCATTGCTTCGTAGGTTCGCGTCTCGTAGGCTGCGGGATCGGCGATGTACCCCGCGTACCCGTTGGCGTAGCCCGCGACCCACGTCGCGGCGAACGGGCTCGCTCGCTCGATCTCGGCGCCAAGCGACGTAAAAAGCTCGCCGGGTACGCTGACCAGCGCGCAATCATTCCCGAGCCGCCATGCGCTCAGCTCCAGGTCGAAGCGTTCGGACGGGACATCGCGCAGCAGGGAGCGCAGGTAGGCGCCCTGCCGTTGCGTGATTGCCCGGCGTCGCTCGGCCTCGGAGCCCCCGGTCGCGTCGAGCTCGCGCAGTCGTTGTTCCGCCTCCCGCATCTCCCGCTCGGGATCGAAATCAGCTGATGTATCGAGCACGGATGCCAGCCGGCAGGTCACACGCTCGTTGCGGAGGGCGTTCGCCGATGCTGGAACGGGGCGGGAAGATGCCAGTGCAGTGTCCCGTCCCTGGATGGCGAGCGCACCGAGGCGCTCGATCTCCGCCGGGGTGGAGGATTGGCGGGTGAAGCGCGTGCTGATGTCGCCAGCGGCGCCCGTCAGGCTCAGGACGACTGGTTGCTCGCCACCTTGCGCAAACGCTCCGGCCAGTGCCCTCCGGATACCGCCCATCAGGTCGGCGGAGACGACCGTGCTGCTCGCCCCGAGGATCGTGGGGTGACAGGCGACGAGGGCGAGCGCGGTCTGCAGCGATCCATCGTCGCGGCGTGTGATGAGGAGCCGGACGCGCGGGTCGTTCGGACCGTCCTCTGCGTTGCGGTTGGACCATGCGTTCGCCGTCTGCCATTCGGTGAGGTCGAGCGTGACCGGTTCGAGCCGACGTGTGGCCCCCGCCAGTGTGGCGGTTGCGATCTCGATGAAGCGCTTCCGGAGATCGGTATCGGCGGCACTCGGGTCGGCCGGATGCAGGCGGTCGACGATCCCGCGCGGGCCGCTGTGGGTGTGCGACGCGCAGAGCAGGAGCTCATCGCGCGGTATGCCACTCGCGCTTGCGATCGCGTCGGTCAACGCGACATCGACTGCCACGACGTCGGCCGTGACGATTGCCAGGCGCCGCTCTCCTATTTGCAGGATGAATGCACCAATCTCCAGCTCATCCAGCGTCGTGGAGGCCGGACCGGCGCGATCGATGTAGCCGCCAAGCTCCGTGCCCGGCGCGATCGGAAACGTCGCGACCGCGCTGCCCGCGCGCCACCTCAGAGCGCTCACAGCGTTCGCTCGATCGTTGCCAGTCGCTCCTCGGTGATGGGATCGCCCAGCGTCTTCCAGACCTGGATCAGCGCGCCGATGACCGGCGGGAAGCGCGGCGTCCCGCCGGTGGCCTCCGGCCAGGCGGCGGTCAGGCGCGACGTGAACGGCCCGGTGATCAGCTCGCCGGCCGCGAAGACCCCGCCGGTCGGGTAGACGGTGACGGCTTCTCCCGGAACGTGGAGCTGGCGGGCGGCGCCGAGCGCGATGTCGGCCAGCAATTCGCCGGCCGTGCGGACGATCCCGCCGGCAACCTCGTCGCCCTCGCGCGCGAGGCGCACGACATCGGGCGCCAGCGCGGAGACCTGGGACCGCACGAAGCCGGCATCGTAGATGATGCGGATGATGTCGCGGATCGTGCGCAGCTCGTAATGCTCGATCACTAGCGGCAGCAGGGCGGTCTGCGGGCCGCGCTGGTCAGCGGCGCGGGCTGCCTCCTGCAATGCCCGCAAGCCGATATACCAGGCGCTTCCTTCATCGCCGAGCAGATAGCCGAGCCCGGCGCTGATCGCCTCGCGACCGGTCTTGTCGATGCCGTAACCGATGGAGCCGCCCCCGGCGATGACGACGATGCCGTCCCGACCGGCGGAGGCCCCCGCCAGGTTCGAGACGAAATCGGCATCGACCCAGAATGCGGTGGGCGAGCAGAGCTCCTCGACGATGCCGCGAAAGATCGGGGTCGCGCCCTGCTCGCGCGGCGCGCTCGTGAGCCCGAGTCCGACGCCGATGATCGCTTCGGGCGGCACATTCGCCGCGGCGATGGCGGAACGGGCGGCGCTGTGGATCGCCGCGCGATTCTTCTCGATCCCGTTTGGACCGTGAATATGGTCGCAGGGCGATCCTTTGCCCGCGCCGAGGATCGTGCCGTCGCGACGGGCAATGACTGCCTTGGTGGAGGTCTGGCCGCCATCAACGGCCAGGATCAACTCGTCCACGCGTCTCTTATCTCCTACAGCGGAATTCGACATGGTGGTGACAACTTGTAGCGGGTCAGCTGGTCTGACCCATCCGGCGGAGCCGGATACCAGCCGCAGATGCTCCCACGATCGGCCTGGTGGTCCGGCCGATGGCGCAGCTGGTCTGCGCCTCTACGGGTTCGGATTCGGATTTAGCTATGGCTTGAGCAGGGGCATCCGCGAGCGATAGCGGTCGAAGAGCGCATTGTTGTGCTCATCCCCGCCCGGCAGGTTCTGGCTGATGAAGGCCGGAACATCATGACCGTCCGCCACAAGACGCTCGGTGGTGGCGACAACCAGCGCATTCAGCAGCGCGGCGCCAAGGATCGTGGAGGTCGCGCCGACGAGGATGCCATCGTCCCCGACCGGCTCGATC
Organism: Thermomicrobiales bacterium; assembly: GCA_049646645.1. GTDB lineage: Bacteria > Chloroflexota > Chloroflexia > Thermomicrobiales > UBA6265 > JASGDN01. The sequence continues at coordinate 4,342 of JBARWF010000027.1, forward strand.
GCGTCCCCGGCCGGGACGTGCGTATCGAGCACGAGATCGACGACATCGACCAGGCGCTTGCCGGACGAGTGCCGGGATGCCGCGTTCGCGTAGGCGGCGGCCGAAGTGACGGCGATCGTGGTCGCGCCGTGGGCCTTCGCCTCCTCCGCGACCTCAATCGGCGCCGGGTTGATGCCGGAGGTGCTGATGACGATCACGACCTCGCCAGCGCGAACGTCGTAGCTCGTCAGGAGCGATTTGCCATAGCCCTCCAGGCGTTCCAGCAGCGTTGCGCGAGAGGTGCCGAAGATCGTGAGATTGATATCGAGCATGGCGTTGAAGGGAACGAGGCCGCCCGCCCGGTGAAAGACCTCCTGCGCCAGGAGGTTGGAGTGCCCGCTGCCGAAGACGTGGACGATGCCGCCATCGGCAATGCATTTGGCCGTGATCGCGGCGGCCTGTTCGATCTTGTCGTTCTCGGAGCCGGCCATCACCGCCATCAGTTCGCGGGTGCGGGCGAGAAAGTGCTGAAATCCATCGCTCACGGGAGTTGTTTTCCCTTCTGGTTACTCGCCGTCGCGGGCTGTTCCAGCAGCCGCGACGAAGCGGGAGGTGATCGCCATCGGGTTCGTGATCGCCGTGCCAATGACGACGAAGCTGGCGCCCAGGGCAAAGGCCCGGGTGACATGCTCCGGCGTCCAGATGCGACCCTCCGCGAAGACGGGGACGGGTGAATGTTTCACGAGCCATTCGAGCAGGTCGAAATCCGGCTCGTCGCTCCTGGGACTCTCGGCAGTGTAGCCGCTCAGCGTCGTTCCGACCGCATCGACACCGGCGCTCGTGGCGTGGCGCAGATCCTCGCGGGTGGCGAGGTCGGCGAAGGCGAGGGCGTGGGCGCGGTGGATCTCCCGCACGCTGGCGGTGAGCGTTTCCCCACCGGGACGAAGGCGGTTCGTCCCGTCCAGCGCAACGATCGGGGCTCCCGTCGCGAGGACGGCCCGGACCGAGGCCACGGTCGGCGTGATCATGACCGGGCTGTCGTCGTGATCTTCCTTCTTGATGCCCATGACGGGCAGATCGGTCGCGCGTTGCACCGCGGCGATGTCGTCCGGTCCGTTGACGCGCAGGGCACGGGCGCCACCAAGCTCGGCGGCGCGGGCCATGATCGCCATCAGGTCCGGCCCGTGCAGCGGGTTCCCGGGGCGCGCCTGGCAGGAGACGATGACCCCGCCTCGCAGGGAGTCGAGCAGCTTTCGCGTATCGCGCGGTGCCGGCGCGTTCTGATCGGTTAATGTCCTCATGAATCCTCCCCGGTCCGGGTGTCGTCTTTTGCGATGGTGCGTGGAGTTGTTGCCAGCGGAAACGTTTCCTTCCCCTGTTGTGTACACCGCACAACCGAATTGAGCAATGGTCGCCGAAATGGGCATGTATGCGCCCATTTTTCGGCGTTCCCGCCCGAGTGAAGGCCGGGTGCGGAGCCACTTCCTTGACTTCATGGGGACAGGAACGTAGCATTTTCTCGAATTTCTTGGGCAGTCGAGGCAGCGTCGCCTCGTGATGACGGGATATGGACCACTGGCAAACTGTCGGGCGATCGGCTGGATCGCACGAATGGGTGCCGGGGACGAACGAATCCCGTACATGGGGCGAACACAGAGCGCTAGCGACGGGGGCACTCACCAGAGCGTGAGGCACACGGTCGCGGCATGATCCTTTCCACTGAAGGAGTAGCGCGTGGGTCGATATCTGATCCGCCGATTGCTGATTTCGATTGTCTCCTTGATCGCGATCAGCATGATTATCTACACGATTCTGTACCTGGCACCGGGCGATCCGCTCGGGCAATTGGCGACCAATCCGAATGTGTCGCCGGAGGTGCGGCAGCGCATCCGCGAGCAATGGGGGCTCGATGATCCGCTTTATATCCAGTACTTCAAATGGGCGCAAGCCTATTTCCTGCATTTCGACTGGGGAGAATCGCTGACGTCGCGTGTGCCGGTCCGGGACTATGTCCTCAACCGGATTCCGGTGACGCTGGGGGTGTTCGGCACCGCCTACATCCTCGGCCTGCTGATCGCGATCCCGGTCGGCGTGATCTCCGCTATCAAGCAGTACTCGATCTTCGACCAGGTTGCCACGACGATCTCGTTCATCGGCTTTAGCATCCCGACCTTCTTCTCGGGCCTGTTGCTCATCATCATCTTCAGCGTGCACTGGCACTGGCTGCCATTCGTGTATGACTCGACCGCCAGCGGCTGGACGATCATCAAACAGGCGATCATGCCGGTGGTGGTGATCGCGCTCTTCGGCTCCGCCTCACTCACCCGGTTCGTGCGGGCATCGATGCTCGAAACGATCAATCAGGACTTCGTGCGCACGGCACGTGCGAAGGGATTGCGCGAATCGTCCGTGATCATCCTGCATGCGATGCGCAACGCGATGATTCCCGTCGTGACGGTCATCGCCCTGCAGATTCCGGGTGTGATCGGCGGCGCGGTCATCACCGAGCAGATCTTCCGTATCCCGGGAATCGGGCGCGCCCTGATCGATGGCATTCTTTCCAAGGATGTGCCCGTCGTGATGGCGATCACGTTCGGCCTGGCCGTGCTCGTTGTCTTGTTCAACCTGCTGGTGGACATTCTCTATGCCATTCTCGACCCGCGCATCAAGTACTCCTGACATGCTGAGCGTGATGATTGAGAGCGCAGAAGCGCCGCAAGGCCGCGGGTTTTCCCCGGAGTCGCTCCGTGGAGTGATGCGGGCAGCATGTTTGTCGATTTCGAGAGATTGCAGACCGGTGAGCGGCGCGCGACGCGGCGCCCGCAGACAGTTCAATCCAGATGCGGAGGTTTCGTAGATGGCACGTGAAGCACAGGGTCCGCCGGTGAGCGGCAATGAGGGCTCTACGCCAACCCTGGCCGCGCACGCGGACGCCAAGCTCGCACTGGATTCGTCCCGTGTTCGTCCTCAGCGTTCGTTGTGGAACAATGCGTGGCGGCAGTTCCGCCATCACCGGCTGGCGATGGCGGGGCTCATCGTCTTCCTCTCGTTCATCCTGATCACGGCGTTCGGGCCGTTCTTCTACCATCGTCCGGTGAACTCGCCGTTCGAGTACGACACGAGCATGTCGCCGAGCCTGAACCATCTCCTGGGAACGGACTCGCTCGGGCAAGATATCCTGGCCCGTATCCTGTATGGCGGCCGGATCTCGCTTGCCGTCGGTATCGTCGCGGCGCTCGTCGCGATCGGCATCGGCACCTTCATCGGCGCGATGGCCGGATTCTTCGGCGGGTTTGCCGACAGCGTCCTGATGAGGCTGACGGACCTCTTCCTGGCGCTGCCGCAGTTGCCATTGTTGCTGTTGATCACCTTCCTGTTCGGCCAGTCGATGAAGAACTTTGGCGATCGCGCCTTCGGATCGCCCACGATCGGCATCTTCCTGCTGATCGTTGTGGTGATCGGTGTTCTCGCGTGGATGCAGACGGCGCGCCTGGTGCGGGCGAGCTTCCTCTCCGTGAAGGAGAAGGAGTTCGTGGAGGCGGCCCGCTCGATCGGCGCCACCCGGAGCTCCCTGATCTTCAAGCAGATCCTGCCCAACGTGCTGAGCCCGATCATCGTGGCCGCGACGCTGGAGGTCGGCGCCGCGATCATCACCGAATCCTCGCTCGCTTTCCTGGGGCTTGGCTTCCCCTCCGATGTCCCGAGCTGGGGGCGGATGCTCTATGAGGCGAAGGACTACCTGCAGATGAGCCCGCATGAGGCGCTGATCCCGGGAACGATGATCTTCCTGACGGTGCTCGCGATCAATTACATGGGCGATGGCCTGCGGGATGCGCTCGACCCGCGCAAGAGCAGCTAGCCGATCGTTCAAGACACGGGCAAGGCAAACAGGCCGCATCGATGAGATGCGGCCTGTTTGCGTTTCGCATGCGCTCCTAACTTGTAGGGTGCGACCTTGTGTCAGCAGCTGCGCCGGCACCGATGGCCCGCAGCGAAGCGAGACCACCAGGGCCATATCTCGACCGGCCCCGTGACGAGCACGTTGCCGATTCATGCCCCTCGGATATCGGCCTCCGGCCGATGGTCGACACGAGGTCGACCGCTACGGACGGGAACCGATGGCCTACCGGGAACCAGTTATCCGGTAGGCCTCGGATATCGGGCTTCGCCCGATCGGAACGGCACAAGGCCGTTCCCTACGAACGACCGAGGCGACTCATTGCTCTCTTTGTTACAGGGAGAGGACGCCCATCCGCGTGGCGACGGTGACCGCCTCGGTGCGACTCCCGGCACCCAGTTTCGTCAGCAGCGAGCTGACGTGAAACTTGACCGTGTGATCGCTGATGCCCAGCTCCCGCGCGATCGCCTTGTTGGGCAGGCCCGATGCGACGAGGGCGAGCACCTCCCGTTCGCGCGGGCTCAGGAAGCTCTCGCCCATCATCGGTGACGAGTAGGTTCCGCCATTCTCGGCATGCATTGTGTCCGCGCCCTGGGCGGGGTCCTGCACCAGCAAACCGGCGGCCGCGGCACGGATCGCCGCGATCAGGGTCTCGCTCTCGGCGTTCGGCGCGATCACGCCACCGGGCCGGCCCGCCACGACGCGCTGGAGATCGAGCGTGGGGCGGCCAAGCCAGACGAGTGGAATCTCGTCGCCGTTCGCGACGACGACGAGATTCATGAGCGCATCGTGTTCGAGATCGTGTGCGTCGATCAGCAGCACGTCTGCATGCGCGATCTGGGCGGGTGCGATGCGCTCGCTGGAGGCGCTGAAATGTTCCGGTGGGATCGCCGTCGCGGTAAGGTCGAGGTCATCCTGGATGAGCGTCGCGAGGCCCGCGCGAAGCGAGGGATAGGCCGCCACGATGCCGACGATCAGGCGCGTCCGGGCATGCCGGGCCCGGCCAATCTCCCGGGGCGACGAGGGATTCGCCGAAGCGATTGCCAGTTTCGGCTCGACGCTGAGACGTGAGACCATGGGACCCTCTCTCCGCGGTAATTCGACCACTGGGGCGGCGTTAGCCGGCTGGTGACTCAATGACCTCGCTCCGGGCGCTCGACGGGTGTCAGCTCGACAGACACTGGCGAACCACCGCGCAGGACCTGGAGTGCGATTGCCGATCCGATCTGCCGGCCGCTGAGCAACTGCTGGAGATCCGCGATATCGGTCAGGGGCTGATCCCCCATTGCCACCAGAATATCACCCACCACCAAGCCCGCCGTCATAGCCGGGCTGTCTGGCGTGACCCCCGTGATCAGGAGCCCGGTGTCCTGGTCGTGCACGTTGTCGCGGGCCGATGCGGGGAGATCGACGGCCTGCACGGCGACACCGATCCAGCCGTAGCGCACGCGCCCGTATTCGACGATATCGGCGACGATGTAGTCGACCTGCTGCGCCGGGATCGTGACGATGCCGGTGTTGCCGCCAAGTGGCCGGCCCCGCCGCATCAGGCCGGAGGTATTGATGCCGACTGCGGCCCCGGTGGGATCGACCAGCGGCCCGCCCGAGAAGCCGGGAAGTGGCGTTGTTTCGGCATGAATCAGCGTCGGTGTCTGGAACCGGCGGAAGCGGATCGCGCCGATCGAGGTGATCGAGCCAATGGTTGCGGAGGGAGTGACGAACGGGCGGCCGACCGCCATCACCAGGTTGCCGACCCGGGCCGGTCGCTCACGCTGGACAATCGGTTGGGCCTGGAGGTCATCCACGCGCAGGACGGCGAGGTCGCAGCCGAAATCGCGGCTGACCAGACTGGCCGTGAGATGATCGTGCTCCCCGGCCACGATCTCGATTGATTCCTCCCGCTCGACGACGTGACTCGCCGTGACGACGAACGAGGCATCGCTCGTTTGCCAGATCGTTCCGGTGCCCGGCAGGCGGCGGCGTCCGACGACCGATACAACGCTCGGCGTGACTTTCTCGACGGCGTCCGCGAACGCTTCGCTGAGCTGATCGAGCGGCGAATGTGACGCATCCATGGTGAATATCCTCTCCCGGCATCAATGGCGTGCCGGATATGCTGGACGAAGCGTGACGAAGACGTCGACTGTAGTGAACGCGGTCGCGAGGCGTGGCGGGATGAACCGCTCTCCGGAAGCATGGCCACGACCGCCGATTTCAATCCGATCCCAGCGGGCGCGCCGCGAGGGAACCGACGTGGTGCAAGCGTAGAGGCTGGCCCTGCGTGGCGGCATCCGTTGACCGAGCAGGGGCGCGGCTATTCCTTTGGATAGGTTGGCCAGGACAGGCCCTGCCGGCTCCGGCGAGACGGGCGGGCTGGTAGACTCTGAACGCACCATTGGCCGGATGACATACCGGCTCCTTTGCGCGCAGGACCGCGCGAAGCGTGTTTGAGTGACATGGGCCATTGCAGAGGACGATGCAGGGAGGTTCCGAACACGCATGACAGTGGCAGATGGGACATCCGGACCGGCGAACCAGCCCGTAATCGAGGTGCGGGGTGTTCGCAAGTCGTTCGGCAAGTTTGTCGCCCTGGAGAATCTCGATCTGAGCATTCCCCGGGCGTCGGTCGGGCTGCTGGGCGCGAACGGCGCCGGCAAGACGACCCTGATCCGGACCCTGCTCGGGCTGACCAAGCCCGATCGCGGCACCGCGCGCGTTGTCGGGTACGACACGCAGACGCAGGGCATCCAGGTGCGGGAGCGAGTCGGCTACATGCCGGAGGCGGATGCCTTGCCATCCTCCACCACGGCCGCCGATTTCGTGGCGCACATGGCCGAGATGAGCGGGTTGCCGGCGCGTGCCGCCCGCCAGCGCGCGGCCGATGTGCTCTACCAGGTGGGCCTCGACGAGGAACGCTACCGGCTGATCAAGGGGTTCTCGACCGGTATGCGCCAGCGCGTGAAGCTCGCGCAGGCGATCGTGCATGACCCGCAGCTCGTCTTCCTGGACGAACCGACCGCGGGCATGGACCCAAACGGCCGTGAGGAGATGCTGGAGCTCGTCGAGCGCATCTACCGGAGTCTGGGCATCGCGGTCGTCTTCTCCTCCCACATTCTCGAGGATATCGAGCGCGTCTGCGACTACGTGGTCATTCTCGATGGCGGCCGCCTGGTTACCTCGCAGCCGCTGGGCGGGCTGGGCGTGATCGGCGGTGAGGTGATCGTGGAGATCGACGGCGATCAGGACGCCTTCGCCGGGCTCATCCGGCAGCAGGGGGTGACAGTCCAACCGGCAAGCACCGAGCTTGGAGCGCGGGAACTGGTGATCCAGGTCGACGATGAGCGGGTTTACGACCTGATCCGGGATGTCGCGGTGCACCAGCAGGTCGCCCTGCGCTCGCTCCGATCACGATCGCGTTCGCTGGAGGATATCTATCTCGGCGATGTCGGGGCGATGCGGGAGGAAGCCAATGTCCGCTAATGTCACGCCAAACGCGCCGACCGGCTATGGCGAGGTCTTCGATCGCGGTTACCAGCACTACACTGGGCCGCGCCTGGGGCGACGGCAGGCGTTTCGCTCGCTCGTCGGCTACTCGATCAAGCGGGCGATGGGCATCCGCAAGCCGTGGACATCGAAGATCCTGCCGATCCTGCTCTACACGGCGGCGATCATTCCGCTGGTCGTGATGATCGGTATCGCCGCGCTCGTGCCGCAGGTGGAGTTCGCCTCGTACTCCGGGTATTTCGCCGCGATCTTCACGATCGAGGGCATCTTCGTGGCTACGATCGCGCCGGAGATGCTCTGCCCGGACCGGCGTGAGAAGACCTTGCCGCTCTATTTCGCGCGGGCCATCAGTCGCAGTGATTACATCCTGGCGAAGCTGCTGGCGACGATCCTTCTCACGATGACCATGTCGCTGATCCCCGCCGTCATCCTCTGGCTGGGGCGCCAGCTCGTCGCCGATTCGCCGTGGAAGGCGATGCGGAGCAATGTCGACGATCTGGGGAGGGTGATTCTCGCCGGGGCGCTGATCGCGCTGTTGCTCGGCGCGCTCGGGCTGTTCATCTCCTCGCTCACCGATCGCAAGGGGGTAGCGGTAACCATCATCATCATCGGCTTCCTGCTCCTGACGGGCGCCACGCACGCGGCGTTCGAGGTGCTGGACCAGGATTGGCGGCGCTACCTCATCTTCTTCAGCATTCAGGACGTGATCGGCGCCGTGCTGGATCACCTCTTCCACGACGTCGATTCCCATATCATTCGCGTCGCCGACTTCTCGCTCACGGTCTACATTGCCTACATTCTGATCCTGTCGGCGCTCGCGATGCTCTTCGTGCGCTGGCGCTACCGGCCGCAGGATTGAGACGGATGGAGAAGAGGACACCTATGTCGACAGCAGACGCGCCCAGTGCCACTGCCCCTCCGCCGGCTCCGGTCCCGGATCACATGCCAGGGATGTCCGGCTCCGCCCAGCCGACCATTGTTCTGGACAAGGTGTCCAAATGGTATGGCGATCTGGTGGCCGTCTCGGATGTCAGCTTTGGCATCGGTCCCGGTGTGACCGGGCTGCTTGGGCCGAACGGGGCGGGGAAATCGACGACCCTGAAGATGATGGCGGGGTTGCTGGCGCCCTCGTCGGGAACGGTCAGTATCGGTGGCGAATCCGTTCGCAAGCGGACGAGCGTCTACCGCAAGTTCGGGCTGGTGGCCGAGACCGAGGTGATCTACCCCTTTCTCACAGGGCGCGAATTCGTCCGCCTGAACGCCAACCTGCAACGCCTGCCGAACCGCCGGGAAGCGGTCGAGCGGGCGATCGACCTGGTTGATATGCAGGCCGCCGCGGACCGGCGTGTTGGTGGGTACTCCAAGGGGATGCGCCAGCGGATCAAGGTGGCTGGCGCGCTCGTCCACGATCCGGACATCATCCTGATGGACGAGCCGTTGAACGGCACCGACCCGGTCCAGCGCGCGCACCTGATCCGGTTGATTCGCGAGCTGGGCGCGGCCGGCAAGACGGTCGTCGTCTCCTCGCATGTGCTGGTCGAGGTCGAGCGCTTCGCCCAGAACATTCTCGTGATCATCAACGGCAAGCTGGCCGCGGCCGGTGACTTCCGCGCGATTCGTGAGCGGATCGATTCGCACGATCATGCCGTGCGGGTGCGCGCGTCTGACCCGCGCAAGCTGGCGGCGGCGCTGATCGGGCAGCCCTACGTGCGGTCGGTATCGATCGATGCGCAGGAGCGCATCGTGGCGGAGACGAACGACGTACGGTCGTTCTATCGCCTGGTGCCAGTGGCCGCCCAGCAGAGCCAGGTGCGCCTCTTCGAGATCCAGCCGACCGATGATTCCCTGACATCGGTCTTCTCGTACCTGATCGAACGATGAGGAGCTCGCCCCTGTGACACCGATGTTCACCATTATCGCCCTGACACTGCGGCAGTTCCTGCGCGCAAAATCGGTGCTGGTCGTCGCCGGGATCAGCTTCTTTCCGGTGATCTTTGCGATCATCCCGCATTTCGCAAACCGGCAACGGGTGCTGCCGATTCGCGATATCGTCGGCAACACGATCTACCTCGATCTCTTCGCGGCGACGTTGCTGCCGCTCGCCACGCTGGTGCTGGCCACCGCCGCCTTCGGCGACGAGCTTGAGGACCGGACGCTCCAATACCTGACGCTGAAGCCCATCAGCCGGCTCCAGATCGTGCTGGCGAAATTCATCGCGGTGCTGCTGGTGACGGTTCCGATCGTGTGGATCGGGCTCATGGTGACGTGGGCCGTCGCTGCCTGGGGGCACCTCGGTGATAACACGGACCTGATCTGGCCGATGTTCGCGGGCTCGCTGGTCGGCGTGCTCGGCTTCGGCTCGCTCTTCATGCTCGTCAGCCTGCTGATTCAGCGGGCGTTGCTGGTCGGGATCTTCTACGTCTTCATCTGGGAGACGGCGCTTTCCCGCTACCTCACCGGTATCCGCACGATCAGCATCAAGCACTACACGCAGTCGATGTTCGTGCGCCTGGCGGACGATCGCCTGTTCCGGATCGACAGCGTGGCCGCGACCTCGACCATCGTGGCCACCGTCGTGGGCATTGTGGTCGTCTCGCTTGGTCTCGCGACGTGGCGCCTGCGCCGCATGAATCTGGAATAACGAGACACGTATCGGGCGGACCACACGCCCGATACGTGCGGCTGCACGGTGGCCAATCGGTAGGGAACGGCACAAGGCCGTTCCCTACAAGATGCGCCGACCTGTTCCCGGTAACGATGGGAGTGAGCGGCGAAACGATGTCACCAGGTGTTTTGAATTGCGGCGTGAAGCGACAGGGCATGCAATGAGTGAGACGAACTCCAGAGACAATGGAGATGCCGGGCAGTCGGACCCGGTTGTGGCGACCGGGTTGTGGCCGCAAACAGCGCGGCCGATGAGCCTCGGATTGATGGTGCCGATCGGCGAGGGAAGCGCCTTCGGCGGGACACCCCGGTTTCAGGACATCGTCGAGATCGGGCAGACGGCGCGGTCCGTGGGGTTCGATGCTCTCTGGATCGCCGATCACCTGACGCTTGGGTACGGGACTCCGGACGATCCGTTTCGCGGCGTCTGGGAGTGCTGGACGCTGATGTCCGCTCTCGCGGCGGCTGTGCCTGATGTCCAGATCGGCTCGCTTGTGGCCTGCACGGGGTTTCGCAATCCGGGCGTGATTGCGAAGATGGCGGAGATGATCGATGAGGTGAGCGACGGTCGCTTCATCCTTGGGCTGGGTGCCGGCTGGCACAAGCCCGAGTACGAGCAGTTCGGATTCCCGTTCGATCACCGCGTCTCGCGCTTCGAGGAGGCGATCAAGGTCATCCACCCCTTGCTGCGCCAGGGCGAGGCCGACTTTCAGGGGCGGTTCTTCGAGGCGAACGGTGCGATCAACCGCCCGCGCGGGCCGCGGCCAGAGGGGCCGCCGATTCTCGTGGGTTCGACCAGCCCGCGCATGCTGGGGCTGGTCGCGAGATACGCTGATGCCTGGAACAGCGTCTGGCACAGCGATACGGTCAAGGTGCGGGAACAGCTGAAGATCGTGGACGCTGCATGCGAGGAGGCCGGTCGCGATCCGAAGACCCTGGTGCGAACCGCGGGCGGCAACATGGCCCTGAGTGGCTACCTGGGCTCCCGCCCCAATCCCTTCCGGGGAGATGCGGAGGCGAAGGCCGGCTTGCTCGATGAGTTCCGGCAGCTGGGATTCCGCCATTTCGTCTGTGGGCTGGATCCGGCAACCCCGCGGGGTCTCGAAGAGTTCGGCGAGGTGATTCAGCGCTTCGACAAGGCGGCCTCGTAGGTCGCACTGGGTATCGTCGGTTGCAGGAAACGGGAGTGTGCAGGGCATGGCTGATCTGGCAATCGGGGTCGATTTCGGCGGAACCAAGGTCCTCGCGGCCGTTGTCGATGTCACATCGGGCAAGGTGCTCGGAACCGGCAAAAAGCGCACGAGCGCGACGGACGGCCCGCAGGAGCTGATGAAGCGGATCTACGCAACCTGCGAGGCGGCGATGTCCGACGCCAAGGTGAAGATCGGGGATATCAAGGGGATCGGGGTCGGCATCGCCGGTCAGGTCGACGCGGAGCAGGGATTGCTCGTCGGGACGGCGAACCTGAGCCGGGCGGTTGTGGACCTGCCAATGGCCAAGCAGCTTGAAGACCGCTTTCATGTCCCGGCGGCGATTCGCAATGACGTTCAGATTGCGGCGGTGGGCGAGGCTCGTTTTGGCGCTGGTCGCAAGATCGACAACTTCCTCTGCGTCTTCGTGGGTACCGGCATCGGCGGCGCGATCGTCACCGACGGGAAGCTGGTGTCCGGGGCTGCCGGAAACGCCGGCGAGCTGGGCCACACGACGGTGCAGGCGGATGGACGCATCTGCGGCTGCGGTGCGCGCGGGCATCTGGAGGCCTACGCCTCACGGACGGCGATCACGGCGGCATTGCTCGGTGAACTGCGGCGCGGCCGGCCATCGATCCTGCGCGAACTGATGCCGGACGTCGATCCGGCGGCGCCGGGACAGGCCGCGATCCGATCCGGCATCCTGAAGAAGGCGGTCGAGGCGAAGGACCCGGTGACGATCGAGGCGATCGAGAGTGCCGGTGAGTATCTTGGGCGCGGGCTCGCATCGGTCGTGAACTTTCTCAATCCCCAGCGCATCATTCTCGGTGGCGGCGTGATCGAGGCAGTCGACCTGCTGTTCGAGACCGCCGAGCGGGTGACCCGGCGTGAGGCGTTGCAGCATGCGGGTGAGGCGGTCGAGATCGTCCGGGCCAAGCTCGGCGACAACTCGGGGGTCGTGGGCGCGGCGGTGATCGCGGCGGAATCCGCGGCAGCAAAATCGACGAAAAAATAGGTGAACTGCGGGAACAGACGCGCCAAATGCAGCAACTGCGCGTCTGTTCCCAGTGGTGTTACACTCATTCATGTCGTGGGTTGCAAGAGGAATCTGCATCCACCGTGCGCGCGGGTGAGATCTGATGATCCGAAGCGCGTTTGGAAGGGTCCGGAAAAGGATTCTTGCAGTATGAGGGGGTCGGCCTGGTCGCCTCGGTGACCGGGGGCTGCTTGCTGGGCTTGGCGGTCGTGGGCCGGCGATACTAACCGGGAGCGATCGGTCGATGCCAATGGGGCATATCCATCGCCAGGCAGGGGCCAGGTTTTTTTGGGGTAATGGTGGGGATGGCGAACGTTCGCACCTGATATTCGCGTAAACAACACAAATAGATAGCATTGAGCACATCCATTTATACGGTTTTGGAGGGATATACCGTGCCAGATCCGGCTTCTTCGGTCCGACAGGCCGATACCACGGAAGTTGCAGTATTTGTCGATTTTGAGAACATTCGTTATTCCACCATCAACTCCTTCGGACGTGAACCGGATCCCCTGGCGTGGCGCGACAAGGCGATGAAATATGGCTTGATGTCCGTCGCCCGCGCCTATGCCGATTTCGAGCAGCACCCGACCCAGGCACGAACGCGGCTGGATGTCGCCGGGTTCGAGGCGCATCACTATCCGGCCAAGAAGTCGACGGATTCTCATGGCCGCGAGAAGATCGCCTCGCGCTCCGATCTCAATCTCGTCGTCGATATCATCAACACCGCCCTCGTGCGGCCGGATATCGAGCTCTTCATGATCTTCTCGGGCGACAAGGATTTCATCCGGCTCGTCACCACATTGCGAAATCGCCTCGGCAAGCGCGTCATCATCTGTGGCGTGCCGGGGTCGGTCAGTCCTGACCTCGTGGCGGCCGCGGGTGAGGAAGATCCGATCGAGATGACGCAGTCAGCGGATGTCGACATGGCGGTCATCAGAGCCGTCGACACCTACGTGAAGCAGTTGCACGAGGGCTTTGTGCCCACCCAGAGCCACATGAGCCGCACACTGTGGCGCTTTCTCGACCGCGACATGCTGCCGTCGGAGCATATCGAGGCGAAGGTCATGGAGTTCCTGCGCAAGGGTGTGCTCACCAAGCGCCAGACCATCAACGGGCAGGGGCAGGAGCTCGTCACCACGGAGCTGAACTTCTCGCATCCGTTGGTGCTGAAGGCCCTGCCGGACATCGCATCGCAGGGCGACCCGGACGAGGAAGATGAGGCCGATGCCGATGCCGGCACGGTCGAGTGGAGCGCTGACGGGCACGCCGACCACGACGGACGCGAGCGCATCGGAGCCTACGCAAGCAGCGACAATGGCCGCTCCGATCGTTCGAGATACCAGCGGCGGTTCTCGACCGGTAATGGCTCGTTGCGCGGGCGCTCCAACTACATGGCGGCGGTGCGCGACCGGCAAGGCTGAGCGGAGCCGGAGACACGGATGACAACGAGCCGGATGCGAGCAGCGTCCGGCTTGTTCTTGTCTGGAAAGGATGTGGGGTGTCGGGAGCGCAGGGCTCACCAATGCAGCAGTGGTATTCGCAGGAGGCGTACCTGCCGTACACCATCGAGCGGGAGGGCGCCGAGGCAGGCGCCATGCTCATCCACGGGTTCCTGGGATCACCGGCGGAGACCCGCCCGCTTGCGGCCATGCTCGAGCGCCGGGGATTCGACATCGCCGCGCCGCTGATCCCGGGGATGGCGTCCGATTTCGACAACATTGGTTGCGTCACGGATCGCAGCTGGACGGACTCCCTGCGCGCTGAGTGGGATCGTTTCGCGACGCGCTATGATCGGCGCCTGCTGATCGGCTACTCGCTGGGGGGAGCGCTGGCTCTTCACCTGGCGGGCACCGTGCCGATCCCGCCCGATCTCATGATCCTGTTGGCGCCGTTTGTCCGGATCGGCGACCGGCGGGCCGCCGCGCTTCCCATCGCCAAGCACGTGCTCCACGAGATCAACTTCTTCGAGAACGACGATTTCTCCGATCCGCGCATCCGTGATTGGTATGCCAGGGCGATGCCGGGACTCGACCTAGACGACCCTGCGGTCACATACGCGCTGCGTCACGAAGTTGGGGTGCCGACCGGAACGATCGATCACCTGCGCCGCCTTGCCGGGCGCGTGCGGCGGATGGCCCCGGATATCGGCGTACCGGCCGTGATTGTGCAGGGGCATCACGATCATGTGGTGCTGCCCGCTGACTCCCGCAAGCTGGCGGGCTCGCTCCCGAAGTTGCTGGAGTATCACGAGATCCCCGGCGACCACATGCTGCCCTTCTCCACCTTCGAGACCTGGGATGACGTTCAGCACCTCGTCGATCGTGCCGTGACGCGCTACATGCCCGACAAGGTGGCAACAACGGCGACATAGCGGCGGGAATCCCGGACAATCCATGCATGTGCTGCACAGCGTGCCGCATACTCAGCGGCATATGCACCGGGATGCGGCTTGGGCTTCCGGATTTCACCGTTCAGACGAGGAAGACTGTTCGTGGATCAGCAATCGCCGTCAGATGGCGCCGAGGTCAACGGCGAGAGACCCGTTGCTCCGACGGAAACCGGTTCTCCCGATGACGCGCCAAAGCCGCGTCCTCTCTTTCGGCCAGCTCCCTATCCCGGCAGTGACGGTTCAGGGGTTGCCTCGCCGGTGGCCGATGCGCCGACGACGGCAATTCCGATTGACGTGGCCGTCGCTGCCCCTCCAGTTACGGTCGTGCAAGCCCCAAGCCGCCGCGACCGGTTCCGGAACGGGCTCCGCGTGGTTGCGAGCAACTGGGCAGTCTTGATCCCGCTCGTGCTCTTCGCGGTCGCGGCGATGATCGTGCCGACGATGACCAACGTCGCGACGACCGATGACTGGGGATACACGCGCTCTGTGGAGGCGCTCTACTGGGATATCCGCCTCGTCGTCTACCCGGTGGTCGCGGCGACCGCGATCGGGCAGGTCTTCTGGGGCGGGCTCTTTGCGCTGATCTTCGGCATGACCCTGGGCGTGATGCGCCTCTCGACGGTCGTGGCGGTGGGGATTGGCGCGGTCGCGCTCTACGCCCTCCTGCGCCAGCTCGGGGTGAGCCGCAGCCGCAGCGCGACAGGCACGGCGCTCTACCTCTTCAACCCGCTGACCTTCGTGCTGTCGTTCACCTTCATGACCGATCCCCACTTCACCTCGTGGATGCTGGTCGCGCTGGCGTTCTACGTTTGGGGCCTGAAGGACGAGGGCACGCGTCCGTGGGCGATCGTGCTCGGGTCGCTGGCGGCCGGGTTCGCCTTCTGGATTCGCCAGCAGGGAGCGCTCATCCCCTTTGCGGTCGTCCTTTACCTGATCGTGACCCGGCGTCTGTGGTTCAACGGGCGGAGCGTGCGGCTTGCGTTGCAGGTAGCGCTGGCTCCGGCCGTGATGCTGGTCGGCTACTACGTCTGGCTGCGATGGTTCAACGATGTGACTGCCGTGCAGCAGGGCTTCTTCGACGAGATGACGCGCTATGGCTGGAGCGGCGCCTGGCATCTTGTCCGCTACCTGACCTATATCGAGCTGGCATATATGGGGTTGATCCTCGTGCCGATCCTCGTGGCGATCGTGCCGACGTGGCGATCCACGGGAGACTCCTCCTCGTTCCGCTCGCCGCTCGGCTACTGGTCGTTTCTCGGGTTGCTCGGAATTCTCATCACCGGGCTCTACTTCTTCACCGCACAGGGGCGGACGATGCCCTACATCCCGCAGTTCGTGGGATCGGGCGGACTGGGCTCACCGGATGTGCCCGGCAGCCGCATGCGGCTGATCGAGTGGCCCGAGACCTACACGATCCTGACGATCGTGGCCGTGATCGGCGCGATCGTCGCGTCGCTCATGATCTGCCGGCAGATCGCGCCCGCGCTGTCCCCGGAGCGCGCGGCGGCTGGCCTGATCGGGATGGTCGTCCTCTGGCAGGTCGTCGGTGTGTTGCCGCCATCCTTTCACTACATCCGCAAGAGTGGATCGCTGGATCGCTACCTGCTGCCGCTGATCCCGCTGGCGATCGCGCTGTTGCTCTGGTCGCTGCGCGATGTGCGGTTCTTTCAGCCGGTGGCGTGGGCGATGATCGCCTGCCTGGCGGTGATCTCGACGGCCGGCACGCGCGACTACCTCGTCTACATGGATGCTGTCTGGAGCATGGCGCGGACCGCGAACGAGGCCGGCGTCCCGAATACGAAGCTCGACGCCGGGGCGGGCTGGGATGGCTATCACCTCTACACCGACATGGTCGACGACGGCGTGACGAAATCGATCGCGCCGCGGGGATCGCCCTGGTGGCTCTACTTCTATGCGAAGAACACCGATGCAACGTATATCGTATCGACCAATCCCGCCAAATATCCGGGCTACGTGGTTGTCAAGCAGGTCGAGTACGACCAATGGCTTGAAGACGATTCGGTCTACGTCTATCTGCTGCGCGCCAAGGACGCGCCCTGGCCCCCGGAGTAGGCCGTGCTGCGGATGACGCGGCTCTCAATCACAGCGCCAGCATTGACGGTCCTCTTCTCCATCATGCCCCTCTGTTTTTCCAGAAGCCGCGTCAGAGTGAGACCGCAAGCCGTGCAGAGGCGGTTGTTGGCGAGTGCTTCATCACACCCTCGTGCTTGTCATTCCGAGCGAGGCTGCAAGCCGAGCGGAGGAATGACAGGGGGTATGGCGTGGCAAGGGTCATGGAAGGAGGGCCAAACACGGGATCGTCGGCTGGCGTTTCACGCCGCAGTGATCCCGGGGAGCGATATGTGCGAATCACCGTATGGACGATCGACAAGCTCGGCCACACGATGATCCTCATCCGGTGACTCGTGCGAGACTACGGTGGCGTGCGAGGCGCGCGTGACAGAGACACGGGAAGGACCGGGAACTGATGGCGCGAGCAACGACCGCCCTGATAACGGGCGGCGCCGGACTGATCGGGTCGCACATCGTCGATGCGGCCCGCGCACAGGGCTGGGACGTGCGCATCCTCGATAGCCTGGAACGGCAGACACATCGCAACGGCAAGCCGGCTTGGGTGCCAGCCGGCGTCGAGTTCGTGCAGGGAGATGTTCGCAGGCGGCGAGACTGGGAACGGGCGCTCGATGGCGTGGACGTTGTCTTTCATGAAGCGGCCTACGGCGGCTACATGCCGGAGATCGCCAAGTTCATGCACGTCAACTCCTATGGCACGGCGCTGATGCTGGAGACTATCCGGAACCGGGACCTGCCTGTGAAGAAGGTGGTCGTGGCCTCGTCGCAGGCGGTCTATAACGAGGGCGCCTACACCTGTCCCGAGCATGGGCATTTCTACGGTGAGACGCGACCGATCGCGCAGTTGCAGGCTGGCGACTACGCGATGCACTGTCCGGTGTGCGGGCTGGAGGCGACCCCGGTGCCGACCGATGAGGGCGCGCCGATGGGGGGCGAGAACGTCTACGCGATCAGCAAGGCCGATCAGGAGCGGCTCGTCATCTCGTTCGGCCGCGCGACGGGTCTGCCGGTGGTTGCGCTGCGCTACTCCTGCACGTACGGGCCGCGCCAGTCGCTCTTCAATCCCTACACCGGGGTCATCGCTATCTTCTGCACGCGATTGCTGAACGATCTGCCGCCGGTCGTCTACGAGGATGGCCGGCAATCGCGCGACCTGATCTTCGTGGAGGACATCGCGCGGGCGAACCTGCTCGTCGCGACCGATGACCGCGCCAACGGCCGCATCATGAACGTCGGCACGGGCAACGCGGCGGCGATCGGGGAACTTGCGCGGTTGCTGGCCCGGCAGCTGGGGAAGGACATCGAGCCGAATTTGCCCGGCGAGTTTCGTCCGGGGGAGATGCGGGCGCTGATCAGCGATATCGGCCGCATCCAGGAGCTCGGGTTTGCGCCGAGTGTCGATCTTGAGAGCGGGATCGATCGTTACCTCGCCTGGATCGCCGGGCAGGGAGATATCGGCGAGTACTTCTCGGCGGCCGAGCGCCGGCTGCGGGCGCGTCAGGTGGTCAAGAAGGCGCGGGCTTCATGACCCAGCGCCAACCGGACCCGGGCCGCAAGCCCACCGCAGCTGTGGTCATCCCCTGCCTGGACGAGGAGGAAGCCATCGGCGGGCTCGTGGAAGAGATCCGGCAGGTGGCCGCCGATCCCGACCTGCCCGTCAGCATCACGGAGATTCTCGTCGTCGATAACGGAAGTACGGATGCGACGGCCGCCGTCGCCTCGGCGGCGGGCGCCCGCGTCGTACCCGAGCCACGCCGGGGCTATGGGCGCGCCTGCCTGACCGGCGTGCTGGCGGCGAGCGACGCCGACCTGATCGTGCTGATGGACGGTGACCGGAGCGATCGGCCAGACGAGCTGCCGCTCCTGCTGGCGCCGATCCTGAGTGGCGAGGCCGATCTGGTGCTTGGGTCGCGGATGCTCGGAACCTACGAGCCGGGCTCGCTTCTCCCGCAGCAGATCTTCGGCAACCGGGTCGCGACCGTGCTCTTTCGCCTCGTCTACCGGGTGCGGATCACCGATATCGGTCCCTTTCGCGTGATTCGCCGGGATCAGTTGCTCGATCTCGGCATGCGCGAGATGACCTACGGCTGGTCGATCGAGATGATCGCGCGGGCCGTGCGCCGTGGATTGCGGGTGCGGGAGGTTCCCGTCTCATATCGCAAGCGGGCGGGCGGTGTATCCAAGGTCAGCGGTAATATCCGGGCCTCGATCAAGGCGGGCTACCGGATTCTGGGGGCAATTCTGCGCACGCGATCCGACCGGGCAGCGTTGCCTGAGGATGCCCGGCGCGCACGTGAACGGAAAGCAACCGCATGACAATGAGCCGGCATTCGGACAACCTGCTGATGATCGCGGCTCGGGCACCGGTGCCGGGCGAGACGAAGACACGACTGGGACGAATCATCGGCATGGAACGGGCTGCGGTGCTTTATCGCGGGTTCCTGATCGATCTCGCGGCACGGCTGGCGCCAGCGGGCATTGCGCACCCCTACGATGTCGGCTGGACACACTCGCCGCCGGAAGCCGACTTTCCGGCTATTCTCGAGGACCTGACAGGCAAGAGACCCGAGGATGTCTGGTTCATTCCACAGGATGGACCGGATTGGGGCGTGCGCCAGGACAACCTGTTGCGGTGGGGACACGCGCATGGCTACGCGCACTCGCTGCTGGTCGCGTCCGACTCACCGCACCTGGCGCGGGAGACGATCGAGGAGGCGTTCGCCGCGTTGGGTCGGGTGGACGTCGTCCTCGGCCGGGTGCATGATGGCGGCTATTACATGATCGGGCTGTCGGGATACGCCGACGTGCTGAGCGGCGTGGCGATGAGCACGTCCACCGCCGCGGACGGAGTGGTGGAGCAGGCGGCGCGGCTGGGCCTGACCGTCGCGGAGCTGCCGCTGACCTTCGATATCGACGAGGTGGAAGACCTGAGGCACCTGGTCGAGGAGCTTGCGCCGGATGGCGGCGATTCTCCGGCGACCTGGAGTGCGCTCGGGGCGCTGGGCCTGCGGGATGCGGCGGGCGAACCCACCCTGCCCTTGCTTGAGGAAGGCTGATACCGATGCTGAACATCGCGCACCGGGGAGCATCCGGGTACGCGCCGGAGAACACGCGGGCGGCGTTCTCCCTGGCGATCGAGATGAACGCCGGCATGATCGAGACCGACGTCCAGCTGACGCGAGACGGGGAGCTGGTGCTCATCCATGACGCGACCGTTGCCCGGACCTCGGATGGCGAGGGCCCGGTCGCGGACTACATGCTGGCTGAGTTACTTGCCTTGATTTCGGCGGCTGGTTCGATCCGCGTTTTGACGGAGAGCGCATTGTCACGCTGGCGGCGTTCATCGAGGAGTTCGTCCCGCGGATACCGGTCGTCTGCGAGATCAAGGACGCCCGGGCTGCGATGCCGCTGGTGGAGGCGATCGACCGCGCGGGTATCGGGGAGCGGGTGCATGTCACCTCGTTCCTGTGGGGTGCCCTGCTCGATGCGCAGCAAGCGCGGCCGTCATTGACCTATGGCTTCCTGAGTCCCGTCTTTGACCGGGATATCATCGCGCGCTGCGTGGCGCGGGGATTTGCGCAGATCTGCCCGCATGTCGATACGCTGACGCCGGAGCTGGTCGCGGCGGCGCATGACGCTGGCCTCGGAGTCCGGGCATACGGTGTGTCACGGAAGGAGCAGATCGAGATCCTGCGCGCGAGTGACGCCGACGGCGCGACAGTCAACTGGCCTGACTGGCTGCGCGAAGGCTGATCGATGGCTGGCCGTCAAATCGAGAGGGCCGGCACGGGCCGTCCTGACGCGTCATCGTATTGGTGGCAGGACGTCTCAAGGAGCGGGTTCAGAACCCGACGTCGAAGGGGAGTGATTGCTGGGCGTCATCGTCGAAGGTGACACCCTCGAGGGCGAGCAGCATCTTCTTGATGTCAGGGCCGCCGGTGTAGTGCCCCATGCTGCCATCGGCGCGGACAACGCGGTGGCAGGGCACGATGATCGGCACCGGGTTCTTGCCCATCGCATTGCCGACGGCCTGCGTGGCGCCGGGCTGACCGATCATGGTGGCGACGTCGCCGTAGGTCACGACCTCACCGTAGGGGATGGAGCGAATGGCATCGAGCGCGCGGTGCGTGAACTCGCTCGTGCCGGTGAGATCGACATCCAGGTCGAAGGTCGTCAGGAGACCATCGAAGTAGAGCCGGAGCTGATCGACAACCGGTGCCACGGCCTCCTGCGACTGGGTCGCGAGCATGCCGCGCTCCTCGATGTCTCGCAGGGTCGCTTCGCGGTCGCGATGCCGGAGCCAGGAAACCGCGCAGACACCTTGCTCGGTCGTCGCGATCAGGATCTGCCCACTTGGGGTCTCCATGAACCCGTAGCGTGCTTCGCGCAATCCGAGCATACCCGCCGCCAGCGGTGGGCGGGGATGCAAATCTGCATGCTCGTTGTGGAGGCGGTGGATATTGTCGAGCGCATCGCTGACGTCCGAGAAAGTGCGGAAGATCTGGCGGCACCACGTGCAGCCGGCGAGGTGGGAATGGATCCATCGGGTCTCGAGATCGCTGAGATCGCCGACGATCAATCCCGGCATGGCCGATTCGGCGACAACGCACGGATCTACCTCCGGATGCGCCGCCTGATCCAGGATCGACTCGTCATTCCACGTCACAGAGGTGTCCCTGCTCCGGTCATCCGGCTTCTCCATATTCCTGGACCAATCCAATCCTGTTGTCCGCGCGGACCGGCGCGGCGTTCTGCCCCAACTGAGTCCGAACTGTCCAACAGGGTACAAGGATTCACGTAGTGGGGCCAACTCAGTGTTCCAGTCTATGCGCGAACTGATTCCGCAGTTTGCGCAATGCCTCGTGGACATTGGCGCGAGCCGCGACTTCCGAACATTCGAGGGCGGCGGCGATCTGGCCGTATTCCGCACCCTGGTACTTTCGCATGATCAGGGCAACGCGCTGCTTCGGCGGAAGCGCCTGGACGAATGTCTCGACATCGCCGAGCAAATCCCG
The DNA here is from genome assembly GCA_049646645.1 of Thermomicrobiales bacterium. GTDB lineage: Bacteria > Chloroflexota > Chloroflexia > Thermomicrobiales > UBA6265 > JASGDN01. Next base: position 26,111 of record JBARWF010000027.1, read on the forward strand.
CGCGTCCAGGGCGCGTGCATGATCGGGTGCCCCGTGCGTGGCCGTCTGCTCGATGACATCGGTCAACACGCAGTCGCGCGAGCGCTTGCGGCGGTCGCTGATGAAGGTGTTGGACGTGATGCGGTAGAGCCACGCGCGGTGATTGGCGTCGGCCGGCAAGCGCGTGTATGCCTTGTATGCCTTGAACAACGTTTCCTGGTAGAGATCGTCGGCGTCGGCCTGACTTCGCGCCAGATGCCAGGCGAAGCGGTAGATCTCATCACCGAAGCGTTCGATCAGCGAGCTGAACGACGGTGCGGTCTGGGTGGCAAGCGCATCTCCCGGCGACTCGCCGGTGAGCGTCGGATCGTCCAGGTCGATAAGAGGCTGTTCGTCTGTGATCACTGCGGACATCATTCATCAATGCCTTCGTACTGCCTCGCCTGGCGAACCGGTGTCGTTCTTGCTGCCCTGCATTATCTCAAACGCCGCATTGCTGGACGTGTGAGATGCGTACGGGAACAGCGGTCGGGATCGCATTGGCGTGGTCGGCGGAGATGCGCCCTGGGGCGTGCTCCGGAGATCGTCTGGGTCCCGGCTTGTCGAGTGCAGGGAGGAATCGTCATTCACTCCGTGCGGCGGGCGTTGTGCCAGCCATGCATCGTGAAGCCACGTTCAAATCATAGGATCGGGAATTCGCGGATACTATACGCACAATGACGTATTTGGTTCTGCGAGTTGCGTACGTCATTCTGGCGCACGACGGTGTCCATTCCGTACGTCTTTGCATACACAGCATTTGGATGAGACATGCACAGGGGAGAACTATGGGCCTGGCGAACGAAGTGAAACCGGCATTCGATGCCGACGCGATCCACGCGCGGATCCTTGAGGCGATCGATCGGGAGCAGGAGACGATACTGGCGGTGGCGGACGAGATTCATGCCAATCCCGAACTGGGCATGGAGGAGTTCAAGGCCCAGAAGCTGCTGACCGAGACCATCGCGCGCTACGGCTTCGAGGTCGAGCGCGGCACGGGCGGGATCGGCACCGCGTTCAAGGCGATTCGTGGGGGCAAGGGGAGCGGACCGGCGATCGCGTTCCTTGCGGAGTACGATGCCCTGCCTGGATTGGGTCACGGCTGTGGGCACAACCTGATTGCCGGCTCGAACCTGGCCGCCGTGATCGGGCTCGGGGCGGTGATCGCGGAGCTTGGCGGCGAGGTCATGCTCATCGGCACGCCGGCCGAGGAGAACAAGGGCGGCAAGGTCATCATGATCGAGAACGGCGCCTTCGATGACGTTGATGTCGCCTTCTCGAGTCACCATGCCGGGAATGTCTCCGGTGTTCCCACCGAGGCTCCGGCGGGGACGTGTCTTGCGGTGTCGCCGCGCATCTTCAAGTACTACGGGCGCACGGCTCATGCGGCACTCGATCCGCACAACGGCATCAACGCGCTCAACGCCGTGATCCACCTCTTCACCGGGCTCGATGCCTTGCGCCAGCATCTGACGCCGGATGTCCGTATCCACGGCATCATCACGCATGGCGGCGATGCGCCGAACGTGGTGCCGGAGTACGCCGAGGCGTACTTCATGTTCCGGGGCGCATCGCGGGCGACGGTCGACGCCGTGGTCGAGCAGGCAGTCCGGGTGGCCGAGGGCGCCGCGCTGATGACCGGTGCGCGGCTGGAGATCGACGACACCGAGCCCGATTATGACGATGTCGTTCCTAACTACACGCTTGGCCGGCTGCTCCAGCGCCACTTCGCGGCGGCGGGACTGGAGGAGAACCCGCCGGCGGAGGAGAAGCCGCGCGCGACCGGGCCCGCGGCCTACTCGACCGATCTGGGCAATGTCAGCCGCAAGATGCCGACGGCGGCGATCGACTTCGCGATCAGCGAGGTACCGATCCCCGGGCACTCGATGGCAGTGGTGGAGGGCTCGATCTCGGAGATGGGGCGAGCGAACGCGATCGCGACGGGAAAGGCACTCGCGCTGGCGGCGGCCGATCTGCTGATGAACCCGGAACTGCTGGCTGAAGCGCAGGCGGAGTTCGAGGCGGCCACCGCGCAGTAGGCGCTGCGGCCAGTACCCTGATCGCTGAAGCGGGAAATCATTGGCTTCTCGCTTCAGCATTTCTGCATCTACTCTCGACTCATGCCGAAGCTGTCCCACGTGCCCTGTGAATGTGAGTTTGTCGCGTGGTTATGCGCCGGTCTTGCTGACCGTTGGATCGGCCTGGGCCGGACGCTCGCCTTCCCGGCGCTCCCAACCGGGCGCGAAGAGCGGCAGGAAGTTGGACGCCTGGTACGGGTGCTTCTCCAGCTCCGGCCAGTTCAGGTCCGTCCCGAGGCCCGGTCCGTCCGGAATCTGCAGGCGACCGTCAACAGTCGTGGCCGGGTTTGTCACCAGTTCGTTCTCCCAGCCGACGTTGAACTCGTCGAAGAGCTCCTGCGTCAGCAGGTTCGGGCAGGATGCGCCGATCTGGATGCAGGTTGCGGTCGAGATCGGTCCCTGCGCGTTGTGCGGTGCGACGACGCCATAGAAAGCATCGGCCATCGCACAGACCTGCCGCGTGCGCCAGATGCCTCCCATGTTGCCCGGTTCCGGCTGCAGGATATGGACTGCGTTGTGGGAGAGCAGTTCCGCATGCTGATGCACGCTGGAGTAGCTCTCGCCGGTCGCGACCGGCACTGCGATCTTGCGGGCGACCTCCACCGTCGAGTCGATGTTCTGGTGCGGGGTCGGCTCCTCGAACCAGGTCGGCTCGAACTCGGCGATCCGCTCGCCGATCCACACCGCCTCCGAGACGCTGAACCGGCTGTGACCCTCGATCATGAGCTGGACATCGGGGCCAACCTGCTCGCGAACGGCGCGGATGATGTCGATCGAGAGATGGCGATCCGGCATGCTCATCGTGCGCCACGCCGCCCCGAAGGGATCGAACTTCATGGCGGTGTAGCCCTTGTCGATCACCATCTGCGCGCGTTCGGCGAAGGATTCCGGCGTGCGCGGCCCGGCGTACCAGCCGTTGGCATACGTCGGCAGGGATTCGTGGTACCGGCCACCGATCAGATCGTAGATCGGGCGCCCGGTCACCTTGCCGATGATGTCCCAGCAGGCGACCTCGACCGCGGCGATGGCGTTCATGTGGATCTGCCCGCCCTCGGTGTAGAAGTCCCGCGACATCCGCTGCAGGATCGTCTCGATCTGGAAGGGATCGACCCCTTCGAAGCGGGATGCCATCTCGTGAACGGCGGCCTCGGCGGTCTTGGCGAAGCCGTTGATGGTGCCTTCGCCGATGCCGTAGAGCCCGTCCTGATCGGTCTCAAGACGGACGAAGAGCCAGTTCTTCCAGGGATTGCCGACGATCCAGGTTCGTGCTCCGGTGATCTTCACACTCGTTCTCCTTCTTGTTGGAGTGATGAGATTTTCTCTCCCGTAGATGCGGCCCTTATGGCCGTTCGGTGTAAGGCGACCACAAGGGCCGCATCTACGGGACTCACTCTATCTGCTCACGCGCCTGCGGTTTCGGCTACGGGTGTCGCGGCAGACTCATCGTCCGGCACGATTTGCCAGACGGCACCCGAGGTCAGGGACGGGCTCTTCGGGTCCCCGAATCGCGGATTCGAGCTGCAGGTGCAGGTGGTGACGTAGACATTCCCTTCCGCGTCATTGCCGCCTCCGGAGATGTGCCGGTCCTCGACCGCCGACGAGACATTCCCGACGAGATCGACCTGCCACGCACCATCGACGTTCCTCAGCGCGGAGATATCGCCGGCGCAGAAATCGCTGAACAGGAATGCGCCGTTCAAGGATGGAATTCCCGCGCCGCGGTAGACGGCGAGCCCGATGATCGAGCAGTGCGTGTCGTCATGCGGATAGGCGTAGACCGGCGGTGTAAAGTCTGAACAATCCTTGATAGTGCACTTGTCTCCCTCCATCTTGTCCCAGCCGTAATCCTGGCCACCGGCGTCGCCCGCACGCTGGACGTCGATCTCCTCGACATCGAAATTCCCGACATCCGGGATGTAGAGATCTCCGGTCTGCGGGTCGAAGGTGAAGCCCCACGGGTTGCGCAGCCCCTTGGCCCAGATTTCCGGGAAGGTCTCGCCGCGGTTCATGTCCGTGTCTGCCCGAAACGCATACTGGCGCTCGGCGGGTCCGCCGAAAGGGTTCTCCGGAATGAGGTAGGCCACCTTCGCCTTGCCGGCGTCGGTGCGCGGCACGTTGACATCGATCCGCAGCAGCTTGCCATCGAGGTTTTCCAGCGATTGGCTCCAGTGTTCGATCGCGGCAAAGGGCGGAGGATAGGGGCGCCCGTCGCCAATCGCAACGTAGAGATAGCCATCCGGGCCGAAGGCGATGGTGCCACCGTTGTGGAACATCACCCGCCGCTGGACCGCGAGCACCGGTCGTCGATTGGCCCGGTCCGCGTAGTTGGGATCGTCCTCGCTGACCTTGTACTCCCAGACCACCAGGGAACCGTTCATGTAATTCTGGGTATGCGAGACATAGACCAGGCCGTTGTGGACGAAATCCGGGTGGAAGGCGATATCGTACAGCCCCTGCTCGCTCGAATTCGAGACCGTATCGATCGTCAGGTCGATGAAGGGCTTCGGGAGCAGCTTGCCGTGATCGATGATGCGGACCCGGCCGATCTTCTCCATGACGAAGATGCGACCTGTGCCATCGTTCGGTGCACGGACGGCGACCGGATCGGCCAGCCCGTCGGCGACCAGGCGCATCTTGACGTTGGCTGGCGGGGTGCTCGCGGCGACTGGCGAGGCCGAGGCCTCCGGCGTCTGTCCGGAGGCGGTGCTGAGCGTCGTCGACAGCGACGACAATGCCATGAGCACGGTGAGAAGCGCGAGCCAGGTGAGCCGGGGTGTCGCGCGCATGCATGCATCTCCTTCATCGCGGCAGGCAGCGGACGACCTTCCACAATGGATGTGTTCGGACGGTTACTCGTCGCATTATTGCAGAGAATCCCGCATCACGGGGAATCGGGTACCGCATCAACCATGGTGTGCTGGACAGAAGCATCCCCGATTGAGCGGCGCCTTCCCCTTTCGTCATTTCGAGCGTAGTCGAGAAATGACGGGGGTGGGGAAGTGCGTTCGAAGCGCCATTGAGCAATGACTGGGGAAATGTTTGTGTCCGAGCGGACACCACTCCTCAGCGTGTCGTACCTGGCAAGGCAGGGGCCGCGAGGAGTGGGCGGCGCATCAGGCGATTGTGAGGGCGGCCTCACGTCCGAGCTGGCCGATATACGCATCGGCTTCGTAGGAATCGCCGAAGCCTGCCGTTAGCACTGCCATCGCGAGCCGGCCGCGCGGGCCGCTCAGGATGCCGCAGTCGTGCTCATGCCCGGAGATCGAGCCGGTCTTGCCCATGTAGGTCACGCCCTCCGGCAGGCGGCGGGGCAGACGATTCAGGTGCTGCTGATCGCCGAGCAGCCGACGCATCCATGCGGTCTGCTCCGGCGAGGCGACCGTGCCGGTCTCGATGGCCGCGAGCAGGGCCGCGAGATCGTTGGTCGTGGCAACGTTTTCTGGCTCGCCGGGGGCGGGAGAGCGTCCGAGGAAGAAGCGTCCCAGCTTGAGCCGTTCCAGGTGCAGTTCATCCGCCATTGCCTGGACCGCAGGCATGGTTGCCGCCTCGATGCAGATGTTGGAAGCGGTATTGTCGGAGATCGCGATCATCAGCCAGGCGTGATCCGTCAGCGGCAGCTCAATGCCCGTCGTCAGCCAGTTGAGCACGCCGCTGCCGTCCACCTTCAGCCGCTCCACCAGGGCGATCGGTTTAGTCAGGTCGAGCTTACCCTCATCGACCGCGCGCGCCACCGCAGCCATGACGAGCGTCTTGATCGTGCTGGCGGCCTTGAACTCCTCATCGCCGAGCACCGCGAACCGCTCGCCGGTGTCGATATCGATCGCCGTGACAGCGACCCGGCTGCCAGACGGCGCGGCCTCGACCACTCGCTCCAGGCCCTGCCAGCGGGTCGTCGCACCTTCCTGTGTCATCGGAGTCTTCCTTCTGTCTCATCGTCGGGCGTTCGTTCTGCGGCGCATTGTACTCACTCCGCTGCCCGCGTCGAGCCGTGCGCGGTGGCGCCGGTGTCTCCGGGACGCGGTGGGGTGCATGGTATAATTCGCCGATTGTGCTGAGGGTGCTGCGCTCGCCGGTAGTCGGCCGCAGCCGCGCAACCGGGGCCGAATACCACTCACGTTCCTCCCGCCCCACGCTCCGTGCTCCGCCGTCCATGTGCCACCTGGTGGCAGAGATTCATCGCTTCACCGGAGGTCCACGGTCTTGTTCCGTCCTCTTTCCACGTTGTTTGGTTTTTTCAGTCGGGACCTCGGTATCGACCTGGGCACGGCGAACACGCTTGTGTATGTCCGCGGCAAGGGGATAGTCATCTCCGAGCCCTCGGTTGTCGCGATCGACACGAAGACGAAGCGGGCGCTGTGGGTCGGGATCGAGGCCAAGGCGATGATCGGCAAGACGCCCGAATCGATCGTTGCCGTGCGCCCGCTCAAGGACGGCGTGATCGCCGATTTCGATACCGTGGAGATGATGCTCCACCATTTCATTCGCAAGGTTCACCTGCAGCGGCTGATGGCGCCCCATCCCCGCGTCGTGATCGGGATTCCCAGCGGCGTGACGGAGGTCGAGAAGCGGGCGGCGAAGGACGCCGCACTCTCGGCGGGGGCCCGCGAGGCATACACGATCGAGGAGCCGATGGCTGCCGCGATCGGCGCCGGGCTGCCGATCAACGAGCCGATCGGCAGCATGATCGTCGATATCGGTGGCGGCACGACCGAGGTGGCCGTTATCTCCCTCGGCGGCATCGTCATCAATCACTCGACGCGGGTCGCCGGTGATGAGATCGACGACGCCCTGATCCAGTATGCCCGGCGCGATCACAACCTGGTGATCGGCGAGCGCACGGCGGAGAACGCCAAGATCGCCGCCGGCTCCGCGTATCCCCTGGAAGAGGAAGTCCGGGTCATGCTCAGGGGACGCGATCTGCTTACGGGTTTGCCGAAATCGGTCGAGGTCAGCTCGGTCGAGCTGCGGGATGCGATCTCCCAGCCCATCAACACGATCATCGAGCTGGTGAAGGACTCGATCGAGGAGACGCCACCGGAACTGGTGGCCGATATCATGGAGCATGGCATCACGCTGGCCGGTGGCGGCGCACTGCTGATGGGCCTGGACCGTCGCCTGCAGAGCGAATTGCGCATGCCCGTGCACCGGGCTGAGGATCCGCTGACCTGTGTTGCCCGCGGCACGGGGCGCGTTGCGGAATCGCTGCATCTCTACCAGCGCGCACTGGCCGGCGGCCAGGAATTACGACGAGGCTGAGTCCGCTGCTCCGCCGTATCCCAGACGCGGACGTTCCCGCTCACTGGCCAGCCGGGACGCGGTATGCTGAGTGTTCCCGCACGTCAACGATCTCCCCGCGATCGTGCCGGTGCTCCGGTTCCGGTGCGATGGATGCCGTCCCCGATGCCATATCACCACGATCAGGCAGGAGTTCCGTGACCGTGCGATCTTCCCGGAAAGTGACACGATGAGAACCGTTCCCCTGCGTCAGACGTTGACGCTCATCCTGATCTTCATCGTCATTGCGGCTTCTCTCATCGTGCTCGATCGTCGCCACGCGCTCGATCCACTCCGGGAGGGGCTCGCCGAGATCGTGAACCCGGTCGCGGGGACCTTCAGCGGGTTCACCGACGGGTTCGGCAAACCGTCCGACTTGCAGAAGAAGCTGGATGAGGTCACGGCCGAGCGTGACAAGCTGAACGCGGAGAACAGCCGGTTGAAATCGGTTGACCAGGAGAACCAGATCCTGCGCGAGCAGGCCAATGTGCAGAACAAGCACCAGGATTGGGCACTGACCTCGGCCGAAGTGATCGGGACCGACCCGACCGGCGCCCAGAAGTTCGTCAAGATCAACAAGGGATCGGCGGATGGCATCCGGAAGGGAATGGCCGTGGTCGATCCCAACTACTACGTCGGCCAGGTCGCGCAGGTTGACGAGCACAGTGCGCTCGTGATGCTGATCATCGATACCAGCATGAAGGTCGGGGCCCGGCTGGAGGATTCGCAGGCCGATGGCACTGTTGTCGGCACATGGCAGACGGGCAAGCAGGCGATCATGATGGAGCATATCGACAAGAGCGTCACGCCGAAACAGGGGGAGAAGGTCGTGACGTCGGACCTGACGCGCATGATCCCGCCCGGCATCATCATCGGCATTGTCGATGGCGAGCCGATCCAGAACGTGCAGAACGATCAACTTGAGGTGAAAGTGCGTCCGGCGGCGAATTTCGAGGGGTTGCGCATGGTCTTTGTGGTGACGAACTATGGGCAGAACTGAGCAGCGGGCGCCGTCGCGCCAGCGGATCGATCCCCGCCTGTCGGCGGCGCTCGTGGCGGCAAAGGCAACGACGGTCGGCATCCGCCGGCTCGGGCGTGGTGGCGGGACCTCCGCCCCCGGATTGGTGGCGGAGCGGATCGATCCCCGCCTCCTGACCAAGCTGACGGAGCGTCTGGAGGCGGGCACCATCGTGGTCGCCGGGACGAACGGCAAGACGACGACGTCCCGCATGATCGCCGATATCCTGGCCACCGCTGGCTACGCCGTGGTGCACAATCGCTCCGGCTCGAATCTCGTGCGCGGCGTCGTCAGCGCATTCGCCGCGAGTGCCAGCATCACCGGGCAGCCGGGCGGCCAGATCGGCGTGATCGAGGCGGACGAGGCGGCGCTGCCCGCCATCATCCGGCTGACCCGGCCCCGCCTGATCCTCCTGAACAATCTCTTCCGCGATCAGCTCGACCGCTACGGCGAGCTGGACGCGATCGCCCGGATGTGGCGCAAGGCGTTCGAGGGGCTCGACGAGCGCACGACGATCGTCGTCAATGGCGACGATCCGACGCTTACCGCGATCACCGATGAGCTTGCGGCCCGGCGCGTGACCTTTGGACTCGATGAGGCGCGGCACCGGCTGGATGCGCTGCCCCATGCCGCCGATGCTGCGGTCTGTCGCGTCTGCGGCGCCGATCTCGCCTATCGCGCGCTCTATGTCTCCCACCTCGGCGACTGGTACTGCCCGTCCTGCGGCCGGGAGCGCCCGGCGCTTGATGTGACCGGTAGCGAGATCGTCCTTAGGGGCGTGGAGTCCCTCACGATGCGGGCGACCGAACGTGACGGGACGGCGGCCGAGCTCGCGATTGGCGTTCCTGGGCTCTACAACGCCTACAACACGCTGGCGGCGTACGCCGTCACCCGGCGGGCCGGTGTCCGGGTGGAGCGGATTCAGCAGGCACTGGCGGCGTTTCGATCGGCGTTCGGCCGTATCGAGCGCGTGCAGTATCGCGGGCACACGCTGACCCTCGCGCTGGTCAAGAACCCGGTGGGGTTCAATGAGGTCCTGCGCATGCTGACATCGGGCACCGGTGGGCTGGATGTGCCAACCCTGATCGCGATCAATGACCGTGATGCCGATGGCCGGGATGTCTCCTGGCTGTGGGATGTCGATTTCGAGCTGCTTGCATCCGGGAATGGCATCCTCAGCACGACCGGGATCCGGGGTAGTGACATGGCGAACCGGCTGAAGTATGCCGGGGTGCCGCTGGCGCGGATCCAGCCGCTCTCTGACGATCTCACGACCGCGCTCGATGCGTTCGTGGACTCGCTGCCGGATGGGGCAGAGGCCTACGTGCTGCCCTCCTACACGGCGATGCTGGCGCTGCGCAAGACGCTCGCCGACCGCGGCGCCGTCGATACGTTCTGGCAGCAGTAGTGACCGCGGTGCCGGGTGAGGAGACGGGTGCGATGAGTGAATATTCCGGAATGAAGCTGAAGATCGGCTGGCTCTACGGTGCCAAGATGAATATCTACGGCGATCGCGGCAACGTGGTGGCGCTCTCCCAGCGCGCGCGATGGCGTGGGATCGAGCCGGAGGTCGTCGAGATCGGGCTCAACCAGCCGCTTCCGGACGATATCGATGTGTTCTTCTTCGGCGGAGGGCAGGATCAGGAGCAGGTCGCGGTCTCGCGTGATCTGCAGGGCGAGAAGGGCGAGCGCCTGAAGCAGGCGGTGGAAGAGGGCGCGGCCGTCCTCTCCATCTGTGGCGGCTACCAGCTGCTGGGACACGAGTATCGCCCGCACGATGCCGAGCCGCTTCCGGGGATCGGGCTCTTCGACGCGGTCTCGACAGCGGGTCCGGAACGGTTCATCGGTAACGTCGTGATCGAGTCGGAGTGGGGCCAACTGGTCGGCTTCGAGAACCACAGCGGGCTGACCCATCTCGGGCCGACGGCATCGCCGATGGGCAAGGTCGTGGTCGGGCGCGGCAACAACGGCCAGGACGGGATGGAGGGCGCGCGCTACAAGCATGCCCTCGGCTGCTATCTGCATGGTGCACTCCTGCCCAAGAACCCGGCGCTCACCGATTGGCTGATCGCGGCCGGGCTGACCCGTCGCTACGGTGACGTCACGCTCGCTCCGCTGGACGACGCGATCGAGCAACGCGCCCAATCGACGGCCATTTCCCGGGCGAAGGAGAGCCGCTAGTTCAACGCGGGAATCGCTAAAGTATATGAAGATAGGTGAAACAGCGTTCCTTGCCGACGATATGCAAGCGGAGTAGACTTTACCGGGCAGATTCCGTGCGAACGATGTTTATCTGTATCTGTCTCTCCGTTTTCTGCTGTCATGACCGCATATGATGACCCAGGTGCCCATAGAGGAGGATACGTGTCTACGATCGATACGCTGGATGAGCGTATATTGTCAGAGTTGCAGATAAATGGCCGGTTGACAATGAAGGCGCTGGCCGAGCGTGTCGGGCTCTCGAGCCCGGCGATGATCGAGCGCGTCCGCCGGCTCGAGGAGCGCGGCGTGCTCTCCGGCTATCGCGCCATCGTCGATCCTGGGGCAATCGGACGTCCGCTGACCGCGTTGATCGCGGCGGATGTCGACCGTCGTCACAGCGATGCATTTCTGAACCGGCTTCGCTCCGAGCCGTCGGTGGCGGAATGTCACCGGACGACGGGTGACCGGTCGTTCCTCGTGAAGGTTCACGTTGCGTCGACCGAGGAACTGGAGCAGCTGGTGGATGAGCTGGCTGAAGTCGGGGCGCGCTGCTCGACGAGCATCGTGCTCTCGACGCCGATCAGCGAGGCGCCCATCGTGCCGCCGGAGGGCTCGGTAAGCCAGCGAACGCGGCTCACGCG
>JBARWF010000028.1:0-66405 GCA_049646645.1 Thermomicrobiales bacterium
CTGGCCGCGATCGACCAGGAAGGTGTTCATGGTGTCGATCTCCGAGGATTGAACCCGGATCATCCGGTTCGCCATGTCCGTCGTCAGCGCGTTGTCGGAGCGTGCGAGGATGGCCTGCGCCATCTCAACGCCGCCCTGATGGTGGCGGATCATGAGCTGCAGGAAAAGCACTTCCGCCTCGTCAACCGGCAGGGTCTGCAACTGCTGGAGCTGCTCGTCCGTCGCCATGCCGGGCATCAACTCGCCTTCCTTGAGCGGATGGTCCATCCATGCCATAGGGGGATCATCGCCCGCGAAGGAGAGGCCCCAGGCATCGAGATAGCCGGTCATCATGCCGATCTCGGTTTCCTGGCCGAAGGCGATGTCGGTTGCCATGAACTTCAGCTGCTCGTCGCTCGTCTGGTCGCGAATGATCATCGCCATCTCCACGGCCTGGTGGTGATGGGTCTGCATGTCACGGAGGAAGCCCGCTTCGGGCGAGTTCTCGCCGGGATCGCGCGGGATCAGGCCCCAGGCGAAAACGGCCAGTCCCGCGATGATCGCGACGGCAATCGCAAGCAACAACCACCCACCGCTCGTCGTGGGAACGAAGCGGGGGTGGCTGGCGCGGTGGGCTCTGCCAGACGAGGCGGATGCCTCGTCTGGCTTTTGCGGTGCCGGGTTTGCGAGATCCTGCCCGATCATGACGCGGGGCTTGCTTCAGGCGATGCCAGCGGCGTCGCGGCCGGCGAGGCGACGGGAGATGCCGCCGGGGTCGCAGCAGCGCTCGCAGCGGCTGGCGTTCCGGCATCTGCGTTCGCGGGAATAGACTCCGGCGTGGACGCATTCGCGCCGCCGTTGGCGGCCTCGGCCGTCGCGGTCGCCTGCTCCACCGTCACACCGCCCACCGGGTCTGTGTTCGGCTGGCGCACAAAGGGCTCGGTCTGCGGCGGTGTTGTGGTCGTCTCGCTCGTGCCCAACGTGCAGAGCGCGCCGCGCTCCGGCGTGTTGTCCGGATTCTGGCGATAGTTCTTGATGAAGGCATCGAGGCGCGAGTCGTTCGCACCGTCGAGCTTGATCTGCTTGCCCCAAACGGACGCGATCACCGGCGCGTCAATACCGGGATAGGGAGAGACAAGGACGTAGGTCTTCTTCGTCTTGTCCTTCAGCGTCTGAAGTTGGTCGCCGGTGATCTTCTCCGGATCGTACGTGATCCAGACCGCACCGTGCTCCAGCGCGTGGACGGCATTGACGTTATTCAGGTACTGGCTGTAGAACCCGCAATTCTGCCAGACAGCATTGTGCGGTCCGCCAACCGGCGGCACCTGTTCGTAGAGAATGTCTCCGCTCTCATGCAGGCCGGCAAAATCCGCCACACCGAAGTACTTCTGGACGTCTCCCGAGACGCGGGAAGTCTGCCACTGGCCATACCCCCACCAACCAGCGGCCAGCACGACCAGCACCGCCAGCACGCCGAAGCCGATTTTGGTGAAGAGCGCCTGGCGCTTCTGCTTCTCGTACGTCTTGAGACGATCTTCCTTGCGCTGGCGGATCATATCCGGCCGCCGGGCCTGCCGCTCGGCACGCGTCTGCTGGGGAACCGATGATCGTGCCGCGGCTCCTCCCGCTCCCTTGGCGGCCGCTGACCCACTGGGCGCGGAGTTCGCGCGCGATTTCTTCGCCATCGTCGATGTACATCCTTGTCAATAACGCCGGCAGGAGTGCCGGACCTCGCCAATCGGTGACAACACGCGGGGCAAGCGCCCCAATCTCAACAATGCTCGCTCAGGCGGATCGTAGCATGGGCAGCGCCCATCTCGGCTCAACGCCAGATGCTATGCGCGCAGCTTCCCTTGAAGATATACGGCGACATCGCCGATCGAGATTCGCTGCTGATCCATCGTATCGCGATCTCGCACCGTGACGGCCCCGTCTTCCAGGCTGTCGAAATCCACGGTGAAGCAGTACGGCGTGCCGATCTCGTCCTGGCGCCGGTAGCGCTTGCCGATGTTGGCGGTCTCGTCGTAGTCGATCAGGATGCCGAGCTCATCCTGGACCCGCTCGAAGATCGACCAGGCGAGACTTGTCAGCTCCGGCTTCTTGGCCAGCGGCAGGATCGCCGCCTTGTACGGCGCGACCTTGGGATCGAGGCGCAGCAGCACGCGCGTGTCCGCCTTGCCGTTGACATCGACCGTCTCTTCCTCATCGTAGGCATCGATCAGCAAGGTCAGGAAGGTGCGCTCGACACCAAAGGTCGGCTCGATGACGTGCGGGAGGAAGCGGCGGTTGTTCGCCTGATCGAAGTAGGTCAGGTCGACGCCGCTGGCTTCCTGATGACTGCGAAGGTCGAAATCGGTACGGTTGGCGAGCCCGTACAGCTCGCCCCAGCCGAGGGAGCCGGGGAAGAAGTACTCGAAGTCGGCGGTGCGCGTCGAATAGTGGGAGAGCTTCTCCTTCGCGTGCTCGCGAATGCGAACGCGCTCCGGCGTGAGCCCGATGAGCTGAACCCAGTCCGCCATCGCCGCCAGCCAGGACTCGAAGTGCTGCTCGCCCTCTTCCGGCGGCACGAAATACTCGATCTCCATCTGCTCGAATTCCAGCACGCGGAAGATGAAGTTCCCCGGTGTGATCTCGTTGCGGAAGGCCTTGCCGATCTGGCCGACGCCGAACGGGACCTTCACGCGCGACGAGGCGAGGATGTTCTTGTACTGCACAAAGATGCCCTGTGCCGTCTCCGGCCGCAGGTAGACGTTCTGACCGGTCTCCGAAACGGGTCCGATCGTCGTCTTGAACATCATGTTGAACTGCCGGGCATCGGTCAGCGTGCGGTTGCCGCAGTGCGGGCAGGGCAGGTTGGCGTCGCGCAGGATGGCGGACATCTCATCTGGCGAGAGGCTCTCGGCGTCAGCGATGCCGAGCTTCTCCTCCAGCAGGTGATCGGCCCGGAACCGCGACTTGCACGTCTTGCAATCCACGAGCGGGTCGTTGAAGTTGACGACGTGACCGGATGCCTCCCACACCTTCGGGTGCATGAGGATACCGGCGTCGAGCCCGACCATGTCGCGGCGCTTGTGGATGAAAGTCTTCCACCAGAGCTGCTTGATGTTGTTCTTCAGTTCGACGCCCAGCGGCCCGAAATCCCACGTATTGGCGAGCCCGCCGTAGATATCGGAGCCTGGGAAGACGAACCCGCGGCGCTTGGCCAGCGCCACGACCTTTTCCATCGTCACCGCGCGGTCAGCGCGCGGTGCGGTCTCGTTCTCGTTAGCCATATGTGTCACCCGGATCGTTTCAGAATCGGAACTGGCGGGAATCAAGCGCGACGCCGCGTTGCCCGGTCAGGAGGCGGAGGTGGAGGCGGGAACGTCATCATCCGACGACGCTCCCCCGGTACCGTCTCCCTTCCGCCGACCGTCCCCAGCGTCGGCGAGCTGGCGGTAGATCTGGGTGGTCGCGATGCTCACATGCCCGAGTAGCTGCTGCACATCGCGCAATTCGGCACCATCGCGCACGGCATGGGTCGCGAAGGAGTGGCGCAGGGTGTGCGGCGTGATGTCGTCGATCCCGGCGCGCTGCGCATATGCCTTGAGGATGAGCCAGAATCCCTGCCGGGTCAGGCGGCTGCCGCGATGATTCACGAAGAGTGGTATCGCCCCCTCATCGGTCATCACGGGTCGCGCATCCCTCAAGTAGGCCTCAAGCGCGACGATCGAGCGCTGGGTCAGGGGAACGGTGCGCGAGCGCCCCGCCTTCCCCTGGCATTGAGCCTGCCCCTGCTCGGTGTCGATATCGGTGAGGTTGAGCGCCACCAGCTCGCTGACGCGCATCCCGGTCGCATAGAGCACTTCGAGCATCGCCCAGTCGCGAATCGCCTCCGGCTTGGTCGAGCCATCCTTCAACGGCTGGGCGAGCAGACGGTCAATCTCCTCCAGCGAGATGGCACGGGGAACGTACCGGTCGACTTTCGGTGAGCTCAGCGCCGCGCCGAGATCCTGCGTGGTCGCCCCTTCCCGATGCAGGAAGCTGCAAAAGGATTTGAGGGCGGCGGTTTTCCGCGCGATGGTGGAGGCCGCGTACGATCGATCCCGCAGGTGGAGCAAGTAGGCGCCGACGTGTTGAGACGTCAGGCCGGACCAGTCACGGACAGCATCGACCTGATCGTCGGAAGGCGGGTTCGCCAGGTATGCAACGACCTGCAGCAGGTCGTTGCGGTAGGCGGAGATGGTATTTGGTGAGAATCCCCGCTCGGTTTCCAGCGAGCCCAGGAACTGCTCGACGCGGTCCTCCATTCGAGAGGCTTCCTTTCAGAATGAGCGCAGTGTGGCGAACGACGGAGACGGGAGACCGCGCTCAGGAACTGGCGCCACGATATCTCTACGCCGTTATGCCACAGCCGATTGCAGCGCGGACTCCACATCAACGCAGAGCAGGCCCAGCGCCTCGGCGACGCCCGGATGCGTAACGTGCCCATTGAGGACATTGACGCCCTTGGCAAGCGCGGCATCACGCTGGACGGCGGCGGCAAGCCCATGATCGGCGAGCGCCAGGCCGTACGGCAGCGTGACATTCGACAGGGCAAAGGTGCTCGTGCGGGGAACGGCACCCGGCATGTTGGTAACACAATAATGAACGACGCCGTCGATCTCAAAGGTCGGATCGCTGTGCGAGGTCGGTTTTGACGTCTCGATGCAGCCGCCCTGATCAATCGCGACATCGACGAGCACGCTGCCGGGACGCATCGAGCGAACCATCGCTTCCGTGACCAGCTTCGGCGCGCGGCGACCCGGGATCAGGACGCTCCCGATCACGAGATCGGCCTTGGCAACTGCCTCCGCAAGGGAGTGCGCATTCGACGCCAGGGTGTGGATCCGCCCGTGCAGGATATCGTCCAGGTACCGCAGGCGGTCGATATTGTTATCGAGGATCGTGACATTGGCCCCCATGCCCAGGGCGATCTGCGCGGCGTTGGTGCCGACGACACCGCCGCCGACGATCACGACCTCGGCACCCGGCACACCTGGCACGCCGGCGAGCAGCACGCCGCGGCCGCCATTCGGCCGCTGCAGGTAGAAGGCGCCGACCTGCACCGACATCCGGCCCGCGACCTCACTCATGGGAGTCAGCAGCGGCAGCGGTCCGTTGGCAAGCTGTACCGTCTCGTAGGCGACGGCCTGGACGTTGCGCTCCATCAGCGTGCGCGTCAGCGGCTCGTCATTGGCGAGGTGGAGGTAGGTGAAGAGCAGCTGGTTCGGCCGGAGGAGATCGAATTCCTCGGGGGTCGGCTCCTTGACCTTGACGATCATCTCGGCTTCGGCGAACACGCCCTCATGGCTCGGGAGAATCCGCGCGCCGACCGCGGCGTAGTCGCCATCGCTGATACCGCTGCCCTCTCCCGCGCCGGTTTCCACCAGCACGGTGTGCCCGTGCGCGACGTATTCGTGTACGCCCGCCGGTGTCATCGAGACGCGGCTCTCGCGATCCTTAACCTCTTTCGGCACCCCGACGATCATCAGATCCTCCTCCACAGACGAGAGCGCATGCGCTCCGGTGAAATCACGCGTGGCGTGAACTCTTCAAAAGCCGCAATCAGGCGGTCGACGTGCCACACGATTCCCGTGAGTCGCACGACCGGCGCGCCACTGAACCGGTACGCATCGTCTGAGACCACGCCGTCCCCGAGCGCTGGCATTCTAGCATGAGATCCACGATTGTTTATGTTGCCTTGGATCAGCGGTGTACCATTAGCGAGGTGCTGACAATGCCGCGATCGCGAGAGGCGATTGCTCGATTCCCGTCAGCCGCACTCGGGAGTAATGCATCCGTGTTCAACATCTCGGAAGGTCTGCTCTTCGGCCTTCTGATCATTCCGATTCTAGCCTTTCTGATCATTATCCATGAGCTCGGGCACTTCTTCGCCGCGCGCAGCGTCGGCGTCACGGTCGAGGAGTTCGGCATCGGGCTCCCGCCCCGCGCCAAGGGCTGGCGCAAGAGGGGCGTGCTCTGGTCGCTGAACTGGATCCCCTTCGGCGGCTTCGTTCGCGTCAAGGGCGAAGACGGCGCCGACATGAGCCCGGGATCGATGAACGCCAAGAAACCGGCGCAGCGAGCCTGGTTCCTCGTGGCGGGCCCGCTCATGAACTTCCTGGCGGCCATCGTCCTGTCGATCCTCCTGATCGGCGTGCAGGGGCAACCTTCCCAGACAAGCCAGATCTACATCGGCCAGGTCTCGCAGGGCTCGCCGGCCGAAGAGGCCGGCTGGCAGCCCGGCGACGCCATCGTCGCCGTGGACGGGCAGCAGGTCACGTCGGGATCGCAGCTGCAATCGTTCATCACGAGCCATGCTGGCGAGCAGGTTGGCGTCACCATCCAGCGAGGAAACCAGCGAATCGAGACCGCGGTCACACCGCGCAAGAATCCGCCGGCGAACCAGGGCGCGACCGGCATCACGATGGGCGAGGGGATCCAGTCAACCGTCAAGATCCACTCCGTCGCGGCGGGATCACCGGCCGCAAAGGCGGGTGTGCAGGCGAGTGACCGGATCGTCTCCGTCAACGGAACACCGATCGACTCCTGGTTGCAGGCGTCCAACCTCCTGCAGAACGCCCAGCATGCCTCGGTACCGATGGTGGTCGAGCGCGACGGGAAGGAGATCGCGCTCTCGATCGCCGTGCCCAGCATGGCCATTATCCTGACCGGCATTCACGACGATTCGCCGGCGGCAGCGGCCAATCTCTATGCGCAGGACCGGATAACGGCGATCGATGGCAAGCCCGTGTCGGACAGCATCACCTTTCGCGATGCGCTGATCGCAAGCAGTGGGCGGGAGGTGACCGTCGACTTCGTGCGCACGGTGCCGACCAAGGATGGCACCGCCGACAAGGCGCTGCAGACGACGCTCAAGGTCCCGACTATCACGGACGAGACGAACCCGATCGAGGCGATCGGCGTCAACGCCCGCGAGCAGAGCCCGTTCAACGCGATCGGCACCGATGCAGTCTTCCAGAACGTCTACAACACGGTCGCGGCGGCCGATGTCATTCCGGAAGGGTGGAACCAGTTCTGGGGTATCACGACCGGGACGATCGACGGCATCAAGCAGCTCGTGACCGGTGCCGTGCCGACGAGCCAGCTGATGGGGCCGGTCGGCATGGGTCAGATGACCTCGGAACTGCTGTTGCAGTCGCCGACGCCGAAATGGGTGACGGTCACCCAGATCACGATCGTGATCTCCGTGAGTCTCGGCATCATGAACCTGCTGCCGCTGCCAGCGCTGGACGGTGGCCGGCTCCTGTTCGTCATCATCGAGTTCTTGCGCGGCGGCAAACGGATCGCGCCCGAGAAGGAGGGCATGGTGCACCTCGCCGGGATGGTGATCCTGCTCGGCCTGATGTTCTTCATCGCCTTCGGCGACGTGTCCCGCATTTTCAACGGCACGTCGATCCTGCCGTAGGAGCGCGGGCTACCGGTTCATGCGCACAAAGCGCGACGAGTCGTCGTACTATTGGTAAGGAAGCGCATCGCAAGGATCGCTTCGATCTATCGACCAGACATCACGGCCGGGGCCTGGCGTTGCGGCTCCGGTGACGCAGCAGCCGACGCTTGCTTCACGTTCCTGTTCACACCGACGCCCTGACGGAGGAAACGACCAACCATGTCACTCGTCGCTCCACGCCGCAAGACCCGCGTTCTCAACATCGGCGATGTCGCCCTCGGTGGCGACTACCCCATCCGCGTGCAATCGATGGCCACGGCCGATCCCCGGGATCCCAAGGCCGTGCTCGCGCAGATCAAGGATCTGGCCGATGTCGGCTGCGAGATCGTCCGTATCGCCGTGCCGAACCGGGCCGCGGCCGCAGCGCTCCCTGAGATCGTGCCCTACGCCGCCGTGCCGCTGATCGCCGACATCCACTTCGAGCACACCCTGGCACTCAAGGCGATCGAAGCAGGCATCCACGGCCTGCGCCTGAACCCCGGCAACATTCGCAAGCCGGAGGATGTGCGAGAGGTCGTCGCGAAGGCCAAGGAGCGGGGCGTGCCGATCCGGATCGGCGTCAACTTCGGTTCGGTCGCGCCGATGACGGAGGAGTTCGTCGACGAGATGGCGCAGCAGCATGCCACGCAGGTGCAGTTGCGCGCCGAGTGGCTCGTGCGATCCGCGCTCGGGCACATCAAGATCCTTGAGGATCTCGACTTCTATGACACGAAGGTCAGCCTCAAGGCGTTCGAGATCCCCGTCTTGCTGGAGGCTTACCAGCGCTTCGCCCGCTTGCCAAACGACTATCCGCTGCACCTCGGCGTAACAGAGGCCGGCACCCCACGCACGGGGAGCATCCGCTCGGCGGTCGGTATCGGCACCCTGCTGGCGATGGGAATCGGCGACACAATCCGCGTCTCCCTGACGACCGATCCGAAGGAGGAGGTCTTCGTCGGCTACGAGATCCTGAAGAGTCTCGAACTGCGGCAGAAGGGCGCGATTATGATCGCGTGCCCGACCTGCGGCCGGGTGGAAGTCGATCTCTTCAAGCTGGCGAACGATGTCGACAAGGTGCTTGAGAGCGTCACCGAGCCGATCCGGGTCGCGGTGATGGGCTGTGTCGTAAACGGCCCTGGCGAGGCGCGGGATGCCGACGTCGGGATCGCCTCGGGCAATGGCAAGGGCGTCATCTTCCGCAAGGGCAAGATCGTGAAGACGGTGCTTGAGGAAGATATGCTGGAAGAGCTGACGAAGGAGATCCACGCGGTGGTCGAGGACCGCAAGAACGGGATCTTCGACGTCGAGACCGCGAACGAGAACGCCTACAAGCCGATGATCTCGCTGACAGCAGTCTAGGCACGCGGGCCGGCTCCGACGAACGCGTCCGCTCACCGTCGTCAGGTTTGAGTGGCGCCTTCTCCCCCCGTCATTTCGAGCTTGTCGAGAAGTCTCTTATCGTGGGAGCTTCGAGGAACCGTGCTCGCACCCCCTTCGTGCCATTCTGCTGATGCGAGGCGTGTCGAACGAGAGATTTCTCGACAAGCTCGAAATGACGAGAAACACGAGTGTCGGCATGCTGTACTCCCCGGTGGTGCGCGGGGAGCAGGGGGAGGCAGAAGCCGCTTCCGGAGAACGGACGAAAGGCGCGCAGATCAGGTCAGGCCCTGGTAGATCTCCGCGAGCGTCAGGCGTGTCTCGAGGCAGGGAATCGGGATGTAGCCATCGCGGACGTGGTCGGCCCGTGCCCATTGCCCGCGCTCGTTGCGGTAGTACCGCTCGACGCGCTGTGTATCTTGATGCACGATCAGGTAAGTCTGCACCGAGGAGACGGCACGGTAGGCGAGCAGCTTCTCACGCCGGTCGATCGTCTCGCTGCTGGGAGACAGCACTTCCACGACCACGCAGGGATTCGTTCGCCACGGAGGGTTCTCGGTCTCTGGCGGCTCCCAGGCAACCATGACATCGGGATAGTAGTACACGTCGTCGATCTGAAACCGCATGTCAGCAATGTAGACACGGCAACCGCTCTCCCTCGCCTTCATGCTGAATGAGATGTAGATGTTGCCCGCGATCCGATGATGATGGTCGCTGCCGCCCACCATCGCGTACAGCACGCCACCGACATACTCGTGCCGGATCTCCGAGCGCTCCTCCATTCAAGATACTCGTCGACGCTGACCAGGCTGTCATCTACCTGCTGTGCAATTGCCTCACCCTTGCGCTGACGCGGATTGCCAGACGAATGGCACGAGTATACAGCCGTCTCACACCCGGCCTGAAAGACCCCGTACCTACGGCGTGGCCGGTGATTGATAGCCGCCGACGTGCTCATAGAACTGGTCCCCCGCCACGATCGAGCCCTGGCGTACCGGCTGCCCGGTCTGGCTCGATTTGTAAATCGCCGTCAGCAACTCGAAGGTCGGCCGGATATCGTCCACATTGGCCGGCGGGCGCGTGCCGTCGCGCATCGCATCGAGCACGAGAGCGAGCTCCGCGCCATGGCTCGACCGTGCCGAACTCGCGGGGGGCCACGCTCCGGCGGGAAGCTCGGCATTGGGAGGCGGTGTTACCGTCCAGTTGTCGTTGCCGTAGCGATAGAGCTCGACGACCTCCAGTGTCGCCTTCTCGAAGTCGAGCCGGACGCGCGATTCCTCTCGCGGCGAGAGGACACTGCTGACGATCGAGACGAGCGCGCGGTTCCGGAACCGCAAGATGGCGAGCGCGGTGTCCTCGACCTCGATGTCATGCCGCAGCGTATCGGTCACGGCAGTCACCTCTTCCCAGTCATTCCCCATCAGCCAGACCATGAGGTCGATGAGGTGGATGGCCTGTCCCATGTTGACGCCGCCCAGCTCCGAGGCCCACGTCCCGCGCCATGGCACCTCGTAATACGCCTCGTTCCGATACCAGGTGGTCGCGCAGAGGCCGACATAGGGCCGTCCGAATGTTCCCGCCGCGATCTGCCGGTGGATATGTTGGGCCGCCGCCCCGAAACGCCACTGGAAGACGCTGACGCAGGACGCGCCGGTGCGTCGCTCGGCCTCCGCGATCCGGTCCAGCTCGTGGAGCGATGCGACGAGCGGTTTCTCGCAGAAGACCCAGGCACCGGCTTCAAGGCATTGCGTGATGAGCGGGAAGTGAAACGCCGGTGGCGTGCAGATGTGGACCAGTTCGGGTTTCTCAGCGCGCAGCATCTCCGCCGCATCGGTATAGACATGCGGGATACCGTTGCGCTGGGCGAATGCCTCGGCCCGTTCCCGGTCGATATCGACCGCGGCAACCGGCGTCACGCGTTCGCCAACGTGCTTCCAGGCGTCGACGTGCGCGCCCGAGATGCCGCCGGTGCCGATGATCGCGACCCGAACCGGTGAGTCCTTCGTCATGCTTCCCTCCATCCTGGTTCGATTGATGTGGCTGGCCCGATGACGTATCGCGAATTTCGTCCGGTTTCACCGAACGACTGTCGCATGCAAGCCCCTGCCGGATCGTCGTCGCTTCTTGTCGTTCTGACGTCTCATGTCATTCCAGCAGCTGTGCCGGAGCGAGGCGGCACGCCGAGCGGAGGAAATCGTTGGCAGTGACAGCGTCTCACTTTCGACACGATGGCAGGAGACCGGGCGTCGCATGCGACGTGCTTCGTGGCAGTGACCAGCGCTTGGGACGGCTCGCTGGGGACAAGGCCCTCGTCGGCAAGCAACTTCCTCCGCTCGACCTGCGGTCTCGCTCGGAATGACAAACGATGCGGTGACGCTCCATTAACCGAAAAGGATGACGACGAGTTCTACAGCACTTCGTCCTGGAAGCGCTGCTTCATCTCGCGCATCACGCTGTCGCCGTCGCGCCGCCAGATCTCCTCGTTGAAGATCTCGACCTCGATCGGGCCATCGTACCCTTGGGCGTCGACCGCCTCCCGCAAGCGACGGTTCTGGACGACCCCGTCGCCCATCATCTCCCGCCCCATCAGCACGTTGGTGTTCGTCACCGGCCAGTCGTTGACGTGGAAGCCGAGAATGCGCCCCTTCGCCCGCTCGATCTCAGCGTAGACGGCGGGATCCCACCAGACGTGATAGATGTCGATCACGACGCCGACCTGGGGTGAGTTGAAGTGCTCGACCAGGTCATTCGCCTCGCTGAGGAGCGTGATCACCGAGCGGTCGCTGGCGAAGGCCGGGTGCAAGGGCTCGATCCCGATCCGCACGCCCCGCTCCTCCGCGTACGGGATGATCGCCTCGATGCCGTCCCTAACCATCGTCCGCGCATCGTCGATCGCCTGTACCCCGGCGAGACCACCGCAGACCATCACCAGCACGTCGGTCCCGAGCGTTGCCGCCTCGTGGATGGCGCGCCGGTTGTCCTCGATCCGCGCGGCACGATCGTCGGCATCGGGCGAGGGGAACATGCCGCCACGGCAGAGGCTGGAGACTCCGAGCCCGGAATCGCGGATCGCCTTTGCCGACGCCTCCAGCCCGGTCTCCTCGACCTTGTCACGCCAGAGCGCGATCCAGGGCACGTCGTGCCGGAGGCAGCCGTCCACTGCCTCAGGCAGCGACCAGTCGTTGACGGTCTTCTGGTTGAAGCTGAGGCGCTTCATGCCCTCGTTCAGGTTTGTAACAGTCATGCCTGCTCCACTCCCGCGAGATCGAGGAACTGCCGCATCCGATGCGCGGCGACATCCGGCTCGTGGAAGAGATGCGCCTGATCCGCCAGGACGAAGAGCTCCGAGAGATGCGCGACGGACCGTGCGCTCTGCTGCCCGCCAACCATATCGAAATGCGACTGGTGGCCGTTCAGCCACGCCATGAAGACGACGCCGGTCTTGTAGAAGCGCGTAGGCGCCGCGAAGACATGCCGCGAGAGCGCGATCGTCGGTGCGAGAATCTCCCGATAACGATCCACATCCCCGGCATCGAAGGCATTGAGCGCGGCGCCGGCAGCGGGCGCAATCGCGTCGAAGATGCCGAGCAGGGCATCGCTGTAACCCTCCTCGTCACCCTCGATCAGCTCGCTGTAGTTGAAATCGTCGCCGGTGTACATGCGAACGCCCTGCGGCAATCGCCGCCGCATCGCGATCTCGCGGTCCTTGTCCAGCAACGAGATCTTGATGCCATCGACCTTGTCGACGTGCGATGCGAGCACCGACAGGCAACTCTCCATCGCCTCGTCCAAGTATGAGGTTCCCCAATATCCGGCCAGGGCAGGATCGAACATGTCGCCGAGCCAGTGAATGATGACGGGCTGGCTGACCTGACCCAGGATGCGATCGTAGACGACCGCGTAATCCTGCGGCGACTTCGCGGCGGCGGCCAGCGCCCGGCTCGCCATGAGGATGATCCGCCCGCCCTCGCCCTCGACGAAGGCGCATTGCTCCTCGTAGGCGCGGATGATGTCATCCAGCGTCAGCGAGGGATCCGGGGGGAGATGATCGGTGCCAGCCCCGGAGGCGATCTCACCGCCGACGGCCCTCGCCTCGGCGATCGAGCGCCGGATCAGCTCCTTCGACATCGCCCAATCCAGCCCCATCCCGCGCTGGGCCGTATCCATCGCCTCGGCGACGCGCAGCCCGAGCGACCAGAGATAGCGGCGGTAGGCGAGGGTCGCCTCCCAATCCAGCGCGACATCGAGTGTCGGGTTGATGGGCGCGAGCGGGTCCGCGACGACGTGAACGGCGGCGTAGGCGATGCGTTTGGCCGGCGCCGGGAACGACCGGGCGTACTGGGCGGCCGGGCCCATCCGGTAGGTTTCGATGCCGCCACCCAGTCGCGGCAGGCGGAGGGTCGTCCCGGTCGAGTTACTGGTAGCGAGGCTCATTTGCTGCTCCATTCCCGGATTGCCGAGTGGTGGCGGGCTGACGACTTTTCGGGGTCGGCCCGTACGAGAATCCGATAGCCCAGAGATGTGTCCCCCGTCTCGGCGAGAGGTGCGACTCCCCTAACCTGTAACCCGTCATTCTGACCAACGGGAAGAATCCCTGTGCGCAGCGCAGCGAGAGCACATCGGCCGCAGGCCGACTCCGCGTGCGGAACGAGAGCGACGGCTGCGCCGTCGAGTGGTTGTAGTTGTGCTTCGCACGCGGATCCTCTCGCTGCGCTGCACTCCGTTCAGGATGACACGGATGCGGGTGCGGCCTCCGGGACGGAGAGCGGGGCGACATCGAGCCAGCGGCGCTCGTCCCAGGATTTCAACCCGAGCTCCGCGAGTTGCACGCCCTTCGCACCCTCCATGAAGCCGAACCGGTATGGCTCATCGAACGCGACGTACTTCAGGAACATCTCCCACTGCACCTTGAACGCGTTCTCGAAGACTTCGTTGTCGGGCACGTCCTCCCACTGCTCGAAGAATTCGAACGGTGTCGGCAGGTCCGGGTTCCAGGTTGGCTTCGGCGTGTTCACCCGATGCTGGACCTTGCAGGTGTGCAGGCCGGCGACCGCGCTGCCCTCGGTGCCGTCGACCTGGAGGACGAACAGCTCGTCGCGGTAGACGCGCGTGGTCCACGACGAGTTGATGTGGGCGATCACGCCGCCATCCAGCTCGAAGGTGGTGTAGGCCGCGTCATCGGCGGTGGCCGCGTAGCGGTTGCCCTTTTCATCGACGCGCTCCGGGATATGCGTCGCACCGAGGCAACTGACCGCCCGGACACCACCGAAAAGGTTGTCGAGCACGTACCGCCAGTGGCAGAGCATATCGACGATGATGCCGCCGCCATCCTCCTTGCGGTAGTTCCACGACGGGCGCTGCGCCGTCTGCCAGTCCCCCTCGAATACCCAGTACCCGAACTCGCCGCGCACCGAGAGGATGCGACCGAAAAAGCCGCTATCGATCAGGCGCTTGAGCTTGCGAAGACCGGGCAGGAAGAGCTTGTCCTGCACGACACCGTGCTTGACGCCGGCTTCCTCCGCGATCCGCGCCAGCTCGAGCGCCGATTCGAGACTGGTCGAGATCGGCTTCTCGCAGTAGACATGCTTGCCGGCGGCGATCGCCTTCTTCACGCTTTCGGCGCGCAACTCGGTGCTCTGGGCATCGAAATAGACCGTATCGTCGGCGTTCGCGAGCGCGGCGTCGAGATCGGTCGTCCAGCGCTCCACGCCATGCTGTGCCGCGAGTGCGGCCAATTTCGCCTCGTTGCGGCCGACAAGGATCGGATCGACGACGATGCGGTCGCCGTTTGCACCGACGACGCCTCCCTGGTCCCGGATCGCCGCAATCGAGCGGATCAGGTGTTGATTGGTGCCCATCCGGCCAGTCACGCCGTTCATGATCACGCCGATTCGTACGTCGCTCATTGGTGCTCCTTCATTACGTCGCCGGTTCCGCCACGATGCTATCCCGGGCATTGACTTCCGCCATATAGGCGTCCTTCGCGCTCCGGGCGTGCCGGCGCGCGAGGTCGCGCAGGGTATCAAGGTCGTTCGTGATCAGCGCATCGAGGATCGCATGGTGTTCGGCCTGGGCGATATCGATCCGCCGGGAGACGATATTGAAGAAGCGCCGCACGCGATCCCACTGGTCGAGCACGCGGCCAAGCATCTCCCTCAGCAGCGGCATGCGGGTCGCGGCGGCGATCGCGCGGTGAAAATCGGCGTTGAGCGCCGACCATTCCTCGATATCGCCTCGCGCTACCGCTCCATCCATCCGCTCCACGAGATGCCGTAACTCCGCGCGCGTTTCCTCTGTGAGCTGGCTGGCGGCGACCTCCATCGCGACCGATTCCAACCCCTCCATCAGCACGAAGACCTCGCTGATGCTCTGGACGGTGATGGGAGCGACAGTGGCGCCGGTGTGCGGAATGTTGACGATCAGCCCCTCCGACTGGAGTTGCTGCAGGGCCTCACGCACGGGAATATGACTGACTCCCAATTCGTGCGACACCTCATCGATGATGATGCGGTGGCCGGGTGGCAGATCACAGCGCATGATGGCGCCGCGCAAGGATGTGTAGACCAGCTCCTGCTTTGTCTTGTACCGCTGTTGCTGGATCATGGCCAACATCTCCCGCTCGTTGTCTGACGATGCCCCAGATACCCCTTTGCGGGGTGCGAGCGCCGTTGCTCGCATGGCGTGAACGCCATCCGCCACATCGCTGTGGCAGTGGTCTGTGATGGAGCTGCGGCTCCTCCGCCGGACCGGTTTCATCTCTTGGATGATTCTATATCATATATGTCTGCTTGGGACAGATGTATTGTCCCTGTCCGGTAGCGTGTTCAATCGTGAGTTCCCACTGTTTTGTCATCCTGAGCTTGTCGAAGGATATCCATCGTCGACGGCTGCAAGGGGATCCCTCGCGGTCGGGGAGGTGCCCGGTGAGGGCGTGTGCTCGACGTTATCCTTCGACAAGCTCAGGATGTCATGGAATGGGGCAGTTGAGTGGAGACGATCTGCTGAACGCAGTGAAGAATGACGGGTTTGCAAGACGACGGGATGGGAGACATCAACGGAGCCAGGTTCCTCAATGCGGCGAAGCGACGCCCTCTGGCAGAAACGCGTCGAGCCGGCCACACATGCCAACCCCGGTGTGCGCGTTCCCGAGATCGAGCGCGGCATGGCGACTCGCCAGCAGATCATGAATATCGCCGGCGGCGAGCGCAGCCAGCCGCTCGCCGGTGCGCATTGCCTCGTGAAGCGGTCCACGCTCCCACGTCTCGCGCCACGCCGCCAGGCGATCCCGCTTCAAAGCGACCGCACGCATAAGAAAATCCTCAAGCGCCGCGATGTCGCCGGCATTCACCCGCTCGCGCAGGGCGAGATACCCTTCGATCGCGGCGTCACGCCGTCTCCGGGCGCTCTCCAGCCGCACTCCATCCGTTCCCGGCTCCAACGTGGACGCCGTCTCATACGCCTGCCCTGATGCCAGCATTTCGGCCGGGAACGTGAGCACGGCGTCACCCGCCTCCGGCAGACCGGCATTCTGCATGACGACGAGCAGTTCGAGATCGCCGCTTCGATTGTGCAGGCGGTGGATGGTGCCGGGCTCGAACCAGACGACCGCGCCGACTGTGAGCGGGACCATCGACGCTCCGTCCCTGGTCAGGATCTCGACCGCGCCCGCGCCTCTGGTCGGGACATACGCCTCGGCGCTGGCGAGATGAACGTGCGGACTCCCACCGGCGCTGCCATCCCGCGTCGCCCAATCATAGACTCGCAGGTGCGTGATGCTGGTCGCGCTTGGAAACGGGGGAACTGGATTCATCTCGACTCCCCGAACATCGCGGCGTGCCGCTCGATCGCCGCTCGCTCCCAGATGCCGTCATGGACGAGCACGCGGTAGCGAAGTCTCAGCTCTTCCCCCTGCCCGAGTGACACCGGCTCCGCGAAGAGAAAGGCCGCGTTGAGAAAATTGCCGGAATTGGAGCCCCCACCGTACCAGGGTGTCGGATGGCGCGGGTTCTCCGGATGATCGAGCATCGTGACGCCCGCGCTGGCCCCGGAGTCGCCGACGGTGCCGGAGACATCGCACCACGCCGCGCGTTTTCCGGGAGGCACGCGCTCCTCTACGCCGTCCGGGAAGAGGGCGCGCGATATCGTCCAATCCGGCCGCCCGCGAAACGAGATGCCGCTGTACCCGCCCCAGGTGGTGAAGGGAGTTCGATCGAGCACGACGTCTATGCTGGGAACGAGCGAGAAGACCCAATCGAAGACGAGCGCGTCGCCATCGACCCACGATACGATTGAGCGCGTCTCGCGGATCGCCGGCTCCTGCGAGGTCGGGCTGATCCACTCGATCGCGAGGTCGCTCCGGACGCGATCACCGTCCAGCTCGGTGACCGTCGGGTCGCCGAGGACGCGCTGGGTTCCGAAGGGCGCCGTCTCCTCCCAGAAATTCTCGCCGTTCACATACTTGATCGTGAACCAGTGACCGCGGTGCCAGACGTGATCGGCGGGTTCCGACAAGGTGAGGCCGGTACCCTCAGGTGTGGTGACGGGATGAAAGAAGGGTTTGGGCTTGCCCCGGTAGACGAAGGTCCAACCCGCCCCGTTCGCGGGCGACCAGGACACCCCGAGGGTGTAACCATCCTGGTGACTTATCTGCACGCGCACACCAGCCTTTCTTCGGTCCTTGCCATCGTCTCATCGCCTGCTCTCTATCCTCTCACATGCATTCCGGAGGGTGGGCAGAACGCGCCATGATCGGGTGGCGGCACCGTTATCCGTTCGTCCGGTGCGACCCGAGGGTGCACCGATGGCCCGCAGGGCCAAATCCCGGCGCCGGGATACCCGGTTCCCCGCCCGCGAGCCCGTTTCCGTTGCCCCGTCATTCTTCCCTGCGGTCGGAATGACAAACGCTATGGGGGCTCCCTCGATGCACAACTGCCCGGCCATCGGGCTGCGCCCGATCGGTGCCGACGCAGCTGCTGACATAGAGTCACACCCTACGAACGGGGAACCGATGTCCCATGATTCAAAGCCGCACCGGACGAAACAGGCGGCGGGCCTCCCGCGCTCCTCGTGACGTTTGTCACAATCCGGAACGAGCAAGGCGTATACTTCACCTCAGAACGTAGGCGGCTCCCGCACGCCAGGTCATTGCGTGTCCGAGCCGCTCGGAACAACTGCGGCGCACTGCCGCGCATGCGCTGTTGGAGGTGTTCATGCAGCCGCACGATCTTCGCGCTCGATCCATCACAACGGCATTCCGGCCATTCGCCCTTCTCCTCTCACTGGCGGTCGCGCTCGTCTCGCTCGCATCCATTCCGTCCATGACGACCGCCGCCCAGACACCCGCGGCCGCCACCACCTGTGCGCCACTCAACACGGCGACGCCCGCCGCCCCCATCTCCCTGCCGGAGATCCCGGAGGTCAAGGCTCCGGACGGCGCGACCAAGGTCGTCATCGGCTACATGCCGCTCTCGATCTACGCCCCGCTTTATGTCGCCTACGACAAGGGCTACTATGCGGATGAAGGGCTCGATGTCGAGTTAAAGTCGTTCACGAACGGCACCGATATGACCGTGCTGACCGCCACGAACCAGCTCAATATCGGCCTGACCGGCGTTGGCCCGGCCTACTGGAACGCGGTGGCGCAGGATCTGCCGCTGAAGATCATCGCTCCCGGCCACGCCGAGGGCTCGCCGGTGGCAAGCCCGCTGATGATCTCGAAGAAGGCCTGTGAGGACGGCACGATCAGGAGCGTCACCGATCTCAAGGGCAAGAAGGTCTCGGTGAATGCTCCGGGCGCCACCGAGCTCTGGTTGGGGAAGGCGCTGGCGACAGGCGGTCTGACGATCGCCGACATCGACCTCCAGTACCTGACCTTCCCGGACGCCGTGACCGCGCTCGACTCCGGCGCGCTCGATGCGGCGATTGTCGGCGAGCCCGTCGCGACCAAGGCCGAGCAGGACGGGCTCGCGGTGCGCCTCCTCTCGGACTTTCCGGTGCAGGGCATCTGGCCGACGATGGTTTTCGGCAACCAGGACTGGCTGCAGGCGAATCCCGACGCAGCGGTCGGCTTCGTCCGTGCCTACCTCAAGGCCGCGAACGACCTGAACACGAACTTCAACGACCCGATGAACCTGGCGATCATCAACAAGTACACGCAGGTTCCCGCCGACCTGATCGCGGAATCGGTGAAGCCGGTCTATTCAACCGATGGCACGATCGATCTCGACAGCCTCAACCAGTTGCAGACGTTCTTCGGTGATCGCGGTCTGCTGGATTACCCGGACCCCATCGACCCCGCAACCCTCGTCGATTCCCAGTATGTCGACAAGGCACACGAAGGTGCCGGTTCCTGATCATGGCGCATGTGCTGCGAGCGACGACCGGCACCAGTTCACAGCCCGTGACGGCAGCGACCGCGATCCCCGCGCGCGCTGGCGCCTCCGTTCACGCAGTGGGAGTCGGACGCCGGTTCGAAACGGCACATGGGCCGGTCGATGCCTGTCGCGACGTCGATCTCGACGTATCTGCCGGGAGCTTCACGGTCATCGTTGGCCCCTCCGGCTGCGGCAAGTCGACCTTTCTCCGGCTCGTGGCCGGGCTCGATCGGCCGACCAGCGGCGACCTCGCGATCACCAGTCCATCCGGTGTCACTCCCACCAATGCAATGGTCTTCCAGGGCAGGAGCCTCTTTCCCTGGCTCACCCTGCGCCAGAATGTCGCCTACGGGCTGAAGCTGAGCGGCATGTCCCGCACGGAGCGAGGCGCGCGCGCGGACGAGTTGCTCGCCGTCGTCGGGCTTGCCGCCTTTCGCAAGGCCTATCCACACCAGATCTCGGAGGGCATGCGGCAGCGGGTGGCGATCGCGCGGGCGCTGGCGGTCGATCCCGATATCCTGCTCATGGACGAGCCCTTCGGCGCGCTCGACGAGCAGACGCGCTTCCTGCTCCAGGAAGAGCTGCTGCGCATCTGGGAAGCCTCGCGCAAGACCGTGCTCTTCGTCACGCATTCGATCGATGAGGCGATCGTGCTCGCCGACCGGATCGTGGTGATGAGCGCGCAGCCGGGCACGATCCGCGCCATGCTCGATGTCCCCTTCTCGCGGCCCCGCTCGATCACCGACGTGCGGTCCGACCCCGCCTTCGCCGATCTCTTCAACGAGATCTGGAGCACTTTGCGGGAAGAGGTCAACGCCGCACGCCGCGCCCAGGAAGCGAGCCTCGCCCGATGAGCGTCTCGCGCCGCCGAGCCATTGAACTGGTGCTGACAATCGCCGCGCCCGTGATCCTCCTCGCGATCTGGGAGATCCTGGCGCGGACGAAGGTCATCAACCCGCTCTTCTGGCCGCCACCAAGCTCCCTCTGGGAAACAGCGCGCGATCTCTTCACGAAGAATGACCTGTGGGGCGATATCCGGATCAGCCTCTATCGCATCCTCGCCGGGTTCGTGGTCGGTACGATCCCGGGAATCATCCTCGGACTGGCGATGGGACTCTTCTGGCCGGTCCGCGTCTTTTTCATGCCGCTAGCCGCGGCGATCTACGCCGTGCCAAAGATCGCGATCCTTCCGCTCGTCATCATTGCGCTCGGGATCGGCGAATCGTCCAAGATCGCGATCGTGGCACTCTCCATCTTCTTCCTCGTCGTGCTCAACACTATGAGCGGCGTGATGGAGATCGACCGTACCTACCGCGATGTGGCGGTCAATCTCGGGGCAAACCGGTTCGAGCTCTTCTGGACCGTCGCCCTGCCCGGTGCCCTGCCGGCGATTTTCACCGGCATGCGGCTGGCGCTGGGATTCGCGCTGATCGTGATCGTCGGCACCGAGTTCCTGGCCGCCGACAAGGGCATCGGCTACATGATCTGGCAGAATTACCAGACGCTGCGCATCCGGCAGATGTTCGTCGGGCTGATCGTCACCGGCCTGATGGGATGGGTGCTAACCTTGCTGTTGAACGGGATCGAACGCCTCGCCATGCCCTGGCGCGCATCGGATCAGGGATGACCACCACCACCTCTCGCACTCACGCCGGGCAAGCCTCCGGGAGCAAGACATCGCCGCCGGCGTCGTTCTGGCGCACGTGGTTCGTGGCCGCCCGCCCGCGCTCGTTCACGACGTCGACGGTACCGATCATCGCGGCCACAGCACTCGCGCTGGTCGATGGCTCCGCCCATCCCGGCCTCTTCGTGATGATGATCCTGGCCTCGATCTTCACCCACGCGGCCTGCAACCTCACCAACGACTACTTCGATGATCGCCGTGGCGTGGATTCGCACGCCACGCTGGGTCAGGGCGGCGCGCTCCAGAGCGGCGCCCTGACCCACAACGACCTCCGCAACGGCATAGCGGTCTGCTTCGGGTTGGCGCTGCTCTGCGCAATACCCGTGATCGCGACCGTCGGGCCGATCATCATCTGGATCGGGATCGCCAGCGCTGCCGCCGCCTTCCTCTACACCGCCGGTCCGTTTCCCCTCGCCTACTACGCCTTGGGCGAAGTGACCGTCTTCCTGGCGATGGGGATCGGCATGGTCTGCGGCGCGTATTATGTCCACACGGGCACGGTGACGGCCCCGGCCGTCCTGCTCGCCACGGCCATCGGACTGCTGGCAGCGGCGTTTCTCCACGCCAACAACATGCGGGATATCGAGACCGACCGGATGCAGCACAAGCGGACGCTGGCGAACCTGCTGCCGCGGAAGTACGGAATCATCGAGTACGCGCTGCTGGTCATGATCCCCTATGCGCTGACGATCGCGATGATCGCCGTGCAACCGAACCTCTACCCGGTCCTGATCGTCTGGCTCTCCTTCCCGAAGGCGTTCCGGCTGATCGAGCGGATCGGCCTCACCACCTCCCACACGGACCTCAACGTCATCACGCGCAACTCCGCCGGGCTGCACCTGCGTTTCTGCACGCTGATCAGCCTCGGATTGCTCATCGCGGCATTGGTATCACGATGAAGAGAGCGAATCCCGTCCGGCGCGTCGCCGCCGCCCTGCCCATCCTCGGCGTGATCGCCGGCATCGCGATCGCCATCTACGCCCGGTTCATCCATCCCTTTCGCTTTCGCGTGACGCAGATCGTGGTGCCGTTGCCGCGCGCCCATGCCAATCTCGACGGATTGAGGATCGCCTTCGTCACCGACACCCATGTCGGCCCGTCGTTCTCCGCCGACAAGCTGCAACCGATCGTGGCCGCACTCCGCCGGGAGCGCCCCGACATCCTGCTGCTCGGCGGCGACTTCATCTCGGAATCGCCTCGCTATCTCGATTCGGCCATCCCGATGCTTGGCGATATGGTGCCGACGGCACGCTACGGCGCGTTCGCGGTGCTCGGCAATCACGACGTCTCGAACGTTCGGGGCCGCGTCGCTCCCGCGCTCCGCGAGATCGGGGCGCGCCTGCTCGAGAACGAGGCCGCCTGTATCGAGACGGACAAGGGCGACCTCTGGATCGCCGGGATCGACGATGCGGTGCTCGGCAAGCCCGATGTCGAGGAGGCATTCCGCGAGGTGCCCAGCGATGCGGCCTGCATTGCGCTCTGGCACGAGCCGGATTTCGCGGAGGTCACCGAGCGCTACGGGCCGTTCCTGCAACTCTCCGGTCACACGCACGGCGGGCAGGTGCGGCTGCCGGGTCTCGGTCACCTCGCCCTGCCGAAGCTTGGACAACGCTACCCCTCGGGCCGCTACGAGATCGGCGACATGATCCTCTACGTCTCGAACGGCCTCGGCATGTACCGGCCACCGGTCCGCTTCAACTGCCCACCAGAATTGGTGATCGTCCGCCTCATCGCGTAAAACGCTGGGTCAGACGACGGTCGCCGTGACCTTCTGATATCCCTGCGCTCCCTGGGGAACGATCCCGCGTGCCTGGCTCGGCTGCGGAGCGCCGGTGCCGTCGACCGCCCGCGTCAGCACCACAAACTGCCCGGCACTCGAAGGCGTCCACTCGAAACGCCAGAGGGCCCACGTCAGATGCGTGCCGGGATAATAGATTTCGGCAGGCTGCCAGGTGTGGCCGTTGTCAACGCTGAACTCGACGCTCCGGATTCCCCGGTCCGCCGCGAACGCGCGGCCCTTGATCTCCGTCCGTTGCCCGGCAGCTAGATCCTTGACAAAGGTGAACCCCTTGACGCCAAGGTGGGTGCGTGGATAGAAGATATCCGAGCGCGTCGGCGGCACAAAGTTCGGCCCCCAGCCCTGTTCTTCGTAGAACCCCTGCTCATCCCTGGTCGAGATGTCGATGCGCGTCACCCACTTGACGTTCTTCTCACCGAACATGCCAGGCACCACCAGACGCACAGGGTACCCATGGCGACGTGGGAGCGGCTCGCCATTGATCTGATAGACGACCAGGGTCGTCTCCTCCATCGCCTTCTCGAACGGGAACGAATCACGGTAGGCATCGGCGCCATGCACGAAACAGTCGACAGCGCCCTCCTTGATGCCAGCCGACTGCAGGAGATCGTGCAGGCGCACGCCACGCCACTTGGCATTGCTGAACAGGCCAGCGCCGATCCTGTTACTGATGCACATCAGCGTCGTTTCCTGGTCCACCTGGTCGAATTGCTGCAAGTCCTCGTAACTGAAGGTGACATTGCGATCGAGATGTCCGCGGATCTCAAGGCGCCAGAGATCGCGATCGACATCCGGATCGACCACGTTCTTCGTGACCGTGTAGAACTCGGCGGTCGGCGTGATGGGCTGGATCCCCTCACCGCTGTACACCGTGCCATCGTACGGGAACACGGCATCGCGATACATCGTCCGCATCAGGCGAAAGATCGGCCAGGTCAGGACCGCGGCACATGCGACCGCAACGATCGACCGCCGATTCATCGTCTGGCTAAGTGGACGGACCGTGACACCGGCATCCGCCTGAGCAGCCGGAGGACGTCTCGTCATGAACCGGTATGTAGCCATCAGGGTGGTAACGAAGAGCGCGATCCAGACGAAGAGGGCCGCAATGGTGGTCATCCGAGCCCAAGTGTACGGCACACCACGGTAGTTGCTCGCAACAACGGGCCAGAGAAAGATGACCAGACCAATCCACGCAGCCAGTCCGGCAATCGTGAGAAAGAGGAGGGCGGGCAGGCTCGTGCCCAGCAGCCAGTGACGACTGCGGCGGGAGGGCACGCTCTCCACGATCGCGGCGTAGAGGAGACCGACGACAATGCCGACTCCAAGAACGGCCTGCAGACCGGAGAGGATCCCGAACTGCTTCAACCCGTTGTACCCGCCGTATTTCCCGAACAGTGAGAAGAACGTGTGGATGGAGAGCAGGGACGCCACACGGTCAGGGATCGCCTCGACCGGTGGCATAATGCCCAGCCAGTAGCGGCTCGCGGCCATGGCGAGCGTCATCACGACAGCGGCAACCACTCCCGCCAGCATTCCTGCGACGATGTTGGGCAGGCGTTTCATCCAGTCCATGCTCACAGCACGCTCCTTGCCGATGAGGGCTCTTCCAAAAGTGAATCATCCTCATCGGTACCTACGTTCGCGGTATCCGGCCAGATCACCCAACTGATCGGATTTCGGCGGACCGATTCTCGCACCGCCCCCCGCGATACCCCAACGCGCCCGGGCAAATTTCGTTGGAATCGTGAACGGGGTGCCCGCCCTTGACAGTTGCCCGGACCGGGCCATACTGCCCTTCAGGTTCCGCGTTTCAGCTCAAATCAGCAGGATGGTGATGGTGGCAGAGACGATGGGGAACGCTGCGGCAATGGAGAACGCGGAGGACGATCCGGTGGCACCGGCAGCAAACCGTTGGCCGTACCGGATTGGTTTTGGCGTGGTCGCGGCGGTGGTGCTGGCGGTGATCCTGCTGGTGCCCGTGGCGGTGGGCAGCCTCATCCATGAAATTCGCCACCCACCTACCGCCGTCACCGACGTCCTCGTTCCTCCGGGACCGGCTGCGACAGACTCCTTCAGCGTCCTCCACCTCGATGCCGTCGCCCTCGACGAGATCCAGCGAACGTTGACGCTGCATGTCTCTGGCTACCACCAGTGCCTCACGACCTGCCCGTATCAGGACACCCTTGTCTTCTTTGCGGTCCGTTCCGAAAGCCGGATGGCAGGTGGACTGCCCCCTGCCGCCAGCCTTCAGTTGCCTTCGGGCACCGCCCCCATCGACACAACGATCCAGCTCCCGGTCGATGGTGAGCTGCTTTTCTACCCGTTCGATCGCTACCGGCTGGTGATGGCCATCGGCGTCGAGCGTGCGACGCAAGGACAACCGACCCGAATGCTCCGCGAGGATGAGGTGGAGGGCCGGCTCGTCCTCACCTTCCAGCAGCATATTCCGAGGCTCAACGATGGCCCGGTTGATATCAAACCGCAGGATCGATTGCCACTCAGCGCAGACATCATTCCGCTCGGGGTCGGCGGTGCAACTCTTGTCCGGCCGGACTACCTGCAAGTGCTGGTGATCCTGGCGGTGCTGCTCACGGGGGCGGTGGCGATCTGCACCGTTCTTCTGCGGCCGCTGTCCCAGCTGGTCCTCAACACAGGCGGCCTGATCCTCGGGGTGTGGGGCATCCGAACCCTGCTGCTTGCCGGCTATCCCCCTGATTCGACGCTCGTCGACATCGTGCTCACAGGGATCATCTTCGTCCAACTCACCGCGGTTGCGGTGCGGGTCCTCCTCTACCTGGGAGAGCGGGGCCAGATCCCTCTCCCCACCTGGAGACGACGGCGTGGGGCAGATGCAGCGGGATCGGACAGATCATAGCGTTCAAGAGCCGCGACCGAAGAGAGTACGTCGATCGCCAGCGCATCAGGCGGCTACCGGTATCGTGTCGATTATCCAGAGTCCGCTAGAGCAGAGATCGAACCCGCAGCGGCGAAGCTTGGTCTGCGCCATCGGCCAGACCACCACGCCAATCGTGGGAGCCGGTATCCGGCTGCGCCGGATGGGTCAGACCAGCTGACCCGCTACGGATCTTTGCCACCATTACGAATTCCGCTGTAAAACAGCGCCAGCCAGCTTCATGGTATGGCTCGGCCGGAGAGGTGCATCAGCGCCGCCAGGCAGCGGCCAGCGACGGGTGGGCAAGCACCCGCGCCCGGGCTGCCTCGTCGCCGCTGGTCTTGATCGCGAAGGCCAGGTGGACGCTGACCGCCAGCGGATCGCGCTCCACGATCTCGATCGGTCCCGTTATCGGAGCCGTTCCCGCGCGCAGGACCCGGAAATACCACCCGCTGCGACCAGAGGCGACGAAGCGCTTCACCATTTCGGCGTGCCCGCTGTGCATTTCCAGCTTGTAACAGGGCCAGCGCGGCTGTGAGATCTGCAGGAGCACATCGCCCCAGCGCCAGATATCGCCGATGCAGACGTCGCGCTCGGTGACACCGGTGGTGGAGAGGTTTTCCCCGAAGGGCGCATGCTCGCCGTCCGGGCGATAGCCAATCTCCTGCTCCCAATACGGCAGGTGCTCCGCCGGATAGCAATAGACCGCCTTGTCGACCCCGCCGTGCGCGCGCAGGTCGGCCTGCCGGTCGCCCGC
Source organism: Thermomicrobiales bacterium (assembly GCA_049646645.1). Taxonomy (GTDB): domain Bacteria; phylum Chloroflexota; class Chloroflexia; order Thermomicrobiales; family UBA6265; genus JASGDN01. The sequence goes on from JBARWF010000028.1 coordinate 26,336, forward strand.
GATGTTGAGCGTGTCCACGGCGATGGTATCGCCGTGGAGGATCGTCTTGCGAATGCCGGAGATCACCGCGCCCTGCCGGTTGTGGCCGATGTGCGTGGGCAAGCCCACCGCCACGGCGCGCAGGCCGACCTGGGCCGTGGCCGCCATGTCATGCAGTAGTTCGGTCTGTTCAATCATCGGTCGCTGAACCCTGTTCATCCGTGTCGATGCCATCCGGACCTGCGATGCCGATCGCCAGCCGCCCGGGATCGAGGTGATCGTGTGCCGCCTGCAGGAGATGCTCGCGGGTCAGACCGTTGATGATCTCCGGATAGCGGTCGAGATAGTCCAGCCCGAGGTGATTGCGCTCGATCGAGAGCAGGAGGTCGATCACGCCGCCCATCGATTCCAGCCCCAGCGGCAAGCTGCCGGTGAGATAGCTCTTGGCATCCGCCAGCTCCTCGACGGTGACGGCCTCCGACCGCAATCGCTGAAGCTCGGTGACGATCCCGGCCAGCGCCCGGTCGATATCGTTCGGGTTCACGCCCGCGCGCGCCGACCACAGGCTGTTGACCAGGCCGCCGCCTACCGAGCTGGAGACGTGGTAAGCGAGCCCCTGCTTGTCGCGGACGCTCGCACCGAGCCGGCCCATCAGCCCGAGCTGCCCGAGAATGACGTTCGCGGTGGTGAGGGCATAGTAGTCGGGATGGTGGCGGGCGATCGTCGGGTAGCCGATGGCGATGTTCGCCTGGCTCTTGCCGGGAATCACCATCGACTTACGCTCGGTCCGGGCGACCGGCTCACTCGTCGGCGGTTCCGCTGGCGCTGGCACATCGACCCGCCAGTCATCGAACACGCGCTCGATTGCTGAGGTTGCTCGCTCCAGGCCATCGACACCGCCGACGACCGCGATCGTCGTCACACCGGGACCGAAATGGCCTGCATGATAAGCGGCAAGATCGTCGCGCGTGAAGGATGAGACCGTCTCGATCTCCCCGGCGAGACGCAGACGATAGGGATGGCCCACCGGGTAGAGCAGTTCTCGCAATGCCCGGGATGCCATCGCGCCGGTGTCGTCGTCCTGCTCGCGCAGCCCGGTCAGGGTCTGCTGCCGCACGCGCTCCAGCTCGTCGTCCGGGAAGACCGGCGCGCGGAGCACCTCCGCCGAGAGGTCCAGCAGCCGGTCGAAATCCTCAGCCAGGCTCTGGAAGGAGACCTCGATCGCCTCCCGGCTCGAATCGGCCACGAGCATCGCGCCAAGGCCATCGGTCGCCTCATTCAGCTCGTCGAAGGTTCGCCGCTCGGTGCCGCGCGTGAGCATGCGGGCGGTGAGCGAGGCCAGCCCGGCGCGTTCGTCTCCGGTCGCGGCCTGGCCGGCCTCGACGCTGATCGTCGCGCCGATGGCTGGCGAACCCGGTCGCGGCTGGGCAAGCACGACGATGCCGTTCGGCAGGGTCGTGCGTACGAATCCGTGCGAGGAAACCTCATCACCGGCGAATCCCCAGGGGCGGTGCGGCTCCTGCGCTACGAACTCGACGACATCGGTGAGATCGGCAGGCATCTCCGCGCCGGCCAGCACACGTGATTCCTCCGGCAGCTGCCAGCCGACGGTGCGGTTGGAGGGGGTGAGCCACGTGCGCGCCACCCGCTGCACGTCCTCGGGGGTCACGGCATCCAGCTCATCGGCAAGCGTATCGACACGTTCGGCGTGATCGACGATCTCCATCTGCCCGAGCCAGAAAGCCTGCGAGGTGACGGTCTCGTTGGAGTAGACGTATTGCGCCCGGATCTGCTTCCGGGCCTTCGCGAACTCCTCTTCTGTGGCCAAGCCGGTCTGCAGCCGGTGGATCTCCGCCTCGAACGCGGCCTCGATCCGCTCCGGCTCGACTCCCGGCAGCGCGGTGGCCGAGAAGGTCCAGAGATGCGGATCGACATGCAGGCTCGTGCCCGATCCCGCCGAGCGTGCCAGCCCGGTCGCCACAAGCGCGCGGTAGAGGCGGGACGAGCGCCCCATGCCGCTGCCGCCCCCCATCCCCATCGCCTTGGCGCCAGAGAGAACGGCATCGGCCACCATCAGCGCCGGGATGTCCGGGTGGCGCGCGCCGGGAATCTTGTACGCCATCATCATGTAGGCGGCCGGAGACGCCTTGCGCACGGTGACGCAGCGCTCACCGCGCTGTGGTGGCTCGGTCGCGACTGGTGGCAGCGGCTGATGCGCTGCGGGGATCGCCCCGAACGCCTCCTCGATCCGAGCAATCATCTCGTCGGGGTCGAAGTCGCCGGCGGCGGTGATGAAAGCGTTGTCCGGCGTGTAGAAGCGGCGGTAGTGATGGTAAAGATCGTCACGCGAGATCCGACGGAGATCGTCCTCATAGCCGATCACCATGTGCCCGTAGGGATGCGCCTGGAACGCGGCGCCCATCACCTCCTCCGCGAGCGTGTAGGTCTGGCGATTCTCCGCACCCTGACGCTCGGAGAGGATGACCGTCCGCTCGCTCTCCGTCTCCTCGGGGTCGAAGAGCGAGTTTGTCATGCGGTCGGATTCGATCGCGAGCGAGAGGTCGAGGCGATCGGCGGGCAGCGTTTCGAAGTAGGCGGTCCAGTCCATGGAGGTCATCGCGTTGAGAGTGCCGCCCTCGCGACTGACGCGACCGAAGATGGAGCCCTTCGCCTGGGTCGGCGTCCCCTTGAACTGCATGTGCTCGACCCAGTGCGACAATCCGGTCCGGCCGGGAATCTCGTTGCGGCTCCCGACGCGGTACCAGGTCCAGAACGACGCAAGGGGGGCGGCGTGGTTGGGCCGAAGGAAGATCTTCAAACCGTTGGCGAGGGTATGAATGACAAGCGGCTGGGGGGACGTTGTGGAGGTGGCGGTGGAGCGTAACTTTGCCCGTGACTCTGTCATGTAGCGAGGTCCTTTGTCGGCGAGCGAGACCCGTGCGGGTCGCGGTGCGATCATGGAACAAGCATACGCGCACGGATGACGGCGCGTGGCGCTCCCCGGACGGTACAATCTACGCAGTTGTCAACTGATTCGCCGGTCGTGAGGGTGAGGAGCAAGAACAACGTGCAGCGAGATCCGTTTCCAACGCTCAATCAGCAACGTGTCGATCAGGTGATCACCTATCTTCAGACGCGGGACCCCGCGATTTTCCCCTTCACGGCCAAGTTCGATGAGGAGCAGGAACGCGCTTTCGTGCGCGATCTGCGCGAGGGGCTCAGCGATCTGGTGGACAGCGGCAGCAAGCGCGGCACTTCATCGACTGGCTATCTCATGACCGACTGGCGATTGCTGCAGATCCTCGCGGAGTGGGAGGCGGCAAACGGCGATTGGCCGCGCGGAAGCTACCCGGGGGCGGCGGTCACGGCGCTTGGCGCTGCCGATGATGAGGAAGGGCCGGAGCCGATGGACACGGTTACGTTCACAGCCCCCTTCGATAGCGACCGACCGCAGAAGTAGCGCGGATGCCGGGCCCGTTTCGATCGGGCAACGCCCGATATCCGGAGGGGTCGTTGGCCCGGAGTGCCATATCCCCGGTGTCGGGACAACCGGTTCCCGTTCGTAGCGGTCGACCTCGTGTCGACCATCGGGCGAAGCCCGATATCCGGCATGTGCGAACCGACTGTCTCCCCATCGCGTTTGTCATTCTGACCGAAGGGAAGGATGACGTGTCAATGGAAACGGGTCTACGGATGGGAACCGGTTCTCCCATCGCCGGGCGATATCGGCCGGTGGCCGATCGGAACGGCACAAGGCCGTTCTCTACCAACAGACAGCGGTCAGTGCGGCGTACCCAGCATGCGCTCGTAGGCGAAGAACGGCAGCACGTCGGCGCGATCGACGGTGGCGAGCGTCGCCAGATATTCACCGACCACTGGCGCGAACTTGAAGCCGTGACCGCTGAATCCGCTCGCAAAGACCACCCGTTCATGCCCCGGATACCGGTCGATGAGGAAATGCTCGTCCGGTGTGAGTGTGTACATGCAGACCGCGCTGTCGATCAACCGGTCGGAGAGTCCGTTGAATCGCTCCCGGATGAACGTCCGGTAGGTCGGCGTCAGGTCGTCCTCATGGACCTCGCGGTCGATCGCGTCCGGGTTGACCGCATGGCCGCCGGAGTGAATGCCACCCTTCACCCCCGCCCCATCATGCGTCGGTAGCCCATAGAACTCATCGGCATGGACATCGGCCACGAAGACGGGAAAGCGATCCGGCGCGAAGAGCGACGAATCCTTCATATCGAACCAGAAGACGACCTTGCGCCGCACCTCCAGCGGCAGCCCCAGCGCTGACATCAGCTTCCCGTTCCAGGCACCAGCCGCGATGATGAGCTTCGCGGCCGAGTAGGCGCCCTTGTCCGTGGTGACCGTGACGCCACGCGGCGACTCCGACCACGATTGCACCGTCTCGCCCGTGCGCAGCTCACCGCCGGCCGCGATCATCTCGTTCGCCAGCGCCGTGAGGGCGGGAGCGACATCGAGGAAACCAGCCGTCGGATCAAAGCAGGCCTTCCAGTCGGTGGGCAGATTCCAGGCAGGAAAGCGCTCGTTGACCTCGGCTCCCGTCAGCCATTCGTGGCGCAGGCCATAGCGGACCGCGCTCGCGCGCGCCTGATCCGCCCAATGCCCGGTCGATGTCGAGATATCCAGCCCACCACAGCGATGCATGAAGGGCGCGGGGTTGCGTTCCTGCAGTTCCGACCACATGCGGTCGGCCTCCAGCGTCCACGGCACGTACTGCTCGCCCTCGGCATAGGCGTGCCGGAAGATGCGGGTCTTGCCGCCGTGACTGCCGAAGGCGTGAATGTGCGAGAACTGCTCGAGCACGATCACGCGGTGGCCGCCTCGCGCCAGCGCCCAGCCCGCGGCGGTACCCATCGTCCCGCCGCCAATGACAATCACGTCCGTCGTCACGCTCATCGCCACCATCCCAGCCATTCCGTCGATTCACCAACGCCATCACTTGTTCGATGCATTATGCGGGATCGGCCCGATGCCGATGGTGTTTCCCGCCCGGGCACCTCTCTCGTCTGTAGGGGCCGACCCCAAAGGGTTGTCGGCCCGGAGGGCCATCAAGTCGACACAGGTCGCCCCCACAGACGAGAACCGCCTGTCACGATACAGCGCCGGGACGTCGTATGTCCCGGCGCTGTAAGCATTCTGTCGTGGTTTGTGCCAGATCTACTTGAGGGTGGCGTCGCCGAAGCCCTCGGTCACCGCGTGCTTGCGGTCGTACCACGGAAGATCCTCGATCGGATCGACGTTGCCGAAGAACCGATCCTCCGCGCGCTCGACCGGTGCCGCCCACTGGACCGCGTTCGCAAGCACGGTGCGAATCTGCTCGTTGTAGTAGGTCGGATAGGTCTCGTGCCCGGGCCGGAAGTAGAAGACCTTGCCGGCGCCGCGATAGTACGCCGCGCCCGAGCGGAAGACCTCGCCCCCCTGGAACCAGCTGACGAAGACGAGCTCGTCCGGCTGCGGGATGTCGAAGTGCTCGCCGTACATCTCCTCCTGCGCGAGCTCGATGTACTCGCCGATACCCTTGACGATGGGATGACCGGGGGCCACGACCCACAGCCGCTCCTTCTCGTCGGCCTCGCGCCACTTCAGGTTGCAGCTCGTGCCCATGAGGCGGCGGAAGATCTTCGAGAAGTGACCGGAGTGGAGCACGATCAGGCCGGCGCCGTCGAGCACGCGCTGCTGCACGCGGGCAACGATCTCGTCACTCACCTCGCCGTGGGCCATGTGTCCCCACCAGACGAAGACATCGGTATTGGCAACGACGTCTTCCGTCAGCCCGTGCTCCGGCTCATCGAGCGTCGCCGTGCGCGCGGTGATGCCATCGACCTTGTTCAGCCCCTCGGCGATCGCGCCGTGGATGCCGATCGGGTAGGTCTTGCCGATCGCCTCGTCTTTCTTCTCGTGCCGGTACTCGTTCCAGACGGTGACGCGAATCTCGTTGGCCATGAATTGGACTCCTGTGCATACGTGGGCGAAACCCCGAAAGGAGATGCGCCCCTACTCTATGGGGAGACTGCGAGGTTGGCAACCGGTCACTGCCCCTCAGTGAGGCTCCGTTGACCCACCACTTGGAGCAACCACTTGTCGAGAATTCTCTCTGTGGGGCACGCCACGCATCGCCGCTATGCCCCAGCGCGAGGCGAGCACGGTTCCTCGCAACGCCTCACGGGAGAGATTTCTCGACTTTGCTCGAAATGACGACGTGGGAGGCGTCGCTCGGAATGGCGACGGGGCCCCACTCGACTGACAACGAGCAATGACGGATCGAGGCCAACGTACTACTCAGGACGCGGAGACGGGCGCCTCCGCATCGATCCGGATCTCCTTGCCAAGTTCGGCGGAGCGATAGATCGCGTCGATCAGGCGCACGCGATCGAGCCCCTCCCGGCCATCCGGCGAGACCGGCTTGCCATCGAGGATGCCGTCGACGAACCCGCGGATGATGTGGGCGTGGCCGTTGCGGGAGACGAGCCGCGGAGAGCTGTCCTGCGAGGTATCGCCGATGCCGGAGAAGATCTGGAGCGTGCCCGTATCGGCGTACTTGTGGGAGAAGATGCGAGCGCCGCCCTGACTACCGTAGACCTGGATTCCGAAATCGTCGTCCATCTCGGTGAACGACGCCCAGGATGCTTCCAGCAGCAGTGTGCCGCCGTCCTCGAACCGGAGGAACGCGGTCGCGAGATCCTCCACCTCGTAGGCTTGGGTGCCATCGGGGGAGTTGGTCTGCGTGCGGCCAACCCAATTCCCCTTGCCCTGCGGCCCGATCTCGGCGTAGGTCGCGCCGCTCACGGAGACGACCTTCGGATTACCGAGGACATAGAGCGCCATATCGAGCACATGAACACCCAGATCGATGAGCGGACCGCCACCGGCCGCCTCCTTGGAGGTGAACCAGCTGCCCCAGCCGGGGATGCCGGAGCGGCGCATCCAGAAGGCCTTCGAGTAGTAGACATTCCCGAAGTTGCCCGCCTTGATCTGGTCGCGCACGATCTCGATATCGTGGCGAGCCCGTCGCTGGAAGGCGATCGCGAGGATCTTGCCGTTGCGCTCGGCGGCATCGACCATCATCTGGCCCTCGCTCTCGAAGCGGGCAAGGGGCTTCTCGATCAGGACATGCTTGCCGGCGTCGAGCGCGGCCACGGCGACCGGCATGTGGAGGCTGTTGGGGACGGCGATGCTCACCGCGTCGATATCGTCCTGCTCCAACAGCTCGTGATAGTCGCGATAGATGCGTGGCACATCGAAACGCTTGGCCAGCACCTGGCACCGGTCATCCAGCCCGGCGATCGCGACAACCTTGGCTCGCGGCTCCTCGGCATAGCCCTCGAGATGAAAGATACCAGCGCCGCATCCGATCACGCCGACGCGCAACTGTTCCGTCTCTGCCACGTATGTTCCTCCCCATGCGTTGCGCGCATGGTGCTGATGGGTAAGGCCATTGGTTCTGCCCGGTGATGGAGCATCCCTGTGCAGAATGGCACCAGGCGCCGCGCCATGCAAGCGTGCACGCGGCCGTTCCTCCGAGAGGGTACGGCCCGTTCGTCATTTCCCTCTCGCCGTCATGGAGGGCGACGCCTTCCCCGCACCCGTCATGCCGAGGGGCCATTCTCCGTCCTTTCGAGCGACCACTTGTCGAGATATATCGCTCGTGGGGCGGCCCCATAGAACCACCCCGTTCTCCACACCGTCATTTCTCGACTGCGCTCGAAATGACGGGTGTGGGCGCTAAACAAGACGGAAAACGACGCCTGGCATGACGGAAAACGGCGCGCGACATGGCGAGCGAAGCCCCTCGCCATGTCGGGGAAGGATGACGATCAGTCGTCGCTGGCGGTTTGCGATGCGCCCTGGATCTGCGGTATGGCCCCCTTGTCGGAGATCTTGACGAGCCCGCTCTCGACGTAAGCGACCAGCTTCTGGCGGGTGTCGGTGATATCGTTGTTGCGCATGGTCAACTGACCGATGCGGTCCAGCGGCGTGAACGACGCCTCGCCCTTCTCCATCGTCAGCCGCTCCGGGAAGTAGGTCAGATTCGGCGATTCGGTGTTCAGGATCGAGTAATCGTTGCCGCGCCGCAGCCCGATCGTCACCTCGCCGGAGACTACCCGCGCGATCCACCGCTGCGACGATTCCCGCAGCATGATTGCCTGGGGGTCGAACCAGCGCCCCTGGTAGAGCAGCCGCCCGAGCTTGCGGCCGTTCTCGCGGTATTGCTCGATCGAATCCTCATTGTGGATGCCGGTCAGCAATCGCTCGTAGGCAATGAAGAGGAGCGCGAGGCCCGGGCCCTCGTAGATACCACGGCTCTTCGACTCGATGATGCGGTTCTCAATCTGGTCGCTCATCCCGAGCCCATGCCGGCCACCGATGGAGTTGGCCTCCATCAGCAAGGCGACCTGATCGGAAAAATGCCGACCATTGATGGCGACCGGCAGGCCGTCCTCGAACGTGATGGTCACTTCCTCGTAGTCAATCTTCACATCGTCCCGCCAGAACGGAACACCCATGATCGGATCGACGATGTAGATCCCGCGGTCGAGCTGCTCCAGGTCCTTCGCCTCGTGGGTCGCGCCGAGCATGTTCGAGTCGGTTGAATACGCCTTCTCGGCCGACATCTTGTAGTCGAACCCGGCCTGCTGGAGATACGCGGACATCTCCGCCCGGCCACCCAGCTCGTCGATGAACGCATCATCCAGCCACGGCTTGTAGATCTTGAGTTCGGGGTTGACGAGCAGCCCGTAGCGGTAGAACCGCTCGATATCGTTGCCCTTGTACGTGCTGCCATCGCCCCAAATGTTGACGTCGTCCTCCTTCATGGCGGCGACGAGCATCGTGCCGGTAACGGCGCGGCCGAGCGGAGTCGTGTTGAAATAGGGCGCGCCGGCGGTGGAGATATGGAAGGCGCCACACTGGAGCGCGGTGAGGCCCTCCGCCACGAGCTGCGACCGGCAATCGATCAGGCGCGCGGCCTCGGCGCCGTATTCACGAGCGCGCTTGGGGATATCCTCGTAGTCCTTCTCATCCGGCTGGCCGAGATTCGCGGTGTAGGCATACGGAATCGCGCCCTTCTCCCGCATCCAGTAGATCGCCGCGCTGGTATCGAGCCCGCCCGAGAACGCGATCCCGACCTTCTGGCCCGTGGGCAACTGCTGCAGAATATTTCCCATTGCTCATCTCCCATACTTTCTGGAATGCGCACCGCGCACGAGCGGGGCGACGCCCGCGCCACCCCGCGCCATGTCATCCTGAACGGAGTGCAGCGCAGCGAGAGCACAACCACTCGGCAGCGCCTCACGCGCAGAGTCGGGCTTCGCCCGAAGCGCTACGCGCGGGGATTCTTCGCGTCGCCCAGAATGACGGATAAATGTAGGCACTCTCCTCTGACCGAGGCAGCGTTCCCGCCGTCACCTCGAGCACACGCTAGCCGAGAAGGCTCTCTCGAGGGCGTTGCGCAAGGCGCTGCTTTCTCTTCGCGCCCGGGTCACACCGACGATGCGTGGCCCGCCGGGAAAGAGATTTCCCGACCGCGCTCGAAATGACGGATGTGGGGCGCTCGGCATGACGAAAGGGGGTGTCGTCGCTCAATATGACGACGAGCAACGCCCCCCACGACGCAGAGCCATGCCCCCCATGACGAGGAGCCACGCCCCACCTACTCGCCGATTCGCCGGAAGTGCACCATGTTCGTGCGCCCCGAGACGTTCGTCATCGGCAGGGACCCGACGATCAGCGCGTAGTCGCCTTCTTTCGCCAGCCCTTGCTCCACGATGAGCTTGCCCGTCTTCCGGAAGAGGGCATCCGGATCGGACTCGACCGGCACCACGACGCTGTCGACACCCCAGACAAGGTTGATGCGACGGGCCACCGTCTCCGTATCGACGGCTGCGATGATCGGCGGCGCCGGTCGGTACTTGGCGATGTGCCGCACCGCCGCACCACTCTTCGAAAAGACGACGACATGCTGGGCGGGTGTCTGATCGGAGAGGGCGAAGGCGGCCCGCGCCAGGGCGTCCGAGAACCGGGCGCCGGAATCCTCCATCGGCGGGGCTTCCTGCGATGCCAGGGATCGCACGGGCCCGTCCTTCTCGACTTCGCAGATGATGCGATCCATCGTCTCCACGGCTTCGATCGGATACTTGCCGACGGCGGACTCCGCCGAGAGCATCACCGCGTCCGTGCCGTCCCAGACCGCGTTCGCCACGTCGCTCGTCTCGGCCCGGGTCGCAACCGGCTGCGTGATCATCGACTCCAGCATCTGGGTCGCCGTGATGACCGGCAGGCCGAGCTGATTGGCGACGCCGATGATCTCCTTCTGGGCGCGGGGAACGCGCTCCGGCGGAAGCTGCACGCCGAGGTCGCCGCGTGCCACCATGATGCCGTCAGAACTCCCGGCGATATCGCGCAGGTTGCTCAGGGCCTCCGGGCGCTCGATCTTCGAGATGATGCCCGGCATGGTGCCGCCATGTGAACGGGCGACATCCCGCGTCAAGGTGAGATCGCTCGCATCGTTGATGAAGCTGAGCCCCAGGTAGTCGATGCCGTGATTGACGGCAAAGGCAACGTCTTCCCGGTCGGCGGCGGTGAGCGCACCGCCCTTGATCGGCGCGCCGGGCAGGGTCACCCCCTGACGCCCGAGCAGCATGCCGCCGCGGCTGACTGTCGCCTCCGCGTAATCGCTGTGCACTTTTTCGATCAGCAGCTCGATCAGTCCGTCGGCGATGAGGACTCGCGATTCCTTGGAAATCACACTCAGGAGCTGATCGTAGTTGACCCCGATCTGCTCCAACGACGTCGTGACCGGGTGCGGGTAGAGCCTGACCTGGCTGCCGCGCGCAAAGGGGACCGGCTCCCCGGGCTCGGCAATGGGACCGGTCCGGATCTTCAACCCCTGGAGGTCGAACAGGATCGGCACGCGCTTGCCGAGGGCCGCGGCCGCATCCCGCACGTGCTGGATCAGCTGGGCCCGTGAGTCGGCGGAGCCGTGCGCGGCATTAATCCGCACGACATCGGCACCGGCGCCGATAAGACTTCGCAAGCGGGCGGGCTCGTTGACGGCAGGACCCAGTGTCGTCACAATCTTGACGCGTCGTTCCATAGAAACTCCCATGCTGGCAGTGGTCGAGGGCACAAGAAAACTCCGGGCGTGGTCCCCCGCGCCATATCAGCGTTCATGGTAGCGCATCACTGGCAGTTCGGAGCCAGTTGCGGCGCGGTCATCGCGCCGACCAGCACCGCTGCCGGCACTGCTCGCGACCGCACGCCTCCCGCATGCGGAAACGGCGCCGGACATTACGTCCGACGCCGTTTCCCTGCCTGTCGCCATGCACAGGTCACTATTCGTAACGGAGTGCCTCGGCCGGGACGACGCGCGAGGCCTGGCGCGCCGGCAGCCACGCCATCAGCAGTGCCGCCACGATCGCCGCTGCGAGTGTCACGCCGATCGTTGTCCACGGCACGATGAACGTGGGGGTGGTCCCGCCTTCGGTAAAGAACTCGCCCGTCATCAGGTTGTAAGCGAGGATCAACCCGAAGATCGCCCCCGAGAGCACGCCGAGGACCACAACGACCGCCGACTCGATCACGAACGCCTGCGAGATCATCGACCGCTGGAAGCCAAGCGCCCGCAGCATACCGATCTGCTGACGCCGCTCGACGACGGCACGGAAGGCGATCACACCGACGGCGGCGATACCGACGATCAGCCCGAGCCCCATGAAGCCCTGCAGGATGTAGAGGAACGACTGGCTCTGGCGCTGGTTGTCCTTCATCTCCTGCTGGATGTCGACACCCTGCGCGCCGTTCGCGATCAGCGCCCGCTCCACTTCGTCCGCGACTGTCTTGGCGCTCACGCCCGAGTTCAGCTTCAGGAAGTGGGACATGGCCGGCGTACCCATCGAGGGGAAGAGCTGCGCCGTCGCCTTCGGTCCCACGAAGAACCCGACGAGACTCGAGATCTTGGAATCGATCACGCCGATGATCTTGACCGACTGCGGGCCGGAGCCGGTGTCGATCTGTACCGTGGGCGCATCGAACGTTCCGGTCATCTTCAGCGCGTCGAACGTGACCCCGGTCGGCGGCCCGAAGGAACCGCCGCCCGCGACCGCGCTGGCGTCGACCACTGCCACATTCGGATCGTTCTTCAGCGCCTCGATCACCGCCTGATCGGAGGCATATCCATTGGCATGGGAGCTGAAGAAGAGCCTGGCCGTATCGAGATAGCCCTGATCCATGCCAACGAGATTGACCTGCTTCCACTCACCGTTATCGGGATCCTGGGCCCGATTTGCTCCCTGGTTCGGATAGACGAGCGTGCCCTCTCCCGAGAACTGCGACGTATCGATGCCCTTCGCCTGCAGCGCGGCGTTGAAATCGCCGACCGGGTTCTGGGGCGGGATATCGACCCGAACCTGCCAGCCCGCGTTGGCATCATCGCCGAGAAAGGCCTGCGCGAAGTTGGTGTTGATCGCGGCGACCATCACCAGTGAGAAGACGATCAGGCTGAACATCGCGATCGTCATGCCGGTGCGGCTCTTGCTCGCGCTCGGATAGGAGACCGCCAGCCGGATCGCGGGCAACTTGCCGCGCAGCCTGCCCCCGACCCGTTCGGCCACCGAGAGCAGCGCGTCGAGATTCTGCAGGATGACGAGCGTGGCCGCCGCCACGATGCAGATGCCCGAGACGAAGAACATCTCGATGCCGCCGTCGAACTCCCCGAAGATCTTGCTGGAGAGGTTGTCCGGCAGCAGCCAGAAGACGAGCACCAGGATCCCGGTGACGCTGAGCACCCAGCGCGGCTTCATCCCGAAGTAGGTCGCGATGGCGGCCAATCCAAACGGCACCAGCGTGAAGCCGATGCTGAACGGGAAGATCTGGCCACTGCTCTTGCCGGCCACGAGCCCGATGATCCCGACCACGATCATCACGATCGCCCAAATCAACTGCTTGCGATTCCGCAGCGCACTGTAGGCATCCGGGATATCGCGCACCGCCGCGACGACATTGAGGCGGCTCACCCGCCACGACGAGATGGCGATTGCGAGGAAGGTGATGACGACCCCCAGCGAGTAGGCGGAGATCATGCTCTGCGCCTTCACGTAGGGCGTGATTTCGAAGTCGCCGCCGAAGATGCTGCCGATTCCGAAGGCGATGCCCATCGTCGCCAGCACGCCCAGCGCAACGCCGACCAGACCGGCGATCAGCGCGTAGCCGGTGCCTTCCGCGATGAACTGCTGGATGAGCGCGCCGCGTTGGGCGCCGACCGCCCGCTGCATGCCCATCTCCGCACGGCGCTCGGCGGCGAGCATGGTGAAGATCAGAACGATCAGGAGAATTCCGACACCGATCGAGAAGAGACCGAAGACGATGAAGAACGTGACGAAGACGCTGGCGATCAGCTCGGCGGCCTTGATATTGTCCTGCTTGATCGGCACGACACCGAGCCCGGTATCCTTCAGCGCCGGCTTCAGCGTCTCGACGATGCCGTCGGAGTACTTGACTCCGCCGCGATCGCCGCCCGTGTTGGAGATGCCCACGCCGCTGATCAGGCCCTTCTTGCCGGTGATCTCCTGCAAGCGCGGCAGGCTCATCAGCATCGATGGCATGCCCGGCTGCACGCTGCCGGTCAGCACCTGATCTGGCGCGACGCCCTTGACCACCGCCAGGTGAAACTGGTTGTTGATCGAGAAGGCAAGGTAATCGCCGACCGTGGCGTTCAGCTTGTCGGCGCCGTCCTTGCCGAGGATCACCCCATCGGTGCCAAGGTCGTCGACATTGACCGGCGTGCCGTCGGCGGTCTTGAGACCACCCACGGCATCCAGTGTCTGCTGGTCGAGCCCGGCCAGCGTCACATTCGGCTCGGATTGCACCGCGTTCGCGAGCACCTGGTCGATCGACGTCGCGTTCTTGGGGTCGGTCGGGCCGAGATTGAGCACCGGCGCCTGGCTATAGAGAACTCCGCCGACCGCATCGACGTTAGCATCGTTGCCGAGCGCCGCACGGACCGTATCGACCGCGGATTCCGGGATATCGTGTGTGAACGCGGCGTTGATCTCACCCTTGCCGTCACCGGAGTTGGAATAGACAACCACCTCATCGAGCGGCCCGAGCGTCTTGACCGCGATATCGTTCACCGAATGATTGAGCGTATCCCCCGTGCCGAGCGCCGCCGTTATGATCAGGGTCGCCAGCATGAGGCCGACCACGATCAGCGATGTCTGCGCCTTGCGCCGGGGAATATTCCGGATGCCAAGCTTGAAGATGACCGGGCGGCGCAGCGCGATCAGCGCGACGGATGCGACGCAGATGAGGAGCATGACCACGAGAACGGTCATGATCGAGGTCATCGGAATGCCAAAGAGTTTATCCATTGAGGGTGTGGCTCCATTCAACCAACTGTCATTCTGACCTGAGGGAAGAATCCCTGTGCGCAGCGGAGCGAGAGCACAACCACTCGGCGGCGCAGCCGTCGCCTCGGTGCCGTGATTGGAGTCGGCCTGCGGCCGATGCGCGCTCGCTTCGCTGCGCGCGGGGATCCGCTCGCTGCGCTGCACTCCGTTCAGGATGACGGGCCGAGAGATTTCTCGACACGTGGTCGCTCGAAATGACGGGGAAGCGGTGGAAGGGTCATTGACGGCGGGAGCGGGGTGATAGCTTGGGCAGTTACCCCGCACAACACCCTACGCCCAGGCGCTAGATGAGATTGCCCTGGCCAACCACTTCAGTTTCAACCAACTCCTGCTGATCGTGGGGGATCGGCGCCGGAATCTCCTCGCCCACGATCTCACCGTCACGCATGCGAACGATGCGGTGGCAAAGCCGGCCGACGCCGGGATCGTGCGTCACGACGACGAGGGTGAGGCCCTTCTCCTTGTTCAGTGTGCGAAGCAGGCTCATGATGTCGGTCGCGGATTTGGAATCGAGGGCGCCCGTCGGCTCATCGGCCCAGACGATGGCCGGCTCGTTCACGAGCGACCGCGCAATCGTCACCCGCTGGCGCTGCCCACCGGAAAGCTCCGCCGGCCGATGACCGGCCCAGTCGGCGAGGCCCACCGTATCGAGAGCGACGAGGGCGCGCCGCCGCGCCTCTCCCGGCCGGGTCCCGGAGACGAGCAAGGGAAGCTCGACATTCTCGACGGCGCTGAGCACCGGCAGCAGGTTGAACACCTGGAAGATGAAGCCCATCCGGCGCGCGCGGTAGTCGGTGCGCTTGCGGTCGCCCATCTCCGCGAGATCCTGACCCTCCAGCCAGATCTGCCCCGAGTTCACCGAATCGAGCCCGGAGAGGCAGTTCAACAACGTCGTCTTGCCACATCCCGACGGCCCCATGACCGCGACCATCTCACCGCGGCGGACGCTGAAATCGATGCCTTTGAGGGCATGCAGCTTGCTTGTTCCGGTGTCGTAGATCTTCACGACCGACTGCGCCTGGATGATCGCTTCCGAGTCGGAGGGTGCGGCCGTTGTCGACGAGTGCTTGCGAAATATCACACGGTTTCTCCTTGTTTGACCCCTCGCCTGCAAGCGCGCACGCTCCCCCTTCCCGTGCGAACGTGCGTCGCAGGGGTTCATGCCCGAAACAGGTTGGTCACAATCCAGGGCCGTTGTATGTGCCCGAATGATGAGGCACGCGATCCAGACCCCAAAATAATCAAATGTGCCGGGAAAATCTCGTCGAAACTGTCACAGATTGATGAATCGCTTGCGAATACCGGACGATAAGACGTTCGCCAGTACCCACTACCGTGAGTGAGACGAGCCCCGCGCAGCACCACAGCAACTTACTGAAAATGAGCAAGCCGAATCCTTCGATCCGTATCGCGAATGCGTATGGTAGCCGCGCACCCTCACCGTGGACAAGGGAGACAGTCCGAGGCTATTCGAGGTCGGGCGGCAACGATCCTGCGGGCGCCACCACGGCACAAGTCCCGCTGTCGTCTGGGGGAACGGGCCGCATTCCGGAGGGAGTCGCATCCAGGCAGCACCCGTTCCATGCATCGCCTTCACAACACCAACTGGAATTCAGTGGGTTAGGGGCTGGACAGATGAAACAAAGGTTCTAGAATAGGATTTTGAATAGAGTTGTCTCCAGTGTTCGCTACGAGCGCCGGGCGGAGTGACGATGGCTCGCGACGGGAGAAAAGCTCCGCGTGGATTCATTCAAGTCAGCTATCGATTTCCTGCGGGACCGGCCCGACCAGTTCGTTCAACTGCTCGATGCGCACCTCCGGCTCTCGATCAGCGCGTTGCTGATCGCCGTGGCGATCTTCGTGCCCATGGGCGTGCTCTGCGCGCGCTGGGTCACGATCGGGTCTGCCGCGGTCGGAACCATCACGGCGTTGCGCGTGATCCCGTCTTTGGCCCTGATCCTGCTGTTCTATCCGTGGCTTGGTTTCGGCTATGGCCCGGCGCTGCTTGCCCTGGTCATCCTGGCCGGCCCACCACTCGTGCTGAACACCTACGCCGGCATGCGCGGGGTCGATGCATCGATCCTGGAAGCGGCGCGGGGAATCGGCATGAATCCGGTGCAGGTCTTTTTCCGGGTGCAGTTCCCGCTCGCCCTGCCGGTGGTGATCGCCGGCATGCGCACGGCGGCGGTCGAGATCATCGCCAGCGCCACGCTTGCATCGTTCGTCGGCGTGCGCACACTTGGGCAGTGGATCCTGACCGGGATCTCGCTGCTGGATAACACCTATCTGCTGGCCGGGGCACTGCCGATCATGGGGCTGGTGCTGGCGGCAGAACTCCTGTTTGGAGGTTTGGAGCGGCTGGTTACGCCGCGAATGGCCTGACACCGAATGTCGAAACGTCGACGCTCGGTCCGCAATGCGCGTCGCCCAAACGACGGCGACCACATGTACGGAAGGACGCACACGTGAAGTTGAATCGACGAACCATTGTCAAGGGCGCCATCGCGACCCCGCTTGTCGGCACCGGCCTGCTCACCGCGGTTGGAGGCGGCGCTGTCCTGGCCCAGGATCAGGAAGTCATCGTTGGCTCCAAGGATTTCACGGAACAGTTCATCCTTGGCAACATCTACCTGGAAATCCTCAAGGACATGGGCATTCCGACCAAGGACTCGCTGAATCTCGGCGGTACGCAGATCGCCCAGCAGGCGTTGGTCAACGGCGATATCTCCCTCTATCCGGAATACACCGGCACCGGTCTGACGGAGGTCCTCAAGCTCTCCCTCGATGATGTGAAGGCCGGCGGCGCAACACCGGCGGCAAGCCCGGCCGCCACGCCGGTCACGGGCGAGTCGGGATCGGCCAGTGGTGGCGACCTCTCCCAGCTCGTCTTCGACACGGTGAAGGCCGAGTACAAGAAGCAGTTCAACCTCGTCTGGCTGGAGCGGTCGCAGGCGAACAACACCCAGGCACTGGCGGTCAAGCGCTCGTTCTCGGAAGAGAACGGCATCACCACCATCTCCCAGCTGGCCGCGAAGGCAGGCGACTACACCATCTCCGCACCAGCCGACTTCCCGGAGCGAGAGGACGGCCTGCTCGGGCTCGAGCGCGTCTACGGCGAGGGCTTCAACAACATCGAAGTCCTGCCGGTGGCGCCGGGCCTCAAGTACCAGGCATTGCTGGACGATCAGGCACAGGTCGTGCTCGCCTTCGGCACCGACGGTCAGATCAGCGGCTACGACCTGGTGCTGCTGGAGGACGACAAGGGATTGTGGCCGCCCTATAATGTGGCGCCGGTCGTCCGGCAAGAGGTTCTGGACGCCTATCCTGATATCGCGACTCGCTTCAACGCGGTCACGCCGGGCCTGACCAACGAGATTCTCTCCGGGCTCAACTGGCAGGTGGATGGCGACGAGAAGAAGGATCCGGCCGAGGTCGCCAAGACGTTCCTGACCGAGAACAACTTCATCGGCGGATAGTCCGGCTGACCGGAGGCTGCGGCCGAAGCGGGACCGCCCGCTTCGGCCGCAAGCACGCCGTCGCCTGCAACAACACCGTGCATTCACCGTGCACACTACGGGAGGCCTCTCATTTCCGACTCATCGTCACGCGCATCAGCCGTCGAGCCTGGTGGTGGCGCCATCCGGCTCGAAGAGGTCACCAAGCGGTATGGCAATGGCGGCCGGCCCGCCGTGGACGCCGTCTCGCTCGACATCCAGCCGGGCGAGTTCGTGGCGCTGCTTGGCCCATCCGGGTGCGGCAAGACCACTCTCCTTAAGATGATCAACCGGATCTATGAACCCACGTCCGGCCGGATCTGGGTCGATGGGATAGAAGTCCACGATGTCTCGGCGCCTGAACTGCGCCGCCGCATCGGCTATGTCATCCAGCAAACCGGACTCTTCCCGCATATGCGCGTGCGCGACAACGTCGCTGTAGTGCCCAGGCTCCTCAAATGGGACAAGCACCGGACGGGGCAACGAGTCGAGGAATTGCTCGCCCTCGTCGGGCTGCCGCCGGAGTCGTACGCGGCCCGCTACCCATCGCAGCTCTCGGGCGGCGAGCAGCAGCGCGTCGGGCTTGCCCGCGCCCTGGCCGCCGAGCCGCGCACGATGCTGATGGACGAGCCATTTGGCGCGCTGGACGCGATCACGCGCGGCCGGCTGCAGGACGAGCTGAAGCGCATCCACCGCCAGTTCAACCAGACCATTCTCTTCGTGACGCACGATATCGAGGAGGCGGTGCGCCTGGCCGACCGGATCGTGATCATGCGCGAGGGCCAGGTGGTGCAGGCGGCATCCCCGCTGGAGATCGTCAGCCATCCCGCCGACGCGTTCGTCTCCGATCTGGTCGGGAGTCACGACATCCTGCGGCGGATGAGCCTCATGCCGGTGTCGGCGGCGATCGCGCCCCTGGCCGGTGCGATCCATGACGACGAGCCGTCGATTCCCGCCACCGGGTACTTGCGCGAGGCGCTCTCCATCCTCATCGAGCAAGGGGCCCCGCGACTCGTCGTTCGCGATGGGCAGGGCAATGCAACCGGCGAGCTATCGCTTGCATCCGTCCAGCGGGCGGCAATGGCACAGGATGAGTCCGTGAGCACCTCCAATTTCGTGGGATTGTCATGATGCGACCCATCTCGCCAACCGGACGATCGGGGTAGCGACTCGTGGATCTCTCCTACCTCACCAGCCACAAGGAGCAGGTCTGGAGCCTGACCCTGGACCATCTCCAGCTCTCGCTCACCGCGCTGGCCGTGGCCCTGCCGATCGCGATCGTGCTCGGTATTCTGGGCGCGATGTTCCGTCAGCTCACCTTGCCGATCCTGACCCTTGTCGGGTTCCTCTACACCATCCCGAGCCTCGCCCTGCTCGCGTTTCTCATCCCCTCGCAGGGGCTGGGGACGCGCCCGGCGATCATCATGCTCGTCATCTACGCGCAGCTCTACCTGGTGCGAAATATCGTCGCCGGGTTGCGCGGCGTGAACCGGGATACGCTGGAAGCCGCCACCGGTCTGGGCATGACGCGCATGCAGGTCTTCGTCCGGGTCTGGTTCCCGCTGGCTTTGCCGGTCATCATCGCCGGCATCCGGACCGCCCTCGTCACGATCATCGGGCTCGCCTCGATCGCCGCGTGGATCAACGCGGGGGGACTTGGTCAGCTCATGTTCCAGGGCATCGGCCGCTCCTATCCGGCGATGGTCCTCGCCGGAGTGATCGCGATCATTGCGCTGGCGCTGGTGACCGATCTCCTGCTGCGCGGTATCGAACTGCTCACTCCAGTCTCCCGCGCGCTCCGCGCCGGCCGGACGTGAGTCCCATATCACATCGTCTTCCGAGCGGGGTCGTGGGCTAACCGGAGGAAGTCGCTGGCGTCCAGTCTTGCCGAATAGCGCGTCTCCCCTGACATGGCCTCATGCTCCGTCATCCTGAATCGAGCGTCTACGCCAAACTGTCGCACCCAACACCCCGTCACTCTGAGCAACGGGAAGAATCCCCGTGCGCAGCGGAGCGAGGGCACAACCACTCGACGGCGCAGCCGTCGCCTCGGTGTCATGCGCGGAGTCGGGCTGCGCCCGATGCGCTCTCGCTGCGCTGCGCGCGGGGATCCTGGATAGGCGGTTGCGGAGCAATCGAGCGGGAGCGGCCCATTACTCCGTTCAGGATGACGAGAACCCGCGTGAAGCTTGGGCCTCACGCGGTGCGGTCCAGCGCCCATACGACACTAACCGCAGGATGAACGACGGCTTCTGAGAGGCAGCCAATGGCGAACACAACAACGCCCGGGCTCGCTGCCCGGGCGTTGTTGTGTTGGTCGACGAAACGATGCGCGAAACGGTCAGGCCCGTCCGGTCACCGCGTTCTTGATGACCACGAGGATCGCCGCCACGATCGCCGCCACGATGATGCTCGAAATCAGGCCAGCGTTTCCGCCTACGAGCCCGTTGGTGATCAGACCGCCGACAAAGGCGCCGATGAGCCCAAGGATCAGGTTCCCGAGCAAACCGCGGCTATCCTTGGTTCCGGTGATCAGTCCTGCCAGCCAGCCCGCAGCCAGCCCGACGATAATCCAGCCGATGATTCCCATCGTCCTCTCCCTCACGTATGCGTTCGCGAATCGCCCCGGTGCTACCGTGGTGATGAATGTATGCCACAAACATGCAGAACGCAATCATGATGCCAAGGATGATCCCGGCAGGGAGACGAGCGATCAGGAATCCTTCGCCACCGAGCGCGACATGCGGCGCAACCGGAGATTAGCGAGGGCCAGATCATGGGCGGGCGCCATCCGCGCCGTCGGGTGCAGGGGCTCATCATCCCCATCCGCCGTCTCCGATCGATCCTGGTCGTCAGAGGCGGGCGTCGGCCGCTCGTGCGCGCGCCCGTCATCGCGGACGGTGACGCTGGAGACGATATCCTCGCCCGGCTCGTCGTGACCTGCATCCGGATTGCCAGGCTCCTCCGGCTCGACCGTCACATCCTCATCCCGCGCCGCGACTGGCTCCGGCTGCGCGTCGAATGACGGGCGGGACATCACATCCTCATGGGTGTCCTCGCTGCCCTGATCTGCCTGCTGCTCACGAGACCGTCCCGTCGGTCGCTCATGGCGTGCCGTTTCCGCGGCGAGGCGGTCATCCGGTTCCGCCGCAACCGGCTCGCCCGCTTCCCGATCACCCGGTCGGTACTCATCGTCGACGTTGCGCGGAGTGCTCTCGGTCGCCACCGCAGGGCGGACGCCGGTGCGCGGGGCATGCTGCCCGCGGGAACGTGGGTGACGCTGCACGCCCCCCGGTCTCACCCGGTGGCGCTCAGGATGGTCAATCGAAACCGGCGCGGGCTCCATCCCGGGCTCCGCAACCGCCGCATCGTCCGCCGCGAGAACCGGCGCTTCGACGGGCTGTGGCCGGCGTCGACCAGCGGAGCGACGGATCGGTGCTTCCGTCCGGAAGCCGAGGCCCTGGTGCTGATTCACGAAGAGGCCGATCCACACGGCAGCACCGACCAGCACGAGCACGAAGAGCGTGCCGGCGATGATCGATCCGACGCGGTCCGACGGCCGGACCAGCAACGTCACGACCGTCGCCAGGAGAACGATGGCGCCGGCGGCCAGCAACAACACGCCAAGCGCGGTGCAAAATCGCGTCCAGTCCTGACGAAGGATCATCTCCTCCGCCCGCAGGACCTCCTTGTCCGCATCGTCGCGCCGGAATCTCAGACCGGGCCCATACTGATGAAGTCCCCATCCCAGCAGGACGAGGCTCGCTCCGAACCCGATACCGAAGATAAAGTAATCCACCGTCTCCAAATCCCCACATCCGAGGCGCGCGTCCTCACGACCATCCCGCAGCTTGCGTACAGCCTTTTCTATCACGCACGAGCCGCCCCGCACAGGGCAGGCTGCGCTAACGGGCCAGTTCCTCGATCAGCAGCGCGACACCCGTACGCCCGCGGGTGAAGTCCTCGAGGCGATACCACTCGTTGGGGGCGTGCGCGCCACTGCCCGGCTGGCTCCAGGCAAAGCCGATCGTCTCGAGCCCGAGCTCGTCCTTGAAGATGCCCGTCGCCGGGATCGTCCCGCCCGCGCGCTCGAGGACCGGCTCGACCCCGAAGAGCTCCTTCAACACGCGCCCCGCCGCCTTGTGTACCTCGTTGTTGCGATCCACAACATACGGCTTGGCGGACCCCCTCGCCGGAACGACCTCGACCGTCGCGCCAGGCGGCCGATGTGCCTCGACGTGCTTGCGGATCAGGTCGACAATCTCCTGCGGATCCTGATCGGGGACCAGCCGGCAGGTGATCTTCAGGTGCGCCTGGTTCGGCGTGACGGTCTTCGTGCCCTCGCCCTGGAAACCGCCCCAGATTCCGTTCAGGTCAAGCGTCGGCCGCCCCCACATGCGCTCCCGCGGCGTCCAGCCGGCCTCACCCCAGAGCTCGTCGAGCCCGAGATCTCGCTTGAACTCCTCTTCGTCGAACTCAGCACGGGCGATCTCGGCACGGTCGTCACCCGTCAGATCCTTGACCTTGTCGTAGAAGCCGGCGACCTGCACGCGGCCGTTCGCATCATGCAAGGTCGCGGCCAATTGCACCATCGCCTGGACCGCATTCGGCACGGACGCGCCATACATGCCGGAATGCAGATCGCTGTTCGCCGTCGTCAGGTTGACCTGGCAGCCTCCGAGCCCCTTGAACGCAACGGTCAGCGACGGGGTCTCCGGGCCGTACTGGCCGCCATCGGCCGAGATCACCGCGTCGGCCCTGAGCAAGTCCTTGTTCTCGCGAATGATCTGCGTGAAACTCGGACTCCCGATCTCCTCCTCACCCTCGAAGATGAAGGCGACGTTGATCGGGGGCTTGCCTCCGAAGGCCCTGGCCACCGCCTCCACGCCCTGGATTGCCGTCAGCAGGTTGCCCTTCATATCGGCGGAACCGCGCGCGTAGATGCGGCCCTCGCGAATCGCCGGCTCGAAGGGCGGGGATTCCCACAACTCCAGCGGCTCGGCCGGCTGCACATCGTAATGCCCGTAGATCAGCAGCGTCGGCTGATCCGGCGAGACCTCCCAGCGGCCGATCACCGAGGGATGCCCGCCCTCTACCTCCGCGAGCTTGACGGTGGGAACCCCGGCCCGGCGCAAGCGATCCGCGACCCAGTTTGCCGCGGCGAGCACATCGGCCTTGTGGGCGGGATCCGTGCTGATGCTCGGAATATGCAGCAGTTCAAGCAACTCCGCGACGTGTGTCTCCACATCCGCATCGAGTTGAGCGCGCCAATCAGCGTGTGCCATATCGTTCTTCCTGCCTCTCTCATGTCGATGAATGCCGAAGGACCAGCGAAGAGCACGCCCGGGTGTCTCCGGGAGCGGTCACATCGCGGCCCGCGTCTCTCCACAACGAAGCTTACCGCGCATCCTGCGCTCCACGGATCGGTAAAACCACGGAAACCCCGGCACAGATTCGTCAGGATAGGGGGCTTGACACCGCCGCTGCGTCCGGATATAGTGTACGTACAGTCCCGAGGGGCCAGGCAGAAGCCGGTTCCTCCACCGCCCGGACGCATGATCGGATAGCCCAATAGCGGGGTTGCTTTCCGAGAGGCGCTCGCGGCGGGACCATTCGGAAAGCCGGAGACGTTGCGGGGCGTCAAGGGGGGAACGATCGGTCGCGGAGGTAGCGTGCGGAGCGAGGTCTGTCGGGACTGTATTTTTGCCTCCCAAACGATCGCATCCCACCCCCTTCCCTCCTTTCAGCGGATATGCGACAGTGCCAGCAGCACGTCGCAACCGAATGAAAGGACCATGCAGATGCCCACACCGGTGACCGTCATCATCACGTCCGACCGCTATGGTGGGGCGGGTTCCGACTTCTCGCTGGAGAAGGAAGTGATCTCCGCCTATCCCAATCTCGACGTCGACCTGCGCGGCGCCTCCCCCCGAAGCACCGCCGATATGATCGCGCTCGGGGCCGAAGCGGATGCCCTGCTGCTCAGCACGCGCAATCCCGTGGACGAGGAACTCGTCTCATCCATTCCCCGAACCAAGGTGATCGGCCGCTACGGGGTCGGTCTCGACAATGTCGATCTGGACGCCGCCGCGCGCCACGGCAAGATCGTGACCCACTACCCGCAGTATTGCACCGCCGAAGTCGCCGACCATGCCCTCTCGCTGATCCTCGCGCTCAATCGCCGCATCGTGGAGCTGGATCGCGACCTGCGAGAAGGCGTCTGGGAGACGCAGCGGGCCGCGACGACCCAGATCCTGCGCGGGCCGCTCCCGCCCCTGCGGGAATCCACGATGGGGATCATCGGGTTCGGTCGCATCGGCCAGGCCGTCGCCACCCGCCTGCGCGGCTTCGGACCGCGGATTCTTGTGGCCGACCCCTATGTTGATGCCGGCACATTCGAGGCGGCGGGCGTCACGGGCGTCTCCCTCGATGAGCTGCTGGCGGAGTCCGATATCGTGACCATCCATTGCCCGCTGACCCCGCAGACGCGAGGACTCATCGGCGCAAGCGAGCTGGCCCGCATGAAGCCCGATGCCGCGATCGTCAACACCGCGCGCGGGCCGATCATCGCCGAGCAGGCGCTGATCGCGCATCTGCAGGAGAATCCCGGCTTCCGGGCCGCGCTCGACGTGATGGAGGTCGAGCCGCTGCCGCGCGAGTCTCCCCTCTTCCAGCTGCCGAACGTGATCCTGACCCCGCACTCGGCCTACTACTCCGAGCGGTCGACGGATACCGTGCAGCGGGAGACTCTTGCCAGCGTGCTCGACGCGCTGAGCGGTATCCGGCCGATCACCGTCGCCAACCCGGCGGTGCTGGAGAAAGTGCCACTGGCAGAGAATCCGCGCGCAGAGGCCGTGTCATAGGGCCGTGCCACACGCGGTGTGCCGGGGACGCCACGAGCGAGGTGGCGCGCCGAGCGAATGCCCTCCGTGGTCGTACGGGTCGACCTATGTGTCGACCCTGGCGCCAGCATGAGCGGCATCCGAACGCACAGAACCTTATCTACGAACTCCAGGGCGGACCCGTGTGTCCGCCCGTACGAGAGCAGAAGCGCACAGGTGAGCCCGGCTTCGTCGAAGACAATGTCCGAGAGAGCAACGCTCTCCGTGCGAGCCTTGGTCTTGCGCCGGCGCGGCTGCTGGAATGACAAGAAACGGCGAGCGGTCGCGAGACAGATCCTGAGGATACAACCGTTTGCTGTTATGTCGCGTATCGAATTCGAAGCGCTGCTGAACTGACGTAAACATCGGCAAAGGCGGGGGCAAGCCTGTAGGATAGGAGACGAGACGCGGCGCGCGCTCGACGCCTGTTCACCAGAAAATGCTCGATGCTCAACTTTGTCCGACCGGTATCTCGACCCCGACGAGGTCCGAAGCCTGTGCCTGTGCCGGTTCCGACGACCGACGACGTTCCGGCCACCCACATGTCGCCGTCCTCGCCCGATCAACAGGGCGAGGACGAGCGACTGATGGAGGCTGCCCAGCGAGGCGATCTCGAGGCATTCAATCGCCTCGTGCAACGGCATGAACGCGCCGTCTTCAGCGTCTGCCTGCGCTTGCTGCGTGATCCGGGGCTGGCTGAAGATGCGGGGCAGGACACGTTTCTGAAGGCGTGGAACGCGATCGAGAGCTTTCGCGGCGGTATGGTGCGGCCGTGGCTCCTGCGCATCGCCACCAATCGCTCGTACGACATACTGCGAGCGAAAGCCCGTCGGCCGGCGCAATCGCTCGATGCGGAGCTCTACGAGAGCGAACCTGAATGGACCACGCAGGCGCCGGCCTCGGAACACCCGGAGTCATTCGCCGCGCGATCCGAACTGAGCGTCCAGCTGGAGAAGGCGCTCGCCAGCCTCCCGGATGACCAGCGTCTCGCGATCATTCTCGCGGACATCCAGGGCTATGGGTACGAAGAGATCGCACAGATCGCGGGCGTTGCGATCGGGACCGTGAAATCCCGCATCAGTCGCGGGCGATCGCGCTTGCGCGACGAACTGCAGGCAAACAAGGAATCGCGGGAACTTTTCGAGCGCTTTGCTCGTCATACCACTAGCGACGGCGGGTGATCCATGGATCACTGGCCGCGCATCTGCCATCACCTCATGCATTGCCGTTTCGGACCTGAAAGAATTCCAATTACCGTCATGAGAGACCAGACCGCTTCGCCCGGCATCCGGCGAAGCGCAGTTCCGCTTCAACGAGATTCCAATGTCCTGCCGACGCGCGGCGGAGCGATCTATCATGGATAGGCAGGACCAGCAATCCGGGCATCACATCGAGGTCGACGCCCTCAATGCCTACCTGGACGGCGCGCTTTCCGGTGATGAACGCCGCGCCATCGAGGCGCACCTGGCATCCTGCGCCGAGTGTCGCCAGGAGCTGGCGGAGTTACGTGCCGTCGTCACGCTGCTGCATGGCCTTCCCCAGATCGACCCGCCGGTGTCGTTCCAGCTCGGCAGCGAACACGCACGCGCGCAGCGCCCAAACGGTGGGGCGTTCGTGCGCCTGCTGCCGGTGGTTCGCACACTGGCGGTCGCGGCCATGCTCGCTTTCATGATCGCAAGCGGGTGGCTCGTATTCGATCGAGTCGGACAGAACGGTGGTGGAGGGGTGTCGAACGAGGCCGCGCCGATGGCATTCGCACCCACCCCGGCGCCGACATCCGTGGTGGCGGAGAATGGAGGTGCAGGCGGAACCGGGAACGAGGCGCAGGCGTCTATGTCAGCAGAGGATGAGCAGGCAGCTCCAGAACGTCGCAGCGCGCTTCCCTCATCTGCCGAAGGTTCGGCCCCCCTCATCGATCGCGGTGATTCGGCATCGACGAACGGGGCCGCTCCCGATGAGGCCGAGACCGCGACACCACAGACATTGTTGGAGCAGGAACCTCCGCTCGCGACCGAGGCCGTCGACACCTCGACCAGCGACAACGGAAATCAATGGCTCCTCACCGTCATTGGTCTTGGGCTGCTCGCCGCCATCCTCGTGGGACTCTGGATTCTGCTCGTCCGCATGAGCAGGCAACGACGCATCGGATAGGGGTCGCCTGGCGCCTGGCCAGCGGTCCACCGATCGCAAGGTCTTGAAGGAGTTTTCAGATGATAGAGAACATCGTTCCACGTTCCGGTCGCAGTCGAAGCCGATTCGTGCTCACCATCATCGCCTCCGTGCTACTGGCGATGACCGCGCTGGCGCCGACCTTCAGCGCTTCCGCCCAGAGCACACCGTCACCAACGGAGAACATCCGCACCATCACCGTCAATGGCACCGGGATCGTCACCGTAAAACCGGACGTGGCGACCATCACCCTCGGCGTGCAGAATCAGTCCAAGTCGCTCCAGACCGCGCAGGACGACAACTCCACCGCCGCCGCGAGTGTCACCAAGGTGTTCACCGACGCCGGGATCGATGAGAAGGATATCCAGACCTCGGGCTACAGCGTCTATCCGATCGTCAAGTACGACGACAACGGCAACAACGTCGGCATCACCGGCTACAACGTGAGCCTGACCATCACCGTCACCGTGCGCGACATCACCCAGGTCGGCACCCTGCTCGATAGCGCGGTCGGCGCCGGCGCCAACCAGGTGATGGGGATCTCGTTCTCGGTCGACGATCCGAGCACGCCGGCCTCCCAGGCCCGGCAGGCCGCCGTCGAGGATGCGCGTGCCAAGGCCGACGAACTGGCCCGTGCCGCCGGCGTGGTCGTCACGGGCGTCTACTCCATTCAGGAGACCTCCTCGCCCTCGCCCAAGGCCCAGGACTTCTCGTTCGGCGATGCCTCCGCCGCGCCCTCAATGGCGCGCGAAGTGCCGGTCAACCCCGGCTCGGCCGACGTGCGGGTCGACGTACAGGTCGTCTTCGAGATTACGCCGGCCAACGGGTAATCCAGGAAACGGCAAACACCTGCTCAAGATGTGCAGCGGCAACAGGCCCGGAAGCGCGTGCTTCCGGGCCTGTTGCGCGTTTCACCAGGTATCAGAACGTCTCGTCGACCAGGCGCACGAACGTATCGACATCCTCGCGGATCACATCGAGGCTCTTCTCCCAGAAGGCCGGCGTCGTGATGTCGATCCCGAAGCGCGCCGCGAGTTCCGCCGCGTCGGCGTTCCCCGTCGAGGCGAGCAGGCTGTCGTAGTCCCGGCGGAAGGTCTCCGGATCTTCCTCATACTGTGCGTAGAGGCCAAGGCCGAAGAGCAGGCCGAACATGTAGGGATAGTTGTAGTAGGCGTAGGAGGGCGAGTAGTAGTGCCCCTTCACCGCCCACATGTAGGGGTGCAGCGCGTCGCTGTCCAGCCCGTCGCCGTAGGTCTCCCGCTGGGCGTCCAGCATCAGCTCGCAGAACTCGTCCGCCGAGAGTTCCCGCGACTTCCGGCGCTCAAAGACGGATTGCTCGAAGAGGAAGCGGCTCGTGATGTCGATGACGATGGCGCAGGAATCCTGCAGCGAGGCTTCAAGAATCGAGAGCTGCTCCTGCGGGGTTCCCTGCGCAATTGCAGCCTTGCGCATGATCGTCTCGCAGAAGGTGCTCGCCGTCTCGGCCAGCGTCATCGGCGTCGATGTCCGCTGCAGCGGCGTCGCCTCCGCCAGGCAGAGGTTGTGATAGGCGTGCCCGAGCTCATGCCCCAGTGTGCTGACCCCATCGAACGAGGGATGGAAGTTGGAGAGCACGCGGGACTCATCACCCCGGATTTCCATGCAGAACGCGCCGCCGATCTTGCCGGCGCGAGGCTCGGCATCGATCCAGCGCTCCCGGAAGGCACGTTCCGAGAGCTCACGCATGCGCGGCGAGAAGCCGCCGAACTGCTCGTTGACGAAGGCCACCGCCTCATCCCACGACCATTCACGCTCGTCACTGAAGATCGGCGCCGTCAGGTCGTTCCACGCCAACGCGTCCAGCCCCAGCGCCTTTGCCTTGGCCTTGAGATAGCGGCGCAGATCGGGGAACGCGGCCCGGGCGGCGCCCATCATCGCATCGAACGTGGCGCGATCGACGTGGTTCTGGAAGAGTGACTCGTCGAGCACCTCGTCCCAGCCCCGGCGCTCGGCCAGCGTGCCGTGCTCGCCGGTCACGCCGTTGAGCGACGCGGCGAACGGGGTTGCCCAGAACTCCCAGGCAGCGACCTCGGCGGCGAAGGCCCGCTGCCGCGTCTCACGATCGGCGACCAGCGCAAGGTTTCGCACCTCGGTAATCGGCATCTCGGTCACGGTGCCATCGGCCTGCTCGACCCTGGCCATGATCTGCGATGAGAGATCGTCGTGCAGCTTGCCGAAGGCGCTGCCGCCGGAGAGCGTCAGGTCAGCGACCAGATCCTCCTCCGGCTGCGACATCATGTGCTGCGCCTCGACCGCGCTGCGGCGAACCAGCATCGCGTGCTCGGCGGCAACCGGCGACGCCGCGATCAGGGCGTCGGCATCCAGCGACCCGATCCAGGCGGTGAGCCGGGTCTGCGCCTTGCTGAAGCGGGCCATCACCAGCTGCAGTTCGCTGACGCGGGCCTGCGCGAGCTCGTCACGGCTGTTCACGGAGAGGAAGCCGTATACGTATGAATTGACGAGCGTGGCCCGATCGATCGCCTCGTTGACCATCGTCAGCAGGTCATCGAACGCCGCCACGACGGCGTCGTTCGTCGCGCCCTCGCCCGTCGGAACTGATGCGAGCGCCGATTCCAGGCGCCCGCAATCGACGGTGAGCTCATCCATCGCCGCGGCGAATTCCGGAGAATCGAGCCCCGGAAAAAACGGGGTCATGTCCCAATGCGGGAGCTTGGACGTTGCCATATCGACAGCACACATTGCATGAAGCCTTTCAAACGATTGCTGAGTCATCAGATGGAGAACGCCTGCTCGCGAGATGCGTGAGTCCGAATGTGGAGTCATGAGCGCGAAGGATGATGCTCTCCGCCCCACAGGTCCGAAGCTGGCCCCATCAGACGTACGGATTCACTGGCGAGTCTACGCTAAACGCCGTCTCTTCCCATTCCAGCATCCGCGTCGAGCAGCTGTATCGATGCGTAACAATCGGTAGACCCGATCTCCAAGCAGCATCGATGTAGAGCATCCGCCCCCTGACGCTACCAAGTCATTCTGAGCAAAGCGAAGAATCCCCGTGCGCAGCGCAGCGAGAGCGCATCGGCCGCCGGCCGACCCTGCGACGGCCGCGCAGGAGGACATTGCGGCGGATTCACCACGCACCCATACGATTTGCCGCCGCAAGTCCTCCCCTACAGGACCGATGTTCATTGCGCCCGCCACCTACGTGCGGCGGTTTCGCCTGTGCCGTACACCCGTGTTCGTTTTGCCCTCCGTCAGGGACGACCTGGATGCGGCTATCATCGGCCATTGCATTCGGTACGCCGCCCCTGCGGTCAGGACGGCGGGGTAGGAAACTTCAGCAGAGACGACTTGCGCAGGATGATGGATCAGGCGATCAGGTCAGCAGTCTACAGGCCGGCGAGTGACTGGAAGGTGACGTTCTTCGCGTGCTCCTCCGCGTAGCGCAGATCCCACTCCGTCGTGAAGAGGATCACCGGCCGACCGTTCCGATCTTCCGCGCGTGTCCGCCCCCGCGCGTTGCCGATCTCGATGATCTCGTCCTGGTCGCCAGACACCCAGCGCGCCGCCGAGTACCCGAGCGGCTCCATGATCGTCTCGACGTTGTACTCCGATTCCAGCCGGAAGCGCACGACATCGAACTGGAGGACTCCTACAGCCGCCAGGATCGGCTCCCGGCTGCCACTCGTCACCGGGTAGAAGAGCTGGATCGCGCCCTCCTCCTCGATCTGCGACAACCCCTTCTGGAACTGCTTGTAACGATCGGCCCGTGCGTGCCGCAGCAACGCGAAATGCTCGGGCTGGAAGCGCGGCAACGCCGAGAACTCACCGATATCCTCGCTGCTGATCGTATCGCCGATCGTGAAGGTGCCCGGATTGATGAGCCCGACCACATCGCCGGCGTACGCCTCGTCGACGACCTCCCGCTCCTGCCCGAAGAGACGCATCGGCCGCGCAAGGCGCACCTTGCGCTTCATGCGCGGGTGCCAGGCATCCATGTCCCGCTCGAACTTGCCGGAGACGATCCGCAGGTACGCGACGCGGTCGCGATGCCGGGGATCCATGTTCGCCTGGATCTTGAAGACGAAGCCGGAGAAGACCGGATCGCTCGGCTCCATCGTGCGGCTGGTCGTCTCGTGGGCGTTCGGAGTGGGCGCATTCGCGACAAAATGATCGAGAAAGAGCTGCACGCCGAAGTTCGTCAACGCAGAGCCGAAGCAGACCGGGGTCAGCTTGCCGGCAAGGACCTCATCGAGATCGAACGGCGTCCCCGCGAGATCGAGCAACTCCATCTCCTCGCGGAGCTGGGCGGCACGGGCGGCGCCGATCTGCGAGTCCAGCAGCGGGTCATCCAGGTCGGAGACACGGACTGGCGCCTGCTTCGCGCCGTGCTCGGTGCGCTCGAAGAGGTGAACCGTCTTCGTCACGCGGTCGTAGACGCCCCGGAACTCGGGCCCATCCCCGATCGGCCAGTTGAGCGGGTACGTCTTCAGGCCAAGCGTGCGCTCGATCTCATCCATCAGCTCCAGCGGATGCTGGGCCGGGCGGTCGATCTTGTTGATGAAGGTGAAGATTGGTGTGTGCTGCCGCCGGCAGACTTCGAAGAGCTTCAGCGTCTGCGGCTCGATGCCACGGGCGCCGTCAAGCACCATCACCGCGCTGTCGACCGCGGTCAGGGTCCGATACGTATCCTCCGAGAAGTCCTGGTGACCGGGTGTATCGAGCAGGTTGAGCTGGTACCCCTTATAGGGAAAGGCCAGCACCGTCGAGGTGATGGAGATACCGCGTTGCTGCTCCATCGCCATCCAGTCTGACGCGGCGTGGCGCTGGGTTTTTCTGGCCGTCACCGACCCGGCGAGCTGGACCGCGCCGCCGTAGAGCAGCAGCTTCTCGGTCAGCGTCGTCTTGCCGGCGTCCGGGTGCGAGATGATCGCGAAGGTGCGGCGCGCGTCGACCTGCGCCGCAATGTCGGTGCGGCCGGGCTCGCGGGTGCCAACGGGCGTGGTCACGCCCGTTTCCTGATCCTGTACTGTCACGAATGTCGTCCTTGGGCTGAGAGGAGGAAGCGACGGGGCATCACGCGGCGCGCAATCGTGCGGTCCACGACGGAATCCGTCGCCGGAAAGAGGGGAAGTGAACATGGAACGTCGTTAGGTCGGGAACCTATCGAAATCGGCGGCTGGATTCATCGTCTGCGGACTCCCGCCGGATAATGGGTTTGACGTAGAGCAGGTATTCGTTGACGCCCACCTTCAAAACACGGTTGATGATGTACTTCGTCTGGGTCCTGCCATCGCGCACGGTGCCGCCCGTCCGGAACTGGCTGACCCGCATGTCGCGGTTGCTGCGCGAGAGGATCTCGTAAGTGGTCCGCTCACACGAATTGCAGACGATGTACTGATCGCGCTCGTCGGTCGGCCCGGTGAGGCCGCGCTGGACGAAGCGGGTATCGAAACTCTCGCACCACGGGCATTGACGCCGCTGCCCCTGCTCGGCGGGCGCGTCGTCTGCTTCTGATCTCGCGCGTGTGGATGCGTCGCGGATCGGACGAAGGGGCGATCCGCTCACGGCACAATCCTCTCGAGGCTCCACGACATCAACAAGCTATCCTGTCCGTTCATCGAGACCAATCACCCCGCGCGGAGAGATCTCCCTCGCGACGACCACAACCGGTCACTGCCCCAAGTCTACGTCTCCCCGCCCCGCGATGTCATGGTCATTATCTCTCACCCCGGCCGATGCCGCCGGGATCTTGTCCTACATACCCACAGGGGGTATAATCAGGATATTGGATTCATTCGAGGCTTCATCGCCTGTACCCGAGTACTCAGATCATGGCAACGATCACGCGTCCTGCCACCAGCCCGCCGGTCGATGCACCGGTGCGTACCACATTCACCGTCGAGGGGATGACCTGCGCCTCGTGCGTGCGCCGGGTGGAGAAGGCGCTGACCAAGACCGCCGGGATCGACGATGTCTCCGTCAACCTGGCGACCGAGAAGGCGACGGTGTCGCTGGATCCCGCCATCGTGGACGTGGAGTCGGTCCGCAACGCCATCGAGAGCGCCGGCTACAAGACCGGTCAGATCACCATTCCCAAGCCCACTGTCGCCGCCAACGAACCGGCGGCTCCCGCCGAGGATCTGACGTTCGATATCGACGGCATGACCTGCGCATCCTGCGTGCGGCGTGTCGAACGCGCGCTCGGCAAGGTTGAAGGGGTGGCGGAAGCGAGTGTCAATCTCGCCACCGAACGGGCGCGCGTCGTGCCGGCACCGGGCACCACGCTCGATCCGGCGGCGCTGGTGGCCGTGGTCGAGCAGGCGGGATACCGCGCCCGCCCGGTGGTGACGGCACCTCCGGCAACGGCCACGGCGTCCATCGAATCGGCATCGGCCTCGGAAGAGGAGGAATCGGCGCGGGCACGAGCGCGCGACCGCGACCTGGCCGACATGAAGCGCAAGTCCCTCGTCAGCCTCGCGATCGGCGTGGTGATGATGGTGGCGATGTACGTGCCGCTCCCGATTTCGGAACGGACGCTGGCGCCGATCTTCCTGATCGCCGCGACTATCGTCCAGGTCTGGGCGGGCCGCGTCTTCTACGAGCAGGCATGGATCGCGGCGAAGCACCGCTCGACCAACATGAACACGCTGGTCGCGGTCGGCACGTCGGTCGCCTACGGATACAGCGCCTTCGTTACCCTGTGGCCGCATCTCTCGGATCGCTGGAACCTGCCCTACCACCTTTACTACGAGACGGCCGTCATCATCATCGCACTGATCCTGCTCGGACGCTGGCTGGAAGCTCGCGCCCGGAAGCAGACCGGCGAAGCGATCAAGGCGCTGATGGGGCTGCAGGCCCGCACCGCCCGCGTCGTGCGGGGCACAACCGAGCTCGATATCCCGATCGAGCAGGTGCAGGTCGGTGATCTCGTTCGCGTCCGCCCCGGGGAGAAGGTTCCCGTTGACGGCGTCATCGTCGAGGGACGGTCGCGGCTCGATGAGAGCATGCTGACCGGCGAGAGCATGCCGGTCGAAAAGACCGATGGCGACGAGGTGATCGGCGCCACCATCAACCAAACGGGCTCGTTCGTCTTCCGCGCGACGAAGGTCGGACGGGACACCGTGCTCGCCCAGATCGTGCGCCTGGTCGAGGAGGCGCAGGGGTCGAAGGCCCCGATGCAGCGCCTCGCGGACCAGATCGCCAGCATCTTCGTGCCAGTTGTCCTGATCACGGCCGTGCTGACCTTCGCGATCTGGATGATCTGGGGCCCGTCACCGCTGCTCTCGTACGCGATTCCGGCGGTCGTGGCCGTGCTCGTGATCGCCTGCCCCTGCGCGCTGGGTCTCGCCGCACCGACCGCGATCATGGTCGGGACCGGCAAGGCGGCGGAGCTGGGCATCCTCGTGCGCGGCGGTGACGCGCTGGAGATGGCACGCGCGATCGACACGATCGTGCTTGACAAGACCGGCACGATCACCCGCGGCAAGCCCTCCGTGACGGCGATCGTGCCCGCTGATGGAGTCAGTGAAGACGACCTGTTGCGGCTGACCGCCGCCGCCGAGGTCGGCTCGGAGCATCCGCTCGGACGCGCCATTGTCACGTCCGCCAATGCCCGCGGGCTCTCGCTGCCAACTGTCAGTGATTTCGAGGCGATCGCCGGTCACGGCATCGTGGCCACGGTCGAGGACAAGGCGATGGCGATCGGCAACCGCGCGTTGATGACCCGTGAGGGCATCGATAGCGATTCGCTGACCGCAGACGCCGATGCCTTGGCCGGGCAGGGCGCGACGCCGATGTACGTCGCGGTCGACGGGCGGCTGGCGGGGCTGATCGCGGTCGCGGATACGCTCAAGCCGGAATCACCGGAAGCGATTGCCGAGCTTCAGGCGCTGGGCCTCGATGTCTGGATGGTAACCGGCGACAACGAGATCACGGCCCGTGCCATCGCGCGCCAGGTCGGGATCGAGAACGTGCTCGCGGGCGTCCTGCCGGCCGAGAAGTCGGCCAAGATCCAGGAATTGCAGGCCAGCGGCAAGCGCGTCGGCATGGTTGGCGACGGCATCAACGACGCCCCGGCCCTCGCCCAGGCGGAACTCGGGATCGCGATCGGCACCGGCACCGACGTGGCGATGGCGGCCTCCGACATCACGCTGATCGGCGACGATCTCCGCGCGATCGTGAGTGCGATTGCCCTCTCGCGGCGCACGGTGCAGACGATCAAGCAGGGGCTCTTCTGGGCTTTCGCTTACAACGTCGTGCTGATCCCGGTGGCGATGGGCGCGCTCTACCCCGCCTTCGGCATCCTGCTCAGCCCGGTGCTGGCGGCGGCGGCGATGGCCATGAGCAGCGTCAGCGTCGTCACGAACGCGCTGCGGCTGCGGAGCTTCCAGCGACCGCGTTCGGCGCGGGAGATCCTGCATCCGCCGGTGGCGAGCAGGATCCGCGAATGGGGGTACCTGGCCGGCATCGCCCTGATCGCCCTGCTCATCGGCGCCGGCGCGCTCTGGGCGAGCGAGCGGGCGGGGATGGGCGTCACCGACGCCCGAGACTCGGGCATGAACATGAGCGAGGAAGCGGCCCCCGCCCCACAGTCGCACCCCAATGAGATGGCCCCGGCGTCCCCAGGAGATGAAGGCGAGTAAACGCGCGGATTTCGTAGGGAACGGCCTTGTGCCGTTCCCTACATGGTGGCAATGCCCTTCTCGCCCGTTGGAGCGGGGCCGAAGAGCTTCGTCCAGAGCAACCGCGCGGCCAGCGCCCTGGCTGGCCGCCACGCCTCCGCCAGCAGATCGAGCGTCTTGAGCGTAAGGTCCGGTCTTGCATAGGCCGCCTTTGCCGCCCGCAGCAAGGCGACATCACCCGTGGGGTGCGCATCCGGCGCCCCCACGCCCCACAACACCGCCGATTCCGCCGTCCACCGGCCAATACCCGGCAATCCAACGAGCGCCTTGACGACCTGCTCCGGTTCGCACCGCGCGTCGGCGTCGGACGGGAGCTCGCCACGCAGCTGCCGTTCGGCGACGCCCCTGATTGCCTCGGCTCGCTTCCACGTCACTCCGGACTGCCGAATCAATTCAAGCGGCGCCTCAGCGAGCTGCGCGGCGGTCGGCAGCGGCCAGTAGTCGC
Organism: Thermomicrobiales bacterium; assembly: GCA_049646645.1. GTDB lineage: Bacteria > Chloroflexota > Chloroflexia > Thermomicrobiales > UBA6265 > JASGDN01. The sequence goes on from JBARWF010000028.1 coordinate 62,411, forward strand.
GCCCATCCACCGTGACCGGTTCAGAGAATGACCGCGAAAGCTTGGCCTGCGTCACCGCGGCCGCGGCCACGGAGATGCTCTGCCCGGCGATCGATGTGATCAGCCCCTCGAACAGCGAGCCATCGCCCATCGGCCGCAGACCAGGATATTCACGCGCGAGCGCGGCAACCGTCGGGTCCGAGTACTCCGGCAGCCGAATCCCGGTTCCAAGCACGCGATGCGCCCAATCGGCGTCGCACCCCGCCGAGGCCGTTCCCATTATGTCGAGACCGCCGGCTGGGCGTTGCCGGACCTTACGCCACACGACGCGGTCACCCTCCCACTCCACGGAGGTCAGGGTGCCCGCATGCCACTGGTGCCGCGGCGAACGGTGCCCGACCCAGGCGGCAGGACCGCAGGTCTGGGCGAGCGAGAACTCGCCCTCGATGGCGAGTGTTCGATGCGTCACGTCGCTCATGGCGGGCCGTCCGTGATCTGCAAAGGCGTCACCGGCGTACCGTCGCTCCACCGGCCCATATCCCGATGCGCGGCGGTATTGCCGAGCGCGGTTGAGCAGGACGTTCCCGTCTCCGCGCAGGCGATCAGCGCGTCGAAGGGACGCCACAGGGCATACCAGTCCATCGCATCCTCCTCGCCCCGGGCGCCGGTCGTGCCCACCATATCGTGGTCGGCCACGAGCGGCGGTGTCCCGTGTGCATCGCTGATCACGGTGACGTAGTCGCGCTGCCCGGCGGGCAATGCATCGAACAGCGGCCAGATTGCCCGAGCGTCGGAGTCGCCGACCGCCGTGTCGTCGCTACCGACGAGCACCTGCGCCAGCAGGTCGGAGGGCAGCGGGCGTTCGAGGATGTCCGTATCACCGAGCGTACCGCACTCGGCGCAGCCACCGGGTTGAACGACCATCAGCGTGCGCGCCGTGGGAAAGTTCAGCGAACCGGCTTCCTGCGCGTACCGCACCGCGAGCAATCCGCCCAACGAGTGACCGACCACATGGAACCGTTTGTCGCGAATCGATCTCGCACCCAACTCCTGCAGGTGCTGGATCGCGGCTCGGGTGCCCGCGAAGAGGTTGACGACGTAGCGATCCGGCGGGTCTGCCAGCGGATTACGCGTCTGGTAGTCGGGGTAGATAACGATGTTGCCGCGGCGCACGAGATGCGCGATCCAGCCGCCGTAGATCTTCGGATCGAGCGCCAGGAAGCCATGCACGAAGAGGACAACGGGAGATGCATCGAGCTGTTCCGGCGTGGCGCCGCGCGGCGTGAAGACCCACGCACCCTCCGGCTCATCGCCGACTTGCACACGATCGACTGCCGCGATCGGGTAGTCGGACCCGCCCGGAACGGTTGCCGGCTGCGCTGGCTGAGTAACCGCCTCCGCGGAGGCGGCAATGGCAGGCAATGTCAAGATCACCGCCATCAACAGGCCGAGCGCAGCCCGGAGCGCGTTGTGCGATGGCATGCGGGGACGGGACATCAGGAATACTCCATCAGGGTACGGAAACGGGTTGAGCCAGATTCAGCGTGCCATCTGGCTCGGCGGCGACGATGCCCACCTCAACGAGCAGGGCGACGGTCGCGCCGAGCGTGACCCGGCTGGGGGCGACCTTGTCCGGAATGGAGCCATCGCGCACCAGTGCTCGCGCTTCTTCCAGTAATCCGGCGTGAAGGGCAAGGATCGACATCGGTTTCGCATCGATACGCGCCAACACCGTCCTAGCCAACGGCAGCTCCTCGACGGCGGCCTCCAATGCCCCGGACGCACCGGCGGCCACGGCATCCCCCGCCGCCGTGCGCTTGTATTTCACTCCCGACTTCGCGCCGCTGGCTTCGACGTGGAAATCGGGCTCGTGCTCGCATTCCGCCACCAGCGGACAATCGTGCGCCTGACACGTCGGGACCCGGCTCACGATCGGCTTGACGAGCTTCAGATCGACCAGCAGCGGTGCCGGCACATCGTCGCGATCGCGCGCGAGATGCCGGCACCCGATATCGCCGGGCAGCGTGGCTAGATGATGGGCGATACGCTCCCGCATCGGCAATTCGCTGAGGGTGCTCACGGTTCCACGGCCCCCGATGGCACGATCCGCGCCGTTCCCGCTGCCGCCAGCGCGTCGATGCCGGCGAAGAGCCGGCGATAGCGGTCCTTCGCCTCCTCTTCGACGGGAACCGATGCATGCGTGAACGTCCGGCGATCCCCAACGATCACCAGGGATCGCCGGGCCCGCGAGATCGCCACGTTCATCCGGCGCCAGTCGGCGTGCAGCGGCCCGATCAGGGCGCCGGGATTGCTGTTGGTCAGGCTCACGATCATCACGTCCCGCTCGCCGCCCTGGAAGCGGTCGACCGTATCGACGCGCAGCCGATCCACGAGGACGGGAGCAATCCCGCGGGCGAGAACGGCGTTGCGGATCGCATTGTTCTGCTTCCGGTAGGCGGAGACGATGCCGATCTCATCGATCAGGGACGCCCGCCGCTCCGCCGGGGTGGCTGCGAGCAGATCCGCCACGAGGCCAGCGACGATCGCCGCCTCGCGCCCGTTCTGCCGGGACTCGTCCGGTCGCGGCCCCGAAGCGCTGTCACGAGCGTCCGGATCGCGGCTCGTATCCACCAGTACCACCGGCCACCCCTGCCCCAGCAATCCACCCGTTCCCGGCTCCACGCCGCACCGGGCGAAGGTCCCGGCCAGACGTCGCCCGGCCACCTCGGCGGTGCCGGGCTGCAGGACGCCATCGTAGAAGGTGTCGCTGACGAGCGCGCAGATCTCGGCGTTCATCCGGTACTGCTGGCGAAGGGTGATCAGGCGCTGCGGATAGCGCGCCGCCAGCCGCTCGAACATCGAGCGACGAAGGGTGTCGCCCTCGCCGATGCCGGCTCCGGCCAGGCTCGGCGGATAGATGAACGCCGATTCGTCCGCGCCATCGCTCTCCGGTACGACGGGCGGCAACTGCTTGTGATCGCCGACCAGGATGAGGCGGCTCCGGTAGCGCGGCAGCATATGCCGCAACGCCTGGAGCGTCGCGGGCTCCGTCGCCTGCCCGCATTCGTCGACGATGACCGTCCGGAAGGAAAGCCCGCGCAATTCCGCCGCACGGGCACCCGCGAGCGTCCCGGCGAAGATCATCGCCTGGTCGTGCAGCAGGTTCCCCTCGCTGATCAGGCGCACGAGTCGCGTCGCCCCTTCGGAGGCCATCTCCGCCTCCTCCAGCACCAGCGGCGCCCGGAGGCGCTCGCCCAGCACACACGCGCGGACCGTGTCGTCCATGCCAGCGCGAACGCGCCCAACGCGCACGATGTAAGGCGCAAGCCCGGGGAACCGCTGGACCAGCTTCAGCACCACCTCATCGACCGCCTGATGAGAGTTCGCAAGAATCAGCAGCGGCCGGACATTCGCGCCCGGCTCGTCGGTGGCGAACTCGTCCGTCGCGATTGCGTGGATAAGCTCGGCGATCATCGAGGTCTTGCCCGTGCCCGGCGGCCCCTGGATGAGCACGGGAGCGTCGCCCTGCTCCAGCGCCAGCGCTGCCGCGATCGCCCGCTGCTGGAGTTCGTTCATCCCGGTCAACGGGCGATCAGGCGCAGACTCGCCGAGCGGCAACGGCGGAGCGCCGGTACCGAGCACGAACTGCGCAATCGGCGGAAGTTCCGACGCATGCAACCGCCGTCCGCGAACCGACGCCTCCGCCATTGAGGTCACCAGAAAATCGGTCAGGCCCTCGACCTGCCAACCGGGCATCCCATGCTGGGAGAGGTCGTCGATCCGGTAGGTCGCGCGGGTATCCGGGATCACATCGCGCAGCCGCAGTTCGACGCGGTGCTCGCTCACACGCAGGATCCGTCCCTCGACGGAGCGCGCGTCGCCGGGCCGCATGGTAGCGAGACTGAGCAGCACCCGGTCATCCTCACGCATGCGGGTCTCGATCGGGGTCTCCCGGTGCAGCGTGACCCTCCGGCCAGCGACACCGGCGACGGTGAGCCCGGAGATCGTCACGCCTT
>JBARWF010000029.1:0-3153 GCA_049646645.1 Thermomicrobiales bacterium
GCTCCAGAATCGGAGCCGCCCGGGTCGTTACAGGGTGGAACAGAAGCTGATGCTATGATTGGTGAGAGATGAGACATCTCGAAAGGACGGCACCGATTGGCAAGCACACGAGAACTCACCCTGCTCATTGATAGTGCGATCGACGATGAACTGACTGAGCTCGCCAAAGCGACGGGCCGGGACAAGCAGAGCCTTGCCCATGAAGCCCTGATCGAGTGGCTGGAGGAGCAGGAAGACATCCGGGACGCACGGGAGATTCTCGCCCAGGGCAACCGGCGGATCCCGCTCGTGGAGGTCAAACGAGAGCTTGGGCTGGCGGGTTGAGTTGAACCGGCAGCCCGGAAGGCGCTGCACAAGATTGATCGCACCTGGCAAGAGCGGATCATCAAGTACCTTGAGGAGGTCAGCAGTCTTGACGACCCGCGAGTGCGGGGCAAAGCGCTCACGGCCGACTTCGCAGGACTCTGGCGCTATCGCGTTGGTGACTATCGAGTCGTGTGTACGTTTGAGAACGATGTGCTCGTGATCGTCGTGATCAAGATCGCTCATCGCCGACAAGTGTACGATTAAGATTCACAGCCCCTCCTTCCGGAGGGGCTTTCTTTTGCTCCACCTACTCCAAACCCCGAACGCGGTGGATTCCAGGTGGGAGCACAGAAATCGGCGCATGGGCCGGATCGCACCGGATATCCAACCAGCCGTGCGCAGTCCACGCACTCATGGTTGGAGCCGCGAAGCCGCGATCAGCACCATGACCACCCGTCGCTACAGAATTGCAACAAGCAGCCTCTCTACGCCGTCACCTGAATCGCCCGCTCCCCCAACCTTCGTTACTTCGTTCAGAACGACATCCCAAAGGAGACTTACACCCGGCAAAGCCTCCCCAGCATACGTCGCCCGCGCTTTCAATTCCGACTGACTTCGTCTACTATTTTTCCGACCAATTCGGTCGGATATAGCAGAGCACCGACGCAGTCGGTTCTACGAGAGCGGAGCGCCCATGTCCAGTCAGGCACGAACATCGGCTCATTCGGTATCCAGGAGCTTCACCCGGCGCCACCTCGCCGGTGCTGCCGCGAGCGTCTTCGCGGGGGTAGCCCTGTTCCCATCCGCCTATGCGCAGACAGGCAGCCCGGCAGCCTCGCCAGCAGCCACGAACGGCGAATGGACCTTCACCGATGACAAGGGCGTGACAACCACGCTGCCATCGCGACCAGAGCGGATCGTGGCCGATGTCAACGCGGCAGCTTCGCTCTGGGATTTCGGGATCCGCCCGGTCGCGGTCTTTGGCTGGAACGCAACCGAGAACGGCGACTTCGGCCCGGCCGGCGGCAACATCGATCCCGGCGCCGTCGCGATCGTCGGGAATGCCACCGAGCCGATCCAGCCGGAGGCCGTTGCCGCACAGCAGCCGGATCTCCTCGTCACCCTCACCTTTACCCTCGATGATGCGACCGAATACTGGAGCATCGATAGCAATATCCTGTCGCAGGTGACGCCGATCGCCCCGATCGTCGCGATTTCGGGCACCGGCATGGCCGACGCGGACACGGAACGATTCGCGGAACTCGCCGCCGCCCTGGGTGCGGATCTCGATTCGCCCGAACTCAAGGAGGCCAAGGCAACCTACGACGCGTCGCTCACCTCGCTCAAGGAAACGGCCTCCGCGACATCCGGGCTCCGCATCCTCTTCGCCTACGTTGATGCGACCGACGAAGCTTACGTCGCGAGTCCACAGGATTTTGCGGAGCTGAGCCTCTATACGCATCTCGGCCTGCAGCTCGTACAGCCAGATGTCGCAAAGAACGAGTACTGGGAAACCCTCAGCGCCGAGCAGGCGCTGAAATACCCGGCCGATGTGCTCTTCTGCTCAGCACGTCCCGGTACCCTCACCGCGGACCAACTCAAGGCTCATCCCACCTGGGGGCAACATCCCGCAGTCAAGGCGGGGCAGGTCGCCGCCTGGAACCAGGATGTCATCATGAGTTATCAGGGGATGGCGGAGGCCCTGAATGCGACAATCGCGCCGCTCCTGACCGCCGGGAAGGTGACGTAGCGCTTCGGCAACGAACGTAAGGAAGCGGCACCGGCTCCGGGACGATGCTTCCGGAGCCGGTGCCGCTTCTCACGCCTTGTCGTGATCCGGGGGCCAGGTGCCCATGACCTGCCGGAGAATGGCGAACTCGCCGATGTGATACGCGTTGTGGTCGGCAACGAGCAACGCCTCGCGCAGGAGCGTGTAGTGATCGTCGTCGGCATTGGCCAGTTGCGCGTGCAGATCGCGGGTCGGGTCGGCGACGAGCGCCTGTATGGCGGCCAGGTCCTCCTGGAAGCCGGCGATCGTGCGATCCCACGCCTTGGTGTCGGCCGTGGCATCGGGTGCGGGCCAGTAGTCGGAGGGCCAGCTCAGTTCCCGATAGTGATCGCTCTGCACGAAATCGAGGATGTCGCGCTGTGCGATCCGCAGGTGCTCGAGCAGGTGCCAGGGCGTGTAGGGCACATGGGGCGGCTTCGTGTTGTAGTGCTCGGCGGGGAAGTCGGCAACGGCCTCGTTGAAGGTCATGTGTGCCTGCTTCTCGCCCAGCAGCGCAAGCACCTGGGCCCGCGTGGATTCGACGATTTTCGCGTGCTCGGTCGTCATTTCATCCTCCTCGAAATCTGCACAGACGCGAAATGCGCGTCTGCGCCCGCATCGATCATCACCGCAAGACACACCACATTCCGCGCCACGGATTGCGGCAGCGTCACCCGCTATGGTCGGAGGGACGGGACAAGGTGATCGATGCGTTCCAGCACCCAGGTCGGGTGCCCCTCGACCGGATACTGCGCCAGCAGCTCGGGGGTCGTCTCGCCGGTGAGGACGAGCGCGGAATGCATGCCCGCGCCGATCGCCATTGCGATATCGGTCCCGAGCCGGTCCCCGACCATCACGCAGTCGGTCGCCGGCAGGTTCAGGCGCTGCAGCGCGGCCTCCAGCATGAACGGATCGGGCTTGCCCGCCACCTGCTCGCAGCGGATGCCGGTGCAGCCCTCGACCGCGCCGATGATGGCGGCCGCATCGGGCTCGCCGCGGCCGCCCGGGAACGGACAGAAGCGGTCGGGATTGGTCGCGATCAGGCGCGCCCGCTTGTAGACCGCGATCGCATCGAACGC
>JBARWF010000030.1:0-42617 GCA_049646645.1 Thermomicrobiales bacterium
GAACCAACCTGCTTCTCGCATCGCCACGGTAATCCTATGCCGAATCCATCCGTTCAATGAGCCCTCCAAGTCGCATCCCTCGCCCGCTTCCGGTCGACACGGTGCCGGCGTGTGCGATAATGCGGCACATGGACATCCCGGCTCCGGCTCCAACGCAGCCGTCCGGGTCGACGATCCCGGTGCCCATCGCCGGTGAGCGCCCCTGGAGCAGAATGCGGCAATGAGCGCGGCGACCGATCCGCCCGCCCGGGTCGATTACCGGACGCTTTCGCAACGCATTCTCTCCAGCCCGTCCCGCGTCTACCCGACTCCGGTGAACTCCTTCTGCGCTCACCGATCAACACTGCAGGAGCTTGGAGCCCTATGGTTTTCGACCAGACACTCGACTACGCATTCTTTGAAGGCAAGATCGTGCCCTTCGGCGACGCGAAGGTGAGCATCGGCACGCATGCCCTGCAGTACGGCACCGGCGCCTTCGCCGGCGTGCGCGGCTATCGCTCGGCGGATGGCACCAGCATCAACATCTTCCGGCTGCGCGAGCATTGCGCCCGCTTGCTGCGCTCTGCCCGCCTCCTGCGCATGAACCTGCCGTTCACCGTCGATTCCCTCGCCCAGACGATGATCGAGCTGACCGAGCGCAATGCGCCCACCACCGACGTCTACTTCCGCCCGTTCGTCTACAAGGCATCGGTGCAGCTGACCCCGCGCCTGCGCAACATGCACGATGAGCTGGCGATCTACATGCTGCCCATGGGCGATTACCTGGACACCACGCGCGGGCAGAAGGCAATCGTCTCCTCCTGGACGCGCGCGGCGGACAACGCAATCCCCAGCCGGGGCAAGATCACCGGTTCCTACATCAACTCCTCGTTTGCCAAGGATCAGGCCGAGGAGATGGGCGCCGACGACGCGATCATGCTCAACGCCGACGGCAAGATCGCGGAGGGGAGCTCCTGCAACTTCTTCATCGTGCGCGATGGCGTGCTGATCACGCCGCCGATCAACAGCGACATCCTTGAGGGCATCACCCGCCGCTCCCTGCTGCAGCTCGCCAAGGAGCTCGGCATCCCCACCGAGCAGCGCGCCATCGACCGCTCGGAGATCTACATCGCCGACGAGGCGTTCTTCTGCGGCACGGGCGTGCAGCTGGCCTGGATCGAGACGATCGATGGTCGCACCATCGGTGAGGGCACACGCGGCCCGATCGCGGAGCGCATAAGCACGCGGCTCTTCGATATCTTCCGCGGCACCTCCGACGATCATCACGACTGGCTGACACCGGTGAAGATCAAGGAGGCCGCCACGGCACGCTAATACCCCGACCCACACGACAACATCACGGCGAAACGGCCACCGCACTTCTCGCGGCGGCCGTTTCGTATTACATTGGCGGCCACGGTGCGTTTCAACTTGCAAGAACCGGATCATACGGGTGACGAGGACAACACCCGCTCCCTGCCTTCGCACGTTCGCGGGAACCGTTGTCTTTCACAACTCGTTATGGTGGTAGTGGTTGGACATAGCTGGGATGCAACAGAGGGCGCGTCAGCTACCGGACGTCCGGATTGGACGAAAGGTCGTCGAGCGCTGATACCTTCAGGGAGGAGACACAGCTCAATGAGGCTCAAGGCACTTCAACGTTTCGCCGTTTTACTCATATTGGTGGCAGGGCTGCTCGCGCCATCGCTGACCGCGGCGGCGGCCCCCGCGCCGCTGACCAGCCGCCAGCAGGCATACGCCCTTATCGATCAGTTGTTGGCCGGCACCGCCGATGCCAACGACCTGCTCGCGGCCCAGTCGAACCGCAAGAAGCTTCCGCGCGAGGATCGGGAGACGCCGACACCCGAGGATGAAGAGGATACGCCCGTCGATGAGGGTGACTCCGGTTCCACGAGCGATGCCCTGATCGGCGTGCTCGGCGGCGAACGCGCCGATTTCGAGGACGAATTCGGGCCCTCCGCCGACGATGCCGATGCCGATGACTTCGCCTACGGTGAGGTCTACGAGGGGATTCGCGGCTACGACACCATCTACGTCTTCTGGGAAGATGATGTCGCCCTGCATATCCAGCTGAACGCCAGCAAGGAGTGGTCGGAGAGCCGCGCGCTCACGCTCGCCGAGCAATTCCTCCCGGCCGATGTCGAGCTGGACAGCGATCCGGTTGAGCTCGACGAAGGCGAACTGCTCTTCGCAGGCAGCAGCGAGGCGCTTGGTGAGGTGGTGAGCCGCTCCACTTATCGCGACTACGAGGTTGGCGGTCGGCCTGGCGATCTGCGCGTGATCCTGGTGCCCGGCGACGATGACACCTTCATGACGATCGATATCGCGATCGGCGCCGGCGATGAATACGCCGGTGGCGGCGGAACCACCGTCGAGCCGACGGCGGAGCCCACCAAGAAGCCGCGAAAGAGCACGCGTGCCACCGAAGAGCCGACCGATCCGAGCGGTGGCGAACTTGACGCCGACGAGTACCTGACCAGCGTCCGGGAGCAGGTCGACAAGCAGAGCACCCAGCTCGACCGCTTCTACGAGATTCTCGGTATGGGCGGCGATGCGACCGACGCCGACTTCACGGAGCTGACAGACATCCTGATCGACTGGATGCTCCTGCCCGAGCTCGAAGCGCCGGCAGGGTACGAGGAGATCGACGATGCGTACACCTCGCTGTCGAAGAACCTCAGCGATGCCTCGCTCAACCTGACGTCCTTCCTGGCGGCCGGAGCGAATGGCGATCAGACGTTGCTCGACGACGCACGGGCGCAGCTGCAGACCGCGAGCACGTTGCTCGCCGATCTCGACGACATGCTGTCGGCGGAGGGTTACTAGCCTCCACAGCACCGAACGGAGCGTGCAACGACACAAGGAGGGGCGGTTCCCGGTCGGGAACCGCCCCTTCCCGTGTCACTACAGTGGGATTCGAAATCGTAACGAAGACTCGTAGCGGGTCAGCTTGTCTGATCCATCCGGAGGAGCCGGATACTGGCCCCGGGTGCGCTCACGATCGGCCTGCTGGTCCGTGCCATGGCACGGACCAGCGGCACCGGTACGGGTTCGACTCAGCTCTAGAGATCATCCGCAGACGAGGGCCTTGGTCGGTGCAGTCGCAGGGTGCAACCCCTGTCGGCAACTGCGCCGGCACTAAGCGCATGGATCACCGGCCAATACCCGGGCCGGATTGGAATATTGGCCCTCGGTTCTCAATCATAGGGAGAGAGCCTGTCTCGGTAGCTATATCGAGCAGCCCCACCGTCTCCGATGGCCCGCAGCGAAGCGAGACCACTAGGGCCATATCTCAACCGGGCCCGTGACCGAAACGCATCGGTTCCGGCACACCTCGGATATCGGGCTCCGCCCGATGGTCGACGTCCTTCGGCAGGCTCAGGACAAGCTCCTTGGTCGACCACTACAGACGAAATACGGTCGCTACCGTTCGCGTGGAAACCGGATGGTGTGCGCTACTTCCTTGCGGTTGCGATGTAGGCGTCGAGCTCGTCGATCGTGATCGCGCCGATCTTGATCCCGGAGATATTGCCATCGGGGTCGATCACGATCGTGGCCGGGTAGCCGGGGATCCCGTAGGCCTGCTCGATCCCGCCGCGCAGGTCATCACCGCCCTCCAGGTCGCGCCCGACCGGATAGGTGACGCCGTATTCCTTGACAAAGGCGCGTGCATCCTCGTCCTGATCGTTGCGCGCGCCAACGCCAACAAAGACGACATCGTCGCCGGCCGCCTGGGATTGGGCCTGGAGTGCGGGCATCTCCTCCTTGCAGGGTCCGCACCAGGATGCCCAGAAGTTGACGACCACGACCTTGCCGCGCTGGTCGGCAAGATCGAATGTACCGCCGTCGAAGAGGGCCAGGGTGAACTCGGGAGCGGGACGGCTGGCCTGCACGGCAGCCGTCGGCGTGGTATCCGAACGGTCATCCCGGTTCCCCAGCCAGTTCGCGGCGCCCACCGCCAGCAGCCCGATGATGATCACGGCCCCCAGCGCAATCGAGGAGAGTTTCCCGTACCGGCTGTATCCGATACAACCGTTCTCCGCCTCCTCGGTATCGAAATCGTCGTACTCGGCAAAGGGGTCATTTGCGGCGGGCGACGCGGATGCGTCGCCCGCTGTCGGGGTCTGTGGCGCTGGGGTCGACCCGGCACCGTCCGCCGTCGCCGGGGATGTCATGTCGGGGCCGGCGCTGTCGCGTTGTTCCGGATCGGATGGCGATTGGCGTGATGATTGGTTCAGGGGAGTGCCTCTACAACCTGTTGGATCTGGGATGCAAGCTGCTCATCACCGCCGACAAGGACCGTGATGACATTACTTCCCTGCGCGATATGCAGCGGCTCGCCGTTTCGCAGATCCTTGCCCGATGGCGTGGTGAGCTTCATGGATTCGGGGTCGATATTGGCCGCTTGCCGCTCACGTTCGGCGACGGATGCGTCCTTATCCCCATCATTATAGATGTAGACATAGACGTTTTGGCCCTCGACCGTGAGCAACTGCCCGGGTTGATTGAGCTGGTCGCTCTTGCCGGTCGTGCGGCCATAGTCCGCCTTCAGCCCGGCATCCTTGAACGCCTGCAGCACCGTCGCCAGCTGGTTCTGCCCAGGAAGGGCGGTGGGCGGGATGCGTTCGTCCGTCTTGTCACGATCCTGCAGATAGAGGAAGACGGCCGCGACCGCAAACCCGATGGCGGCGAGAAAGAGCAGTGTGCTCAGGACATGCGCTCCCCGGCGGGATCGCGGCGGTGAGGGCCTTGCTGCCTGGGGACGCCCATCGGCTCCACGGTTCATCCGGACGCTCCCTGCCCACATTCTGATTTCACGACCATTCAGCTACGTCTCCAGACGGCGAACGCCAGCTCGGGCCCTCGCCACGCGATCATGACTTCGACGGGTATGGCATCCGACCGGGCGTGAAGCTTCACGCCCCGGATCGCCCACGCCATCCCTTCGCCCGATCTCTCCTCCCCGCATATTGTCGCAGATGGTACGTCTTTTCCCTATCCGGCGGCCATATACAGATGCGAGGTATTCCCATCACAGAATCGGCATATCTTTATCACCCATCTACCCATTCAGATACCAATACATGCGTATATGCAGATAGTATGATATACTAGATACCAGCAGGACGGTCGATGCGGACCGTCATCAGTACAGAGAGGCAACGAGAGATGAACGCACTGAAACGACTCTTCCAATTTTCCCAGAACCGTTCGGGCTCCGGCATCGGTTCCAGCCGCTTCGAGCGCTACTACGGCGCGGTTCTCCGCTCGGGCGAGGGCTACCCGACTGCCGATGAGGCCCGTCAGGATCTCAAGCGCTACGAGCGCAGCTTCCTGCCCTACGGCTGGCCACGCTGACCGTTCGATCACTACCCGCTCTTTGGTCGCGGTCGCACCTCGCCATCACGCCCCCCCGCGGAGCATCCGTCCCGCCGCTCCGCGCACGAACCCCGTGGCTGAGTTGCCTCCCGCTCGTCTGCACCCGCGTCCTGGCTGACCAGAGAGACATTTCCACGAAAGCCCGGTCGGAGAGATCCGACCGGGCTTTCGTCACGTCCGGCAACGGGTGCCAGAACGCAGTCCACCGCAGATGCGGCCATTGTGCCGCCTCCTCGGTAGACCCCTCATCCCCCGTACACCGATCCTGACACGCACTCGGGAACGCGCCCTATACTCACGCCATGAGTACCGATGCACCTCCTACCGCCCCCGCCGAAGATCGCGTCGCCTTTCGCCGTCTCCGCGCGGATGACCTCCCCCTCCTTCAGCGCTGGCTGAGCGACCCCGATGTCGCTGCCTGGTACCGCTCCGGCGACCTGACCATCCCGGCCCTCGCCGCGCGCTACGCCGACCGCATCACCGGCGCCGACACGACGCGGGCATACATCATCGAGATCGACTCGCACCCCGCCGGCTACATCCAGTGTTACCTGCTGGCGGACGAGCCGGAGTACGCCCGCCAGCTCGCGCTGCCGCCGGTCCCGCCGCCCGGTGCGGCCGGCACGGATCTCTTTCTCGGCGATCCCGCTTTCCGGAATCGCGGCTGGGGCACACCGGTCCTGCGCGCCCTGCACCGGCGGGTCGTCTTCGGCGAGATGAAGGCCACGCTGGCGATCATCGCCCCGGAACCCGCCAACCGGCGCGCCATCCGCGTCTATGAACGGGTCGGTTTCCGCTGGCTGAAGACCGTATCCGTCGTGGACGATGAGTGCCCCGAGAACACCGGCAATGAGTACCTCATGACGATGACCCCGGCGGAGTTTCGCGCACGAAACCCGATCTGCTAGAGTGGCCTCACGGTCATCGGGCCTCATCCACGCTGATGACCTCAGCCGCACACGCGTGAAGGGATGCCGCCTGTGATTCGACCGCTCGCCTCACTCACCCGTTCCGGGATCGCCCTCCTGATCACGGCGGTCTTGCTCTCGCCGCAGATCGTCTCCGCCCAGACACCGGATGCCACGCCTCAGCTCCCGGAAGGTCCGTTGGGAGTGCAGATCCAGTGGCTGCTCGACACGCTCAATACCCCCGCAGACAGCCCGAGCACCGAGCCAATCGAGCAACACGTCTCGCCCGATTTCCTGGCAACGATACCGGCGGACAAGCTGGCCGCAGATTTCCTGAAACTGCACGCCGAACATGGGCCGTTCGTCATCAAGGCCGATTCGTTCATCATGACGATGGATCTCCCGCCAACGCACTCGCGTTTCGTCCTCGTCGGCTCGGACGGCACCGAGATCCCCGCCGCCCTCTCGGTCGATCGCGAGAGCGGGCTCATCACCGGGCTCAGTTTCGATCTGGAGACCAGCGCGACACCGGTGGCATCTCCCGCCGCCGACAGCGACCTGCCGCCGGGCCTGCTCGGCGAGCAAATCCGATGGGTCGTCGAGACACTCAACACCGGCGCCAGCGAGAGCACCAGCGACCAGCTCGGTGAGCACTTCACAGCGGATTTCCTGAAGCAGGTGCCGGCAACGCAACTGGGCGCGGTGTTCGGGCAGCTGCATGGGCAGGTCGGCACGGTGACGATCGAGGCGGGATCGCTGGCGACATCCCGGGACATGCCACCGACCAGTGCCCGCTTCATCCTCGTCGGCGAGCATGGCACGCGCCTGCAGGCAAGCATCCAGATCGACCGCGAGAGCGGCAAGATCGCCGGCTTGCTCTTCCAGCCGGCGGCTGTGGCATCCCCACCGGTGGCCTCGCCCGCCGCGAGTCCGGCCGCCACCATGTATCGCGACGAGGAGGTCCAGTTCACGAGTGGGCCGGATACGATCTACGGGTCGCTGATGGCACCGAGATCCGCCGCGACTCCGCTGCCGGCGGCATTGATCATCTCCGGCAGCGGTCCCACCGATCGCAACGGCAACAGCGGCACCCTGACCGCGATGAACACCAATCTCAACCTTGCCCGCACGCTGGCCGATAATGGAGTGATCTCGCTTCGCTATGACAAGCTGGGATCGGGCCAGACCGGCCTCGGCACCCACACGAGCGGCGAGGGGATCGATTACAACCTCTTCCTGCAGGAAGCCCGCGATGCCGCCGCGTTCCTGACGAGTCAGCCCGGCGTCGATCCTGGCAGGCTGATCCTCGTCGGTCACAGCGAGGGCGCGCTGTTCGCGCTCGTGCTCGCCCAGGAGCTCACCGCCGCCGGAACGCCGCCAGTCGGCGTTATCCTGGTATCGCCGCTCAGCATCCGCTATCTCGATATCCTGAAGGACCAGCTGGAGCCCCAGTTCGCGCAGGCAGTCGAGGGCGGCCAGATGACGCAGCAGCAGGCGGATGACGCCAAGCAGGAACTCGACACGATCATCACGAGCCTGCGGACACATGGAACCCTGCCGGAAACGGTCTCCTCACCCGCCCTCGCCCAGATCTTCTCGCCCACGAATGCGGCCTTCCTGGCGCAGATCGACAAGATCGATCCCGCCGAGGTCGCGGCCTCCCTGCCGTCGACGCTGCCGGTGCTCGTCCTGCACGGCGGCAAGGACCAGCAGGTCACCGCCGCGCAGGTACAGCATCTGATGGCGGGGTTCGAGCAGGCGGGCAACACGGAGGCAACCCTCGTGGAATTGCCCGACGCGGATCACCTCATGAAGGTCATCACCGGCACGCCCAACCCCGCCGTCGACTACGCAAACCCGAACCTCCCCTTCTCTCCCAAGGCGGTCGAGGTCATCACCGAATTCCTGGCCGCGCACGGGCTCGCGGGGTAGCGCTCCCCGGCGCATCTGCGGTCCATGCAGGCGAGAGGATGATCCACCACGCGAATGAGGGAGGATACACAGGCGTGTATCCTCCCTCATTCGCGTTGCCCGATCGGTATCGTTGTCAATGCCGTGCGCCGATCAGGAGACCGCCGGTTCGCAATTGCACGGGGTACTCAGCGTGCCCCGCCCTTCCAGGCGCTGGCCCCACCGCACCAGCGCACCACCGATCCGGGCACGGACCCCGCCGCCCGACGCAGGGAAACGGCCATTCGCGACGAGCTCCGCCTCCCTGCGCGCCCGGCGGTACTGCATCTCCGCCGTGTAGGTACCGTACATGCCGAAATCCTGCATCGTGCTTGCCAACTGAATTTGCCGCTCGCCCTGAAGTCCCATGATCATCCTCCGGTTCCGTGGCTTCGCGCCACCCGTCTGCCATCTCGTTGCTGATCTCATGATCGCGAATTCCGGGTGGCAGGGCGTCCGTAGAACATCGTATTCAGGGGGCGTATTACGTGCGTCGGGGATGCATGAGGGGCGTACGTAAGAGCGGCGAGGTCACGACGCAGCGATTCCGATCAGCCAGCGCTCGCGCGGATGGCGAGATTCACCGCTTCCGCCCGGTTGGCAACGCCCAGCTTGGCGTAGAGGCGCGTGATGTGGGTCGTCACCGTCCGTGGACTGATGAAGAGCTCCTCGGCGATCGCATCATTGGTGCGTCCCTCGGCGATCAGGCGCAACACGTCGCGCTCGCGTGGCGTCAGCTCGGCGAGCACCGCGGGCACGGGCGAGCCGGATGACTCAGCCGGAGGCCCCTCTCCAGTGTCGCCCCGCATGCGGGTCACTGCGAGCGCGGTGTCGAGCGCCTGCTCCGTCGTAAGTGCGAATCCCTCCGCCCGCGCCCGGTCGTACACATCCGGGTCGAGCACGGCCCGCGTCCTCGCGACGGTCGTGGCGTAATCGGCCACATGGTGACCGCCCTCGGGAATGCCAAGCCGCTCGTAGATCGCATCGGCGGCCCCCACCAGCCGAGCGGCGGCTTCGCCCTCCCCGCGTGCCAGCGCGAGTGACGCAATCCGCAAGAAACGATCGGCGCGGCCGCCGGGCTGCCGGTAGGGAGGCCGCCGGTGATAGGAGAGTCCCTCTTCCAGCAACTGACTGGCCCGGTCGAGATCTCCACGCAGGAGCGCGATGGTCCCCATCGTCCCTGCATAGAGGTCCGCCACGCCATGCTCATCAGTGCGCATCACGGCCAGCGCCCCTTCGAGCATCGGCTCCGCCTCGTCGATCCGGCCCGCATCCAGCAGGCACTCCGCGAGATTCCCCTGGAAGCTTGCCACGATCCGGGGATCGTCCAGCGCCTCCACCCGGCGGATCGCGTCACGCTGCAGGCGCTCCCCCTCGACCCGATTGCCGCCGAGCCACCGCGCGATCCCGAGGAGGTTGATGCAAATCGCGACCCGGCGGGCGCTCCCCAATTCCTCGTTCACCGCGACTGCACGCTCCGCATGCTTTTGTGCGGCTTCGAAGTCAAAGGATTCGAGCGCCATGATCGCGGCGAGGCGGTGCAGCGCATCCTGAATCTCCAGCGGCCGCTGGCCAGCATAGGGCAACACGCGCTCGATCAGGGAACGGCCCGATCGCAGCTGGCCGATCTCAAGCCAGAACACACTCAGGCTGCGCGCGAGATCGACTGCGGTCGATTTATCCTCCTGGGTCAGAAGATATTCGAGTGCCGCCAGGAAGTTGGCCTGGTCGGGATAAAAGCGCCGCGTCAGCTCCTCGGATTCCGTTGTCCCGGTATTCCAGGACTGGAAGGGGACATTGCCCGCCAGCGCGGCAAAATAGGTGGCATGCGCCCGCTGCAACGAATCGCATTCGCCACTGAACTCCAGCTGCTCGCGGGCGAAATCGCGAATGGTCTGCAGCATCCGCACGCGCGGCTCGCCTTCCGGCCCGCTATCGAGCCGGACCAGGCTCTGATCCAGCAGTTGCGCAACCAGGTCCTCGGTCCCGCTCTCCAGATCGTCGGCGGCATTACAGATCGCGGCCACGGCCTCCAGCGACCCGTCACCGGCAAATACGCCCAGCCGCCGGAAGAGCACCCGCTGATCCGGAGTCAGGAGATCGTGCGACCACGTCAGCATCGCGCGCAGCGTGCGGTGGCGTTCGGGGATGTCACGCGGCCCATCGGAGAGCAGATGCAGGCGATCCGCGATCCGGCGCAGGAGTGCCTGGGGCGGATAGAAGCGGGAACGCGCGGCCGCCAGCTCGATCGCGAGCGGCAGCCCATCGAGCTGGCGGCACAGCTCATCGATCGCGGCGATATTCTCGGCCGACAGATCGAGATCCGGTTGCACCGCGCGGGCGCGCTCGACAAAGAGCGAGGTCGCCGGAGCAAGCACGCCGGCGGACGTCGAGGCCGTCGCCAGCGGCTCGACCGGAACGATATGCTCCATCGAGAAGTGCAGAACCGTGCGGCTCGTGACCAGCGCCGTCAGCCCGGGACAGCCCGCAAGGACCTCCGGCAGGAAATCGAAGCCGCTCACGACCTGCTCGGCATTGTCGATCACCAGCAGGACCTCGCGGTCGCGCACCTCCTGCACGATCAGGGCGTCCAGCGGCACGGTGCCCTGCTCCTCAACACCCAGGGCGCGGGCGACACTCAGCAGCACCCGCTCCGGATCGATCACCGACGAAAGAAAGACGGCGACCACCCCGCCGGGTTTCTCTGCCTGCACCTCCGCGGCGATCTGGAGGGCGAGACGTGTCTTGCCGACGCCGCCCGGTCCCAGCAACGTCACCAGGCGGACCTCCCGTTGCTCCAGCAACTCCCGGACATGCTCCAACTCCGCCCCGCGCCCGACAAGTGGCGTGGTGGGGCGTGGAAGGGAAGATCGCTGGGGTTCGGCAGTGCGAGTTGAGAGCATGGGACCCTCGCAGTAGGACGGGCATCGGTACGTGCAGAGAGTATAGAACGCACGCGAGGGGATGCGGATCCCGGTTCGCAGCTTCAAGCGCCCAGCGAGCACCTGCCAGCATACCGGCTGCCTCTAGTCTCCCCGGACGACGGCTTACTACGATCATTTCGTACTTGAATGAATACCCCCTACAGTAGGACTCGCAGGAGCCCCCTGTCATTCCGAGCGTGACCGCAGGTCAAGCGGAGGACGTCGTGTACAAACGAGACGCTCCACCTTGCAGACGGCTGCTGCGGGCCGGTTGTCGCCTGGGGAGCGCCTTGCGCCGAACCCCGGTTCATGCAGCCACGCCAGAAGGCGAGACACATTTCCTCCCAACCACTTCCTCCGCTCGGTCTCCGATTTCGCTCGGAATGACAAAAATCGGACACGATGATGGAAATCGGCCCCTTATCGGGGCGAACCGCTCTCGCCCAAGATCCGGACGAGGACGAGAAAGACGATCGAGGTCATCAGCAGGACGGCCGACAGGATCAGGGCGGCATTGAGATCACCGGCACCGAAGCGTTCGTAAATCGCCAGCGGCATCGTCTGCGTCACGCCCTGGCGGTTCCCGGCGAACATGATCGTCGCCCCGAACTCACCCAGGGCCCGGGCCCAGGCGAGAATCGCCCCCGCGATCAGGCTGCTGCGGCAGAGCGGCAGCGTGACGCGGAAGAAGACGCGCATCGGGCTGGCCCCGAGATCCGCCGCGGCCTCTTCAAGCGAGCGCTCGACCCGCAGGAATCCCGCGCGCGCCGTGCGGATGTAGAACGGCGCCGAGACGAAAACCTGGGCGATGACGACCGCCGTGGTGGTAAACCCGATCGTGATCCCCAGATCGTTCAGCCATGATCCAAGGATGCCGCGCCGTCCAAACGCCGTGAGCAGCGCGATTCCCGCGACCGCCGGTGGCAGGATGACCGGCAGGTCGATCAGCGCATCGATCAGCTTCGCCCCGCGCGAGGTCGCGGCGGCGCGCGCCAGCGTGTAGGCGATCGGCGTGCCAAGCAGCACGATCACCGCGAGCGCGACAAGCGACGAGCCCAGGCTCAGGACGAGCGCATCCCCCAGCACCTCGCGGGTACGGGGGGTATCGATCGCGGCCCGCGCCTGAAACGCGCGCCATGCCAGCGCCGCCGTCGGCAACGTGAGCAGGATGAGCCCGAGCAGCGTGAGCGCGGCAAGGACCCACGAGAAGGCGCCTCCCGTGAGCGACGATCGTTTCGTAACCGGTCCGGAGCTCAGTTGCATGCTGGATTTCACCCACTGGAACACGAGGACACCGTGGCCGCCGTTAGCCACGGTGTCACTGACTGTACCCGACCCGGACCGGCCGATGCGCTACCCCGCGGGCTCGAACCCGAAGTCGACCAACACCTGCTGCCCCTCCGGACTCAGCACGTAGGCGATGAAGGCCCGGGCGAGTTCGGTGTTGCCACCGGCCACTGCCGCGATCGGATACGAAGCGGTCGTCGGCACCGATGCCGGAAAGTCGATCACGTTCAGCGCATTCCCCGCGAGCGCCGCGGCCACCGCATCGCTGGCGTAGACGATCCCGGCGTCGGCCTCCCCGAGCTGGACTTTCGCCAGGACGCTCCGGACATCGGTCTCCTCCGACACGATGTTCGCCCCGACCGCATCGGCGAATCCCGAGACGCCATTCGCCTCATGCGCGCAGATGGCATTCACGGCGTACTTGCCGGCTGGCACGTCGGGCCCGGCAACCACCAGCCTCACGCCATCCTTGGCAAGGTCGTCGAACGAGGTGATCCCGGCCGGGTTGTCCTTCGGCGTCACGATCACCAGCCGGTTGCCCGTGAACGGCACCGGGTCGCCTTCGATCAGCCCGGAGTCGACGGCAGTCTGCATGGTCGAGGTGTTGGCGGTCGCCAGCACATCGGCCCGGGCGCCTTCCTGAAGCTGCGTCACAAGCGACTGCGACCCCGCGGTCTGGAAGGTGATCGTCAGGTTGGGATGCGCCTCCTGCAGGTCAATCGCGATCTGATTGAAGGCATCGGCAAGTGAGGCGGCCGCAAACACGGTCAGGCTGCCGCCTTCGTCCGGGAACCGGGCATCGCTCGACACAGCGGGCGCTGCCTCTGGCGACGCCACGGCAGGTGATGGCGTCGCCGGCCCGCACGCGATCGCGGCGGCCGCAACCGCAGCCACTCCCCACATCCCCATCGTGGTCGCCTGAATCGCCAGCAGCAGGGGCAGCAACGCCCTGAATACCCGTCCCGATACCATTCGTCTCCTCCGTCTCGTCCCGCAACCGACTATTCAATGATTGACTACAGACGATATCGTACCCGTCTGGGCCTGCGCCAGCAAGTAGGCCCATTTTCCCGCCAGCAATAGGGGAGCGTAGATTACTCTTGCATAGGTGAGTACTAGTCATACAAACGTTGATCCTAGATCATGGTTGACAAAAGTACTGTGACACATCACAATCTGGGATGGGACCAATGACTGGTCGTCACCGCCAGGCGACGAACCGGCGGAAATCACAGACGGCGGGGGCCGCTGGCTCCCTGCCTTGACGGGGCGACCGCACGCAGTCGTGTCGAGCCGCGCTCGCGCTGTCCGCTTTTCGGACAGGGGTGAGCACGGTTGAGGAAAGGAAGAGGAGCACACAGCGATATGAGACGATATGTGACGTATGTGGGGACGTGGCTCACATTGGCGATGTTGATCGGGAGCCTGCTCGCTCCGATCGTCTCCGCGCAGGAGCTCGTCGATGGCACGCCAGCCTCCACCACAACCCAGGACATGACCGGCGACCCCGGTGATGCCGGAACTGCCGGGGGCACCGGTGACACCGGCGAATCAGGGAACCCGGGCGATACCGGGGATCCTTCGAACGATGTGCCGTTGCCACCCGTCAACACGGGCGGCGATCAGGGGCAGAACCAGAATGACGATTCCGGCGCCGGGGACCCCCAGGGCCACGATCAAACGGGCACCGGTGACTACCAGGACGACGCGCCACCCGCGCCTGAAGTGGTCTGGCCGGGCGTGCTCGACATCGCCGACGGCTTCTGCGACAGCGGCACCCATTACGGCCCCGCTGTCACCGCTTACAACACCGAGGCCATCACCTATCAGGTGAATGGCCCGAACGGCGATGGCAGCTTCTCCGTGATCGCCTATCTCAATGGCGACCGCGTCTGGGGCGATCTCAGCGGCACAGGTTGGGCCATCGAGGGCGATCCAACGGTGGCGGTCTACTACGGAACCGCCGCGGTCAACCCGTGCCCGGCGCCGACCGCCGTCCCGACGCAGGAGCCGACGGCAGTTCCGACCGATGAGCCGACGGATGCCCCGACGGGTACCCCAGCCGTCGATGAGCCGACGGAAGTGCCCGCCGGCACGCCAGTCTCGCCGGACACCAAGGATCCCGAGCAGGGTCAGGCGGTCGCGAGCCCCGCAGCCAGCCCCGTCGCCAAGAACCGGATGCTGAACCTCAGCATCGAGGGCGCCAGCGCCGGAACCGGCGGCTACACCATCCAGAAGACCGTCAACCCGTCGTTCGTGATCCAGAATTCGACGATCACGTACTCGATCATCGTCGGTTTCGGCGGTGAGGTGGCCAACACACCATTCACCATCACCGATGTTGTCCCGGCGCCGCTGCAGGTGACCGGTTCGGCGTGTGCCGCCGTGCCGATGTACACCACCTGTTCCACCGGCGGCAGCGGCAACAACCTGAGCTGGCAGGTCACCCCAGGCGGGTATAACGGCACCATCACCGTCACGGTGACGGCGTTTGTGCCGGACAACACCGCAGGCCAGACCATCACCAACGACGCATATGTCAACCCGAATGGCAGCCCGGCGAGCCCGGTGATCATCGCGTCGAACACGTTCACGATCAACGCCAAGCTGCCGCCGACCACGCCGACCCAGCCGGCAGGCCCCACAATCGTGCAGGGGCAGTGCGTCAATGGCGCGGTCGTCAACCCGACACTGACATTTGCCCCGGCAAATGGCGTGACCTATTCGTGGAACAATTCCCTTGTCAAACCGGGTGCAACGGTCTTCGTGACCGCCACGATCCCTGATGGCTTCAGCTGGCAGTCGGACCCGCTTCCCGGTGGCTGGCAGATCCAGACCGCAACGACCGCGATCCTGAGCGTCACCTTCGACACTGCCATCTGCCAGCCAGGCAGTAACCTCGGCACGCCGACAGCGACGTCGGGCTTCTGCACCAACGGCAACTGGACCAAGCCAAAGGTCAGCGTTCCGGGCAACACTGCAAGCGTCAAGTACAGCCTCGATCTGGACGCGAACACCGGCGACTGGACCGTGACCGCCACGCTGCAGAACGGCTACAAGTGGGGTGACACGACCGGCTGGACCGTCACCGGCAATACGGCGACCATCTCTGGTCACGTCTACCCGGGCAAGTGTGAGCCGGGCAGCAATCTAGCGAACCCGACCGTAACCGATGGTGCATGCACCAACGGTAACTGGACGGCGCCGACGATCACGCCTCCGGCCAACACCGCCAGCGTCCACTACTCGGCGACGATTGACACCGGCACCGGTGTGTGGAAGGTCACCGCGACCTTGCAACCGGGCTACAGCTGGGGCAATACCGCCGGCTGGACCGTGTCCGGCAACACCGCCACCAAGAGCGCCACAGCGACGCTCAACAAGTGCAAGGTGATCACGCCGCAGAACCCGGGCACCAAGGACGGTTCCTGCGTCAACGGCTCCTACACGGCGCCGAAGATCACGCCGGCGACCACGACAGGTGTGACCTACACCGTCACCGGCCCCGACAGCAATGGCAACTTCACCGTCACCGCCTCCCTCACGGGCACCGATTCCGTCTGGGGTGCGAACCCGGCTGGCTGGAGTGACGGCGCCAACAACACGCGCGTCTATAGCGGCACGGTCAAGATGGGCACCTGCCAGGAGACCACGCCGACCAATCCGACCGTGAAGGACGGCTCCTGCGTGGCCGGTGTCTACACCGCGCCGACGGTGACCGCGACCGATTCGACGAGCGTCCACTATGTCGTGAGCGGCCCGGATGCCACGGGTGCATTCACTGTCACCGCGAGCCTCAAGAACGGCTACCAGTGGGGCAACGTGTCGGGTAGCTGGACGGCGGGTGCCAACAACACCTACGTCTTCAGCGGCACGGCGAACCTCAACAAGTGCGCCGAGATCACCCCGGCGACTCCGACCTATGGCGACGGCGTCTGCAACAACGGTGTCTACACCTCGCCGTTTGTGAACGTCCCGGCGAACACCAATACCATCACGTATTCCGTGACCCCGGCGACGATTCCGGCGTCCGGTGGTGAGTTCACGATCACAGCGACGCTCTCCGGCAGCAATGCCTGGGGCAATCTCAACGGCACCGGCTGGGTCAAGAAGGATGCGAAGACGGCGACCTTTACCAAGACACTGAAGGAGAATCCCTGCGGCAAGATCACGCCGGCCGCCCCGACCTTCGGCGATGGCGTCTGCCAGAACGGCATTCATACGGCGCCCTACGTCAACGTCCCGGCGAACACGGACACGATCACCTACTCGATGGTTCCGGCGACGATGCCGTCCACGGGCGGCTCGTTCACCATCACGGCGACACTCTCCGGCAGCAACACCTGGGGGAACCTGGATGGCACCGGTTGGGAGAAGACCGGGCCGACGACCGCAACGTTCACCAGGACGCTGAAGGAGAACCCCTGCACGACGGTCAATCTCGTCGCCCCGAAGGTGACGGATGGCGCCTGCACTGGTGGCACATACACGCCGTCGAGCGTTGTCGGCGTCGCGACCGAAGGCGTGACCTACGGTACGCCGAACATCAACACGACGAACGGCAACTTCACGATCACCGCGACCATCGGCAACGGCTCCAAGTGGGGCACGCTCGCTACG
This sequence comes from Thermomicrobiales bacterium, assembly GCA_049646645.1. Lineage (GTDB taxonomy): Bacteria > Chloroflexota > Chloroflexia > Thermomicrobiales > UBA6265 > JASGDN01. Next base: position 17,069 of record JBARWF010000030.1, read on the forward strand.
GGCTGGACAAAGGACTCGCCGACGAAGGCGACCTTCTCCGGCACCCTCGATCTCAACAATTGCGTCGGCGTCGATCTCGTCGCGCCGAGCGTGACGGATGGCGTCTGCGAGGGCGGTTCCTATACGGCGCCGACCGTGTCCGGAGTCGCGACCGCAGGCGTGACCTACGGCACGCCGACGATCAACGATGACGGCACGTTCTCGATCACGGCCACTATCGGCAACGGCTCCAGCTGGGGTACGTTGGCGACGGGCTGGCACAAGGATTCGGCCACCAAGGCCACCTATTCCGGCACGCTCAACCTCAACAAGTGCGAGGCGATCGTTCCGGTCGATCCGACCCTGACGCAGGCCCAGTGCGTGGGCGGCACGCTCACCGCGCCGACCCTGGCGTTTGCCACCACACCGGGCATCACCTACTACAAGGATCGCGAGCCGACCAACGGCGGCACCGTCACGGTGACGGCGGTCCTCGGGAGCTCCCACTCGTGGGGCGATCTCTCGGGCTCCGGCTGGACGCAGGTCAATAAGTACACGGCGACCAAGGACTTCACATTCGAGACTGTGGAGTGCACTCCGGTCACCCCGGCCACGCCGGACGTGACGCAGGCGCAGTGCGTGAACGGCGCGCTCACGGCGCCGACGCTGGCGCTGGCCAACAGCGACGCCATCACCTACACCTGGGACACCGCCAAGGTCGTCAATGGTGGTCAGGTGACCATCACGGCCACGCTTGCGGATACCTATTCGTGGGGCAATGACCTCAACGGCTGGACCAAGACGAGCAGCAAGACGGCGGAACGGACGGTCAGGTTCGAGAATGTCGAATGCACGCCGGCCTCGCCCGTCGACCCGGCCGTCACGCAGGCGGTCTGCACCGGCGGTGAGCTGACCACGCCGTCGGTCGTCACGACGGACACGGATGCGATCACCTACAGCATCAGCGGCGGCATGGCGCCGGGCGCCAAGATCGTCGTCACGGCGGTCCTGTCCGATGGCTTCGCCTGGCCGACCACGATGCCTGGCGACTGGCAGAAGGTCGACGCCAAGACCGCGACCCTGACCTTCTGGCTCGATGAGGTCGAGTGCACGCAGGTTGTGCCGGCGGCTCCGGTCGTGACCAATGCGGTCTGCACCGGCGGCCACCTGACGACCCCGACCCTGGAGATCCAGGAGACGACGGGCATCACGTACACAACCGATACCGAGCCGGCCAACGGCGGCACGGTGGTCGTCACGGCGACCCTGCAGGATACCTACAGTTGGGGCACCATGCCGGACGGCTGGACCAAGACGGGTCCGGACACGGCAACCTACACGGTGCACTTCGAAAACGTCGAGTGCACGCCGGTCACCCCGGTCGATCCGATCGTCACGCAGGCCCAGTGCCTCACCGGCCAGCTGACCTCGCCGACGGTCACGACCACGGATACCGACGCGATTCACTACACGTTCGATCAGGCAGACGTGGTCAATGGCGGCACGGTGGTCGTCACCGCGACGCTGCAGGATACCTACAGCTGGGGCGAGATGCCCGCAGGCTGGACAGCGGGCGAGAACGGCACCGCGACGTTCACGGTGCAGCTCGACAATGTCGAGTGCACGCCCGTCGTGCCCGTCGACCCCGAAGTGACCCAGGTGGTCTGCACCCAGGGTGCGCTGACCACGCCGGACGTGGTTCCGGCCACGACCGAGGGCATCAGCTACACGTTCAACCAGGATGACGTCGTCAATGGTGGCACGGTGGTCGTCACCGCCACGCTGCTCGACGGCTTCGGCTGGGGTGACATGCCGGAAGGCTGGACTGAAGGCGAAGGCGGCACCGCGACGTTCACGGTGCAGCTCGACCTGGTCGATTGCGAGTACGGCGGACCGGTCGACCCCGAGGTCACCCAGGCCTCCTGCGTCGGTGGCACGCTGACCCCGCCGTCGATCATCGTCCACTCGAACGATGACATCGTCTACACGTTCAATGAAGAGGATGTCGTCAACGGCGGCACCGTCCTCGTCACCGCCACGGTGCAGGATGGTTACGCCTGGACCCCGGAGATGCCGGCAGGCTGGACCCGGATCGACAGTGCGACCGCGACCTTCACGGTCCACCTCTCGCGAGTCCTGTGCGCGCCCGTCACCCCGGTTGCGCCGGACGTGACCCAGGCGACCTGCTCGCTCGGCACGATCACCGCTCCGGTGGTGACGCCGGCCAAGACCACGGGCATCGTCTACAGCTTCGACGAGAAGGATGTCGTCAATGGCGGCACGGTCGTCATCACCGCCACGGTGCAGAACGGCTACGCTTGGGCCTCCCCGCTGCCGGAGGGCTGGACCAGGGTCGACGCCGCCACCGCCACCTACACGGTGAAGCTCGACACGGCGAAGTGCGAGACCCCGGTGACGCCGCCGGCGCCGAAGCCGACCCCGGAGAAGCCGGTCACCCCGGAGAAGCCGGCAACCTCGGCCAAGGTGACGAACCTGCCGGTCACCGGTAGCGGTAGTGGCAGCGCCGCCGCAACTTCCGGCTCGGACGGCCTCATGCTCGCCACCCTGCTCATGGTCGCCGCCCTCGCGGCTGGCGCCCTGGGCTGGACGGTTCGCAACCGCGCCAATCGCCGCGCGTAACCCGCGCCTCGGGGGATGCCGGACACCGGCGGCTGGCGTCCCTACACACGAAACGCCCGGGAGCATATGCTCCCGGGCGTTTCGTGTGGTTCCTCTGCCTCGTGCGAACCGGGCCGGGCGGTTACTGGCGATTTGCCAGCCACTCAAGGGCATCGCTGCGCAGGATGTCGATGATCTGGTGATCGACAACGAACGCCTTGAGATCCCCTGAATAGACCGCGTGCTCGATCACGTGCTTTCCCATGTCGAGCAGCCTCGCCAGCTCATCGACCGTGTAGTGGTCGTGATGAAGGGATTCCAGCGTGCTGTAGTAATCCTCGCGTTCGTGGATCATGGCGTCACCTCACTTGCGTGGCCGGTGATCGGACGTTTCACATGACGGACCAGTGCATTCATCATACACTCGCGATCTGACCGGCGTCAGATCCCCCGCGAGACCTGCTCACGGCGTCAGACGCTGCATATCGCGGGGAAACAGGGTTACCTCACGCACGTTCTGTGCCCCAATGAGCAGCGCGATCAGCCGCTCCACCCCGAGCGCGAAGCCACCGTGCGGCGGCATGCCAAACCGGAACGCTTCCAGATACCCGGCGAACGGCTCCGGATCGAGCTCGCGCTCGGCCAGGGCCCGCACGTAGTCCGCATACCGATGCAGGCGCTGCCCGCCCGTCATGATCTCCAGCCCGCGGAAGAGCAGGTCGAAGCTGTTCGACCACTCCGGGCGCTCCGGTTCCGGATGGGTGTAGAACGGACGCTTGCGCATCGGGTAGCCGGTGACGAAGAGCCAGTCCGAGCCCCATTGCTCGCGGGCCCACCTCCCGAGCCAGCGCTCGTGCGCCGGTGCGAGGTCGGGTTCGGCGCTCAGGTCCTCGCCGGTAGCCGCGCCCACGAGCGCCAGCGCCTCCGAGAAGTGGATCTGCGGAATGGCGGGCGGCACCTCCGGCATCGCCGTCGGCAAGGCGGTCAGGACGTCTTGCTCGACACCCATCGCCTCGATCATCCCGCGAACCGCCTGCGTGGCCATCGCCATCACATCCTGGTGATCGCGGATAAAGCCCATCTCGGCATCGAGCGAGAGAAACTGGTTGAGATGCCGGGTGGTGTCGTGCGGCTCGGCGCGGAACGCGGGCGCGACTTCGAAAACGCGCTCCAGCGCGCCAACCATGATCTGCTTGTAGAGCTGCGGGCTCTGCGCCAGGTAGGCCTTGTGCCCGAAGTACTCGACCGGGAAGACGTTCGCCCCGCCTTCCGGCGCCGCGCCAAGCAGCTTCGGTGTCGAGATCTCCACGAACCCGTGCATGCGCATCGTCGACCGGAAGCCATCCAGCGCTGCCGCCAGCAGCCGCTGCGTCGCGGCGCGTCGGGGATGGCGCAGGGCAACCGCGGCGTGATCGAGCAGCGTTGGCAGGCGGGCGGGAATCTCCGGCCGGAAGAGCTCCAGCGGCGGCTCCTCGCTGCCCGCGCTCAGCACCTCGATCCGGGGATTGTGGATCTCCACGCCGCCCGGCGAATGGGATGAGGCGACGGCCATGCCGGTGATCGAGAGCACCGTTTCATGGGGTAGCGCCTGCACGACTGCGCGCGTCTCCGGGGCCTCCACCACGATCTGGGCGATCCCGGTCGCGTCGCGCAGCAGCAGGAAATCGACCGCCTTCAGCGCCCGCTGATGGTGCAGCCATCCCTTGAGGCAGACCTCCTGCCCAACGCGATCGCGCAGATCGGCGACCATCGTCCGCGGGGATTGCACTCCGGACGCAGCTGGGGCAGGCGGGGGCGAAGAGAGAAAAGAAGAAACGGGAGAGGACACGGAGCACCTCCGAAAATGACCAGACGCGCCCTCCGCCATGCGGACGAGGGGCGCGTCTCGTGGTGCCACCGCAATTCGCCGTTCCATGGCTCCTGCCGAGGCAGCAGGATGGAGACGGCCTTCTGGAGCCGGGTAACGGCGGCGAACCGGCACGACCTAATGGCGCAACCGTGGATGCAGGTCGGGCGTTCAGTCATGCACTCGGGAGGGTCTTCGCCGCCAGGAGATCGTCACGCTTGCACCATCCGTGACTCGCTGGGGATCGGAATCGAGCGGCTACTCGTCTCCGTCAACGTGTTGGCGCAACGATACGCGAGACGACGAGTCACCCGCAACCCACAGCGGCGAGCCCGACGAGGGAACTGCTATGCACGGGCGCATAGCAGAGAGATGCAGCTGTGAGGCAGCGCGATGAGGAGCAGACGCGTGAAAGACGGATTGATGACGGGTTTCGCCTCAGGACGTCGTCATTCTTTCCCGGCAAGATGACGGATGACGACACAACAGCGCCCCGGGCAAGGGGACAGCTCCGCCCGATCGGGATCTTCCCCCTTGGCGTTCAGGTAGCCGCGGAGCAGATGGTGGTTCAGCGTGCATACGAGTTGTGGCTGTTGCTGGGCGATCTGGTGGAAGGGGCAATTGTTCATGACGATGTCCCCGTTGCCGTTCTCGGCAGGTTCGTAACCTCGTGCGACGAGCGCCGCGAACGTGTCGGGGGTCTCAGCGGCGGCACTGCGACCCTCTTCCGCCGCCGATTCGTTCAGTGACGATCGAACGGTCCCTGTCTCGTCGGCCGCCACCGCCTTGGCGAGCATACCGGCGAGCATGCGGTAACTGCGCGCCGGTATCGAGATCGAGATCTCTTCGGCAGCGCGCGCGTACCGCTTCGCGGGCCGCCCAGCTCCCGGGCCGCCGCGCCCCGCGGGCCGGGCGTAGCTGGAAGTCAGGAGCCCCGCTTCGGCGAGCTGGTCCAGGTGATAGGCAGCGAGGCTCCTACTGATACCGGCAAAGTCCGCTGCCTCCGCTCGCGTCACTGGTTGCTGGCTACTCGCGACGTATTCATACAGGTGCCGGCGAATGGGATCTGAAAACGTGCCCAGATCGGACAAGGGGTCGGGCTCGGTTGGGGGTCGTCTGTTCATGGAAATATTCTATCACAAGTGGATATTGACAAATCGGGGTGAGAGGTAGAGAATCTAAAACAAGGGAATATTTACGTTAGAGACGAGGAGGCTGTCATGGTTAGTGCTCGTATCGATGAGGCGGGGTACAACGGGGCATCAGTCGGCTTGGGCGAACGGCTTCGGCAGGAGCCGGCATTCGCGGCGTTCTGGCTGCTGCGGATCGGATTCGTGGTGCTTCCGTTGTGGATGGGAGCGGACAAGTTCTTCAACGGCCTGACCTACTGGCCACACTATCTCGCGCCGTGGATCGTCCGATTGCTGCCATTCTCGGCGCAGACCACGATGTACATCGTCGGTGTCGTGGAGATCGTTGCTGGTATCGCGGTCGCAGTGAAGCCTCGGTATGCGGCGTATGTGGTGACGCTCTGGCTGGCCGGCATCATCGTGAACCTTCTGACTCTCTCGGGGTCGTACGATGTCGCATTGCGTGATGTCGGGCTCATGGTGGCATCGCTCTCCCTCGCGCTCCTGGCCCGGACCTACGACTCGCCATTGGGTCACACTGCAGGCGCTGATCGCTCTTAGAGAATTGGGATCAGCCTCGGAAAGAGCCCCTGGGCGGCTGGTGATAGCGTGGGCTCGGTATCGCGGCAGAACTGCTCTATCATGGTGAGCAGCCACGGGCGACACGTTCCAATCCCGCTTGCCAGCCGCCCCGAGTAAGGACAGGATTGCTCCCATGTGCGCTGCTCCAGCTCCCCCGCAGCATGCCGGCGCCTACTCCCCGATTAACGACTATGCGTTAATCGGGGATTGCCGGAGTGCGGCGCTCGTCTCTCGGGATGGTTCGATCGACTGGCTTTGCTGGCCTCGATTCGACAGCCCTGCGCTGTTTGCCGCATTGCTCGACATTGATAATGGTGGCTATTTCCGAATCCGGCCATCGGGGGCCTTCCGTACAGAGCGGCGTTATCTTCCTGAAACCAACGTGCTTGAAACAATCTTCTCTTGCCCAGGCGGATCGGTTGCGCTGCGCGATGTCATGCCGGTGCGTTCCGAGGATGACAAGCGTCAATCACTGGCGCCGGAGTACGAGGTGCTACGTGAACTGGAGGGGCTGGATGGCGTGGTGGCCCTGGAGATCCAGTATGCGCCTCGCCCGGATTTTGCCGGCAGGACACCGCATCTGAAGGAGCGCGGCCCTTTAGGTCTTTCCTGCGATGTGGGGCGAGGAGATGTCCTCCTGTGCAGTGAAATTCCCCTCGAGATCTCGCCGGACCAGCAAACCGCTCGCGCTTTCGTACACCTCCAGCCCGGCGAGCGGCGATACCTTTCGCTGAGTTATAGCGAGGAAGGTCCGGCGGTCCTGCCTGTCCTTGGGTCTGCGGCGCGTGAGCGCCTGACGCACTCGGTCAGCTGGTGGCGAGCATGGGCAACCCGATGCACGTATCAGGGGCCATACCGAGCCGAAGTCGTGCGGTCCGCGCTGGCGCTGAAGCTCATGAGCTTCGCACCATCGGGCGCAATCATCGCCGCTCCGACAACCTCACTCCCTGAACGCATCGGAGGCGGGCGAAACTGGGATTATCGATACTGCTGGTTACGCGATGCCTCATTCACGCTCCGCGCGTTGCTCGGTCTTGGCTATCAGGAGGAAGCACATGCGTTCTTCAGCTGGATTCTGCATGCCACGCGCTTGACATGGCCGGAACTCCAGGTGGTTTACAGCGTTTATGGCGAGGCCAACCTGCCGGAGCACGAGTTCGCTCATCTGGCGGGCTACGCTGGCTCTCGCCCTGTACGGATCGGCAACGATGCTCATGGTCAGCTTCAACTGGATGTCTACGGCGACGTCCTGGACGCTGCACTGCGGTATGTACGTTCGGGCGGCCAAATTGATCGGGACGCTCGACGGATGTTGAGCGGATTAGGAAAAACCGTCATGGAGCATTGGCGCGACCCCGACGAAGGAATCTGGGAAGGGCGCTCGGGCCGCTCTCATCACACCCACTCGAAGGCACTGTGCTGGGTAGCACTCACCCGCCTGGTAGAGCTGCACGACCGATCCGATTTTGAGTTGGATGCTATCGAGCGTGTGCGTGTAGAGGTGAGACAAATCCGGGATGCGATAGAGGCACACGGATTCAACGAGGATATTCAAAGCTATGTACAAGTCTTTGATGGGAACGAGGTCGACGCTTCCCTCTTGACGCTACCCCTCTTCGGCTATGTTGAAGCAGATCACCCACGGATGGTCGCGACCCGGGCACGCATCCAGGCACAGCTCGGTTCCGGTGCACTCATCTATCGCTACACCGAGGGAACCGATGACGGACTTCCGGCGGGCGAAGGGGCATTCGGTATCTGCGGGTTCTGGGCCGTTGAGTGCGCTGCGCTCGGCGGCGACCTCCACACCGCCATCCCAGCGTTCGAGCGCCTGCTCCGCTATGGCAACGATCTTGGGCTCTTCGCCGAGGAGGTCGATCCCGCCACCGGTGGTGGACTCGGCAATTTCCCGCAAGCGTTTACCCATGTCGGATTGATCAATGCGGCACTGACATTGGAAGCATGCGTTGCTGCATAGGTACAGAGCCGCCATTCACCGAGAGACGGGAGGGCTCCAATGAATATGCGTGGGTTAGGGCTATGGGGGTTCGTCGGAACGGTCGTGCTGACAGGGCTGCTCAGCGCCAGCCAGTCGCTGGGCCTGACCCGGATGAATCTCCCGTTCATGGTTGGGACATTGGCGACGTCGAATCGCGACCGAGCCAAGTCTGTCGGATTCGGATTGCACTTCATAAATGGCTGGATTTTTGCCAGCGTCTACATCGCCGCCTTCCAGAGTTGGCGTCGCGCAGGATGGTGGCGCGGTGCATTGATCGGCGCGGTGCATGGGCTTTTTGTTCTGGTCGTGGCAATGCCGCTGCTACCGGCCTTCCATCCACGAATGGCGAGCGAGCAGCAGGGACCAACACCGACACGCCAGCTCGAGCCGCCCGGTTTTCTTGCGCTGCATTACGGCCGTCGAACCCCAATCTCCGTGATGATCGCCCATATCATTTATGGCAGCATCCTCGGTGCCTTCTATCGGATCAAATGAGGTGAGGCGTCCCCGTACCCGAAGTACGGCAGGTTGTCCATTACTTCCTGCCAGACTGTGCCCGTCAAGTCATCCATCTTGCACTCGGAGGGCGGCAAGGAAGGCATTTGGTCCACTGATCCCTGCCACCCAGCCGTCCAACCAATTCGCCGCTCCGCCGTTCCCTCCCCAAGGGCAGGATTGGAAGTGACCTTCTGGAGCGGGGTAACGGGAGAGAATCCGCCGTCCAGACAAAAGCTGCAAGAACACTGTGTGGTAAGGTAGAGATACCGCCACCACGCAGCCGGGCACGCCGGCCAACTGCAGAGGAGTCTTGGATAAAGATGGGCTCGTCGACTCACCGTTTTCGGGCTTCCTCACCGCCGCGTGCACCCGGTGCTCGTGTGCTGGCAGGGCTCCTCATCGCGGCCCTCATCCTCGCCGGGACATGGCCCAGCGGTGGCCAGCTTACCGGTGCGCAGGGGAGCGGCTCCACCGCGGAGTGCAACGCCTCGCATCTCTACAAGGCCCGCATCTCATGGACGGTCACGGAACGCTATCTCGCGGCCCCGGACGCCTCGCCGGATGTCGTCGCGGCGCTGACGGATGTGATCACGCAGGTCTACCGACCGGACTGGTCGCTGGATATCGTCGCCCTCGACGCCCTCTCCAGCCCGGCATTTCGCGAAATGACCGGCCTCGATTGCACCGGCGTCACCGCTCCCCCGCTCACCGATTCGGACGTAAGGCCGGTGCTCCTCGACCAGGTACGCCAGGCAGACGAGACTACCGTTTCCGCGTTCGTGGTGCTCCCGGGTTATGTGCTGGAGACAAATCCCGACCTAGTCCAGAAGCCCGACGGTTCCTCCACCCCGGACGCCAACACCACCCAATACGATGCCGTGACCTTCGTCGTCTTCGTCCATCGAGACGGAGAGTGGAAAATCGACTACCTGTCTGGAGGAATCGTGAAGTTCTCCGATGTGGTGCCCAATGACAAGCACAAGCGCGAGATCGGCGCGAACCTCATCGTCAAAGCAAGCACCCTGCGCGACGAGGGACTGCCCGCGATCCCCACGGATATGGCGCTCGTCGCCTCACCGGAAGCGTCCCCTGCCGGGTAGCGGTCGTGCGCGGAGCGTCTTGCCTGTAGGCTCCGGTCAGGATCGGGTAACGCGAACGCTATCTTCGGGTGGCGATCAGCACCGCGGCGCCGCCCATCGCCGTCGCGCCAATGCGGTTCGCGAGCCGCATGGCCCGCGGCGTCCGGAGCAATCGTCTCGCGTAACTTGCGAAGGCGATCCACGAGCAATCCACCAGCGTCAGCACCAGGAACGTCGTGATCGCGAACGTCGCCCATGTCGTCACATGGAACGCCCCAATCTTCACCAGCGCGGGCAGCACCGCGAGATAGAAGACCATGATCTTGGGATTGCCGATCGTCAGGGCCATCCCCGCCGCGAACATCGATGCCGGATTCTGGCGCTGCGGGAGCTCATCGCCCCGTCCTTCAACCGGCGCCCGCCACATCTTCCAAGCCAGGTAGATGAGATACGCGACACCCAGCCACCGCAACATCACGAAGCCAGTGTGAAAGGTCTGCGCCAGTGTCGTAAGTCCCGCCATCGAGACGGTCAGCCATCCCACCTCGCCGATCCACATCGCGAGCACGAACGGCAACACATCCCGCCAGCCGTTCGTAATCACGCGGGAGACGAGCGCAGCGACACTCGGCCCCGGACTTCCCGCGTTCAGTAGCAGCGCGCCGGCAAATGTCGCGATGACGATGGGTTCCATGACACCACCTCCGGGCAGGAGCATCCGGCTAAAAGTAGTTGACCGTGATGCCGCCGTCGACGACGAACTGCGAGCCTGTCATCCACGATGATTCGTCGGAGGCGAGGAAGATCCCGGCCCAGACGATGTCCTCCGCCCGGCCGAAGCGTCCCAGCGGGATCCGGTTGAGCCGCTTCATCTTCTCCTCCTCGTTCGGAAAAAGCGTCTCCAGCATCGGCGTCATGATCGGTCCGGGGCAGATCGCGTTCGCCCGGATGCCCTGCTTGCCGTACTGCACGGCAAGCGAGCGCGTCAGCGAGAGCACGCCCCCCTTGCTCGCGGTATAGGCATCCTGCGGGATGGTGCACCCCAGCAGCGCGACGAAGGAGGCGATATTGACGATCGAGCCGCCGCCCGCCGCCGCGAGCTGTGGGATGCCGTGCTTGCAGACGAGGAAGATGCTCTTCAGGTTGACATCCAGCACCGCGTCCCAGACAGCCGGCTCCGTCTCGACGACCGAGGTGTCCTCGCCCGGCATGATCCCGGCATTGTTGTAGATCACGTTCAGCTTGCCGAAGCGCTCGACTCCGGACGCGACGACGCGCTGGACATCGGCATCGTTCGTGACATTGCCGACGACGGGATGAATCGCGGCGGCATTCGCGCCCGCCTCCGCGATCGTCTGCTCAAGCCCGGTCTCGTTCAGGTCGGTCGCGATCACGCGCGCCCCCTGCTCGGCGAACATCCGCGTCGCGACGCGTCCCATGCCGCTCGCGGCGCCGGTAACCAGAACCACCTTGTCCTTCAGACGCATCCTCGCGCTCCATTCCATTTCGTTCCTGCCACACGCGAATTACCTCAGATCCCCCAGCACCGCATCGAGATAGGGTGACGTGACGGCAGGCATCGGCCCCAGCTCATCCACCGGCCACCAATGCGACGCGACGATCCAGCCGAGGATGCCGTTGGTGATATCGCCCTCGTGCTCTGACCCGTAATCGTGGTCGGCGCTCCCCTCGTTCATCACCGCAAAGGCGATCTGGGTGCCATCCGCAAAGCGCCAGATACCGGTGTCTGCCCGCATGCCATCCATCATGCCGGATTTCGAGCCGATCCAGAGCGCATCCCGCCGCTCGCCGCCGTCATCGCTGTACTGGTCGCGGCCCAGGTAGCGCGACGCCTGGTTGAGATAGTGTTGCCGCCCAAGAATCGTGCGCATCGACTCGCACGCCTCGGGGCTCACGATCCGGCCTTCGGCGATCTGCGCCATCATCGCCATCAGATCCCGGGGCGTGGATTCCGCCAGCGCCCGATTTTCCTCACCCGCCGCCTCCAGCAGCTCGCGCTCCTTCGGACCGTGGATCACGAACGACGGAAACCCCAGCTCCCGCATGGCCCTCGTCACCACGTCACCGCCGCCCAGCTTCTGCAAGACGATCCGCGTGGCCGTGTTGTCGCTGACAATTATCATGAGCGTGACCAGGTCGCGAATGGAGAAATCCCTGCCGGATGTGAGATCGCGCAGCACGCCCGAGCCGAGGCGCAGATTGTCCGGGGTAAACGGAAGGGGGTCGTCCAGCGAGAGCTGGCCGCGATCCGCCTGCCGGAATGCCTCGATCATGACCGGCACCTTGTAGGTGCTGGCGGTGGGATAGGGGGAATGAGCGTCGACCAGCACCTCCTCGCCGGTGCGGAGGTTTCTCGCGGCGAGACCGAAATGTCCGGGGAAGGACGCCTGGACAGCGGCCAGTCGCTTCGACAGAAGGGAAGTCGATGCCTGCCTCATACTCCATCATTCCTGCGTCAGATCGCCCAGGGCCGCGTCAAGATAGGGTGATTTGCCACCCGGCATCGGTCCGAGGTCGGCCGTTGGCCACCAGTGGGAGAGCACGATCCAGCCGAGGATGCCGTTGACGATATCGCCCTCGTATTCCAATCCAAACCCCGGATCGCTGCACCCCTCGTTCATCACCGCGAAGGTGATATCCGTGCCGTTTCCGAGGCGCCAGATACCGGTGTCGGCGCGCATCCCCTTGAGGCTGCCGGTCTTGGAGCCGACCCAGAGCGGCCGCTTACCGTTCGTCTCCTCCGCATACGGGTTGTAGCCGAGATAGCGCGTGGCCTGCCCCAGGTAGTGCTGTCGGCCGAGGATCTCGCGCATCGCCGCCGAGGCACTGGCGCTGATCATCGTGTCCTGCACGATGCCAGTCATGATCTGCATCAGGTCCCACGGCGAGGCGACCGCAAGCGCGCGGTTATCGCCGGCGATGCGCTCGAAATCGATCCGCGTCTTGATGTCGATGCTGGTGAAGCCCAGATCCGCCATCGTCTTGTTGATCGGCTCCACCCCACCGACCTTGTCGATCAGCATGTTGGTTGCGGTGTTGTCGCTGACGATGATCATGAGCGTCAGCAGATCGTGGATCGTCGGGTTCAGCCCCGGCTGGAGATCGCGGAGCACACCCGATCCGTGGACGATATCGCTCTCCTTGAAGTCGACCCGATCATCCAGCGCAAAATCGCCCGCCTCGACCTGGCGAAAGACCTCGACCATGATCGGCACCTTGAAGGTGCTGGCCGTCGGATAGGTCCGATGCGGATCGACGAGGATCTCCTCGCCGGTGGCAAGATTCCGCGCCGCCACCGAGAACTGCCCGGAATAGTGCTGCTGGAGCGCGGTGATGCGGCGGGAGAGCACCGGATCCGCCGAGGTTCCGGTAGCCGAAGTCGCTGAAATCGTCATGTGGATCGTTCCTATCTCTACGTGATTGACGGCTGGTTCCCATTGGCGATCATGATAACTGGAACAAGCGACAACAGATAGCCGGATTCGTAGGGTGCGACTATATGTCGCACCGATGGCCCGCAGGGCCACATCCCCCGTTGCATGAGAGGGTGCATGGCCGCAGGACACCCGGATATCGGGCTTGTGGTCCGCCCGACCGGTGCCGACGCGGCTGCTGACATAGGGCCGCAGCGATCGGAGGGAACCGCCGTGTCTACCCCACGACAGGTACAATGCCGGAATCCGACCCCCGATTCACGCAGCCAGCAGGAGGAAAGCGCCACATGAGCACGGAGACGATTCCGGGGAAACTGACGATCGGCGATCTCGCGGGCCGCGTCCGTACCGGCGCGATCGACACCATCGTCACCGCCATCTGCGACATGCAGGGCCGGCTCGTCGGCAAGCGCGTCACGGCGGACTTCTTCCTCGATCACTGCCGGGAGCACGGCACACACTTCTGCACCTACCTGCTCGGAACCGACATGGAGATGACCACGCCGGACGGCTACACCGCGATGGACTGGGCCAGCGGCTACGGCGACTATCTCGCCATCCCCGACTGGTCGACGCTGCGCGTCATTCCCTGGCTGGAGCGCACGGCCCTCGTCCTCTGCGATGTGCGTGACGAGCGAACCGATGCGCCAATCGCGTTCGCGCCCCGTACCATCCTCCGACGGCAGATCGAACGTCTCGCCGCGCACAACCTTGCGCCGAAGATGGCGACCGAGCTCGAGTTTTATGTCCTGCGAGAATCGTACGAGGAAGCCCACGCCAAGCGCTTTGTCGGCCTGACGCCCTCCGGCTGGTACAACGAGGATTACCAACTTCTGCAGGCGACGAAATCCGAACCGCTCTACCGCCGCTTCCGTAACGAGATGAGCGCGGCCGGTATCCCCATCGAGTTCTCCAAGGGTGAGGCCGCACCCGGCCAGCATGAGGTGAACATCCACTATGCCGACGCGCTGGAGGCGGCCGACCGCGCCGTCCTCTTCAAGCACGGCGCGAAGGAGATCGCCTGGCAGGATGGTCACGCCGTTACCTTCATGGCCAAACCGCACCATCAATGGACGGGATCGAGCGGGCACATCCACGTCAGCCTGACCGATGCCGAGACGGGGAAGAGCGCCTTCGCCGCCGACGATCCCGCTGGCCGCGCGATGTCGGAGACGATGCGCTGGTTCCTGGGCGGGATGATCGCCGGCGCGCAGGAGCTCTCCCTCTTCGTCGCCTCGACCGTCAACGCCTACAAGCGCTTCGCCACCGGCTCCTGGGCGCCGGTGCATCTTGTCTGGGGGCGCGACAACCGGACCTGCGCCTTCCGCGTCGTCGGGCGCGGCGCTGCCGTGCGGATCGAGAACCGCCTGCCAGGCGCCGACAGCAATCCCTACCTCGCCTTCGCCGCGGTTCTCGCCGCCGGGCTCGACGGGATCGAGCGGCAGATCGAACCGCCGGACGAGTTCATCGGCAACGGCTACACCGCGACCGGGCTGCCGCGCATCCCGAAGACGCTCTACCGGGCGATCGATTGCTGGGAGGCGAGCGACCTTGCGCGGCGGGCCTTCGGCGACGATGTTCACGCCCACTACCTCAACACGGCGCGGGTCGAGCAGGAGACCTACGACAGCATCGTCACCGACTGGGAGCGCGAACGCTATCTGGAGCGCGGGTGATGCCGATCAGGTACGATGTGGATGAGGTAGAGAATTTCCAGCACCATGTCAACTATGAAACGCTGAAAAGCAGAATCAACGCAATCGACAACTCTTACCCGTCATTTCGAGCGATCGCTTGTCGAGAGATCTCTCATGAGCGTGCCCCTAAGACACTTTTGACACAATGCGGGTCTCGCGCGCAATGGAGCATGAACGCATGATCGCCCTCATCCAGTAGAACATGGATGCCATCACACAACTTTGCGAACGGTTCGGGGTACGCCGTCTCGATCTCTTCGGCTCTGCGGCAAGCGGCGCCTTTGCCGCCCACAGCGATCTCGACTTCCTCGTCGACTTTGCCGATCGATCCCCCGGCTATGCGATGCGGTATCTGCATCTGGCCGAAGAACTCGAATCTCTCCTGGGGCGCCCGGTCGACCTTGTGACGGAGCGTTCGGCGCACAGTCCCTGGTTCCGCGATTCAATTGATCAGCATAAGGTCAATCTCTATGAAGCAGGAGACAGTCAGGTGGCTGCGGTTGCATGATGCGTGCGGCGCATGCAAGGCAATCACACAGTTTATTGATGGGCAAGGTTGGCAGGACTATGAGCAGAGCCTGCTTCTCCAGTCAGCCGTCGAGCGGCAATTGGAAATCGTCGGCGAGTCGCTTCATGCTGCCTCAACTGAAGAACCAGCTCTCTTGAGCCGATTCCGACGCTCCGCGCATTCGTGGGTTTACGAAACCGCATCGCGCACGGCTACGCCACTGTCGATCACGAGATCGTGTGGGATACCATCAACGTCGATATCCCCGATCTCGCGCGGTCCATCGACGACCTGCTCTGACTATCCCTCGGCATGATCCAGGTGAGCAACGCCGAGAGGCCGAATGGGCCGCTATCATCCGCGTGCGAGGCATCACGAGCGGGTGAGTTGCCGGTGCTGCCCGCGATACAACCCCACGGCAACTGCCACCAGCGAGATGGCGAGCGACGCCAGGGCCGGTCTCCAGAGGCTCGCGTCACCCATGTAGACGCTCTTCTGATCCCCAAAGGCCACGGGCGACCAGCGGACGATGGATGGCCAGGTCGTCAGAATCGTGGAGACGAGGACGAGCACGATGGCGACCGTCGTCGCAACACCCACGGAGCGCAGAACGCTGGTCAGCAGGAACGCGAGCGACAGAAACGCAGAGGTATACAGCGCTCCGGTTACCCAGACACGCCATAACCCACCCGGATCGACCGCCCCGATCAGCACGGCTGTCTCGTACCACGCCGCCGCCAGCCCCAGCGTGAATGCAACCAGCGTCGCGCCGAGCGACACCACGAACCGGGGAACGAGCAGCGTCGTCATGCGCCGTTCGCGTGTCCGGTAGAAGATGGCTAGGGCGTAGTTGGCATCGATCGCGCAGGCCGAGACGGTAATCGCGATGCCGATCATCAGCCCGATCTGCAGGGCATTGCCCGTATAGCCAACGATGCCGTCGACCGGCTGGGGCGCCGCCACGATGATCTGCATCTGCGAGGTATTCGAGGCAGACGAGAGGATATCCTGCATATACCGTGCAAAGACCGGCCCGAGGAAGCCGAAGAAGAGAAAGACGCCGATCAACGCCACCAATCGCCGGGTGCGCCACAACCGGAGCCATTCTGTCGCCCAGATCGACATCGTCATTGGTGCTCGCGCCATCACGAATCCTCGCCAATGATGCGCGCGAACGCGGCATCCAGATCCCGGCGTTCCAGCACGGATTCCACGATCGGAAAGCCGCTGCGCGCCAGCATCCCGCTCAGGTTCCGTTCGCCAGCCTCCATGCTCGTCATCCGCACGCGGACCGTGGTGGTTGAAACCACCTCGCTCGCCACGACGGAGTCCTCCCGCGCGAGAAGGTCCCGGAGCTCACCGGCCCGGTCGTGTGTACGGACAATCCAGACCGGATCGGCATATTGCTGGAGGAGCGTATCGAGATCTCCCTGATAGATCGTCCGGCCGTGATCGATCACGACCAGGCGTTCCGCCACCTTCTCCACGTCGGCCAGCGAATGGCTGGAGAGGACGACACTTCGCGTCCGCCCGAGGTCGCGGAGGAGATCGAGTACCTGCAATCGTCCTATGGGATCCAGCGCGCTGCTCGGCTCATCGAGAATCATCAGCGTCGCGTTCGTCGCGATCGTGGCTGCGATACCGAGGCGCTGGGTCATGCCACGGGAGAAGCCGGCGACACGCCGGCTGGCGGCATCCGCCAACCCGCATCGTGCAAGAATTTCCAGACTTGACGTCTCGATCGAGGATTTCGAAAGGATGCGCGACTGGTCGACGACCTCGCGAGCGGTCAGCCATGGCTCGAAGGCGGGTGTATCGGGGCAATAGGCGATCGGCCCGACGCCCGGAGCGACCGCGAACTCTCCCGAATCCGGCAAGATCAACCCGGTGAGTACGGTGAAGAGCGTGGTCTTGCCAGCGCCATTCGGGCCGATCACGGCGGTGACACCATGAGCCGGGATCGTCAGCGACATGCCGGCAAGCCCCGCCCCATTGCCGTAGTCAAGCCTAAGATCGGTCACCGTCACGGTCGACGAATCGCCAGGAGTCAACACACTCACCCCTTGCGACCGAAGAGCAGGTAGAGGGCACCGCCCAAGGGCACCGAGACAACGCAGACGATCGCCCACACCCATTTGGGGAGATAGTTCACCTCCTCTTGCCGGGCAAGATCCCATTCGCAGTAACAGACAAAGGCCACGGCCAGCACGATGACCGGGGCAACAGCCGCCCAGTTGACGTCGATGTTCGTCATGTCGTGAACTCCGGAATCAGGGGTGAAAGAATCCAAAGCCCGACGATCTTGCCGTCTGGCGTATAGGAGACACGGGCGGAAGCGGTCGCTGCATCAAAATGGAGCTCAGCATCGACCCGGGTCAGGTCGCCAAGAAGGCGCTGCGTGATGGTGCCGACCCCGTTGAAGGCACCCAGGGCGGTAACGGTGTGGTCCCAGGCGGCGGCGAGCCGGCGTTCCGAGAGGGCGGCAGCGGTTGACTTGCTGAACTGCGCGCGAACCGCCCGGATGTCTCCTTGGGCCAGGCTGGCAAACAGCTCCCGCACGCCGCTCTCGGCGGCGGGATACGGCCGAATGGCAAGCCCCTGCGGCGGATCCGCGCCGAAGCGCTGATAGGCACCCTGGCGCGTGGTTCCCGTGATGTCGCCGATTTGTTGCCAGGAGAACCCGCCAGCGCGGGCCTCGGCGACGACGACATGAAGCGCGTGATCGGCAAGCCGATTGAGTGCGAGCGCAAGCGAGATCGCGCCGATGCGCGTATCCGGACCCGGCTCCTCCAGGCGGGCCGCGAGTTCGCGCGCTGTTTCGACAATGGCGGTGGTGAGCAGATGCTCGTCGGGCACGTCTTCGTTCACGATGTAAACATATCGTTTACATCATTTCCCGTCAAGTAGCGCCTACACCAGAAACCGAACTGGCGACGACGATCCGTCGCGGGTCAGCGTGTCTGCCCCATACGGCAACGCCGGATACCGGCCCACTGCGCGCCGCGACGGGTTCAACCTCGGCTCTAGCTCTTCGAGAAGTCCGTGCTGGTAACGCTACTGTGAGTCAGACCAGCACCGTCGCGTGCGCCGCGTCCGGTGTCCAGCGATCATCCTCGATCGTGTCGATGACACCTCCGGCCCGGATCGCCGCGAGCTCGGCGAGCCCGATCTCGCGGAGCGAGTTGACCCGGGACCGCCCCGGCGCGGCGGGGACCACCTTCACATTCGGCACCGCGATCACCGGCACGCCAGCCGCCTCCGCGCTCAGGGTCCCGTTGAGCGTATCCTCGATCGCCACGCAGGCGGCCGGATCGACGCCGAGACGCGCCGCGCCCGTCAGGTACGGTTCCGGATGCGGTTTCCCGTTCGTCACCTCATCCCCCGCGATCACGGCCTGAAAGATGCCAACCGGAGCCGCGCCCGCGACGACGTCCGCGAGCTGGCGATAGGCCATCGTGACGATGGCGCAGGGGATGCCCGCCTCGCGCACGCTCGTCAGCAGTTCCAGCGCACCCGGTCGCCAGATCACGTTCTCGGCCACAGCCTCCACCATGTAGGCCAGCAGCCACTCGATAATCTCCTCGACCGAGAGGGGAACCCCGCGCGCCTGGATTGCCGCGGCAAAGACCGGCATCGGCTTCCCGACGTTCGCCAGCGCATCCTCATGCGTCCAGACGGCGCCATAGCGGGCGGCCAGCTGTTGCTCGCCGGCCATCCAGTGCGGCTCGCTATCGACGAGCGTGCCGTCCATGTCGAACAGGATCGCGGCAGGCAGCGTATCTGCCAGGGGCAGGGATGTCATTGCAGAAGGATCGGGCGTCTCGGATGTCATAGCGGGTCACGTCTTTCTCATCGTGAGGGAGGCTTGGAAAAGTCAGGGGCCGGCGCCTCTCCTCGTCATTTCAGCAGCACATCGGAGCGCCCTCTCCTGTCGTTACGTTTGAGTGGCGCCTTCCCTCTCCCTCATCTCGAGCCTGTCAGGAAATCTCTCTGGCGGCGCACCCTGCCGTCATTTCGAGCGGGCTACGACCTAGAACGAATTCATGAAGAGGCTGCTGACGGATTCGCCGACATGGATGCGGTGGATCGTCTCCGCCACCAGCGGCGCGATTGAGAGGATCACCATGTTCGGCAGGCGCTTCTCGGGCGGGATCGGCACGGTATTGGTGGTCACGATCTCGTCGATGTCGGTGGCGCTCCCCAGTCGCTCGATCGCCTTGCCCGTGAACAGGCCATGCGTGCAGGCGACGGAGATCTTGTGGACGCCGCGCTCCCGCAACGCCTCGAGCAGTTGGATGATCGAGCCGCCCGTCGCGATCTCGTCGTCCAGCACGATGACGTGCTTGCCCTCGACGTTGCCGACGATCGCATCGATGACGACCTGGTCATCGGCGAGCCGCCGCTTGCTGCCGGCCGCCACCGGGATACCCAGCGCCCGCGCGAGCTGGGTCGCGTTCTTCGCGTTGCCGAGATCAGGGGAGACGACGATCGTGTTGGTCAGATCGTAGGTCCGGAAGTGATCGGAGAGCACGTTCAGCGCGTTGAGGTGATCGACGGGCACGCTGAAGAAGCCGTGGACCTGCGGTGCATGCAGCGCCATGGTCAGCACCCGGTCGGCGCCGGCGGTATCGATCAGGTCGGCAACCAGCCGGCCACCGATCGAGATCCGGGGCATGTTCTTCTTGTCGGAACGGGCGTAGGCATAGTGCGGGATGACTGCGGTGATTCGTGCCGCCGACGCGCCGCGCGCGGCATCCAGCATCAGCAGCAACTCCATCAGGTGCTCCTGCACCGGCGGCACCAGGGGCTGGATGATGAAGATGTCGTTCTCACGGCAGTTCGCCTGCAGCTGAACCTGGAGGCAGTCGTTGCTGAAGCGGCTGATCTCCGTCGGGTTGAGCGGCAGCCCGAGGATCGCGCAGATCTCCTCTGCCAGTTCTGGATGGGCCGAGCCGCTGAATATTCCGATGTCTCGCATGGGGTGTCGTGTTCTCCACGTATGCCGATCGCTGCCGGTTGGATGATATGTCACGGGCACCAGGCGTCGCCCTGGAGGTGGACGTGCACCACGGAAAACGATGGTCACAGCCCGTCGAGTCGCTCTCGACCGGCCATCCATCTTCCGGCACGTCGCGTTCGCGAATGCGCGGCCTCGTTGCCATGCGCGTAGCCCGCATGATCGTACCCCGTTCTCCCCGATCGGACAATCAGGCAGGGGCACCTTCGCCTGGTCCACTCTGGCGTTGCAGCCAGGTCACCATCGTATTGAGATAGCCCGGCGCGAACTGCCTGTCCGGACCAACGCGAATCCGGTGGTCCGCCTCCGGGAAGATCCGGACCGTGAGCTCCGGTGCGCCGTCCCGGGCAAAGATGCGGCGGAAGTCCTCGGCGCTGGTGGTCACGGGCACGAGGTCGTCACGCTCGCCGAAGAGCGCGAGAACCGGACAGCGAATGCGGCCAAGGGCGTCTTCTGGTTCGAAGATCGGATTGGAATTGATGCAGAGGAAATGCCAGAGGTCGGCGGAGACATCGCCAAAATACGTGGCGGTGGGCGTACCGGCGGCCGGTTGCAGCAGGCGCTCGTGCACCTCGTTGTAGGGCTCGTTCGCCACCGCTGCGGTATGCAGCGACTCCATGAAATCGAGCGCCGTCGCGATCTCGGCGTCGGTCACACCATCGGCGCGCAGGACGTGCTCGATCCCGAAGAGATTCTGCGCATGCACGTTGACACTCGGTCCGGAGTTGACGATCAGGAAGGCCAGCTCGGGATCACGCGATGCGGCCAGCGGACCGATCCAGCCGCCCTGGCTGTGCCCCCAGATACCGGTCCGGGTTCGATCGATGCCGGGTTGCGCGCGCAGCCATCGGAGCGCGGTCTGCGCCTCATCGGCCCGGTCGAAAAGGGTCTGGTCGGTCCAGGCACCGGTCGATTGCCCGACTCCCGGCTTGTCCCAGGAGAGAACGGCGAGTCCGGCGCCCAGGAACGCGTCGCGGATTGGCCCGAAATAGCCCCAACTGTCGCGGTCGTCCGGACCCGATCCCTGCAGCATCACCAGCGCGGGAGTCGGGGCCGACTCCTCGGTTCCCGTCCCCGGACGATGCAGCGTCCCGGCCAGCGTGATATCGCCAAACGGAATCCGAACCTCCTCCGCCGTTGCCATGAGCTTCTCCTCACCGTGCACCTGCCCAGCCATCCTGCCGAGCACCCAGCATACAAAAACACGCGGCCCGGGAGGAACCTCCCGGGCCGCGTGTGCGATCGTTCTGCATGGCCCGATCAGCGATCCTGGAGCCCCGCGGCATCCAGTCTCGCGACCGGTATCGACTCCGTCCCGGCGACCGGCGCCTGCTGCTCGCCGCCGGCTGGGGTGGTGGCGCTGTCGCCGCAGGCCTTCCAGAGGCCGAGCCCCTGCGCCTTGGCCGCGGCCTCGCTCCCCATCAGCCAGCCAGAGAAGCGCGTGTTCGGCTCGGTGACGCCAGCCCGCGCCGCGCCCTGGTTGACGAGCATCGCCGAGACCATCTCATAGCGCCCGTCACCGGCCGGTGTCCAGACATCCCGGACCCAGTTGCCCTTGGCGTCCGTATTGGTCGCCTGGCGCTCGATGCGGACCGTCTTACCGTCGACCAGCGCGGCATTCGCCTTGGTCGCGTCCCCGGCGAAACACTCGTCGCCGGTCGGCGCATCGAGGCCCAGGTACCGCACCGGCTGCTGCACGCCGTCGATCTCGACCACGATCGTTTCCGCGTTCACCACATCGACAACCTTGCCCTCGATGAATTCGGGCTGGGCCGCCGTTTCCTGCCCGGCTGCCGCCGCAAGCGACTTCCCGCTCGCGAGCGCGCTGCTGAGATCCATCGACTGATCCCCAACCTGCAGGACCAACGACTGTGCATCGAGCGGCGCGAGGAAGGTCAGCGCGAACTGGTGCGACTCGCCAGGCGCCCACAGGATCGAATCCGTGTTGCCATAGGCGGGCGTGTAGCCCAGCAGGCTCGACACCCAGGCGTTGCCGACATCGACCTGGATCTCCTCACCATCCGCGAGCAGCCGGAAGGCGCTCATATCGAAGACCTGGTTCGAATCGCTCGTGTTCTGGCCGGTCACCGAGAGCACTAGCCACTCGCCATACGTCACGGTGTTGATCTGCGGCAGGTCCGGCACCGACTCGCCGAGCGAGGCGCCATCGATGCTGTAGCGGAAGCTGGCATCCGCGATCTGCTGCGCGGGTGTGACCGAGGGATCGACGCTTGGCGCCTGCGGCTCCAGCGTTGGCGTGACGTTCACGGCCTCCGTCGCCGTCGGCGCAACCGTGGGTTCGCTGGTCGGTGCGGGTGTCACCGCATTCGTCGGCGCGATCGTCGGTTCCTGCGTCGGTTGCGCGGTCGGTGCCTCCGTCGGGGCACTTGTGGGCTCAGCCGTCGGCTCGGAGGTTGGCTCCTGCGTCGGCACAGCCGTTGGTTCGAGCGTTGGCTCCTGGGTGGGAACCGCTGTGGGCTCGAGCGTCGGTTCCTGGGTGGGAACTGCCGTTGGCTCCTGCGTCGGCTCGGCGGTCGGCTCCACTACCGGCTCGTCGGTCGGGACAATCGCGGGCTCTTCAGTCGGCGAAAACACCGGCTCGTCCGTGGGGACAACCACCGGCTCCTCGGTCGGCGCGATCGCGGGTTCTTCCGTCGGCTGCGACTCGGCGACCACCGGCACACCGGTTGGCGCCGCTGTCGGCTCCGCGGCGACCGTCGTCGTTGGCAGCGGTCCGGTCGTTCCACCGCGATCGTCCCGGATGTTGTCTCCGTTGGATGGTGGCAAGGTGGCAACCGCGTCGTTGCTCCCTGCGCCGGCAGCGATCTGGTTGGTGGTATCGGTCTGCGCCGTCTTCTGGTCGTCCGGCGCCGTGATGCCGAGACGCTGCTCGATCCGGGCCGGGATCGGCATGTTCATATCACGCGCCTGCTCGCGCAGGTAATCGCGCCCGAGATAGACGCCCGTCCCCAGAATCACGAGGATGATCGCCAGGCGCAGCCCCCACACCAGGCTGCGCTGGGCAAGCCCCGGCCCGGTGTCCTGCGCCACCAGCACCGCCGGTGCGGAGTCGTCGGCGATGGTGACGCCATCGGCAAGCGTGCCTTGGCGACGCGCCGCACGGCTGACGGCGTTCGGCACGGGCGCCGGGACCGGTGCACGCTTGCTCGCATCGAGATGCTGGGCCGTCCATGACGAAATGGACGGGCTGGGAGCAACGTGACGAGAGCTCTCACCCGACGCCGAAACGGCGGATATCCCGGCACGGTCAGCGGTCCCGGCGGATGATGGCGTCTCGCGGGCCGGCCGGCGCGGCGCGGCAGGGATGGCATTCTTCTCCACCGGCGGCCACGACCGTCCCTCGCCCCGCGACGCGGATTTCGCGGGCATCTGGGCGAAGTCCGGGAGCGGCGGCAGGGCCACGGTCGGGGCGGCCCCGATCGCGGTGCGCCAGTTCGGAATCTCGGCCGGAATCGACGGGAGCGATGGCGCCGTGCTTGGCGTTCGGGTATCGGTGTACGGGCGACCGGTGATCGCCGAGATCACCTGCATCGCCGCGCCACGACCATCGCGGGCGCGGAGCAGGAGCCGCTCCGTATCCTCCACGCCCGCCTGCTCGTTCTCGGGCGTGACGAAGAGGCGGATGCCATTGTTGGCGACCAGCCGGGGCTGTGGCCGCAACCAGGCCCGCGGGATCTCGATCACGATCTCGCCGCCGGCGACAAGCGCGAGGCGTTTGGACGTCAGGATCAGCAGCGCGGCGAGATCGCCGTCACCGCCCACCACCAGCACCTGGCGTTCGATGGCGATCTCTTCTGCCTGCAACGCGCGCCACTCCGCTCCACGGGGGCGTGCGACATCGGGGACGGCTCCACGGCGAGCTCCGCTGCCGGGAGCGGGGGGTGACGTATGGTCCGATCGGGGATCGGACGGAGAATTGTTGCGAGCCACTGCGTGGACCTCCGTCGCTGGCCGGGTCACCCCGCACGAGGCGGAACGGGCGTGCCGAGACCAATGAATGTACCGGGACGTGGCGCTGCGGGGGCAAGCGAGAATCGCCAGACGACTCCGAAACCGAACGAACCTGCCCGCAGCGGGAGCCACCCACGATCTGCACGGGGCAACGTGGGCTCGCTCAGCACGGTGCGGGACTGAACACAAACGAAAGCCAGACGTCATCTTCCGCCCGCCAGCGCCTGCACAGGGAGACACTGGCCAGCCATGGCGGAAGGTGTACGTACACTCTACCATATGTCGCCGGATGCGGGGATGTCAAGATCGTGGAAGGCTGCAAGAACCGCGTACGTTCGCGCAGTTCTCACCGGCAGACGGCGTGCCGTCTCAGGGGCGCCGTCCATCGAGGGGCGCGACCACCGGGGGCGCTGGCGGCAGGTCGGACGCCAGGACGGCCAAGTGCAGGCCGAGACGCGCGCCGGGATCATCGGGGTCGAGACGCAGCAGCTTCCGGATCTGGCGCAGACGGTATGTCAGCGTATTCCGATGAATCGCAAGCTGATCGGCGGTCGCGCGCTGGGCGCTGCCATGCTCAAGATAGACGCGCAGTGTCTCGCGCAGCAACCCGCGGCGGTCTTCCACAAGCAGAGGACCGATCACCTGCTCGACGTACCGGTCGAGCATCGCGCTTCCCCAGCACTCGAAGAGCAGGGCGTAGGCTCCAAGGGCTGCGCCGTCATCGAAGTGGATCTCCGTCGACGGGAGTTGTCCGCGCTCCAGCAGCCCCGCCACGAAGCGGGCCTGGCGCGTGGCGGCAGGCAGATGGCGGGCCGATGCGATCGGCGCCGAGACGGCAAGCCAGCCGCCCTCGACCTCGGTCCTCGATCCGCGTGGCGCGGTGAGGTCGTCCCGGCCAGCGACGAGCGCCGCCGGGGTCGCGATGATACTCGCCGCAAACCCGCCGAGTGGTCCGGCAGGATGAACCGTGCTCACACCGCTGAACCGGCGCTGGATAGCCTCTTCCGGCATGGTGTGCGGGGCCAGGGCGACCCGAAGCTGGGTGCCGATCGGCAGCCCCGCCCGGTGCGCCGCCGTCTCAAGCATTGCCGGGTCGGCGGGAGGACGGAGCAACAGGTCGTTCAACACCCGCGTCCGCGCCACACCGTGCGGCGCGGCGGCATCGTCC
>JBARWF010000031.1:0-34372 GCA_049646645.1 Thermomicrobiales bacterium
CCTCCGCGCTATTACAGCCCGGAGGCGACCGGCGTTACCAGATGGTGATGCGCTCGTCCGGCGGCAGGTACATCGGATCGCCTTCCGTGATGCCGAATGCTTCATAGAACGCGCTCGTGTTGCGGGCGGGCAGCACGCCACGGACGGACGCGGGCGAATGCGTATCGACCGAGAGCAGCATGCGCGTGTTCTCGGCGGTTGCCTTCTGGCGCCACGTCGCGGCGGCAGCGATGAAGAAGCGCTGTTGCTGGGTCAGGAACCACGGCTGGTTCTCCTGACCGGCCTGCCCGATCTCGACCAGCAGCGCGTCGTAGGCCGTCTGCAGACCACCGAGATCGGCGACGTTCTCCGTCACCGTGAGCTCCCCATTCACATGCAGGCCCGGCATGACTTCGACCTGGGAGTACTGCGCGACGACCTGGTCGTTCAGCGCCTCGAAGGCTGCGCGGTCCTCGGGCGTCCACCAGGACGAGAGATTGCCGTAGCCATCGAACTGGGAGCCGGAGCGGTCGAAGCCGTGCGTGATCTCGTGACCGATCACCCAGCCGATCGAGCCGTAGTTCGAGGCGGCGTCCGCTTCCGGATCGAAGAAGGGCGCCTGCAGGATCGCCGCCGGGAAGACGATCTCATTGCCTTGCGGTGAGTAGAAGGCATTGACCTCGAAGACCGAGGTATCCCACAACTCGCGGTCGACCGGCTGTCCGATCAGGGCCAGATTCTCCCGCTTGTGGACGGCGTCAGCGTTCGCCACTGAGGCGAAGAGCGAGTCGCCGACCGTGACGTTCTCGTAGGTCTCCCATGTATCCGGGTAGCCGACCTTGACTGACATCAGGTCGAGCTTCTCCAGCGCTTTCTGCTTGGTCGCATCGCTCATCCAGGTCGCATCGTGGATACGCTGGCGGAACGCGACGATCAGGTTGGCGACGAGCTCTTCGATCTCTGCCTTCGCTTCCGGGGAGAACTCCTGCGCGACGTATGCCTGGCCGAGTGCATCCGGGAAGAGGTACTCGACCAGATCCAGCGCCTGCTCGTCGGTCGGACTCTGGACGTTCACGCCCTCGAGAATCGGGCCATTGAAGGAAAAGGCGATATCGTTGAGCTCCGTCGTGAGGTACGGAGCGGTGCTCCACAACAATTGGATGGCGAAGTAGTTGCGCAGCGTCGAAGGCTCGCTTTCGGCCAGGATGCCGCCGAGGGCGTTGAGAAAGGTGATGTCGTTGACCACGATAGAATTGACCGGCGGCACGTCGTTGGCAGTGAGCCAACCATCCCAGTCGAATGCAGGCAGGATCCCCTTCAACTCCGCGATGGTGCGCGGGTTGTCGTAGCTCCGGGGATCGCTACGGGCAGCATCTGGCGTCTTCGCGGCGGCGATCACGGTCTCGAACGCGAGCACCTGGACGGCCGCGGCGTGAGCAGCCTCCCTGTCATACCCGGCGACGACTAGCAGCTGCGTCGTTGCGTCGATCCAGCCGTCACGGACGCGCTGCATCTCGGGGCTGTCCTCCAGATAGTAGTCCTCGGAGGGGAGACTGATTCTCGGACCGCTCAGCCAGGCGACGTTCAACGTGGCATCGTCGTACGCGGCGTCGGCGTAGAGACCGAAGAGCCCGGGCACTCCGTCGCGCATGGCGTCCTGTTCCTGATAGGTCAGCCCCTCGTCAATGGTCGAAATCGTCGCGAGGCGATCGAGGATCGGCGCGATTGGCGTGATGCCGGCGGCATTGCGGGCGTCCGTATCAAGCGCCTGGTTATAGACCGTCTTGACCTTGCCGGTATCCGTGGTGGTGTCTGCGACAAGTTCCGCCACGACGGCGTTCAGCTGGGCCGTGACTATTTCCTGGATTACCGAGAAATTGTTGTAGCGCGGGGAATCTGCGGGAACGGTTGTCCGGCCCAACCAACCGCCATTGGCGAACTGGTAGAAATCCTCGCCGGGATCGACGGTCAGATCCATGTCCGCGATCGCGATCCCGTGCTGGGTGGCGACGGGGGACGCAACCGGGGATTGGGCCAGCGCTGCCTGACCTCCCGCACCGAGGATGGTGGCCACCACCATCAGGGCGAGAAGGGATTTGTAGACGCGTTCTCTCACGAAGCTCTCCTGTATCGACTCACCGACCACACCTCATCCGTTCATGACCCAGGAACACAGCAACTCCGCAGCTTTGGCACAGATTTCCCGCTGCCGGCGTGACATCCGCGCCCGGTTGGACGGTTCGTGTTGCCGATACCGGAAAAGATTCTCGATGCAGAATTCTCCTCGAGCGTGTCCTTGCGTCAGTATAGGCGCGCGCTTTGGTCCTGTCATCGGCCGTTGCGCATTGCAGGCGATGAATTCGCGCAAGGTGCCATGCGCGGCCGGGAATGACCGTGGTTCGGCGCGGGATCGACCAACGACAATTGCCGCATTTGCCGCGAGTTTGGCACAATGGGCGAAGCTTCGTGGTGCCGCCACCGCGTGGGCCCGGTGTACGCTGGGCTTTCTGCGCACGCGGCCGTGCGAGGCGCCGTCCCTGGTCGTGTCTCATCTCGTCAGAAAGTGGTCTCATGTCCACAGAGCAGTTGCCCTCGGCACCGCCCACAATTACCTCAACCTCCACCACCAATGGCGGGATGGCCGCAGCTGCGACGACAGCCGTGACGGGGGCCGCAGCCGCGGCCGCGAGCAATGCATCGACCATGGCGTCGGAGGTGGGTTCCATGCGTGAGACTGGTATTCCGTGGCAATCGAGTGCGGAGATTCGCCGCAAGTTCATCGAGTTCTTCGAGTCGAAGGGGCACCTGCACTACCCCAGCTCGTCCCTGATTCCGCACAACGACAACACCGTGCTACTGACCACGGCGGGCATGCAGCAAATGATCCCGTTTTTTCTGGGGTTGGAGACGCCGCCCCGGAACCGGCTCTGCACCGTGCAGAAGTGCTTCCGCACCGTCGATATCGACGAGGTGGGTGACGAGAGCCACTGCACCTTCTTCTTCATGCTCGGCAACTTCTCGGTCCGTGACTATTTCAAGCACGAATCGCTGGCGTGGTCGTGGGAGTTCCTGACCGAGTGGATGGGCATCCCCGCCGACCGCCTCTACCCAACCGTGCACCCGGACGACGATGTCTCCTATGCGATCTGGCGCGACGAGATCGGCGTGCCGGAAGATCGCATCCACAAGCTGGAGGACAACTGGTGGCGGGCGGGCCCGACCGGTCCCAACGGACCGGATTCCGAGATCTACTTCGACTGGGGCGAGGAGCTTGGTCCGGACGACAAGCCGGGCGATGATGGCCCGCGCTTCCTCGAGGTCTGGAACAACGTCTTCATGCAGTTCAACACTACGCCGGACGGGGTTTCGACGCCGCTGGCGAAACCGTGCGTGGATACCGGCATGGGGCTGGAGCGCCTCGTGCAGGTGGTCCAGGGCGGCCGCAGCCTCTACGACACGGATCTCTATCAGCCGATCATCCAGCGCGCGGCGTCGCTCGCCGGCAAGACGTACGATGTCGATCCGCAGGTCGATCGCTCGCTGCGCATCATCGCGGACCACATCCGCGGCTCCGTCTTCCTGATCGGCGATGGCGTGCTGCCGGGCAACGAGGGCCGTGCCTACGTGCTACGGCGCGTGCTGCGCAAGGCGATCCGCCACGGACGCCTGCTCGGTCTGGAGACGGCGTTCCTCGGGCAGATGGCCGAGATCGTGATCGAGGAGTTCGGTGGCGAGTATCCGGAGCTCGTCGAGCGCCAGGGGCAGATCCTGAAGGTGCTCGACTATGAGGAGTCCAGCTTCGGCAAGACGCTCACCTCGGGCATGAACCGCCTGCAGACGCTCACCCAGGAGCTGAAGGAGCGCGGCGAGACGGTGATCCCCGGCGAGGAGGTCTTCCGGCTCTACGACACCTACGGCTTCCCCTACGATCTGACGGTCGAGCTGGCGCAGGAAGAGGAGATGACCGTCGATACCGACGGCTTCGAGGTCGCGATGGCCCACCAGCGGGAGACGAGTCGCAGTCTCGACCGCTTCAAGGATGCCTCCCGCGACCGCGCCAACCTCTACGCCTCGATCCAGCCGCGCACCACCTTCCTCGGGTATGAGGAACTACGGGCGGAGGCGAGGGTCGTTGCGCTGCTCGGTCCCGATGGTCCACAGGAGCAGGCCGAGGCCGGTGAGGAGATCGAGATCGTGCTCGATCGCACGCCGTTCTACGGCGAGTCCGGCGGCCAGGTGGGGGACACTGGCGAGATTCGCACCGAGACCGGGCTGATCCACATCGACGAGACCCGCAAGCCGGCGCCCGATCTCTTCGTCCATCAGGGAACGGTCGCGGAGGGCTTCGTCCGCGTTGGCGAGGCGGCGACCGCGCAGGTGGATGCCGGCCGGCGGCAGGAAATCCGTCGCAATCACACCGCGACCCACTTGCTGCACAAGGCGCTGCGCATGGTGCTGGGCAACGACACCCATCAGGCGGGCTCGCTGGTGGCGCCGGACCGGCTGCGCTTCGACTTCACGTCCCTCGATGCGGTCGATACCGATCAGGTCCGGCGCGTGGCCGAGATCGTCAACCACGAGATCGTGGCCGATCGCCCCGTCGCGACCAGGGTGATGGCGCAGAAGGACGCGATCGCGGAGGGTGCGATGGCGCTCTTCGGCGAGAAATACGGCGATACCGTGCGGGTCGTCCAGATCGACGATTTCTCGAAGGAGCTCTGCGGTGGCACGCACGTCGGCCAGACCGGCGAGATCGGCCCCTTCGTCATCACGAGCGAGGGCAGTGTCGCCTCCGGTGTTCGCCGGATCGAGGCGCTGACCGGCAACGCGGCGATCGAGCGCATGCTCGGTCAGCAGCGGCTCGTCGAGGATCTTGGCCGCGATCTCAAGGTGACGTGGACCGAGGTTCCCGGGCAGGTAAAGGCACTCAACGAACGCGTGCGGTCGCAGGAGCGCGAGATCGAGCGCCTGCGCGGGCAGCTCGCGGGGGCGGCGTCATCCGATCTACTGCGGCAGGTCGTCGATATCGAGGGCATCCCGTTGCTCGCGGCGCGCGTGGACGTCGAGAACAAGCAATCGTTGCGGCAACTCGGTGATCGGCTGCGCGATTCCCTGCAATCGGGCGTTATCGTCCTGGGCACGGTGGTCAATGGATCGCCGAGCCTGCTGGCGATGGTGACCCCGGATGTCGTTGCCCGTGGTGTGAAGGCGGGAGCATTGATCGGTGCGATCGCTCCTCACGTCGACGGGCGCGGCGGTGGCCGCCCGGAGCTGGCCGAGGCCGGTGGCAAGAACCCGCAGGGGCTCGATGCGGCGCTGCTTGCCGCGCGCGATACACTGACCGGGCTGATCGCGATGTCCGCATGAGGCACGACCGCCACCCGCATCGGGACTGTGTATTTCCATGACTGATATGTCCAACCCGTCCGCGCCGATCAGGATCGCGCTCGATCCGCACGAGACGCTCCCGGAGGTGATCGCCAGCATCCGCGAAGCCCGCGGGCAGTCCGTGGTGCTGGCGATCCCCGACCACAGCCCCGTGCTGCTGACGGCGACCGAGTTCCGGACGCTGAAGGAGATCGCGGACCAGTCGAATGTCACCCTCTCGCTGGAGACCGACGACCGGTTGCGCGTTCAGCTCGCGTCGATGTTCGGGCTGATGAGTCCCAAGACGCCGGATGCCGAGACAGACGGCTGGCGCCCAGAGCCGACGGCGCTCGGCTCCTCCCGGGCGTTCGGTACCTGGCGCCAGCGTGACGGTGATACAAAAGCGCGCGGAAAGACGATCGACGCCGCAAGCATGCCGCTGACTTCGGGCGGGACGGGCACGCGCCGGCGTCGACTCGGCGAGTCTGTCCAGAACGGCGAGCCGTCGCGCCGGTCGCTTCGCACGCGGTCCCAGAACGCAGAGGCGGACGCCGACGGCGAGCTCGACACGGAACCGGGGGCGCTCTCCTATCTCGACGATCGGGACCGCTATCTGACCGCGCGCACGATCGGCAGGATCGTCGCCGTCGTGATCGTGCTGCTCCTGATCGGCGGCATCGCGGGCTGGTTCTACATGCCCCAGGTGACGGTCTCCGCGACCCTCAAGCAGGCGCCGGTCTCCACCGGCTTTATCTACAGCGTCGCTGCGCCGGGAGCCGTTACGCCGTCCGATGCCAGCTTCTCGCTGCCGGCGGAACAGGGGTCGGCGACCGTGCCGTTCACGATGTCGATGCCCGCAACCGGCACGAAGGCGACCCCGGACAAGACGGCATCCGGGTCGTTGACGCTCCGCAATCCGGGCAAGGACAAGGTGAACGTTCCAGCGGGCACGAAGCTCACCAGCCACGGCGGTGTGACCTATGTCACGACCGGTGACGTCGAGGTTCCCGCCGCCAAGAACGACGGAGCCGAGCCCGGCGAGACGACGGTCGAGATCCGGGCGGAGCAGCCGGGCTCGGCGGGCAATCAGGATGCGGGCTACCTGACCGGCAAGATCAATGATCTCGGCATTTACTTCAGTAACCGCAATGCAGCGGTCGAGGGCGGAACCGATATCGAGGTCAAGGTCGTCTCGCAGGACGATATCGACAAGCTGGAAGAGCAAGTGCCCGCCAACCTCCCGCAGGCGGCTGCCAAGGGTTGGCAGGAGACGCTGACCGGTGGCCAGGCGATCGTCGCCCAGTCGGTCAAGCCCGACAAGCCGACCTACACGGTCGATCAGAAGCCGGGGGACGAGGCCGAGAACGTGACGCTGCACGGCACCGTCGCTGTGACCGGACTCCTCTTCACCCAGGCTGATGTCGAGAAGTCATCGCAGGAGACGGCGGAGCAAATGCTTGCGCCGCTGGTACCGCAGGGCTTTGCCTTGCAGCCATCGACGATCACCTTCGGGGAGCCGAAAGTGCTGGCGGAGGCGATCGACAGCGTGCAGTTCCAGGTCACGGCTACTGGTGTAGCGCAGGCGGTCTTCGATCAGGGGGCGCAGGATCAACTCGCCACGGACCTGGCGGGGACGGACTGGTCTGACGCCGAGCAGCGCGTGCAGGCGGTCGATGCCTTTGCCACCAGCGACATCAGCCGCTCGCCGGGCTGGTGGCCGCAGGGGATGCCGCAAACGGAGAGCCGGATCAAGGTCGAGATCGATCACAGCGTGCAGCCACTCCCGAATCCTGACGGAGCGGGAACGCCGGCCGCCGATGAGACGCCGGTCGCGAGCGGTGGCTCGTGAGCGGCAACAAGGGTGCCCCGGCCGGACGCATGCTGGGGCTGGACATGGGCGAGCGGCGGATCGGTGTGGCCCTCAGTGATGAGCTGGGGATGATCGCCAGCCCGCTGACGATGGTCCTGCGGTCCGGGCCGGTTGTGCAGGACGTGCAGAAGCTGATCGCGCAGTACGGGATCAGCCAGTTGGTAGTCGGGCTGCCGGTCGGGATGTCCGGGCGCGAGGGACCGCAAGCGGCCGACGTGCGCGCCTATACCGAGAGCATCGCCGGCGAGTTCGACCTCCCGCTCGTCTATTGGGATGAACGGATGACGACCTCGATCGCCGAGCAGTACCTGATCGCGCAGGGGACGCGCCGAGACAAGCGCAAGCAGCAGGTCGACGCGGTCGCGGCAGCAGTGATGTTGCAAAGTTATCTCGATCATCTTCGCTGGAAGAGACGTTGAGACGCCTGGAAGCTGCGGCCAACCTTGGCGCGGCGGAATTGTTCGTAATGCGGTAGGATGACCGCAACAGTCCGGAAAACCATATCACCATCGGCACGGCCCGCAGCGGCGTGCGACCCGCTACTGGAGAAAGAGATCCATGAAGAAGCTGATCATTGCGGTCGTTCAGAATGAAGACGCAGATGCCGTTGTCGATGCGTTGCTGGAAGAGGAGTTCCGGGCGACGCGGCTGGCGAGTACCGGCGGCTTCCTGCGGCGTGGCAACACGACGCTGATGATCGGTGCCGACGAGGATCAGGTCGATCGCGTGCTGGATCTGATCCGGCAGCACGCGCGGTCGGGGGCGGCCCCCGCCGATTCCGGCGCCACCCAGCCCGCGGCCGCGACGGTCTTCGTGCTGGATCTCGAGGAATACCAGCGCCTCTAGAGCCGAAATCGTAGCAGCCGACCTCATGTCAGCAGCGGCGTCGGGCCATCGGCCGGGCCACCGGGCCGATAGTGGGAGCCGATATCCGGCTTCGCCGGATGGGTCAGGCCAGCTGATCCGCTACGGGTTGTCGCCACCATGTCGAATTCCGCTATAGCCGGTTGCCCTGAAGATTGGATGAGACGAACGGACGGAGCGCGAGTGGGTTGCCGCACGCGCTCCGTTCTGTTGCATGCGCGCGGCACAGATGACTATTCAGGCCAGGAGGGGTGATGTACACGGTTGCCCATATCAGTGATCCTCATCTCGATGGGGGTGAATCGTCTCTCGCGCGATTGCGGCAGGTTGCAGCCTATCTTCGCGCCATGGACCCGACACCCGATGTGATCGCGCTCACGGGCGACATCATCCAGGGCGATGCCGACGGCGGATATGCCGTCGCGCGCGATCTGTTGGCCGACATTGCCCCGCTGCTCTCCTGCCCCGGAAACAGTGACAAGCGCCCACTCCTTCGCGAGATCGTGCCCCACGATGGGGCTGAAACGGATGGCAACGATCCAGTCAACTATGTTCAGGCCGTGGGTGCGGTGACGTTCGTCATGCTCGATTCCAGCGTGCCCGGCGAGTTTATCGGGGAATTGACGGTGGATACCCTCGACTGGCTGCGGCAGGCGCTGGGCACGATTCCGCCGGCAACGCCCATCGTGGTCTGCCTGCATCAGCCGCCCGTTTCACTCGGCATCCCGGCCGTCGATGCGTTCGGCCTGCAGAACCCGGAGGACCTCGCCGCCGCTCTTCAGGCGCACGACAACGTCGTTGCGGTCCTGGTCGGGCATACGCATGGGGCGACCGTCACGACGTTTGCCGGCGTTCCTGTGATCGTCGCGCCGGGGATTCATTCCGGCCTGCGCGCGCCGTGGGAGGGCGGGGATTCACTGCTGGACGAGGACGTGCCACCGGCCATCGCGCTCCATCTGATCGACGTCGATGCGGCCCCGCCCCGGCTGGTGACGCACATCCGGTCGATCTCGTCGGTCGCGGGCGGCGTGTAAGCCCTGTTCCGGTGATCCCGCGTGCCGCCGGTCACGCTTGGGGAGTGGGCTGCTTGGCCTGCGCCCAGAACTGGTTCGGGTCGACTGCCGGGGAGAAGTAGAATCCCTGCCCATAATCGCAGCCCATACCGCGGAGGATCTCGAGTTGATCCGCAGTCTCGACGCCCTCCGCGGTCACTTCGAGGCCGAGCGCGTGGACCATCTGGATGATCGCATCCATGATCGCCAGGCTTCCGGCTTCCGTCCCCAGGCCGGTGGTGAATGAGCGGTCGAGCTTGATCCCGTGCAGTGGCAGCGTGCGCAGGTAGCTCAGGGCGGAATAGCCGGTGCCGAAATCATCGATGGTCACGCGCACCCCGGCATCGCGCAAGAGCCGCAAGGTCTGGACGGTGCTCGCGAAATCGTAGATCAATACATCTTCGGTGATCTCAAGGATCAGGCGCCCGGGGGCGAGATCGAAGTCCCGGAGGGCGGCCAACGTCTCCCGCACCAGGTTGGGATCGCTGAATTGGCGAGCCGAGAGATTGACCGCCATGGCGATCTCGCGTGCGCCCCCTGGTTCCTCGTCCCATTCCGCGAGCTGCGAACACGCCTGGCGGATGACCCAGTTGCCGATAGAGACGAGCATGCCGGTCTCCTCCGCAAGCGGGATGAACTCGTCTGGCAGGATCAGCCCGTACTCGGGATGATGCCAGCGGATCAGCGCCTCCACCTGCGTCACGCGCCCGGTCGCCAGCTTCACGATCGGCTGGTACTGGAGCCGGAGTTCCTTTCTTGACCGGGCACGCCGCAGGTCTTGCTTGACCCGCAGCTCCCGCGTGGCGAACGAGCCGGTGCTCCGGTCGAAGACGAAAACGCCGCCGCGCCCGGAAGCCTTGACCTGGTAGAGCGCAGCATCCGCCTCCCGCATGAGCGCGTCCGGCGTGGCCTGCGCGGTGAAGCCGAGCGTGATGCCGATGCTCGCCCCGACCTGCACGTCGAACTCTCCGACCGTCAGCGGCGATGCGAATGTGGCGCGCATCCGTTCGGCGATGGCCAGTGCCTCGGTCTCCGCGCGGACATCCTCCAACACGACCACGAATTCGTCCCCGCCCAGACGCGCCAACGTGGCGGACGCTGGCAACACCTGTGAGAGACGATGGGCGACACCCTGCAGGACAAGATCGCCGACGGCGTGTCCGAAGCTGTCGTTCACGAGCTTGAAGCGATCGAGGTCGATGAAGAGAACGGCCACCTGCGAATCGTGGTGGCGCGCCCGTTCGATCGCCATGCCCAGGCGGTCGGCGAAGAGCGTGCGATTGGGCAAGCCGGTCAGCGGATCGTGCACCGCATGATGACGGAGCTGTTGCTCAAGGCGCTTGCGCTCGCTGAGGTCGATCACCACGCAGACCATGCCGATCACCCGTCCTGCTTCATCCGTGAGCGGGCTCAGATTCGCGTGAACATCGATGGCGGAGCCGTCCTTGTGCTGGAGGACGAGTTCCCCCTGCCAGTCTCGCAATTGGAAGAACTCGGCCAGGATGTCCAGCGTGTCGGCCGGGGGAACCACAAGCTCGGCCGCCATGCGCCCGATCGCCTCCTCGGCCGTCCAGCCGAAGAGCTCGCATGCATGGCGGTTCCAGTGTGTGATCCTGCCCTCGACCGTCATCGCGATGACGGAGACCAGCGCCTGATCGAGAAATTGCGCCTGGAACCGGAGTTCGGCGTCGGCCAGCACTTGCTCCGTGACGTCGCGGAAGTTGTAGATCATGCCTTGGACGGCCGGATTGTCGAGCATGTTGGTAACGGTCATCGCCAGGTGGCGGTATTCGCCGTTCTTGTGCCTGATGCGGATGGTGAAGTCACAGCTGGTGCCGGGCGCCGTGAACGCCTGCGCCATCGCCTTCCTTCCCACCTCGACATCATCGGGATGAATCCCGGGCATGAGACGTCCGACCAGCTCTTCGGGCCGGTATCCCAGGACCCGCTCGATCGCCGGCGCCTCGTAGAGGATGACGCCGGTTGCGTCCGCAATCGAGATCGCCTCCATCCCGTGCATGACCAGCGACCGGAAGCGTGCTTCGTTGAGTGCCAGGGCAGTCTCGGTCGCCTTGCGTGAGGTGATGTCCAGGTGGGAGACGACGGCGCCTCCCATACCGGGCAGTTGGGTGGCCTTGAGCAAGAACCAGCGCTCGCCGCCCTCCGTCTGCCGGCAGTATTCCATGGTGACGGAGTCCGCCTTGCCGGAGGCGACGGCGGCGATATTGGCAAGCGCCCGGTTATCGAGCCCCAGTCGGCGCATCGCAGCGGCATGCGCGGCTCCGCTGTCCTCGACTGTGGTTTGCTGGAGGGTTTGGGCGTTGGAGGCGCGCTGCCACGCCGCGTTGCTTGCGATGATCTCGCCCCGGGCGTCCACCACGACGATCTCGGCGTTAAGCGCATCAACGATATTCCAGCCAATTTCGGGGGATCGGCGAGAGGCCAAGGTGTCTATCAGAACATACCTTCACTCGGCGGCGAGAATCGATGTGGCAGGGCACACGACAGAAAATACTATCCAGTTCCCAAGGGCTGACAATAGGCCGTATATGCTGGCACGTTCCGGGGCGTGATGTATCACGCGGCTCGTTGTCGCCGAAGCCCGAATGCGATCCGTGCTATCGGGCTGTCAGCTCGGCGAGGCGGTCGAAGTAGTCGGGGAAGGTCTTGGCCGTGCAGCCGGGATCGAGAATTCGCACGCCGGATGCGCGCAACCCCGTGATCGCGAAGCTCATCGCCATCCGGTGGTCGTCGTAGGTCGCGATATCGGCGGGCGTGACCGGGCGCGGGCGAATCGTCATCCCGTCCTCGAACTCGTCGACCTCCTGCCCCAGCTTGCGCAATTCGGTCGCGACATCGGCAATGCGGTCCGTTTCCTTGACCCGGTTGTGGGCGACACCGCGAATCGTGACCGGATCGGCCGCGAAGGGGGCGATCGCCGCCAGCGACTGGGCCGTATCCGAGATCATCCCGAAGTCGAAATCGCCGCCGCGCAACTGCCCGTTCGCCGGGCCACGGACGACGGTGACATCGCTTCCGAGCGTGACCTGCGCGCCCATCTGCTCCAGCACGCGCACGAACTGGAGATCGCCTTGCGTGGACGCGGAGCCGAGCCCTTCCACGCGCACCTCGCCGCCCGTGACCGCGGCTGCCGCGAAGAAGTAGGAGGCATTCGAGGCATCGGGCTCGATGTGGTAGGCGCGCCCCTCGTACCGCTGTCCCGGAGCGACGTGGAAACGACTCCAGGTCGTGTCGTCGATATCCGTCTGCACGCCGAAGGCGCGCATCACGTCGGCGGTGATGGTGATGTAGGGCTTGGAGACCAGGTCGTTCTCAACCTCGATGGTGACTCCCTCGGTGGCGTACGGGGCCACCAGCAGGAGCCCGGTGAAGAATTGGCTGCTGAGATCACCGGCCATCGTGGCGCTGCCCCCGGTGAGTCCGGAGGCATGAACGATGACGGGTGGGCAACCGGTGTCGGCCTCGCTGCGCGCGTCGACGCCGAGTTGCCGCAGTGCGGCGAGGAGCGGACCGATCGGGCGCTGTCGCATGCGGGGCACACCATCGAGGCGGAAGGTGCCGTTGCCCAGCGCGAGCGCTGCCGTCAGGAAGCGCGCCGTGGTGCCGGAGTTGCCGATGAACAACTCCGCGCTGGTCGCCGGGAACGTCCCGTCCCCCCCCTCGACCTCGAAGCGATTGTCCGCTTCGTCTGCCGTGACCGCGATGCCCAGATCATTCAGCCCGGCCGCCATGTAACGGGTGTCGTCGCTGAAGAGGGCGCCGGTCAACGTGGAATGTCCGCGCGCGAGTCCGGCGATCAGGAGCGCGCGATTGGTGATGCTTTTGGAGCCGGGTACCCGGGCTGTCCCGGAGACGGGACGCTGCACCGGAATCATCTCGATCGATTCCGGTGCCTGGGGCGAAGTGGTGGCAGTCGTGGCGGTCATGGTGAGGAGGATCTCCGGCGCGAGATGGGATGCGGACAGCGTTCGCCCCTCACTTGGGCAAGCGCTCGCGCCGCATCGGCGATTCCTAATCGTACGCCATCGGTGCCGCCGGGGAAACGGCGGACGAGGCGGGGCGTGCCTGCCCTGTGCGGGTGCCGCTGGCGAGGGCATTTGCCCCGGAACCATTCGGCTTTTTTGGGAATCAGATCGACGCAATGCCAACACGAGCGGGAAATCGGGGATTGGTCCGGAGAGGGCCGTCGGCTTCAGTGGAAACAATTCCCTCTGTCGTTTGTCCTCTGCTCTTGGATGCCTTCTTGCGAAATTCGCCATTTGCCAGGAGGTTGGCTCGCCAGTCGATACACTGTTGACAAGGAAGGAAGCCGCGTTCATTCCCTGGGATACAGTGGTGAGCGCGGCCAGCCCGGCACGGTGCGTGTCTACGGGGGCGCCGCCGAGGAGACGATTGTCGCCAAGGTGGTCATTGCCCGGAATGGCTTCATTGTCGATCTTGATGCGTGCATCGCGTGGCACTCAGGGCCCGCCGCACATACGTCGAAGGACGGCGCCGACGAGTTGGTTGAACCTGAGGGTAGTCGCTCCCCGGATCCATGCTCGTACGACGCCGCCACCCGCGGGTTTCCCACGAGGGTGGCGGCGGTCATCCCCGGCGGTCAGGCTTCGCTTATTGACCGAGGAGCGCGCTCACGATCGCGTTCGTGTTGAACGTCATCATCTTGATGTAGGTGTCGCCTTCGGTGCCGGGTTCGCCGAGGGCGTCCGTGTAGAGGGGCGGGCCGATGGTCACTCCGGCTTCCTTCGCGATCGATTCCATGAGCGCCGGATTCTCGATGTTCTCCGCGAAGATCGCCTTGACGTGCGCATCCTTGATCTGCTGAATGAGGTTGACGACCTGCTTGGCGGAGGGCTCGGCCTCATCGGTGGTGATGCCGAGGGCCGTACCCACGATCGTGAAGCCGTAGGCATCGCAGTAGTAGCCGAGGGCGTCGTGCGAGGTCACGAGGCGTCGTTCATCGGCCGGGAGCTTGGTGACGTCAGCCTTGATTGCTGCATCGAGTGCCCTGAGCTGCTCGATGTAAGCCTGTGCGTTGGACTGGTAGATCGCCTTCATGTCGGGATCGGCGAGTGTCAGCGCCCGCGAGATGTTGTCCACCGCGATGATCGCGTTCTGGACATTCCCCCAGATATGCGGATCCGTGCTTCCCGATGCCCCGTGATCGTGCGCATGCGTGTCCCCCTCCCCGTGTTCGTCCGCGTCCGGGTCATCCAGGGTGCGGAGGGTGACGCCGTCGGAGACGACAACGCGTTTCGCCGTGGCGCCCGAGGCGTCATAGATATCGTCAAGCCAGGGCTCGAAGCCCGCCCCGATCTCGAAGACGAGGTCGGCATCGGCGATGGCCGCGACCTGGTCCGGGCTGGGATCGAAGGTGTGGGTGTCGCCACCGGCCGGAACCAGCACATTGAGATCAATGTAGTCGCCGGCAACGTTCGTGAGCCAGTCGCCGAGGATGCTGAAGCTGGCCACGACCTTGAGCTTGTGTCCGCGCTGGGCGTGGGCCGCTGGCGTGGTGCCAGCGAGCGGCGCGATGGCCAGCAGCATCACGGCGGCCAGCGTCAGGAGGCGGAAGATGTGGGGTCGCGTCCGGGCTTCGGTGGTCAAACGTGTCATGAAAGGCTTTCCTCGAATCATGGAGTCCTGCGGCAAGCCGATGCGTGTCGTTTCCTCCGGCGGCTGCGGTCTGCGATGGAACGCCAGGACCAAACGTGATCGGTGTCGCACTGGTCCCGGCAGCCGGTGGTACCCGCCCGCGAGGCAGGGGAGCGGGCACGATCGTGCATACTGGAGGCAACGGGCGAAACCGTTCTATATTGATACTAGGTATCAATATAGGGGCGAGGTTCCGACCCTGTCAACCGCCTTGGCCTGTAATCGTGCGTGGACATGTGGCGGGAACCGCTGGCGTCGCGCGGGCGTTCTTCTGATAGTGACGTGATGGCCGCCGAACCCGTTGTGACATGCCGGATCGCCTTCCCTTCTCCTCGATGAGCCCGGATTGATTGACTCATGAAGCGAACACTCCTCTCTTTTCTCGTGATGCTGCTCGTGTTCGGGGCGCAACCCGCCCCTGGCGGCACGATCCTCGCTGCGCAGACGGATGCGGACGCGCAGGTGCGGACCGCGGTCGCGGATTTCGACCGCTTCGAGCAGGATGGCAACATGAGCGCCATCTACGACCGGATGGCTCCGGATGCCCGCAACCTGATCGCGCGGGAGGTCTGGCTTGCGTGGACGTCGCTCACGCCGCGGCTGGTGCCCGACGCCCCGGCCGCAATCGAGGAGATCACCTTCGAATCCTGGACCTGGCCCGTCACGGGCGAGACCTTCGATGACGTCGCGATCGTGTATCTGACGCAATCCGGCACGGTCGACGGCCAGAGCGTGACCCGGGAGCAGGTCCTGCATTTTCTCGACGTCGAGGGCCAGTGGCGTTTGCTGCCGCTGATGTCGCCCTGGATGGCGGCACTGGCGGTCGATGCATCAGGCGATCCGTTCGCCTACACGTCGCCATTCGACAACCCGGTCTATGCGGCGATCGACACGTTCTGGGCGCAGAATTTCGCCGCGGCCGGGCTCGATTACGAGCCGCCGCGCGATGTCGTCAGTGTCATGCGCAACGCGCAGGTCTCCTCGGGTTGCGGCACGAAGAGCGACATCGATGAGTATGGTATCTACTATTGCACCATCGACGAGGCGGTCTATTTCAGCCCGGAGTTCGAGGCTCAAGTGACTTCTGTCGCCGGCGAATACGGCTGGAACAACATCATCGCCCACGAGTGGGGACACCACATCCAGGATTTGCTGAACCTGGACTACTCGTCGGATCCGGAGCTGGACGGCGGCTTCTACACGATCGAGCTGGAGCTGCAGGCGGATTGCCTGGCCGGCATGTTCCTGCAGGATCAGCTGGCCCGGGATGCGATCGGTCAGCCGGAGCTCGATCAGGCGCTGCGGATCACGGGTGCGGCCGGCGATGCTCCCGATACCACCTGGGACGATCCGTCCGCCCATGGCACCGGCGAGCAGCGGCAGACCTCCTGGCAGAACGGCTTCGACAGCGGGTTCAGCGGCTGCCGCCTCAATCTCGCCGCCTAGCGGTGCTTCGGGCCTCTAGGCTCGAGAACGTCAGACTTGGAGCTCCCCATTCCTCCCCGTCGTTACGTTTGAGTGGCGCGTGCCCCTGCTGTCACTGCCCGTCGTCATTTCGAGCGAAGTCGAGAAATCTCTCTTCTTGAGCGGTGCGAGGAACCATGTTCGCTCGTCGGGTCAGCACCAGAATTTTGGTGCCTGGCGCGTCGCAAAGGGATTTCTCGACAAGCTCGAAATGACGGGGGAAACGTCGATATCCGCAGGAGAACCTCCCGACCATCGAACAGATCGAAGCCGAAC
Source organism: Thermomicrobiales bacterium (assembly GCA_049646645.1). Classification (GTDB taxonomy): domain Bacteria; phylum Chloroflexota; class Chloroflexia; order Thermomicrobiales; family UBA6265; genus JASGDN01. The sequence continues at coordinate 16,549 of JBARWF010000031.1, forward strand.
TGGGTGAGTTCCAGCGGTCTGCCACAGACGTGTGAACGATTCAGGACCGCAATCGTCGCGCTGCCCCTACAATAGACGCATCGACTAGACCCGTTCGCCCGCCCGCATTGCAGAATCGTGACCGCAAGGAGATCCGGCATGGCAACCGCCGCCCCGACAGCACCGCAGACCAGAAATCCCCTCGATGTCTTCTCCCATACGCCGCTTCCGGGGTGGGCGAGGATGCGCCAGCAGCTCGATAGCGAGGATGTCGGCTCGATCGACGATGCCATGGCACGCGAGTTCCAGCGCGCCGAGGTGCGCGATGCCATCACGCCGGGAACGCGCGTCGCGCTCACCGCCGGTAGCCGTGGCATCGACCGCATCGCGCAGGTCATCCGGGCGGCGGTCGCGCAGGTGAAGCTGCTCGGTGGCGAGCCGTTCGTGATCCCGGCGATGGGGAGTCACGGCGGGGCGACCGCCGAGGGACAGCGCGAGCTGATCGCCCACTATGGCGTGACCGAGGACTTCATCGGCTGCCCGATTCGCGCCAGCATGGAGACCGTCGAGCTCGGGGTGATCGAGGGCGGCGTGCCGGTCTGGTTCGACAAGACCGCCTACGAGCAGGCCGATGTCGTGATCCCGATCGGGAGGGTCAAGCCGCACACCGATTTTCGCGGTCCGGTGGAATCCGGGCTGATGAAGATGCTGGCGATCGGGCTCGGCAAGCAGCATGGCGCGAGCTGGTTCCACAGCCAGGGAATCGGCACCTTTGGCGATCTCATCCCGCGCGTGGCGACCTTCACGCTGAGCAAGGTCAACATCCCGTTCGGGATCGCGCTGGTCGAGAACGGGCATTGCAAGCTCGCGATCATCGAGGTCGTGCCGAAGCAGGGGCTCTTCGAGCGCGAGGGGGAGCTTCTGAAGATCGCCTTCGCCAAGCTCGCACAGTTGCCGCCGATCGAGGCGGCCGATGTGCTGATCGTGGACAAGATCGGCAAGGATATCAGCGGCGATGGCGCCGATCCCAACGTCATCAACCGCGACGTCGCGGGCGTCATCGACTTCAGCTCCGCGAAGCCGCGCATCCAGCGCTACATCGTGCGCGACCTGACGGATGATACGAACGGCAACGCGACCGGTATCGGCATGTTCGATTTCGCGCTGCGCCGTGCGGTCGACCGCATGGACCAGATTCCGACCGCGATGAACATGATCACCGCGAAATCGCCCCAGGGCGCGCGCATTCCGATCACCGTCGATACCGACCGTCAGGCTCTGCAATTGGCCGTGGCGTCGGCCCTGAAGGTCGAGGAGGGCAAGGCGAAGATCCTGCGCATCGAGAGCACGAAGCACATGGAGACTTTCTACGCCTCGGAGACGCTGATTCCGGAGCTGCTGGCCTTCGACACGGTCGAGATCGACCAGGCAGCCGCACCCATCGCCTTCGATGACGAGGGATTGTTCGTCGACGGCTTCTGATATCCAGCCCGTACCGGCGAGGACGATTGGCACTGGGTGGAGGCACGAGCGCACAGCCGTGCCGCCACTCCAGCAGGGGCCAGCGTGCGCGTCAGCATCGTTCACTGACCATCCGTAGCTGCGGCTACGACGTCAGGCGGCGCTCATGCCTCGGCTTCTTCGGCCTTGAAGGGCAAGGAACTGCAGCTCTGCGAAGAGCGAGACGACCCCCGCCTGGACGAGGACGAATGCCACGCCGAGGGCATTCGGGCCGACTTCACCGCTCAACAGCACGATGATGCTCCCCGCTGTCCACAGCAGATTGGCGCCGATCACCGCCCAGACCGATGCTGTCGCGATCGGGGAGCGCGTCGCCACGTAGACGAGGAACCCGACATACGGCACGATGATGAGCCCCGCGATCCGGAGCAACATCACGGGAAGATCGAGCAGGTCGCCCAGCGGGCTGGCTGCGACCAGCATCAGGAGGCCGGCGGCACCGCTCACCGTAGCGTCGGCAAGAATCGCTGAACGGACAGAAACTCGTTCGAGAAGGTCTCGCATTGGAATGCTCCTGGGCGGGATTGCGAGCCGCCCCATCGCTGGATTGTCGAATCTGTCCGGCGATGGGGCGGGGAGAGCCGATGTTACGGCTGCTCGAAGAAGCCGGTAATCGAGCGGAGCAGGCCATCCCGCGTGATCTCGCCGTAGTCCGTGCCGATGACGAATGTCTGCCCGTCTGGCGTCACCAGCTCCCAGCCGAAGCGGATCCGGTCGTGATGCTGGTCGATCGCTCCGACCCGGCGGAACGTGTGGCCGGGGTAGGCACTCTGAAAGCCTGCGGTCATGGTGTCTATTCCGTCATGCCCATCGCCTGCCAGCAGCGGGTCGAGATAGTGCCCGTCCTCCGCCCAGGTCCTGGTGATCAATTCGCGGCGGGTCGCAGCATTCGTCTCGTTCCAGATCGCGATGTAGCGATCTGCCAGCATTTCGGTCGCGCTGTTGGTCGTCGTTGTGGTGGTAGTGGTGTCGGTCATTGGTGCCTCCTGTTGGCGGTCATGACACAGGTTGCGCCAGCCTCTCTGGCGGCTTCTGGTGCCTGGAACCCAGTCTGGGCGGGCAATCGACCGGAAACAATTACCTTCCAGGTAAGTGCAACCTCACCGCAACCGGCTATCATGACGACATGAATACGATGCAGCGAACCGTCGGCGATGTGCTGCGCGAGTGGCGACAGCGCCGGCACCTGAGTCAACTCGATCTCGCGAGCGAAGCGGAGATCTCGGCGCGTCATCTCAGCTTTGTCGAGACGGGGCGGGCGAATCCGAGTCGCGAGCTTCTGCTGCACCTGGCCGATCAGCTCGATGTGCCGTTACGGGAGCGGAACGCGCTCCTGTTGGCGGGAGGATATGCCCCGGTCTATGCGCAGCGGTCGCTGGATGATCCGTCGCTCACCGCCGCGCGGGAGGCGGTCGCGCTCATCCTGCGCTGCCATGAGCCAAACCCCGCGCTCGCGATCGATCGCCACTGGAACCTGGTGACGATGAATCGCACGGTGGAGGCGCTGCTGGTGGGCGTGGCGCCCTCGTTGCTGGAGCCGCCGGTCAACGTCCTTCGCCTGAGCATGCATCCGGAGGGGCTCGCGTCACGTATCGTGAATATCAATGAGTTTGGGGCGTATCTCTCGGAGCGATTGCGCCATGAGGTCGGGGTCAGCGGCGATCCCGTGCTGGCGGACTTGCTGGTCGAGATCGGCCGGTATCGCTCCGGTCAGGGGCGGACGCCGGAGGCATCGACCTCCGCGATGGGCGGAGTCGCGATTCCGTTCCAGTTGCGGGCTGCGGATGGTTCCGGCACGGTGCTCAGCTTCTTCAGCACGACCACGGTCTTCGGTACCGCGACGGATGTCACGCTATCCGAACTGGCGATCGAGAGCTTCTTTCCGGCAGATCCGACCACGGCGGAGGCCGTGCGGCGGTTGGCGCCTGGTGTGCGATGAAACGAATTCGAGGGAGACGACAGGCAATGGGTGAGCAGATCGAGATGCTGTCCCGGCGGCGGCTGGTCGGGATCGGGGCGATGGGAGTCGCGGCGGGCGCACTGCTGTCGCTTCCCGCCGTGGCCGTGAACGCCCAGGATGCGTCAGGGACGCCCGTGGCGAACGTGACGACCGACGGCATCGGTGGCGGTGGGTCCGTGCCGAACGGCGGCGGGGCAGCCCAGTTCGCCCTGACCGCCTTCGCCCTGCCGAACCCCGATGGCGGCGAGCCGGCGTTTCACGGCTCGTTCACGCTCAAGGACGAGAGCGACCCCAACAACCCGATCGACATGGCAAGCCAGTTCTTCAATCAGATCACGGCTTACTCCACCGACCGTCCGAATGCCCGGCAGATCATCGGCTGGGCGAATGTGAACGGCGGCGGCCCTTACCCCTTCCTGCTGCAGGTGGAGGATGTAGGCCCAGCCGGGTCAGGCAAGGACACCTTCAACCTCGTCTTCGGGAACGCGGCGCTGCCCTTCATGCACACCGATCAGAAGGTCTGCGATTGCGGCGGGTTCTCGTACAGCCTCAAGGGCATGGTCAACGTGGGCGATCTCGTCCTCTTCCCGCTCGGCTCCTGATCACAGCGGGCGGGCCCACTGCGGCCCGCCCGCCACGATGGCATATCAATCGTTGCGGACGAGCAGGACGGGAACCTCGGTCCGTTTGAGCAGATCCTCGGCCACGCTTCCCAGGAACCAGCGCTTGGCTCCCGTGCGCCCGCGCGTTGTCATGACGATCACGTCACCGTCCTCGAGCACGGAGGCGATGGCCGCCGCTGGCGTTCCCCAGACCACGCTCCCGGACGCCTTGAACCCGTCGTTCGTGAGCTTCTGGACATGCTGGTCCACGAAGGTCGACGTTGCGCTTTGCTCCTGGTCCAGCAAGACATCGATCTTGTTGAAGACGGGCCGCACCCCTATGAGGCCCACCTGATCCGCGAGTGACGGATCAATGGCGCGGACGATCAGGATGGGAATCTGGTTTTGCCTCGCAAGATTCCGGGCATGGTCGAGCGCCATGCTGGCGGTCTCTGATCCATCGAGCGGTACGACAACACGACTGTACATGGTGTGTCCTTTCCGGTTGCCCCCGCTGCCTCACGATGGAAGGAGTGCGCGAACAGGCGATCCAGATCCGTGGTGACACTGGTTTACTCGTAATAGCATGGACGCGGCGGGTCGGCAATCTGTCCGATCGCTTTTACGGCCGTGGATGCATGTGGTCGTGCTGGAAAGGTTCTTATGGAATGGTCGATATCGAGCGAAAGCTGTCGGAGATGGGACTGGTGCTGCCGGAGATAGCGCCCGCGTTTCCCTCCGGCTCGCGCCCACCCTTCTGGATTCGCATACGCGGCAACACCGTCTATCTCTCGGGGCAATCAGCCCGGAATCCGGATGGGACATCGGCCGGCCCCTGGGGCAAGGTGCCCTCCGAGGTCTCGATCGAGGAGGCGCGGGCCGGTGCGAAGGGGGCTGCGCTCGCGCTGCTGGGCACGCTGAAGCGGGAGATCGGGGACCTCGACCGCATCACGGCGTGGCTCAATGTGCAGGCTATGGTCAATGCGGAGCCCGGATTCAAGGAGACCTCGGCGGTGACCAATGGCTTTTCGGAGTTCATCATTGACCTGTTCGGACCGGAGGTTGGCATGCACGCGCGCATCTCGCCTGGCATGGCGGCGTTACCCGGCAATGCGACGGTCGTGATCGCGGCCCAGCTGGAGATCGACGGCGAGCGTTGAGCTTGTGAGCGCCCCCAGGCACAACATATCCCATGAGTTGACGCGCGTTGCGCTGGTCGTGCCTGAACCGGCGCGGTAGCGTCACAAACGGCGGTTACTCCAGCGAATCGTCACCCTCGGCGAGCGCGTTGTCCCGCAATGCCGCGAGCAGCGGGTGATCGACCTCCTTCATCGCCATGTCGGTGAATCCCCAGGCCGGCACATCGGGGTGGGCGGGCGCGTAGGCCCGCGCCTGGAGGAACGCCTCCAGGCGATCGACCTGCTTGACGTACCGGGCCTCGGCGGTCGCCTGCTCGTCGTACTCCCGCCACAGCGCGGCGATCTCCGAGCGGATCGGCTCCGGCATCAGCGCCAGCATCTCGCGGGCGGCTTCGTCCTCCGCCGCCCGCTTGGCGGCGGCGTTCTCCGGCGTGCGGAGATGACGCACGCTGAAGAACGCGCGCAGCGCCTCCGGATCGTCGAGCGGCACATCCTCGCGATCATAGGGGGGCGAATCCCCAAAGATCGCCTCGGTCAGGTCGTGCACAAGCGCCAGCTTGAGCACCTTGTCGGCATCGAGACCGGGGATCGTGCTCGCGCTGATCCAGCCGATCAGCGCGGTGAGCAGGCTGTGCTCGGCAACGGTTTCCGTCTCGGCCGGCGGCATGCCGCGATCGAGCCAGCCGGTGCGCTTGATCTTCTTGAGCTCGCCCAACACCGCGAAGAGGGCACTGAGCTGGCTGGTCGCCTCCGGGGACAAGGACGATGCGTCCGATGCCGGAAAGGTCTGTGGTGAGCGCTCAGTCACGATAGTGCGGTCGATCGAGATGCAGCCCGAGGAATTCGAGGGTCCGGGCCCAGGCGTCCTGCGAGGCGGCGTAGGAATCCGCCTCCGGGTCGAAGGTCAGGAAGGCATGACCCACACCGGGGTAGATGATGAAATCGTGGGCCTTGTGATAGCGCGTGACCGCCTCACGGTACGCCTCGACATTGTCCATGCCGACACCCTTGTCCTGATCGCCCCAGAAGGCGAGGAGGGGCGATTCGAGCCCGGAAACCTCCGCCTCGTCGCTGGCCAGCACCGGATTGAGCGGTGTCCGCTGGCGCTTCGGGAAGCCATAGAAGGCGACACTGGCATCGGGGTTGGGCTGCCGTCCGGCGGCGAGCATCGCGAGCGTGCCGCCCATGCAGAACCCCAGCGTTCCGAGCTTGCCGGTGCCGCGCTGGTGATGCTTGAGCCAGGTCAGGGTGGCCCGGATGTCTTCGAGCGCCTGGGTCTGGTCGAGCTGGGCGTTCCGGGTGCGCACCTCATCCCGCGTCGATTCGTCGGATGTCGGTTCGAGCCGGAAGAAGAGATCGGGGAGCGCGGTCATGAAGCCGGCGCCGGCGAGACGCCGGGCGAGATCGCGATAGAACTCGCCGGGACCGTAGATGTCGGAGATGAGCAGCACCCCGGGTGCCGGCGTCCGTTCCGGGGTCGCCAGGAAGACCGGAAGCGAGGAGATATTCTCGACCTCGATGAAGAGATCGGCTTCCTCGACCGGCGCACCGCCGCTGACGGGGAAAATCGGGGAGTCATTGTGGCACATGGATGGACCTCCTGCTCGGATACTCGCACCTGTCTCGCTATCCTGAACGAGATCTCGCGGACAAACAAGCATTTCGTGTACCCGCGCTGGGTTCCACCCGACACCTTGAGCTGTCTCATACATGAAACGGTTGCGGAGCGACCTCCTTCCTGGCACCGTGTTCCCCTATCGTCATTTCGAGCGACGTCGAGAAATGACGACAGACTTCATCACGTACGAGCGGTCATCTCCCTTCACGACAGCCGCTCGCACGCGCGAAACGGAAGGTACTTGCCGGATTGTGCCCGGATGCGACACTGGGCGCAGACAGCGATTGCGGATGCTCGGGCAACCATTTGCGCACAAGGGGAGCAGCACGGTCATGGTCACGACGATAGCGGCAACTCCGGCAACGAGGGGCAGGGATGCGGTGTCCGGTCCGAAGATCGCGATCATCGGTGCGGGAGGCGTCGTCTTCCCGATGCGGCTGATGGGCGATCTGCTCAGTTTCTCGTCATTGCGCGGGGCGACCTACGCCCTGATGGATCTCGACCTGGGCCGCGCCGAGCGGACCGCCATCAGTGCGCGGGAGCTGGTGGCCCACTACGGGTTTCCTGCCACGATCGAGGCGACCGATGACCGCCGGGCTGCGCTGGTCGATGCTGACTACGTGATCGTCACCTTTCAGGTCGGCGGGGTCGAGGCGTACGCTCCCGATGTCGAGATTCCGCGGAAATACGGGCTCGACCAGACGGTCGGCGACACGCTCGGGCCTGGCGGCGTCTTCCGCTTCCTGCGCTCGGCCAATGCCTATTGCGAGATCGCGGAGGATATGCACGAGCTCTGTCCGGATGCGCTCCTGATCAACTACGCGAACCCGATGGCGATGAACTGCTGGTACCTGACCGAACTTGGGATCACGGCGGTGGGCCTCTGCCACAGCGTGCAGGGCACGTCGCGGATGCTGGCCCGGCAACTGGACGTGCCATACGAGGAGATCGCGTTCACCTGCGCCGGCATCAATCATCAGGCCTGGTTCACGAGCTTTCGCTGCGGCGACGAGGATCTCTACCCCCGCCTGCGGGAGACGATGGTGCGGCGTCACCTCGGCGGGATGCGCGCGGCGAGGCTGGCGAAGGATACCGGTGATCACAGCGATGCCGAACGGGGCGACTCCGACTACGAGGGTGGGGCGGAGCGCGTGCGGACGGCGATCATGGACATGTTCGGCTATTTCCACACCGAATCGAGTCATCACGCCAGCGAATACCTGCCGTACTTCCGGAAAGATGCTGCCCATGTGGAGCAGTTCATTCCGCAGCGCTGGGATTACCTGGAGATCTGCCGCGCGCACGACGCCGGCGAGTCCGATCATCAGTTGCTTGCCAATCTGAAGGTGGAACTGAAGCCATCACTTGAGTACGGCGCGCTCATCGTGAATGCAATGGAGACGGGGACTCCGACGGTGATCTACGGCAACGTCCCGAACCACGGTCTGATCGACAACCTGCCCGCCGGCAGCTGCGTCGAGGTCGCCTGCCTTGTGGACAAGAACGGGATCCAGCCCACGCGCTATGGATCCTTGCCGCCGCAGTGCGCGGCGCTGAACCGGACGAACATCAACGTGCAGGAGCTGGCGGTGCAGGCGGTGCTGACCGGCGACAAGGAACATGTCTATCAGGCAGTCGCCCTCGACCCGCTGACCGGGGCATTACTGACGTTGGACGAGATCCGGGCGATGACGGACGAGCTCTTCGCCGCCCACGCGCGGTTCCTGCCGCAGTTCACCGCGTGACGTACAAACGTTACCCCGGGCGAAAGCCTGCCCTCGCCATACGACGAAGCGGAGCCGAATAGGGGCAAAGACTCGTAGCGGGGCAGCTGGCCTGCCCCATCCGGCGAAGCCGGATATCGACCCCAGGCGCCCCCATGGTCGGCCTGGTGGTCCGGCCGATGGGGCAGACCAGCTGGTGGTTCGCCGCGACGGTTGCGACCTCGGCTACGGGCGCTAGTCGAACGTCCGCGAGAGCAACATCAGGTTGTAGTCGATCTCCAGGTCGGTGTGAGCCGCGAGGAATCTGTCGGCATGCTCTTGTGGGAACTCCAGATGAACCACGCGTTCAAGCAATCGCCGGTCGTCGAATCGCCAGCAGGATTGCAGACGCTGGGCCACAAATCCTTGCTCGTCCCAGAAGCGTTCGTTGGCCGCCACGTCGTCCTCGGTGATCGCGTAGGCGGTTCGGACCCATGAGGCAAACGTTCCGCTGCGAAGGTCGTTGTCGATGATAAAGGCGGTGCCGCCTGGCCTGAGCACGCGCGCGAGTTCCGCGATGCCGGGTTCGCAGCCGGGGCCGAAAAAGTAGGCGAACCGGGCGTGCGCGATGTCGACTGAGTTATCCTGCAACGGGATTGCCGCTGCGCTGGCGCCCAGAACCGAGGTCCGTTCCAGGTTGCGGTCGACAATGCGCTGCATCAATCGCAGCCGCAGCGCGGGTTCCGGCTCGACTGCCACGACATGGGCGGCATCGCGGTGGAATCGTTCGAGGTGGAAGCCGGCTCCCGCGTCCACATCGATCATGATCTTCCCCTCCCAGGGCGCGATCACACGCATGACCTTTTCCACTGTTCCATCCGGATCGGCGGCCCGGTTCTCGATCTCGTAGAGATCGGCATTGCCGGAGATGTTCGGCGCGCGCTGAAAGCCGGGAATCAGATGCCAGGATCCGGTCACGTGTTCACCCTCTCGAAAGGCATCATCGCCGAGTAGTCCCCTTCAGCGTCGTAGGGAATGGCGTCCGGGTCGTCGTAGGGGACATCACCGGGCGTTGTCTCCTCGCTCGGTCCATCTCCCGGCATTGTCTCGTTGCGTGGCGTCGTTTCCGTTTCGTCGTTGGGTACGTCGCCGGGTGTCGCCTCGTCTCCAGGCTCCGTCGGCTCGGGAAGGGGCGGAATCGTCACCTCGCCGGAGGCGATCAGCGCGAGCCGCTGCAGGATCTGCGTCGCCCGCTCGTCGTCCGGAACCGCCTGGGCCAGCAGCGCCACCACACGCGGTCCATCCGGCAGGTATTCGATGCCGACATCGTTGACAACGCCCTCCAGATTCCCCGTCTTGTTGATGACCGGTACATCAGGAGGCAGGAGGAACGGAATCCGGTCGCGCACCATCTGGTCCCGCAGCACCGCCGTGATCTGGTCACTGACCCAGGGCGAGATAAGCGCCCGGTTCAGGAGCGCCAGGTGATAACGCGCCATGTCCATTGGCGTGGTGATATTGAGCGGACCGTTGTTGCCGTCGCGCTCGTTGGCCTCGATGAAGTCGCGGGAGAGCGCGACATCGATTGCCGAGGCGTCCGCGCCGGGAACCGGCGGCCATGCCGGCAATTGATCCAGCGTGACGAGCAGGTACGTGTCCTCCATCCCGATCGCAACCGCCGTCTCCCGGAGCGACTTGGCGTCGGTGAAGGCGAGCAGGGCGCGGGCCGCGACATTGCTGGAAAAGGCGCCCATCGCGTAGAGACAGTCGCGGACGCTCGCGGTCGATCCGACCTGAGCCCAGTCGAAGTACATGTCGCCGTCTTCATCGAAATAGTCGCCCTCGATGACGACCTCCTGATCGGGGTCGAGCGTCCGGGCTTCGATGCGCTGGTAGAGATCGGCCATCAGGATCAGTTTGTAGAGGCTGGCCATGACGAAGGGGGCGGTGCTGTTGCGGGAGGCGATGATGGTGCCATCGTCCGCGAGCACCACGAAGCCGTAGACACCCGCTTCGCCCGCGACGAGGCTTTGCGCCAGGTGCTGCTCGGTCGCCGTCCCGGACATGACCGGCGTCGCGGCCGGGGCGCTGGCGCCGGGCGTCGCCTCGACGGCGGGGGATGCGGCGGGACGTGCTCCAGGAGTCGCCGGGAGCGTGGCTGGCGTTGCGTGTGAAGGCCGGGGAACGGGGGCCGCCGCGCCGTCGATACCCTCGCCGAACATGCCGAGCAGCATGGTGGCTGCCAGCGCGAGAGTCAGGGCCGCACGTGCACTCCATCGCTGGCGCCTATCCACGCCGCGACTCGTTCTCGTTGTTGATAACCGATTGCATGGAATTCCGGGTTCGCTCCTGTCATGTGCGTAGGTCGTGATGTCCTGACGCTGTGTTTACCATGTTCGTACTCCTGTCGCCAGCGAGCCGTCCGACGCCGGGCGAGGGGTTGCCCGATCCTGAACCGATGCGACACTGTGCACATGATGGCATCGGCGGCCACATTCGGACTCGCATGAACAAGGAGCGCATGACCCTCATGGTGACGGCGACAGATGCATCCCAGGCGACAGGCGAAACCGCGATCACAACTGGCCCCAAGATCGCGATCATCGGCGCGGGGGGCGTCGTCTTTCCCCTGCGGCTGATGGGCGACATGCTGACCTTTCCCGCCCTGCGCGGGGCGACCTATGCCCTGATGGACCTCGACAAGGACCGGGCCGAGCGAACCGCGATCGCGGCGCGCGATCTCGCCCGACACTACGACTTCCCGGCCACGATCGAGGCGACCGATAACCGCCGGGCTGCGCTGACCGGCGCCGACTACGTGATCGTCACCTTCATGGTAGGCGGGCTCGATGTCTACCGTCATGACATGGAGATCCCGCGGAAATACGGCGTGGATCAGCGCATCGGCGACACGCTCGGGCCCGGCGGCGTCTTCCGCTTCCTGCGCTCGGCGCCGGCGTACGCCGACATCGCCCGCGACATGCTGGAGCTTTGTCCCGATGCGCTGCTGATCAACTACGCGAACCCGATGGCGATGAACTGCTGGTACCTGACCGAGCTCGGGATCACGGCGGTCGGCCTCTGCCACAGCGTGCAGGGCACGTCGCGGATGCTGGCGGAGCAGATCGGGGAGTCGATAGATGACGTCGCCTTCCAGACCGCTGGCATCAATCACCAGGCCTGGTTCCTGAAGTTCCAGAAGGGCGATGAGGATCTCTATCCGAAGCTGCGGGAGACGATGATCGCGCGCAATCTCTCAGGCAAGACGGCGGACGGCGAGATCCCCACCGAAAAGGTGCGCACGGAGATCATGCGCACCTTCGGCTACTTCCACACCGAGTCCAGCCCACATGCCAGCGAGTACCTGCCCTACTTCCGGAAGAACAGCGCCCTGATCGACGAGTACGTGCCGGCCCGCTGGGACTATGACGCGATTGCCGAACGGCAGGTGGCGAAGGAAGCCGATGTCTCGATCGTTGACAACCTCAAGGAAGAGTTGAAGCCGTCGCTGGAGTTCGGCGCGTGGATTGTCAACGCGATGGAGACGGGCACGCCAACCGTGATCTACGGCAACGTGCCGAACCACGGTCTGATCGACAACCTGCCCGCCGGCAGTTGCGTCGAGGTCGCCTGTCTCGTCGACAAGAACGGCATCCAGCCGACACGGTATGGATCCTTGCCCCCGCAGTGTGCGGCGCTGAACCGGACGAACATCAATGTGCAGGAGCTGGCGGTGCAGGCGGTGCTGACGGGCGACAAGGAACACATCTATCAGGCGGTGGCGCTTGACCCGCTCACGGCGGCGGTCTGCACGCTGGACGAGATCCGGGCGATGACGGATGAGCTCTTCGCGGCCAATGCGAGCTACGTCCCGGAGCACTGGCGCTGATCCCAGAACCGGGATATGCGAAGGAATGCCAAGACGGCCGGGACATGCCAGTCCCGGCCGTCTCCCATTGACCACCCGGCGCCAGGTTCACGGCACCGGAGGCGTTCGTGTAGCTGGCATAGAATGGGGTCTTGCCCGTGTGGCGGGCGGCAGGTGATGTGGCAGTGGCCGGCCGGTCCGGACACGTTGCGGCCCGGATGCGGGATCGATCGATGTCGTGGGAGGCGTGGGACGAGCAATGGAATTCGGATTGATGTTCTTGACGTTCCTGACGTCGCTGATCACGATCGGCATGTTCGCGCTGATCGTGAAGCGGCTGCTCGGCGTCGAGTTCTCCTTTGCCCGCCTCCTGATCGCGGGGCTGATCTCGCTCCTGGCCGGTCAGCCGGTCCTGACCGCGCTGGTCGGCCGCGAGGTCGATGAGGGCACTCAGCCATTCCCACTCCTCTTCATCTGGGTCCTCGGTGTCCTGATTACGCTCCTGTGTGGCATGACCTTTCTGGTCATCGCCGAGGCGCTGATCCCGAGCAACACGCTGCCGGGGCCGATTTACATGATCCGGGCCTGCCGGCGATGGATGGAGCGGGCCGTCCGCTTCGCCCAGATCTCCGCGATCATCGCGCGCCGTGGATTGGGCGCCTATCTGCGGGGTGGTCGCCGCGCCGAGATGCGGACAAGCGAGGGCCGGTACGAGGTCGCCCGTTCGCTCCGTATTGCGCTCAGCGAGGGCGGTGTGACCTTTGTCAAGCTGGGCCAGATCCTCTCGACCCGCCGGGACCTGCTGCCGTCGGAGTTCATCGATGAGCTGAGCCTGCTTCAAGCGAAGGGGAGCATCGTGCCCTGGGCCACCATCGAGGGCGTGCTCCAGGACCGCATGGGCACGGAAACACTCGAGACCGCGTTCGCCGGGATCGACCCGGTGCCCCTGGCCGCCGCTTCGATCGGGCAGGTACACACCGGTCGCCTGCGCTCCGGTGAGGAGGTCGTGCTCAAGGTGCGGCGCCCCGGAATCACGACCCAGGTCGAGCGCGATCTCGACATCGTCGACCGGCTGGCAAGAACGCTGGAGCGGAGCACGAGCTGGGGGCGCACGATCGGGTCGGTGGCGCTGGCGGATGGGTTCGCGACGTCGCTGCGCGAGGAACTCGATTTCCGGACGGAGGCGCGCAACATGGCGGTAGTGGCAGCGGCTGCCGCAGCACGCAGCGGCGATCCCGGTTTGCACATCCCCGTGGTTTACCCGGAGCTGAGTTCCACATCGATCCTCGTCATGGAGCGGATCGATGGCGTCCCGCTCGGGGAGGCCGGCCCGTTGATCCGGGAGCGCGGCCTCGACCCGTCGCTGCTCGCCCGCAACCTGCTCAACTCGCTCCTGCGCCAGATGGTGATCGATGGCACCTTTCACGCCGATCCCCATCCCGGCAATGTCATGCTTCTCGCCGACAACCGGCTGACGCTGCTCGATTTCGGCTCCGTCGGCAGGATCGATTCCGTCCTGCGGGAATCGCTGGTGCGACTCCTGCTCTCGTTCAACCAGCGGGATCCGATCGCCGCGACAGATGCCCTGCTCGATCTCTGTCTCCGCTCGGACACGCTGGACGAGGCCCGGCTTGAGCGAGCTCTGGGCCAGTTCATGGCCCGGAACCTCTCGCCCGGCCTTGCCCCCGAGGTTCGGATGTTCACCGACCTGCTCCGGATCGTCGCCGACTACGGGCTCAGCGTCCCGCCGGAGGTCGCGGCGGTCTTCCGGGCGGCGGCGACGCTGGAGGGCACGCTGCGGCATATCGACCCGGATTTTGACCTCCTTGGTGCGGCCCAGGAATTCTCCGCCCAGTACCTTCGTGACCAATTGAAGCCGCAGGCGATCCGGCGGACACTGACCGACGAGCTCACCGTCCTGCTGCCGATGCTGCGCCGCTTACCCCGCCGTATCGACCGCATCACCGCCGCCCTGGAGGAAGGCCGCCTGAGCGTGCATGTCCGCCCCCTCTCGGACGCGCGGGACCAGCGGACCGTGGGCGGCATGCTGCATCAGGTCCTGCTCACGGTGATGGCGTCGACCGTCGGCCTGATGTCGGTGATCATGATTGGTCGAGAGGGCGGACCGGCGTTGACGGAGACGATCAGTGTCTTCGAGTTCATCGGCTACATGTTGCTCGCCGTGGCGTTGATTCTCGCGCTGCGGGTGCTGGTGGTCATATTTCGCCCTGAGCGCGGGTAAGGGGCGTTCCGACAGAACAGGAGCCAGGCGATACGGCATTGCCTGGCTCCTGTCGCGCCACAAGCTGGCTGGCGTCGACGACGGTTACGACTTCGTGTCGCTCGTGACGGCGTCCTTCTTCACGTTCCTGGGAATGTCCTGCCCCTCGCGCGGGTTCGGACCGCTGGTCACGACCAGCATCGGCTGCTTCGGCGTGCCGTGGAGGCGGGGATCGCCTTGCGCCAGCTCTCCCCGGTCGTTGGAGAGGGGCTTCGGATCCGCGAAGTACGTGAACTCGGCATTGCCGTCGGGTGTCGGTCCCTGCGCCCAGCGTCCCTCCTGGCTCTCGGTGCCCTGCGAGCAGTTCCAGAACGTGTAGGCCTGCGAGAGCATGATCCTATCGAGCGGGAAGGGGCTTGGGATCTGGAATTCATGCAGTCCCTCGGCCTGGATCTCCTCGATCGCGGCCTGCCACTGGTTCTGGTGCATGATGTCGCGAGCCAGGTTGAACGAGAGCATGTTGCGCACGCCCGCGTCGTCGGTCATCTCATAGAGCCGGCTCACCTGCAGGTTGCCCTGCGATTCCGCCATCAGGTTCCAGCGGAAATCGGCCAGGAGGTTGCCGCTGGAGGTGGCGAAGTGACCGCTCCAGGGAACGCCCTGGCTGTCCTTGGCCTCTGCCCCGCCGCCCGTGTTGATCTCGTGCTGTGGGTTCATCGCCGCGAAGATGACATCCTTGGGGGCCGTGCCACCGAGGGCAGCACCGACCGCCGGATTCCTGGCGGCCTCTTCCTGGGCCTCTACTGGAGCCTTGTCCAGCAGGCGGGAGATCATGACGGAGAGCATCTCGACGTGGGCGATCTCTTCCGTCCCGATGTCGAGCAGCATGTCCTTGTACTTCTGCGGACCGCGACTGTTCCACCCCTGGAAGAGGTACGACATCATGACAGTCATCTCGCCGAATTTGCCACCAAGCAGCTCCTGCAATCGCTTGGCGTAGATGGGATCGGGCTTGTCTGGCATCGCGTCGTACTGCAGTTCCTTGACATGAAAGAACATCGCTGGACCCTTCCGTGATGGTGCGTGTCTGCGCCACGGCTCTCCGTCGCGTCACTACTCCAGCGCATGCCTTGTGCCCACACCGGCAGAGGGCGACGCTCGATCTCCACTTGCACGGAGGGCGTGGCGAGACGATGATGAGGGCGGCTCGAACTGGCTGCGCCGTGGCATGCGAGGTTCGGCGCAGGGTCCACGGTCATTCATTGGTTGCGCAGCAGCCAGGAGCCACACTCCTCCCATGTTTACCTCCCTCTCCCGCTCCCTCCTGAGACCTCGCGCGGAGGCCCTGGTCCCGGCCCGGCATGCCTTTGATGGCTGGCGAATGGTCTGGCTCGTCGGGCTGGTCGTCTTCTTCGCCGCGCCCGGCATGACCTACGGAAACGCCGCCTTTGTCGATCCGCTGACCCGGGATCTTGGTATCTCGCGTTCGCTCTTCACGCTGGCCTATGCGATCGCGACCCTGTTCAGCGCGGTGGTCCTGCTGGCGATCGGCAAGCAGCTCGACCGCTGGGGGAGCCGCCTGGCGATGGCGCTTTCGACCGTCGGGCTGGCCGTGGGCGTGCTCTGGCTGAGTTTCGCGTCGGGTCCGCTCTGGCTCTTCATCGGGTTCGCCCTCACCCGCACCTTCGGTCAGGGCGTCATGCCGCTCGCGGCGCGCGTGCTGATACCCCACTGGTTCCTGCGCCAGCGCGGGCGGGCGTTCAGCCTGCTCGGGATTGCGGGCACACTGAGCATTGCGACGATGCCGCCGGTTCACGAATGGCTGATCGGGCAGCTCGGCTGGCGCACGACCTGGCGCCTGGATGCGGTCTGGCTGCTGGTCTTCCTGGTCCCGATGATTCTGCTCTTCGTGCGCAACCGGCCCGAGGATGTTGGCCAGTTTCCGGATGGCGTCGTGCCCGATCCGGAAGCCCCCGCGCCGCTGTCGGATGCATCGTCGGGGATGAGCCTGCGCGAGGCGATGCGGACACGCGCCTTCTGGGCGCTGGTTGTAGTAAGCGGCGTCGGGATGGGCATCACCTCCGGGCTTGCCCTGAACCAGGTCGCGATCTTTGTCGATCTCGGCTATCCGGGCAGTCTCGCCGCGCTGACGTTCACGGTCGAATCGATCGCCATGTTCGGAGCGACCATCCTGGTCGGCGCGTGGGTCGATCGCGTGCCGCTCCGCTACTCATTGGCCTTCAGCCAGGTCGTGCTGGTCGCGGCGATGGCGGTCCTCCTGATCGCAACCAGTTTCTGGATGGGGGTGCTCTATGCGGCGCTGCGCGGCGCATGCATGGCCGTGGTGATGGTGGCGACCGATGTCGCGTGGCCCGCCTACTTCGGGCGACGGCATCTCGGCAGCATTCGCGGCGTTGGGGCGGCGGTCGGGGTCTTTGGGACCGCGCTCGGTCCGCTGCCGATGGGAATCGCCTACGACAGCCTGGGAAGCTACGCTCCGGCGATCGCGGCGATGGCGCTGCTGCCGGTGCTCGCCTGCGCGCTGATGCTCGCCTCGCGACCACCCTCCATGTCACCGTCCCCCGGGTTGTAGCCGGGGGAGCGCGATGACCATCGTTGAAACCTGTAGCCATTGGCGTTTTCACCTGATATAGTCAGGAGGGTGTCAACGTCTCCTTTGGAATCATGGGCTCTCCGACTGACGGCTGCGCGGCGTTCGCGATCGGCCGGCGCTCGTTTCGGCCCGATTGCTGGAGTCCGTCCCACGCTCGTGTCGTTACCTTCTCGCCACCCTCGGCGATGGAGGGGGCGCTGGTGGTGCCGGGGTGGACCACAGGACGGGGCAGGTCTGGCCGCCCCGGTTGCGGGTAGCTCCGAAAGTCGCGCAGGAAAGCGTATTGCCGGCGGTGGCTGACAGAAGGAGGCATGCTTGCTTCGTCAGGTGATCGCTGGCCAGTCGCATTGAGGGTGGACAGCGGTCGCCCGTCCAACTGTGTTGCACCCGGATTGAGCGCGCGGGGAGGTTTGCCGGATTCATTCACTGGCACGGCGACGACTGGGAAATCCGTTAGAAGGGTACTTCATGGATACCAGAGATTTCGACGCGATCCCGTATGAACCGCCAGCTCGATTGACCCGCCGCACCGCCCTTGGGTTGAGTGGTGCCGGGCTTGCCACCGCCGCTTTCGGCATGGCCGGTGCGCGCGCCGCGAC
>JBARWF010000032.1:0-9798 GCA_049646645.1 Thermomicrobiales bacterium
AAACACCCGCCCTTCTCGTTATCCCTACGGTGGACTTCCGGATCGCGTTGGGTTCAGTGCTACTCCAGGATCCACTTGTCGATCGGACGCTCGTATTCGACGATGCCGCCATCGGCGAAGAAGATGCCGATCTCCCGCTGCGCGCTCTCGACGCTGTCCGACCCATGCACGAGGTTGTTCGCAATAGTCAGGCCGAAGTCGGCGCGGATCGTCCCAGGAGCGGCCTCTGCCGGCTTGGTCGAACCATTTACCGTGCGGACGATCCCGACCGCGCCCGGTCCCTCCAGCACAAGTAGGAATGACGGCGACGAGGTGATGTAGGAGACCAGGCCCTCGAAGAACGGCTTGCCCTTGTGCTCGCCATAGTGCTCCTGCGCCTGGGTATCGGTCACGGTCGCGAAGTTCCCCGCGACGATCTTCAGCCCGCGCCGCTCGTACCGGGCGAGAATCTCCCCTGCGAGACCGCGCTGGACGGCGTCCGGCTTGATGATGACCAGTGTCTGCTCACTCTGTGCCACGAAGAACCCTTTCCTTGTCTGTCGATGATCGCTCTCTGCGTCATCATCCGATCGCGAATGCCTGCGGCGAATATCACTCCCGCATCTTGCTGACACTTATCGGTCAGCCTGGGCCGCCTGCAATCATATCCTGCCGGAGCCAGCGCCGCAGGTCATCCTGCTTCAATGCAACAGATGAGGTGTTTCACGTGAAACACCGACCTCACCGCTGCACACCGCTTGGGCCATCGACCGCCGTGTCATTCCTCACGGATTCATCCGGGCCGTCGAGTGCTTCATTAGCAACAGGAACGGCAGGCGCCACGCGGTCCTGCTCGCCCGTTGCATCCTGCGTAACGGGCACGGCATCCGGCTCCCGGGTCGCCTTGCGCTTGACGCCAACTGCCGCCGCAGCGCCGGGCCGGTGGGCACGCTTCCGCTGTCGCGCCTGTTCCAGCGTCCAGAGCGTCACCACGACCGCGATCACGAGCGGAACGCCGATCACCACGATCACAAGCAGAAACCATTCGAATGTATTCATGCCATCCTCTTGTGTGCCAGAACCGGCGCTCGCACGCCGCCCGCGCGGTTGCCACAGGGAAGATAGCATCCCGGGCAAACCGAAGGCCGGCCAGGACATCCCCGGCCGGCCTTCTCCTCATCGAACCATGCGCACAGCGCAGTCGCCCGCCTAGGCGACCGCCAGCAACATCGGGTTCTCGAGGTATCGCTTGACGGTTCCCAAGAACTTCGCGACCTCGGCGCCGTCGAGCGCACGATGATCGGCCGACAGCGTCAGTTTCATGACGTTGCCTATCGCCACCGCGCCATCGCGTACCACCGGCTGCTCCTGGATCGAGCCGACCGCCAGAATGGCGGCCTGCGGCGGATTGATCACCGCGATGAACTCGTCCACATCGAACATACCGAGATTGCTGATCGTGAAGGTCCCGCCCTGGTATTCCTCCGGCGTCAGGCCCCCGTTGCGGGCGCGGTTGCCGAGATCCTTCGTCATTCGCGCGATCACGCCAAGGCTCTTCTGATCGGCCGCGGGGACGAACGGGGCGATCAGGCCGCCATCGAGCGAGATCGCGATGTTGATGTCGATCGAGTCGTGGGCGTAAAGCTCGCCGTTCTCGAAAGACGTGTTGACGTCCGGGTGCTCACGCAGGGCGAGGGCTGCGGCCTTTACGATCAGGTCGTTCACCGATACACGCGGCGCGTCCTCACCAAGCGCGGCGTTGACCTGCTTGCGGAAGGAGAGCGCCGCCGTCATGTCGACATTCGATGTGACATAATAGTGAGGAATGGACGCCTTCGATTCGGCCATTCGCTTGCCGGTCGTACGCCGGATTCGCGCCAGCTCGATCTTCGTGCCCTTGGGAGCCGTCGCCGGGCTTGCGGCCGGAGCCGCGGAACCGTTTGCCGACGGGGCGGCTGGCGCGGCGGCCGGTGCAGGAGCCGCCTTCGGTGCGGGCTGCGCTCCGGTCAGGAACGGTGTGATGTCGTTCTTCACGATTCGACCGCCAGGGCCGGTTCCAGCGACTTGCTGGAGATCGATGCCATGTTCCTCGGCAAGACGCTTGACGAGCGGCGAGGCGCGAAGGCGCTCACCCGGCGCCCGGTTCACGACCTGGGCGGGAGCGGCGCTCGGGGCAGCGGATGCCGCAGCCGGCGCTTGCTCGGCCTCAGCAGCCGGAGCCTGCGGTGTCGGCTGGGCGGCTTCCTCGGCGTTGGCGGCAGGCTCTTCCGCCGGTGCCTCCTCGGCCGGGGCGGCCTGGCCAACTTCGGACTCGGCGCCGATCGTAGCGACCGGCTTCCCGATCGACACGACATCGCCTTCCTCGACCAGCGTGTTGGTCAGGAATCCACTCTCGGCCGCTTCCAGCTCCAGCGTCACCTTATCGGTTTCGATCTCGGCAATCGGGTCTCCCTCGGAAACCTCCTCACCGACGTTCTTGAGCCACTTGAGAAGGGTTCCCTCCTCCATGGCGTCGCCCATCTTGGGCATGATTACGGTTGCCATGCAATTTCCCTCTAAACGTACAGCGCCCGCTTCACCGCATCGATCACCTGTTGCTCGCTCGGGAAGGCCGCAATCTCGAGATTCCGTGCGTAGGGAGCCGGAACCTCCGCCCCACTCACGCGTTCTACCGGGGCATCGAGATCATCGAAGGCTTGCTCCTGGATGATCGCCGCTACCTCGCTCGCCACACTGAACCAGCGCCACTGTTCCTGTACCACGACGGCCCGATGCGTCTTCCGCACCGAGGCCACGATCGACTCGCTGTCGAACGGGCGAATCGACCGCAGGTCGATGACCTCCGCCGAGATATCATCCGCCTCCAGCTTGTCCGCCACCTTCAGCAGCATGTTGACCTGCCGACCGTATCCGACCAGCGTGACATCGTCCCCCTCGCGCGCGATGCGCGCCTTGCCGAACTCGGTCACGTAGTCGCCGTCGGGCACCTCGCCCTTGGTGCCGTAGAGCGCGCCCGCTTCCAAAAAGACGACCGGATCCGGGTCCCGGATCGCGGCCAGCATCATGCCCTTCACATCTTCCGGTGTGGCAGGGGATACGACCTTGAGGCCCGGAAAGTGACCGTAGAAGCCTTCGAGGCTGTGCGTATGCTGGGCCGAGAGCTGGACACCGCCGCCGTTCGGGCCGCGAATGACCATCGGCACGGAGACCTGGCCACCGGAGAAGTAGCGCAGCTTGGCGGCATTCTGGATGATCTGGTCGGCGGCCTGGAAGGAGAAGTTCCAGGTCATCATCTCGACAACCGGGCGCAGGCCAGCCATCGCCATACCGATCGCCGCGCCCGTGAACCCGTTCTCCGAGATCGGCGTATCGATCACGCGGCGCGGGCCGAACTGATCGATCAGCCCGTTCGTCACGAGATGGGTGCCGCCATAGATTCCGATATCCTCACCGAGGAGGACGACGCGCTCGTCGCGCTCCATCTCTTCGGCCATCGCGGCGCGGAGGGCGTCGCGATAGGTTTTGACTGGCATTCGCCGGTTCCCTTTCTGAGCAATCGTCCCGGTCTCCGCCATGAGCCGCCAGATGGCGGGGAATGCTTCCGTTCGAGGGGCATCCCACCGGGTCACGAACAGGATGGATCGCTTACCCCGCGGTCGCGACTTCGACGCCCGGGGCATACACGTCCGTCGTCAGCTCGGAGAGATCCGGCTCCGGGCTCTCCTCCGCAAATGCAACGGCATCGGCCGCCAGCTGCTTGGCGGCATTACGGATACCGCTCAGGCGATCCTCATCGACGCCTTGCTCAAGCAACTTCGCCTCCAGCAGCCCGATCGGATCGCGCTCCCGCCACTTCTTGACCTCCTCCTTGGTCCGGTACTTCTCCAGGAAGTCGGCCGCGCCGTGGGGGACGATGCGATAGGAGAGCGCTTCGATAGCGTAGGGCTTGCCGGTCTCGCGGACGCGGGCGACTGCCCGGTGCGCGACCTTCATCACGGCCTCGACATCCATGCCGTCGACCTGTTCCCACTCGATGCCATAGGATTCGAACTTGCGTCCGAGCTCGGTCATCGCGGTCGCGCGTTCGACGCTGGTGCCCATGCCGTACTGGTTGTTCTCGAGCACGAAGAGGCAGGGGTTCAGGCCCTCCTTGCCCCAGAGACCGGAGAGGTTCGCCGCCTCGTGGAAGGCGCCGTTGTGGATCGCGCCATCGCCGAGGAAGAGCTGGGTGATGCCCTTCTCACCCTGGTAGGCCTGGGCGTAAGCCATGCCGACACCGAGCGGGATGTGCCCGCCGACGATGCCGTATCCACCATAGAAGCCCTGGGCGACGTCGAAGAAATGCATCGAGCCGCCCTTGCCCTTCACGATGCCGGTGCCCTTGCCATAGAGCTCCGCCATGGCATTCTTCGGATCGGCGCCGAGCAGCAGGACATGGGCATGATCGCGGTAAGCCGTGATGATGCGATCGCCTTCTTCGTAGGCGTCGAGGAACCCGGTGGCGATAGCCTCCTGCCCACTGTAGACGTGGAGGTACCCGCCGATATGTCCCGTACGGAAACCGCGTGTTGCGGCATCTTCGAAGAAGCGGATCTCGACCATCTTGCGATAGACATCCACCAGCTTCTCGGTGTCGAATTGGACCTCTTTCTGCTCAGCACCATTGCTGTCGCTGGTTGCCGGCGTCTCTGCCGGTCGTCGTCTCTTCCCTTGATTCTGGGTCGTCGCCATATGCTGGCCTCTCAAGATATAGGAATGATGCTTCGCGGCGCACCATCCACGACGTTGACAGGCAGGAGCGTGACGGGGATATCCGGCGTTCGCAGGCAAACCGCCGATCGGGATGCTCGACTGCCGGCGCGTTTCCACCCACTGCCCACAATTGAAGGAATTGTACCCCAGCATCGTGGCGTGGCGATAAAAAGACCGCCGCGATTCTGGCTAAACACCTCCCAAAATCAGGGGTTCCCGGTTGATCTCGTGCGTCCGTACCTGTATACAGATTGGAAGGGTTCATCGCACGCGTTGATTGACATTGTGCGGGAGGCAGTACCTCCGTGGAATCACCTCATGCAGGTTCCCGACCGTGCGAGCTGGCCATAGCGAAACGATCCCGCAGGCTCGATCGTGCCGGCTCAGGAGGGTGGAGCAGGAGAGGAAGACCTGCGGCCCTCACCTGGGGTTGACCCCGATCAGGATCGCCGATGGCTCGATGCCGGTGGTCTCGTTCCGCGTGTAGATCTCGGCATCGGCGAGAAAGCGGCGGGAGTAGGGCTCGTCGTCGAACGCGGTCCATATCCGCTTCCAGGCCGCCGGGATCGCCTGGGTCGGGTTGCCCTCGACCGCGATCCGGGCGAACAGCTGGGCGGGCACCACGGCCCCGGTCAGCCCTTCGGGGATGTGATCGAGACTGGTGACGCGATAGCCCAGCGTGAAAGTGAAGGCGCCGCGTTCGTCGCTCTCATACTCGGTGTAGGTGGCCAGGACTTCACGGGAGCTGTGCAACGGCAGGAGAGCCGGTGACACCTTCCCGGCCCGGAACCGCCGCCAGAGGCCGGGGATTACGCCCTCGGGACCGGCCTCTGCTTCATTCGTCGTGCGCGCACTCAGCCCGATGACCAGCAACGCGGGCCCATCGACGATCTCGTAGATGAACGCCTCGCCTGCCCGCTGCTCGTTTCGTGATGGCATGATGACCGCTTAGTCGGCCGGCTCGCGCGTCGCCTGGGCGCGACTGCTGAGGGCAGCGAGCGCGGAGTTGGAGACGCGGGTCCCGTCGGCGAGGGCATAGCCGGCGGCCGGGCGAATCGGCGTGCGCAGGAAGGGGATCGCCTTGCGGATCTCCTCGTAGCTCACGGTTGCCTGCTCGAACCGGGCGGGATCGTCCTCGTTGCCGTTCTTCGGCGCATAGACATGCATGATTCCCTGGGCGGTCTCGCGTTCCACGAGGGGCCGCAGGGGGCCGCCAGCAGGTGGCGGGGGCACCGGGATCTGGTTCTCGCCGGGAACCGACGAGCGATCGGGAACCTGGCCGGGGATCTGGGGAGAAGTGACCGCGCCCGGCGCGACCGGAAGGATGGGTTTGCCCGGCGTGATCTCCGCACCCGGAGGAGCCGTTTTCCTGAGAACAAATGCCATGCCGTGGACCTCTCCCGCTCCCGAGGAGCATTGTGTAGCGGATCGTCGATGCGGTGCCCATTCGCGGCAGGGTGAGCCGCATGCGCACCGATCAGATCAGGATGTCGCATTCCATAGTACCAGCGAACGCCACCGGATGTTGACATGCAGCAACACGCCGCGCAGCGCGGTGAAAGAACACTGTAGGGCGTCACATCTGCATCCACGGCCGGAGGTACGAACCGCCACCGGGCATGAATTCGATCGTCAATTCGAAGATGCGCGCTATTGCAGCAAGATCCGGATCATCGGGCGTGAGCGAAGGGGAAAACCCGGGTGATCCAGGCTGATAGTTGAAACGTCCCTCGAATAGTGCCCAGCATTCCCACGAACTATCGAGCCGTGAGACATACCGAATGCCTGCATATCCCAACGTGTAGATACGGCGAGCGGCAAACTGGGTCAGAATCCGGTGCTGGCTCGTGACCGTGCTCAGATCGACCTCCTTGAGTCCTCAGAGCCGTAACCACGAGCCAAGCTCGGTGTTGAGATGGACAAGTGATTCCGCAGCTCCCAGGTCCACAAACCGATTGCCGGGATCAATCAGCGTATGCCCGCTGCGGCGACGGCCGATCCAGTCGTTGGGGATAAGCCCGTGCTGTGGAAACTCGGGATCGACAGCACCACTCAGCGCTGCCTCGATTGGCTCGTCATCGTCTACGAGCGCTAACTTCGCGATGAGTGTCGGATCTGGCCGGAAGCGGGCAAGGGTTTCGCCGAACGCCGTGATTCGTTGGGTGGCACAGTACAAGGTGCGAAATCTCTCGTCCGTGCCGACTCCGGCGAGTTCAGCGGGATCGTCGAAGCGATTTCCGAACGTTCCGTCCTGGCCCACCCTATCCCAGTCGGGCAGTGCGAATGGATCAGCAGGTCCCCGCGCGAGTCTGTATATTCCAGCCTTCGGGGGAGGTACCTCGACCAAATGCGCTGCCATGAACCGATTACCCTCCGACGGTGAATGCCCGTGCGGCGGTGATGGCTTCCTTGAGCCTGCCTTCACGAAGAGCGTCGATTGGGGATTCATCGCCGAGTTGAGGATTCAAACCGATGAACCATGCCTTGACTGTCTGGGTTGATTCATAGTTCATCAACAGGAGGAAGATCTCATACGCCGTGCGCAGCTTCTGCTCCACGGTGTGATCGCGAATGCCGAACACTTCTCCATTCGCCCATCGGCTCACCGTCTTGCCATCGTTCACACCAGCGATATAAGCCGTGACCCGCCGCGAGAGCGATGACTGCAGGGCCGACGCCAGTTCGTTGAGTGGAGCTGATGTTGCCTGGCGATGAGCCTCCTTGATAGCGTAGCTGACATTGTCCTCCATGACGGGTTCCTTTTCGGGGACGCCTGCGCGAGCGGGTTCATACACATGTCGAGGTTCAAAGGGACATGAATGTCCTCCTTATACCCTTTGAATGTCTCCATTTGACACCCCTCACTGCATGGTGTCAAGTGGTTCCACCTTTGCAAGCTACCGTTCGTTGCCGTGCCTGAAGTGACCGGTGGCACGGGCCAGCAGGTGCTGGACCTCCAGCCGGTCGGCGCTCTCGATCTTTGTGATCAGCTTTCGGGCCGAGGCTCCCGCCATGGTCGTAACGAGCTTGCCCTCCCATGAAATGAGCACCTTGCCGTCCTTTGTGACCTGATACGTGAAAACATCCTCCGCAAACCGGTTCCTCGCATCTCTCTTGGTCATCGGGCCTCTTTCATGGCGGTTGTTGCGTCTCTTTCTCGTCAGGCCTCTTGACAAATGCTTCGTGCACCCGCGATGATACAAAATAGGTAGTTCCAAAACGAAAAACGATCAATTCAATAATGTTCTGCGATGTCAATCGCAGATGTGGGGCCCTAGCACCGGGATGTCTTCCGGTGCGCTCGGATTCGTCTAGCTGACATCTGGGGGAGTGGGACGTGTTGCAAGCCAAGGCGCTGCGTGGATCGCAGGCCCTGACGATGCTGGTCTGCGCCGTGTTCGGAGCGCTGATCGGCCTGGCGATGGTGACGTTGTGCGTCGGGGAGATCCCGGCGGCGTTCGCGCAATCGGTGATCGATCCGGACGCGGATTCCGATGGTGATGGCATCGCGAATTCCCACGACCCGGACGATGACAATGATGGCTGGCCCGACGAAATCGATCCCGACCCCTTCAATCCCGCTATCCCCGGCGGTGTGCCGACGCCCAATTCCATCGACCCCGATGCGGATTCCGACGGTGACGGCATCTCCAATAGTCACGACCCGGATGACGACAACGATGGACGGACGGATGAGGGCGACCCCGATCCCTTCTCGCCGCTCGATCCCACTCCGATCCCGCAGCCGGGAGCGGACAACCCTGATAGTGGGGCGTCACCGGGAGGTTCGGCAGGTGTAGGGCCCTCCCCGAGTCAGGGATCCGGCTCGACAAGCGCGAGGCTCATCACGAAGCTTCCCAAGACTGGCAGCGGGCAGGGCATCGCAGCATCTCCCGGCATCAACGTCATGGCGCTGATGGTGATGGGATCGGTGGGACTGGCGATTACCCTGTGCGCCGCTGTGTCCATCGTTCGCCAGCGTGATGCTCGCGGGCGGGAGTCATGATCGGAGAAGGGCGAAGCGTCGCAGGGCACGCTCACGTCATGATGTCGTCGGCAATTCACCGCTTGATGAGACGTATACTCCTTGCCGGTCTCTTCGCGGGCATACTGGCAGCGCTTGTGGTTCCCTCCCCGGTGTTCGCCGGCGTCAACTTCTACGTCCGGCTCACGACGAGTGACGGTGGCCCGGTGCCTACGACCGCCATCGGCTGTCTCTACCGAATTGGAGAGTCTGCTGCAGAGGTCTGCTCCGGCGTCGAGATGGACGGCGACCAGCCAACGCTCTTCTTCCTCAATACCCCGTTGGACTCCTACATCCTGCGGATTCGGAATGTCACTCCCTACACCGAGGTGGAACGCCAGGTAACGGTCGATTCACCGGAGCTGCAGGAGCGGGTGACGCTCGAGGCTCCGGTGGTCGAGCTCCCAACCGACGTGCCGCTGCCGACGGTCGCTCCAACCGATATCCCCGTTCCGACCATGATCCCGACGAGCACGCCCGAGCCCACGAGTACGCCGGAGCCGACCTCAACACCCACAATGATGCCGACGGAGACGCCGGAGCCGACTTCGACGCCCACAAACACGCCTGAGCCCACGGCCACGGCAACCATCCCGCCGACCAGCACGCCTTCACCGACGGTGGCCCCAACAGAGACGCCCGAACAGACCACGACACCACTGCCGACGATGACTCCGACGAGCATGCCATCACCGACGAGCACCGCAGTGCCAACCAGCACGCCGGAGCCGACAGCCGAACCGACCGAGACACCCGCCCCGACGATCGTTCCAACGAACACGCCCGAACCCACGGTGGTTCCGACCGATACACCAACGCTGGTGCCAACCCAGGAACCCACGAGCACGCCGGAGCCGACCGCACCGCCGACGGATACTCCTGCCCCGACCGTGACCCCCGCCCCAACCGATACGCCCGTTCCGACGAGCACACCCGAGCCGACAATCGCTCCGACGGATACCGTGGTGCCAACGAGCACGTCAGATCCGACCGAGACACCAGTGCCGACGGCGCTGCCGACGGAAACGCCCGTACCGACCGTG
>JBARWF010000033.1:0-39888 GCA_049646645.1 Thermomicrobiales bacterium
GAGGCGGCGGCGCGGCATGCACTCACGGGTTGATCAGGCGCCGGTGCAGCACCCGCTCCTACAGCGTGATGATGTGATCCGGCGGGTTGCCAGCGAGCGCGCCGTAGAGATCGGGGAAGCAGCCCACGGCGACCCCATCGACCGTGCCGGACGGCTTGCAACTGCCGATCTCGCCTGTCGCGAGCCCTCGTTCCAGTGCGCACTGGTCGCAGAGCATCAGCAGAATGCCCTGCTCCTTCGCGACCTTCGCCAGCCGCTCGCCGATGGGATCGCCCTTTCTCGTGACGAAGCAGTTATCGTCGAAGAAAAAGAGGCCAACGACTTCGACGCCGTGGCGCCCTTCTTCCAGCTGCGGCAGGATCATCTTGCCCAGCTTGTAGCTCGCGGTGTGACCGGATGTACTGAAGACGTATGCGACTTTCATGCGCGCTCCTTCGTCGATTGTCTTTCCACCCACCCCAGGACACGGCTGTCGCCGGGGCACCGGGTTCATCGATGTCTTCAAGAGTACCGTGCGATCGTGCCGAAAGACGACTTGGCTCATCGGAGTTCCGTTCTCCGGCCTCGGAGAATTGCGGTATGGTGACATAACACGCAGGTGAATCCGGGAGGAGGGTCGATCATGGGGAAACGCAGCTACATGAGGCATCGAGGAACGAACCGCCGGACGTTCGTCGCGGCATCCGTCGCTATGCTCGGCATCGCGGCGGGAAGGGAAGCCGTCCACGGGCAGCCCCCATTCGCCGCACCGGCGGAGGAGTGGACGTCCAGCGCGGCGTTGCCCGCCCCGCGCTCCGAGTTCGCGGCGACCGTCCTGGCGGGGAAGATCTACATCGCCGGCGGCTTCGGCGCGGATTCGGACTTCACGCGCTTCGACCCAGAGAGCGGGGAGTGGACCGAGCTCGCGCCCTTGCCCGCGCCCCGGCATCATCTCGGGCTCGCCGCGCTCGGCGATGCGGTCTATGTCGCGGGCGGGCACACGGCCGATACGAACACGGCGACCGACACCTTCTGGCGCTACGATCCGGATCTCGATCACTGGGAGGATGGCCCCGTGCTGCCGCAGGGGCCGCGCGGTGCGCTCGGCTGCGCGGCGCTCGGTGACAGGCTCTACGCCGTCGGTGGGTCGTCCGGCGATCTGGGCGGTCCTGCGACCGCGGATGTCGCCTGCTTCGACCCTGAACGCGGAACGTGGTCGATGGCGGCGCCGTTGCCCACCGCGCGCGAGCATCTCGCGGTCGCCGCGACGAGCACGCGGCTGCTGGCAATCGGGGGCC
The DNA here is from genome assembly GCA_049646645.1 of Thermomicrobiales bacterium. Classification (GTDB taxonomy): domain Bacteria; phylum Chloroflexota; class Chloroflexia; order Thermomicrobiales; family UBA6265; genus JASGDN01. The sequence continues at coordinate 1,278 of JBARWF010000033.1, forward strand.
GCAACGGTGGCGCGGATATCGGGCCGGAACTCGGTGGCGCCACCGAGATTTACGATCCTTCGACTGACTCGTGGGAGCGGGGGACGTCGCTGCCGGTGCCACGCTCGGGGATGGGCGCTGCCAGCGATGGCGATGTCGTGATCGTCCTCGGCGGCGAGGGGCCCGACGGCGTCTACGATCAGGTGAACCGCTACGATCCGGCGACGGACGAGTGGTCGTCGTTGCCGGATCTGCCTCAGGGGAGGCACGGTGTCGGGGCGGCGATTGTCGACCGGACGCTCTACGCGATCGGCGGCAGCACCCTCGCCTGGAGCGTCCAGAACATCTTTGGGGTCGACTCGCTCCGCCTTTGACCAATCGGGAGTCACCCCTCGCGGGCGATTGGCAAACCCGCCCGCAGCCGGTATGGTGCGCCCATCGAACCGGACGTCAGGTGAGCGCGATGGGAATGGGGGCGGAGTCGTGGCAGGACGATTGGCAGGCAAGGTGGCGCTGGTCACCGGTGGCAGTGGCGGGATCGGCGAGGCGACGGCCCGCCTCTTTCACGAGCAGGGCGCCCGCGTGATGCTGGTCGATCTCGATCAGGAAGCGACAGAGGCTGCGGCGAAGGGAATCGATCCCACCGGTGAAGGGACCGGAGCCGTCGCCGGTGACCTGTCGACGGAGGCCGGCGCGAAGCGGGCGGTCGAGGCGACCATCGATCGCTTCGGACAGCTCGACGTGCTGGCGAATGTCGCGGCGGTCCGGGTTCACGGGCCGGTGACCGAGGCGACGGTCGAGTCGTGGGACTTCATCCTGGGCATCAATCTCATCGGCGTCTCCTGGTGCTGCAAGTACGCGATTCCGGAGATGGTCCGCGGCGGGGGCGGCAGCATCGTCAATGTCTCGTCCGCAAACGCAACGGTCGGCCGCTCCGGCATGGCCCAGTACGACGCCACGAAGAGCGGCGTGCTGGCGCTGACGCGGTCGATGGCCTGCGACCACGCGGAGCAGGGGATTCGCGTCAACTCCGTCTCGCCGGGGCCAACGCTGACCATGTATCACGTGCGGAATCGAGTCAAGAGAACGGGGGAGTCGCTGGAAGAGGCGGAGGCGGCGATGCGGGCGGCAGGCGCCTCGAACACGCTGCTCAAGCGTCAGGCCGAGCCGCGTGAGATCGCGCAGGCGATCCTCTTCCTTGCCAGCGACGAGGCTTCGTACATCACCGGCACCAATCTCTACGTCGATGGCGGCATCTCCGGCTTGCGCGAATAGGGCGGTGCAAGCCGTTCGCCCGTCCATGCGCGATTGGGGCATTCGGAACGGGAATTGTTGACCATCGGTTTTCCTTTTCGTGGCGCCGCCGATCGTGTATGGTTGCACCAGCGATTGATTGCCCTGTACGTACACATCGGTCGCGGGGAGCCGGCGCGTGTAACACCGCGCCAGTGCTCGATGTCGCATGTCAACTATCGAAGGGGCCTCCGGCCGCACGCGGTTGGGGGAGGGGAAGGCTGGGGGAGAGGCGGGGTGGACTCATGGGTCCGCTCCGCCTCTCTTCGTCCGCCGCGTCAGGAGATGATGTCCGATGCCAGTTCCACCGCACGATCATCACGCCACGCCTCGTTCGCAGAGCGGGGGACCGCCGCTGGCCCAGGATCCGGACGAGCGTTTCGATATCGTCACCGCCGAGGGGGTGCCAACGGGACGAACCAAGCGGCGTGCCGATGTGCATCGCGATGGCGACTGGCATCGCTCGATCCACGTCTGGCTCTACGGCGTCGATGGCACGGAGCCCTTCCTGCTCTTCCAGCGCCGCGGGCTCGACAAGGACACCTGGCCCGGCGTGCTGGACGCCACCGCCGCCGGGCATCTCACGGCCGGTGAGTCCGTGACGGACGCCTTCCGGGAGATCGAGGAGGAGCTCGGCTTCGCGCCGGATTACGCCCTCCTGCGGCAGGTGGGAACGCGGGTCTGCGCGAACGAGGAGACGCCGGGCATCATCGACCGCGAGTTGCAGGAGGTCTTCTTGCTCCGGGATGACCGGCCACTGGGCGAATACCGGCCGAACCCGGTCGAGGTCGATGCGCTGGTGCGCGTGCCGCTCGCGGGAACGCTCGAGTTTCTGTCCGGAAATGCGTCGCGGGTGGAGGGGACGCTTCTGCGCGCCGCCGACCGCCGCGAGGAACCAGTCACGGTGACCGTGGAGAGCTTCGTCCGGACCATCGTCGATCGCTACTACTACCGTGTGGCGATCGCGATCGCCGCCGTGCTGCGCGGTGATCGCCACGTCGCCGTGTAGTTCCCTTGCTCCTGCCGGGAGCCGGCGCCCGCTGGTCACTGGCGTCACGCCTCCAGTGTTGTTACAGTTCGCCTTGGGTCATCTTTTCATCATTGTCATTCTTGTGGTCGAGGGTCGACGTCATGAGACGCACTCATGAGCGGTCGGCACGCCGTACCGCTACCGTGAATCGGGCATCAGCCAGGGAGCCGAGAGATTGGACCACAAACGTCTTCACACCGTCGCCAGGCTGCTGGAGCGTCCCGCAACGCGTCGACATGCATTCCACGGTATTGGCGCCTCGGGACTGGCGCTCGCCCTCGCGGCGCGGGGCGTCAGCGCTAAGGTCCCTTCCGGATCGTCCGCCATCCCGGCTGCGACCCCACAGGCGACACCGTTGACCGGACTCAATGCGCTGGACGCCGAGACCAAGGACAATATCGCCCAGGCGTTGTGGTTGCCGGAGTGGGACGAAGCCGCCATTCCCGACGAGATCAGGCAGCAGCTCGCCAGTGAGAAGAACGGCAATGCCGCCTACGGCGAGCGCATGGCTGCCCGCCTGCGCGCCCTCATCGATGAGCCGGAGACCTTCACGCCCAGCTATGCGGACCGCTACGAGGCGTTTCTGCCGTCGATCGGATCGCTCTCTCCACACCAGGTCTACGCCCTCAGCAACCTGATTGGCCCCGATGGCGCCAGGGAGTTCCCGCCGTTGCCGGCGAAGGCCGACTTCGCGTTTCCGCAGAGTCACGCCGTGGACCTGCCGAGGCAGGTCGGCTGGTATTTCGTGGTCGGAAGCTGCATGGGAAGCAATGGCAAGGAATACGGCGTGGAGATGATGTTCTTCCGCAATGCCATCCTGCCGCCGCCCCTGGCCGAGAAGTACGGGATCAGTGACGTCGAGAATCAGATCACTGAACTGCACTTTGCCGTGACCGAGGCGGGAGGGGAGCATCATCGTGCCATCCCCACCGTGATCGCCGGAACAACGGGACTGCTGGATTTCTCGCCGGATGGCCTGGGCTGGTCCATGGGCAAGAACACGATCGAATCGCTGGATCCGGCCGGTGCGTTGCCGCTGCACTTCCGTTGCCGGGGTGTCAACCGAGGAGGGGAGACGCCCATCGAGTTCTCGGTCGATATCACGTGCGACACGTCGGATCCGCTCACGAAACAGGGAGTCGATGGGTGCGATCCCTGCTGCGACGGGGCCGGCACCCTCTACTACTCCATTACGAATCTCCGGCTGGACCCCGCCCGGAGCACGCTGGACTTCAACGGGGAGCATGTGGAACTGGTGAGCGGGACATTCTGGTTCGATCACCAGTGGGGAACCAGCCTGGTTGCCAGCCCCAAGACCGAAGTCACGCGCGCCGCCAAGAATCTCGCCTCGGCGGCGGTCGGTGGGTGGGACTGGTTCATGGCCCAGTTCGATGATGGCCGGCAGATCGCCGGATCGGCTCTCCACACCGAGGAGAACCTGCCGTTCTTTTTCCAGACGGGCGGCACGTCGCCGGGTCCGATGGAGGCTCCGGTCAAGGCACGGCTGTTGGTCGGAGACGGCACTGTGCAGCTGATCGAAGGCACCGTGCTGATCGACGACTGGCTCAAAAGCACCAGCTCGCCGGATCCGGACCAGTACTGGCCAACCGGCACCTGGTATCCGAACCATTGGACGTATCAGTTCGGTGAGGCGATGCCGGAGGATCTCCGCACGTTCTCCATGGAGCCCATCGTCACCGGCGGGCAGTCCGGTTTCTTTGCCAACGGAGCACAGTATTCGGAGGGCGCCTCGATCGTGCGGGACTCGGCCGGCAACGAGGTGGGACGTGGGTTCTCTGAGTCGGTGAACTACGCGGATACGCTCGCGAATATCGTGGCGCTCGCCGGGCTGCCGCAGTCCGACGACATTCTTCAGCTGCTTGGTCCACGCACCCCTTCGAAGGAGATGGTCGCCGCGAGCATGGCGTACGTGGCGACGCATCAGGCCGAGTTGAACGAGGTCATTGCCGCGTGCATCGGGATCTAGCATCTGCCTGCCCGGCATGGACCGTTTGCTTGCGGGCGATCCGCGCCCAACCGCGCCATGCCAATGTTGGACCCTGACCGAATGCCCGGTTGCCAGCGTGGTGCGGGACTCCCAAGATTGAGACGTATGCAGTGGAGGACTGATCGTCATTACGCACGGAGGCGAGCTACAGATGCCACTTACCGGAGAATATGAGCCAAGCTCATCGGACTGGGCGCGTCAGCAGGCGGAGCTCTACGAGAGCTCGGGAGGAACCGAAGGCACGACGTTGCGCGGCATGCCCGTCATCCTGCTGACGTCGGTAGGCGCCAAGAGCGGCAAGCTGCGCAAGAACCCGCTCATGCGCGTCGAGCACAACGGTGAGTACGCGGTGGTCGCCTCGCTCGGTGGCGCCCCGCAGAATCCGGTCTGGTACTACAACCTGAAGAAGAACCCGCACGTCGAGCTTCAGGACGGACCGGTCAAGCGGGACTACCTGGCGCGGGAAGTCGAGGGCGAAGAGCGCGATCTGTGGTGGGAGCGCGCCGTCGCAGCCTATCCGGACTACGCGGACTATCAGACCAAGACGACCCGCCGCATTCCCATCTTCGTCCTGACGCCGATGGAGAACGAGGCGTAGGACACCCGCCGCATCCCGCTCTGGACAGGACCTTCTTGTCGGCTGCCCCGAACGCGATAGGCGTTCGGGGCATTTCCGTGTGTCTCCCGCGAATGAAGCGGAATTCCGGTTCATTCACGTTCCCGCGGCCTATACTTGACCGTAACGACGAGCAGGAGGCAGCGCGATGTCGGTCAATGGCGACCACCACCACCACGACTACCGGATTTCATTACTCTCCAGACTTCGCACCGCCCTGCGCCTCATGGCGCTCCTCTGCCTGCTCGCCGGCGTGAGTCTTTCCTCGCTGACGATGTTCTCCGCGGATACCGCGGCCCAGAACCCGGCGCGCATCGACCGCGTTTCGATCAGCGGCACGATCACGAGTGTGACGTATGACTACGTCGATCGTGCGATTGCCGCGGCCCAGGGCGATGGTGCCCAGGCCCTCCTGATCGAGTTGCATAGCGCCGGCGGCGATGCCTCCGCCGCCGATGACATCGTCACGGCGATTCGCCAGAGTCAGATTCCCGTCATCGTCTATGTGCCGTCCGGCGACACGGTCAAGGGCGCGGCGGTAGCGGTCCTCGTGGCCGGGCACGTCGCGGCGATGGCGCCCGATGCCACGATCGGCGATGCCTCCCGCGTGCATGGCGGCGGCAACGCGCAAGCGAGCGATGCGGATGCCCGCAGCCAGCTGGCCGATCTCGCCCGGGAGCGTGGGCGGATCGCGGACTGGACCAGGAACGCGACCCAGGACAACCTGCGGATATCGGCGGAGCAAGCACAGGCCGATGGCATCGTGGACGTTGTGGCTGCCGATCGCGAATCCCTGCTCTCCACGCTGAACGGGCGCACGATCGCGCTCGATACCGGGCAGCACGTTACCCTGACGACCGCCAACGTTGACGTGAGCTCGGTCGAGATGACGACCTCCGAGCAGATCCGCTCCTTCCTGACCTCGCCCTCGGTCGCGTACGTGTTGCTGTGCTTCGGGGTGCTCGGCATCTTCCTGGAACTGGCGAGTCCCGGCGGGTTTATTGCCGGTACGATCGGCGTCGTCTGCTTTGGCATCGGCATCTATGCATTCAGCAACCTCCCGATCAACGAGGCCGGGTTCGGGCTGATGGCGCTGGCCTTCGTGCTGCTCGGGCTCGATCTCTTCGTCACGTCGTTCGGCGTGCTGACCGTGGGCGGGCTAGCGGCCTTCATCGGCGGCTCCTACATCGTGATCGATACCGATATCGTCGGCTACGATCCGGTCTCGCGACCGGTGATCTGGACGGCGACCGCCTGTGTCATCGCGTTCGCGGCCTTTATCGGGATGACGGCGATGCGCTCGCTCCGCGCCAAGCCCGTGACGGGAGAGAAGGCGATGATCGGCGAGATCGGGACCGTGCGCGAAGCGCTCGCGCCCGATGGCATGATCTTCGTCATGGGCGAGCTGTGGCAGGCGCGGGCGGTTGAGCTGCCGGAGGGGGAGGCGATTCCAGTCGGCGCCAGCGTCCAGATCGTGGGGGTGCATGGCCTGCTGCTCGATGTTCGCCTGGCGCCGGACGGCGCGAGCGATGCCGAGCGGGCCCGTCGCAACCTGGCGGACGCCCGCCGCGTCTTGCCTGTGGGTGATGGCGTCGAGCGCCTTCGCTCCTGAAAGCGCACCTGGTGTCGTAAACCCGGAGCCGTTCGCCGGAAGGCGATCATGAAAGAAGCGTCTGCATGGATATCCTGATCGGTCTCATTGTCATCATCGCCATCTTCATCCTGATCGTGCTCTTCGCCTCGATCAAGATCGTGCAGGAATACGAGCGTGGGGTCGTCTTCCGGCTTGGACGCCTGGTCGGGGCCCGTGGGCCGGGCCTGATCCTGCTCATCCCGTTCATCGAGCGCATGCAGAAGGTCGACCTGCGGACGATCACGATGGATATCCCGGCGCAGGAAGTGATCACCGAGGACAACGTCACCATCCGCGTCAACGCGGTCTGCTACTTCCGCGTGATCGATCCGAACGCCTCCGTCGTCAATGTGGCCGATTACATCCGCGCGACGTCGCAGATCGCGCAGACGACGCTCCGGAGCGTGCTCGGGCAATCCGCGCTGGACGATCTCCTCGCCGAGCGGGAGAAGATCAACCAGCAGTTGGCGACGATCATCGACAGCCAGACCGAGCCGTGGGGCGTCAAGGTCAGCATTGTCGAGGTCAAGGATGTCGAGCTGCCGCAGTCGATGCAGCGGGCGATGGCGCGCCAGGCGGAGGCCGAGCGCGAGAAGCGGGCGAAGATCATTCACGCCCAGGGCGAATACCTCTCCAGCCAGCAGCTCGCGGCCGCGGCCAACGTCATGAGCCGCAATCCGGCCACGATCCAGCTTCGTTATCTCCAGACGCTGAACGAGATCGGCGCCGAGAACAGCACGACCGTTGTCTTCCCGCTGCCGATCGACATCATCAGCACCTTCATGGGCGGGAGCGGCGACACCGGCAGTGGGCCGGATGTGTCACCGTCGCCAGATGTCGACTCGATGGACCTGCCAGAGGATCTGCTCGACCTCGCTGACCTGGATGCGGACGAGACGACCGAGCCTGCCGCGACCGCTTCGGAGCCTGAACCCGCCCCAGAATCCCTCCCACGACGGCGCGCGCGAGAGAAGGCATGAGCGTGGGCGGCTACTGATGCCCGCCGGTCATCATGCATAATCAGCGAGGATAGCCCGCGGTTGCCGGCGGGCGTGGTTCCGGCCTGCGCGAGAAGAGACGCTGGACTCGATGGATAGATCCTTTTTCGTTGCAACAGCGGCCTGGGTGCTGATCGTCGCGGCGTCCAGCGCCTGGTTCTTCGTGACCCAGATGGCGATCGGCAAGCGGGTGCGTGGCCCGTTTCCGGTCTCCTCTCTTGTCATCCTGCTCGTCACCTCAGGGCTGACGGCGCTGCAATTCATGAACGAGGGTGTGCTGCGGTCGCTGGAGCGGCATTCCGGCGATCTCGCGGACGGCCGCTTCTGGAAGCTCTTCACGCCGCTCTTCGTGCAGGGTGACGGCTGGTCTGGCGTCATCTTCAACACTATCGCGTTCCTGATCGTCGCGCCCGTCGCGGAACGGGTCTACGGGCGGCGGCGCATCCTGCTCATGTACTTCATTCCGGGAATGATCGGGCAGGCCGCCGGCTTTCTTTGGACGGATCACGGGGCGGGAAACTCGGTGGCGATCGCCGGCCTGATCGGCGGCTTCTTCGTGCTGGAGATCGTGCATACGCACCGGCTGCCGAAGGTCGCCCCGATCGTCGCGATCTGCGGATTGGCGGCGGCGGTTGTGCTGACCGGGCTCGCGGAGATGCACGGGCCGCCCGTCCTCGCCGGCGCCGTGCTGGGCTACGCGCTCAACGCCGCCAGCCCGATGCTTCCCCATCACCTCGATTCGCACGCCGACACCGTGTCGCACGGCACCGCCTGAAACCTGGAGGATCTGTGCATGTCATCGTGACATGAATCGCTTCCATGTTACCGGATTGGCCGGAATGAGCGGCAGACGCGGGAGAGTAGCCACCCATGGGCAGATGTCGGCGCTGCCATGGCCCGCGGCTTGCATCTCCCTCCCTATCGTGACAAGCGATTCGTCCTGAATTCGTTGTTCGGCAAGGAGGGCATCCACGGAATCCAATCCCGTTACCTGCGGCAATTGCGGCACCGAGAATCCACCGGGACAGGATTTCTGCACGAACTGCGGTCAGCCACTGACGGGGTCGGCGGACGAGGCGATCCGGGAGCATATCGAGGCGACCGAAGACGACGGGGTGATCGGGAGCAATGCGCCCGGTGCCGACGGGGCGGTTTCGGCGGTGGACGCCGGGTTCGGCGTGCCGGTCGATGTGCCGGATGACACCCTGCCGCCGCGCGACTAGGGCGTGCGATCACGCCTGCATCACGTGATGCGGGCGTGATGTCGCGTTGGGCGGACCGGATCTACGGATGCAGGGGGTTTTCCTCGCCGGCATCTCCATGAAGATAGGTGATCCAGGCGTGGTGCATGTAGGTCGGGTAGGATTCGTTGCCGATCGGCGGGTAGAGGAGCGTTTCGAACTGGATGGTTACCAGCTCGTGGCCCTCTTCCGCGAGGAATTCGAGGAAGAGGTTGACGCGGGTGGTCAGCACCTCATCCACCTCGGCGGAGAGGACTTTGACGACGTGCTTGGGTGTACGACTCGACAAGGCAGATCCTTTCCAGGGAGCATCATGACACGAGGTTGATCCGCCATTGTAGCAAGCCGCGCGCGTTCCTCCACCAATGAGTGGGAGGCCAAAGGCACCTGTCTCAACCGGATCCCGCATCAAGACGATCCAGCAGGGCCCGGAGGCGGGTGGCGATGGCAGGGATCCCCTCGCGCTGGCCGAGCCGGGTCAGATCGGTCAGCGTCCAGCCGAGCGAGATCGCCTGGTAGATCGAGGCGCGCACCTCGCTGCCGGGGGGCTCGGGAAACGGGCCGTAGCCCTCCCGGAATGCCTGACGAAACGTCGCGGGCGGGGGATCGAGCGCCATGCCGACGATCAGGCTCTCGGAGCGCGGGTCGGCGAAGCGCCCGAATTCGAGGTCGATCAGGCCGCTGATCCGATATTGTCCGGCCTCGTTCGGAGCGATGAAGATGTGCCGGGGATCGAGGTCGCTGTGGATCAGGCCGGGTGTCGTGACCGCATCCAGCTCACCGCGATGGTGCTCGATGGCTTGGGCCAGCCGTTCGAGGACCGGCACCGCGGCAGGGAGCGCGAAGCGCCCTGCGTCATCGAGCAAGCCACGCGCGTCCGCCTCAATGACCGATGACCAGTCGGCAGAGCGGACGCCGGTTTCCGCGGCTCCAGGGGCGCCAAAGTGGTCGCCTCGCACATCGTGGATTGAGCGGGTGAGCGATCCTGTCTGCCGCCAGAGATCGCGTTCCTGCTCGTTGGTCAGGCGACGGGCGGAGGCCACATCGCTCCACGGCTCGCCACGGACCAGTCCCTGAACCACCCAGTCGCGGTCGATGAGCGTGTGGGAGAAATCGGTATGGATGATGCGCGGCAGGAGATGGCCCAGGTGCGGCAGGAGCGCGATCACCGCCTGCTCGCGGCGCAATCCCCACAGGGTGAGCCAGCTTGGTCCGGCCTCTGCCACGGCGACGGAGGGGGCGATTCGCAGGATCGCGGGCGGCGCGGCCACGCGCTCCAGCAGCAGCGCCGTGTTGACAGTGCCACCGGCGATCGGTCGCACGCGCTGCAAGACGTCGGTCGCGCCAAACGCGCGCGCGGCGATGGCGCGTATCAGGCCGGTGGGCAGATCGTTGTCGGGCAGGGTCGTTCCTCCGGCGTAAGGCATGCGCACCTCGACAGGATCGCATCTGCTTCCTATGCTGGACGCAGGGCAAAACGAAATGGACGGTTCGTGCGTCTATGAGAGCAACGCAGGGAGCCGCTTGCCCTGGTGCCACCATCGGAGGGGCGAGCCTTCCGGTTCCGCACCATCATCGCACGGGTATCGCCGCGGATCGCACGTCGCCAGGAGCACTTCATGACCCAGCCAGACGCCGACCAGCTTCCCACCGCATTGCCAACGGGTGCCGATGCCACCCGGATCAACCGCCGTCGCACGCTCGGTGTGATGACGGCTGGGGCATCCGCCGCCTCGGTGCTGGCTGTGGGCGCTCACCTTCGTCAGCGAGGGGCATCCGCGGCGCAGGATGAGACGCCGACGTCGGAGGCATCGGCGATCGTGCCGATCCAATCGACGACGGTCGGTGAGATGCCGACCACCGGCGCGATCCGCGGTGCCCCGGTCGGAGTTCCGCCGCAGCAGGTCACTTCGACCACAGCCACGATCCCGGTTGGCATCCAGGTCCCCGCCGCCCAGATCGATGCCGAGATCGAAGTGCTCGACATCGTCAATGGGGTGATGGCGAACCCGACCGGACCCTGGGTTGTCTCCTGGTATCAGCAGACGGCGGAACTGGGCGTGGTCGGGAACGTGGTGCTGGCGGGGCACGTCGACTACTGGAACGTCGGGCCGTCCGTCTTCTATCACGTCGGCGGTCTGGCTGAGGGCGACGAGATCACCCTGACAGGCGCGAACAGTGCGACGTTCACCTATGCCGTCGTCAGCAACAACACTTATGGCGTGCAGGAGTTGACGGGCGGCAAGCTCGCCGAGGTGGTCAGTGCGACCACGACCCCGGTGCTGACGATGATCACCTGCGGCGGCGAGTTCGACTACGTGAACGGCGAGTACCTCTCGCGCACCGTCGTCCGGGCGAATCTCAAGGCCTAACTTCGCTCCCCAATCAGCCGTGGGCCGCATGCATCCCCGCTCCATCTTCGGAGGAGTGGGGATCGTTTCGTTCCGGATGCGACGTTGCGCCGGTGAATCGTCGTATGCTGGTGGCAAACACCGGACCGAAACTGGGGGATGACCGGAAGGTTGGCCCCGGCACACAGGGGCTATGCTGAAGCCATGGAAACGACGTCGTCCGCATCACCTTCCCATCCACCCCCACGGACACCGTTTCCATCGATCCAGACGGCGCAGCCTGATGACCTGATCGACGCGGCCCAGGTCTATCAGGCCGCCGCGAAGGCGCTCCACGAGACGCGCCAGGCGGTCAATCCGTGGGCCTCCGAGGATGCCCGGCGCCAGGATCTGCAGGCGGCGGTCGATGCCCTCCGTCAGGTTTCGCGGGAGCGGCCGGAAGCGGTCCAGATTGCCGAGTTCGGCGACGCGATCGTGGGCGTTGGCGCGGTCGTGATCCGGGAGCGGCACGCGCACATCCTCTTCCTGTTCGTTGATCCCGTCTGGCAGCAGCGGGGCGTCGGCAAGGCGTTGCTGGAGCGGTTGCGGAGCGTGATCGTGCAGGCGGGATGCGATGTCGTCAGCCTCACCGCCTCGGAGGATCGCCGGGCCTGGCGTCGCTACATGGCGATGAGCCTCTACCCGGCGGCTCCGATCGTCTCGATGCGGGCGCCCGCGCCGGTCTTTCCGGGCTTGCCGTGGCAGGATGCCCTGGAGCCGCACCCGATTGCGCCGCAGCATCCCGAGGTGCTGGGCACGGTCGGGGATATCGACAAGGTGGTGAAGGGTGTGCGCCGCATGGAAGATCTCGAACGCTGGCTGCGCGAGGAGCGGGCGTCCGGTGCGCTGCTGACACGGCGGCGAGATGCGGTTCCGGTGGGCTACTACCTCGTCTCTCGTGACGCGAAGGTTGGCCGGATCGGGCCGGTGGCCGCGATTGACGCGGATCGGTTCCCCGACGTGCTGCAGCGGGCGCTGCATGCCGCTGGTGAACTGGACCCGGGCCGGGAACTGACATGGCGCGTGGATCTGCCGGGCGCGAACAGGATTGCGATCGAGCCGCTGATGGCGGCGGGTTTCACGCCGTGGGGGCTGTTGCCCTGGTTCGCCAATGGCGAGATCGGGCAATGGGACCGCTATATTTTCCGGGATGAGGATCAACTCTGACCGGTGTGACGATCACCAGAAAGGTGCAAGAGACATGCTCAACATCGGAATCTATCGATCACGCAGGAACAAGATGATCTTCGGCGTCTGTGGGGGAATCGCCGAGCACTTCGATGTCAAGCCGATGTGGGTGCGCCTGGGAACCATTGTGCTCGCGATCGTGATCCCCGGCGTAAGCGTCTGGCCGATGGTCGCCCTCTACATCGCGCTTGGTCTCGCGCTGCCCCAGCGCGACGACACGTACATCTAGGCGGTCGGGAGCGGGCATCGCGCCTGGGTCCCCCCGAACACCCCGAGTGAACCCATGATCGGTCGCCGCGACCGATCATGGGTTCTGTCATCTCTAGCCGATCCTGTTCCGTTGTCATCTCCGGGCTGCCGGCGGACTGGACGGCGCATGACACCCCTATCTGCGGAATCGTGTGGTTCAATGCAGTCAGGCAGGTTTGTCAGGTGCGTCCATCCATGCGTTCCCGGCCGTGCACCAGGGGAACCTCCACGCCGCCCGACCTTGCCATGTTCCGATAGTTCCGGGGCCATCGCCTGGTTGGGCACCTTGAGGCATGTGTGGATGAGTGACCCGCATGAGGTGCGCGTGATGGCGGAATCGATGTCCCAAGTAACCGAGGAAGTCTCTCCCAACCGCTTTCCTCGTCTCCGGCGCCTCTTCGTGCCGCGGCGCGGGATCTCCAACAGCGAGAAGACGGCGGCGGCGCTTCTCCTGCTCTCCACGCTCGCGGCCCTCGTCTGGGCCAACTGGCCCTGGGGCGATTCCTATCGCGAGTTCTGGGGCTCGACGGTCCTGCTGCGCTTGGGCAACACCTCGCTGGAGCTCGACTTCCGGGAGGTCGTCAACCAGGCCCTGATGACCCTCTTCTTCTTCGTGGTCGGGCTGGAGGTCAAGCACGAGTTCCTCCTGGGAGAATTGAGCTCGAGGTCGCGCGCAATTGTGCCGGTGCTGGCGGCGCTCGCTGGGTTGACCGCGCCCGCGCTGATCTTCCTCCTCTTCAACGCTTCCGGTCAGGCGGCTCATGCCTGGGGCGTCGTTATCTCCACTGACACGGCATTCCTGCTCGGGGCGCTTGCCATCGCCGGGCCGCGTTTTCCGGGGCATCTCCGCATCTTCCTCCTTGCGCTGGCGGTGGTCGATGATGTCGGCGCGCTTGCGGTGATTGCCGTCTTCTACACCGATCACCTGCATGTCATTCCCTTGCTCCTCGCGGTCGTGGGTCTGGTGGTGGTCGGCTTCCTCCGCTTCCTGCGATCCGGACAGGGACCGGCGTACCTGGTGCTCTCCGTGGCGGTCTGGGGCGCGTTCCTGGCATCGGGCATCGAGCCGACGCTGGCAGGAGTCGCGATCGCGTTCCTGATTCCCGTCTACGAGCCACGTCGCCAGGAGGTCGAGCGCGCGGCGGAGTTGAGCCGCGCGTTTCGGCAGTCGCCGAACCCCGGTTACGCCCGGGCCGCCGCCCGCGAGCTGATCGGGGCGGTTCCCGTGAACGAGCGCCTGCGTGAGCTCTATTCGCCGTATACCAGTCTCATCATCCTGCCCATCTTTGCGCTTGCGAATGCCGGTGTGGTGCTGAACGGTGAGACCATACAGGCGGCGCTGCGGTCGTCGTTGACGTGGGGCATCGTTGCGGGCCTTGTCGTTGGCAAGCTGGTGGGCATTGGCGGGATGACGGCGCTGGTGCGGCAACTGCGCATCGGTGTGCTGGCGCCGGGGTTGACTATGGGACGGATCACCGGCGGCGCGGCGCTCTCAGGGATCGGTTTCACCATCTCGCTCTACATCATCGAGCTGGCAATCGATGATCCGCTGGCGCAAACGGAGGCTCGCGTCGGTGTGCTCGCGGCGTCGGTGATCGCCCTCGGCCTTGGCTGGATGATCTTTCGGATCGTGGAACGCCTGCAACCTCCGTCGATGATGCATCTGCGGTTGGTCCGTCCCGTCGATCCGCAGCGTGACCATATCGCCGGGCGGATCGATGCTCCCCTCACACTTGTGGAGTATGGCGACTTCGAGTGCCCGTTCTGCAGCCGGGCGACGGGCTCCATCGATGACGTGCGCAGCCATTTCGGGGACGACCTGCGCTACGTCTGGCGGCATCTCCCGCTGCTCAGCGTGCATCCCCATTCGTTCGAGGCCGCACTGGCGAGCGAGGCCGCTGCCGCCCAGGGAGCGTTTGTCGAGTATGGCCGAACGCTCTTCCAGCATCAGGATCACCTGGAGATCGACGACCTGGTCGGCTATGCCGGGGACATGGGCCTCGATCTGGAGCGGTTCGAGCGCGATATGCGCGCGACCGAGACGGCAAACCGCGTGCGGGACGATCAGCTCGACGCCGAGGTGATGGATGTGCATGGCACGCCCACTTTCTTCATCGGGACGAAGCGGCACCAGGGGCCATACGACGCGGTGGCGCTGATCCGGGCACTGAATGAGTCGAGAGGATTGCAATCCGATTGATGGCCCGATGCGCCCGGTCGAACGTTCGAGGGGGACGCGCCGCCAGCGGCAAGGGTGGACCAGACCTTGCAAGGAGAGCGGCGGACTGATCGCACGTCATCGATCGGAGGAATGCAGATGAGTGCCTCGCCGGAGAACAAGAACCCAACCTCGATGAACGTGGAGCGTCAAGACCGGCCCCCCGAAGATTTGGACCGGGCTACGCACACGAAGGAAGGCCGCAAGGTCCTGGGAATCAACCTGTTGATGTTCTTCCCGGTTGTGATCCTGGCGATCATTGCGCTGGCAGTGATTATCTACTACCTCGCCTGAGCGACGACTCTCGCCTCGCTGCGATGCCGGCCCGGCCCACATCGGGACCGGCATCGCCCCCTGAACCCCACCCCGACAGCCCCGCGTTCACGAAGCGACGAGACCGCGTTCGCTTCGGCACCGCCTCAACGGACCGGTGTCCGGTAGGCCGCCGATTCTCGTTCGTAGCGGTCGACCATCGGCCGGAGGCGGATATCGGAGGGGGCATGAATCGGCAACGTTCCCGGTCACTAAACCGGAGATATGGCCCTGCGGGTCCCGTCCCGGTCGGGTACACCTCTCCGTTTCGCTACCTGCCGAAACAGAGAGGTGCGCGCACTTTCCCTGCTCCCACGTGTCCTGTATAGTTCATTAGGCTAACTAATCGTTTCTCGATGTTAGACGTTCCGGAGACTCGACGTCGAAAGGCACCCATACGCGGTGCAGGGGATGGCTGTGCGTGGCACAGGGGGTGTTGAACCGGTGATCGAGGATCGGGAGGCGGTGCTGAACGACCGGGCGACGGAGGCCGCCGAGGGGATGCTCGACCTTCTCGGCCGCTTGCGCCGCCTGCGTGTGGAGTCGATGGCCCGGACGGGTGAGAACGTCTTTGCGTCTACGGGTGAGGGGCGAGGTCCGCGCGAATGGCATGGGCAGGTCCGCATGATGCGCATCCTGCAGGATCACGGCCCGATGACGATGCGCGACCTCGCGGCGCACATGGATGTCACACCGCCGACCGTGACCGCGTTGACCAAGCGTCTGCGGGAACAGGAATTGATCGAGCGCGTGCAGGACGATACTGACTCACGTGTCTTCTGGATCGGGATCTCCCCGCGGGGCCGCGAGGCGATCACGGCCTTCCATGCGGCCCGCGTCGAGGGCATCCGCCAGTTGATTGCGCGTTTCGACGAGGATGATCAGGCCGAGATTCTGCGCGCGGTGCACATTCTCGGCCGCGTGCTGATCGACCAGCGGGCGCCGCTGGACGACGACGAGCACCCAGACGCACACATTGTCACTTCCGCTTCCAGCACGAGGGCATGACGACGGGATGAAGCATACGAGAAAACTGGCGTCCTTCCTGCGCCCCTACCGGCTCTGGGTCATCCTCGCACCGCTGATGATGGCGCTCGAAGTCGCGATGGATCTGCTGCAACCGCGCCTGGTGCAGATCATCATCGATGACGGCATCACGAAGTCAGACATGTCGGTGGTGGTCCGTTTCGGCCTGCTGATGGTTGGTGTGGCGATCGTCGGGTTGATTGGCGGCATGGCCTGCGGGGTCTTCGCGATCATCGCTGCCCAGCATTTCGGGGCCGACGTGCGGGGGGCGCTCTTTCGGAAGGTGCAGAGCCTCTCCTTTTCCAACCTCGACCGGTTGGATACCGGCAAGCTCGTGACGCGCCTGACGAACGATGTCACCCAGGTGCAGGATACGGTCGCCCTCATGCTGCGGGTCATGGTTCGCGCGCCGCTGTTGCTGGTTGGCAGCATCGTGATGGCGATCCTGACCAGCGCCCAGCTCTCGCTGCTTTTCCTCGTGCTGGTACCGGTCATCATGGGGATCGTGATGTGGGTCTTCCGCAAGGCCTTTCCCCTGTTCAAACGCGTCCAGAAGAAGCTCGATGGCTTGAACTCGCTGATGCAGGAGAACCTGGCCGGCGTCCGCGTGGTGCGGGCCTTTGCCCGCTCGCCGCACGAGGTCAAGCGCTTCAGCACCGCCAACAACGAGCTGATGGGCGTGAACCTGACGGCGGTCCGGTTCGGGGCGGTCGTGATGCCGGCGATGATGCTTGTGCTCAACTTCGCGATGGTCGCCGTGATCTGGATCGGCGGCTTCCGGGTTCACCATGGCGGGCTGGAGATCGGGCAACTGGTCGCCTTCTCGAACTACCTGATGCAGAGTCTGATGGCGCTGCTGACGGTGAGCATGTTGGTGGTCCGGGTTTCGCGTGCGGAGGCGTCGGCCGAGCGCATCCAGGAGGTGCTGGTCAGCGAGCCGGATATCGCCGACAGCGAGCACCCGGTCACCGTCCTGCATGGGGGCGGGCGCATCGAGTTCGACGATGTGCATTTCGGGTACGAGGGCGCCGATGGCGAGGTGCTGAGCGGCGTCAGCTTCACGGCGGAGCCGGGCGAGACGGTGGCCATCCTCGGGGCCACCGGGTCCGGCAAATCCACACTCGTGCAGCTCATTCCCCGCTTCTACGATGTGACGGCCGGGCGCATCCTCGTCGACGGGATCGATGTGCGGGAGATCGAGCAGCATACTCTGCGCGACAAGATCGGCATCGCGCTGCAGGAAGCGATTCTCTTCTCGGGAACGATCCGCGACAACATCCGCTACGGCAAGCCGGAGGCATCGGAGGCCGAGGTCGTCACGGCGGCGCGCATGGCGCAGGCCGAGGAGTTCATCGAGCAGCTTCCGGAGCGCTACGACGCAATCGTGGGTCAGCGCGGCGTCAACCTCTCTGGTGGTCAGAAGCAGCGCCTCGCGATCGCCCGCGCCCTGCTGCCCCGGCCGCCGATCCTGATCCTCGACGACAGCACGAGCGCCGTCGATGTCGCCACGGAATCGCGGATCCAGGATCAGTTGGCGTCGCTGCGGCAGACGCGGATCATCGTTGCGCAGCGGATCAGCACGGTGCTCACGGCGGACAAGATCCTCCTGCTGGAGAACGGCCGCATCGTCGCCGCCGGTGACCACGATACGCTGCTGCGCGAGAGCCCGATGTACCAGGCGATCTTCGAATCCCAGATGGAGGTGGTGCTCGATGGCGCAGCGTAATCATGGCGGCCCGGGAGCACGCTTCACCGGCGAGAAGCAGCGGGCGAAGAACACCCGGGCCACGATCGCCCGCATCTGGACGTACCTGCGACGCCAGCGCCGCTCGCTGATCGTGGCGGTGCTGACGATCGTTGTCACGACCGGGCTCACCCTCGCCGGACCGTACCTGATGGGGCGGGCGATCGACGATTACATCCTGCCCGGCGACATGCCGGGACTGGCGCGGATCGGTCTGCTCCTGATCGGGATCTACATCCTCAGTTCCGCCCTCACCTGGGTCCAGGCGTGGGTAATGGCGGGTGTCGCCCAGCGCACGGTGCGCGACCTGCGCAAGGACCTCTTCGACAAGCTCCAGACGATGGAGCTGCGCTTCTTCGATCAGCGCGCGCACGGCGACACGATGAGCCGCCTGACCAACGACGTCGACAACATCAACCAGGTGCTCACGGAGAGCGTGACGCAGATCGTCTCCGGCGTCCTGATCGGCGGCGGAGTCGTCGTCCTGATGCTGATCCTCAACCCGCTGCTGGCGGTCGCGAGCATCGTCACGACGGTCTCGCTCACCTTCCTGCTCAATCGCTGGGTCGGCAGTCACACGCGGGAGGGCTTTCGCCGGCAGCAGGCGGAGCTCGGCACGCTAAACGGCGTCATCGAGGAGACGATTACCGGGCAGCGGGTGGTGAAGGCGTACCACCGTGAGGAAACGGTGATCGCGGAGTTCGGCCAGCAGAACGACAAGCTGCGGCACGCGTCCACGCGGGCCCAGATCTACGCCGGGTTCGTCGGGCCAATGATGAACTTTGTTGGCAACGTCGGACTTGCCGTGGTTGCAGCATTGGGCGGATGGATGGCGGTGCGCGGTGGGGCCAGTATCGGTACGATCGCCGCCTTCATCAGCTACTCGCGGCAGCTGAGTCGCCCGCTCAACGATATCGCCAATCTCTACAACCAGATCCAGTCGGCACTGGCCGGCGCGGAGCGCGTGTTCGAGGTGCTGGACGAGCGGCCCGAGGTCGATGCGCGGCCGTCCGGAGCCAGCCCGCAATTCCAGGGCGACGTCGAGTTCGACGATGTCTCGTTCGGCTACACCGACGATCGCCCGACGCTGGAGCGTATCAGCTTCCACGCCGAGCCGGGACAGACCGTGGCGCTGGTAGGGCCGACCGGCGCGGGCAAGACGACGATCGTCAACCTCCTTACGCGCTTCTACGAGATCGACTCCGGTGACATCCGGATCGACGGACGCAGCATCCAGGACATCCGGAAGGAGGATCTCCGGCGCCAGCTCGGCATCGTGCTGCAGGATAACTTCCTCTTCACCGGCACCGTCGCCGAGAACATCCGCTACGGACGGCTCGATGCGACCGATGACGAGATCGTCGCGGCTGCCAAGACCGCCAATGCCGACGAGTTCATTCGTCGCCTGCCGCACGGCTATGAGACCGAGATCACGGAGCGCGGCGGCAACCTGAGCCAGGGACAGCGGCAACTGGTGGCGATCGCACGGGCCGTGATCGCGGACCCGCGCATCCTGATCCTGGACGAGGCGACGAGCAGCGTCGACACGCGCACGGAGCGCCACATCCAGGACGCGATGCTGCGGATGATGGAGGGCAGGACCAGCTTCGTGATCGCGCACCGCCTGAGCACGATCCGGCAGGCGGACCTGATCCTGGTCGTGAACCACGGTCGCATCATCGAGCGGGGCACGCACGCCGAGCTGTTGGAGCTGGAGGGGTTCTACTACCGGCTGCACCATGGACAGCGGCGCGATCCGCTGGCGGATGCCGTCGCGGACGAGGAGGAGATGCCGGTCGGCGTCGGGGAATAACGCTGGGAGGGATTCTCCCGGCGACGCCGTGGGCAATCGGGATGGATTTTCTGGGCAGATGAGGGCGGAACCGTTCCGTTTCGTACGGGTCGACACACGGGTCGACCCGTACGAACGAATGCACCGGCCTCATGAACGAGCGCGGATGGTCTACCCCGGCCAGTTCAGCTTCGGCAGCACCTGCTTGCCATAGGTCTCGATGAAGCCCTCCTGGTTGCGATTCACGTTGTGAACGTGGATCTCCTGGAAGCCGAGATCGATGAAGTGCTGCAGGTAGGCGACATGCGCGTCCAGATCGGCCGTCGTCAGTACCCGGTTCTTGAAGTTCTCGGGGCGGACAAGTTTCGCCATCGCCTCGAAATCCTCTGGATTGCGGATATCGGCCTTCGGGAAGTTCATGCCGCCGTTCGGCCAGTCCCTCACCGCCGAATCGATCGCCTCCTCGTCGGTCGTGGCGTAGCTGACCTTGACCTGGATGATCTTTGCGAGCTTCTGCGGATCCTTGCCCGCATCGCGCGCACCCTTCTCGAACCGGTCGAGGAGCATCCGGATCTTCTCGTCCGCCGCGCCGACGGTGATGATGCCGTCGGTCAACCTGCCGGTGCGCCCGGCCATGATCGGGCCGGCCGTGGCGACGTAGATTGGCGGCGGCGCGTCCGGCAGGGTGTAGAGCCGGGCGCTCTCGACGGTGAAGTGCTTGCCACGGTGCTTCACGACCTTGCCGGTGAAGAGCTTCTCGATGATCTCGATCGCCTCGACCAGCCGTTCGAGGCGCACCGGGGCCTCGGGCCAGTAGGTGCCGACGATGTGCTCACTCAGCGCCTCACCGGCGCCGAGTCCGAGGTAGAAGCGCCCCGGATACATCGCCTCGAGGGTCGCGGCGGCCTGCGCGAGGATCGCGGGGTGGTAGCGCCAGCCCGGCGGGGTCACGCCGGTGCCGAAGCGCAACGAGGTTGTCGCTCCGAGCGCGCCCATCCACGACCAGACGAAGGCCGACTGCCCTTGCGACGGCACCCACGGATGAAAGTGGTCTGACGCGGTGACGACCGAGAAGCCGTTCTTCTCGGCAAGTTGACTGTAGGTAAGCAGATCCGTTGGATGAAACTGCTCGAATGAGGCGGCGTATCCGATTGCTCCCATGATTCCTCCCGGCATCCGTGCCGTCATGCGCATTGGGGCGCAGTCCGAAACATTGATTGAGACATCTCAAGTGGGTCGGCGTGCTGGCAAAGGTTCGGATGTCACCCCCTAGATGAACAGATTCCGTTCCTCGGCCATGACCAAATCCTGCGCCGTTCCCGGCTCGCCGTCGCCCTGCACGTCGTAGCCGCGAATGACGGCGACCGGGCGGGCCGAGAGCTTGTGCATGACGAGCTCGGCGGCCGACGCCAGCTCGTCGGCAATCGCGAGGACCGTCGCCCGGAGCTCATAGCCGCTCGGATCGTACTGGCCGCGATAGTCGGCGAGCGGCGGCATCCCGGCCACGCCGATGGCGACGTTCACGATGCCGCTTCGCCACGGACGCCCGAACGAATCAGTGACGATGACGCCGACCGAGCGGTCGGCCCCGCTGGTGCCGGCAAAGAACTTGTCCTGCAGCGACTCCCGGATCTGCTCGGCCGAGGCATCCGGATCGTCCGGCAGGAGGCAGACCGTGCCAGTCGCGACGTTGGAGGCATCGACCCCCGCGTTCGCGCAGATGAAGCCGTGCTTCGTCTGCGCAATAATCAGCCCGCGGACCATGCGCACGATCCGCGTCGATTCGCGCAGGACCACCTCGACCTGTCGCGCGTCCTTCTCCCAGTCGCTGGCGATCTGCCGGGCGAGCGCCGATGCCTCGATGTCGGCCAGATGTACCAGCTTGCCCTCGGCCTTGCTCACCACCTTCTGGGTGACAGCGACGATATCGCCATCCTGCAGGGCGCCGATCGAGTGCGCGATCGCGTCGCCGATCAGGGCACCGAGATCGTCACCCGGTTTGACTTCGGGGATGCCATCCACCGGGAAAATCTGGATCGCCCCCGCGCTGTTAGCCGCACCCGCACTCATTCTTCGCCCCCGTATCGGGGCCGCGCACCGGGCGCGGCCAGAAATGCCAGTTCCGCGATGCCCGTGTGCATCTCCCGCTGGATGTCCTGTTCCAGACCATTCCGGAGATTCTCCGGCAAATGCCGCCAGTCGTCGATCGTATCGAGATCGCGCTCAACCCCATCCATTATCGCTGTCGTCGTCGCGAAGCCCACCCGCTCCGCCTCGGCAAGATGCGCGGCGTAGCTGCCGGCACCAAACCGGAATGCAAATCGATCTCCAGCGAGACTGTGCTCTCCGGGCGCATCATCGAGCCGAAGTGCCAGCGCGTTGGTGCCAGTCCGGTGGAGATCCGGCGCGAGCACGAGCGGAGCCGGCACGGCGACGAGTTGCCGCACCTCGTCCGGCTGGAGCGCGGGCAGGTCGGCGTGGACGACCAGCAGGCGGGTGGCGTCGTGTGCGAGCGCCCAATCGCGGCCGAATTCCAGCGCACCGTTCAGCCCGACCACGTCAGACGGCTGCGGCAGAATGCGCACGCGGTCATCGCCACCGTGGACGTTCTGGCGGACGAACGCCGGATCCTGCGTGACGATCAACACCGTCGCCACGGCACCCGAATCGATGAGTGTACCGACGACATGACGTGCCATGCGTGCGATGAGCGTGGTGCGTTCGCTTTCCGTGAAGCGATGCGCGAGACGCGTCTTGCCCGACTGGCCGTCCCGCAGGGGAACCAGCGCGACGACACCGCTCACCGCGCCCGGTCCTCGACGGCAGCGGCAAGGATCTCGCGCGCGAGGCGCTCCCGATCCTCCGCGTCGCCCATAATGGTGTTCGTGACGATGACCCGCATGCCAAGTGCCTCGATCTCCGGCTGGAGCGCCCGATCCTGCTCATCGATGACGAGCACATCCAGCAGATCGGCGTAGATTCTGGACACGCCCACCGATGACACCTCGTGCCCGAGCGACGAGAGCATCTTGTCGGCGGGGCCCTTGAGGGCCTTGCCGCCGATGAGGGGGCTGACACCGATGCGCACCGCCGGGGAGGTCTCCACGGCCTCGCGAATGCCGGGAACCGCGAGGATCGGTCCGATACTGACGATCGGATTGCTCGGGCAGAAGACGATCACGTCGACGTCCCGCAGCGCCGCAAGCACGCCTGGTGCTGGCGATGCATCCTCGATGCCATCGAAGATGATGCCGCTCACCGTATCCTGTTGCTGGCGGGCCACGAAATACTCCTGGAAATCGCGGCGACCATCCGGAGTGTCGACCAGCGTCGCGACGCGATCATCGGTCATCGGCAGCAGATGGCTGTCGATACCGAGCGCCGAGGCAAGATCGGCCGTCACGGTCGAGAGCGGCTGCCCTTGCCGGAGCCGCGCGGTGCGCAGGATGTGCGTCGCGAAATCCTGATCCCCGAGCAGGAACCAGGGATCCTCGCCATACCGGGCGATGGCATCGAGCGTCGCCCGCGTATCGCCAGCGATGCCCCAGCCCGTTGCGTGATTCGCGATTCCGCCCAGGGTGTACATGACGGTATCGATATCGGGGCTGATCGCAAGGCCATAGACCTCGAAATCGTCGGCGGTGTTGATGATGACCGAGAGTTCGCCGGCGGGGACCGCTCGGGCCAGGCCCTGCGCCAGTTTCGCGCCGCCCACGCCGCCCGCCAGCGCCGTCACGCGCAGCCCGGTTTGTGCCAAACTCACCCATATGTCCTTGACGAATGCGACCATCGTTGGCCGCCGTGATTTCACACTAGCATACGATTGGTAACTGACCAACTGCTCGCATTTCCAGTCCCGCGATGACCGGCTCGCAGCGGCGAACACTCGCTGACAATCATCGGTCCATACCGCATGGAGAGAGAAAGACAGACATGCCAAGCGTCACACTCGGCCAGGCGACGGCGCCACTGGTGCTCGCCATCGATATCGGGTCCTCGTCGGTGCGCAGCCTGCTCTACGATGCGGACGGGCGACAGGTGGAGGAGACCGAGTGCCAGTTGAGCCATACGTTGCGCACGGACAGCGAGGGGGCTGCGGAGGCCGATCCCGATCACCTGGTGGAGCTTGTCAACCGCTGTATCGATCGCACGACCGAGCGGACGCAATCGCGGGCGGAGGAGATCGCGGCGGTAGGCATCACCAGCTTCTGGCACAGCCTGATGGGAATCGACGGTGATGGCCGCCCAACCACGCCGCTCTACTCGTGGGCGGACAAGCGCGCCGGCAGCGTCGTCGCCGGGCTGACGCGGGAGTTTCCGGTCGAGCAGTCGATCCGCGAGACGGGTTGCCGGATCCACTCAAGCTACTGGCCCGCCAAGCTCGTCTGGCTGCAGCGCACGCAGCCGGAACTCGCCGCGAAGACCGCGACCTGGCTCTCGTTTCCGGATTATCTCGCCCTGAGGCAGACGGGACAGGCCGTCACCTCGATCTCGATGGCCTCCGGCACCGGGCTGCTGGCGGCGGATCGGCTCACCTGGCATCAACCGCTGCTGGATGCCATCGGGCTTCAGATCAGCCAGCTTCCGCCGATCATCGATCGAGCCGATCCCCTGCCGGAGCTGCTGTCGGAGTACCGCCGGCGCTGGCCTGGTCTGGCCGATCTACCCTGGTATCCCGCCATCGGCGATGGCGCCGCCGCGAATGTCGGAGCCGGGTGCGTCGGTGCCGATCGAGTCGCGCTCACCGTGGGCACCTCGGCCGCGATGCGGACGATTGTCCCGGATCGGGAGCAGCGGGAGGACACCCCTCTCGGTCAGCTCTGGGTCTACCGGCTGGATCGCGAGCGCAAGGTGATCGGCGGCGCGCTCAGCAATGGTGGCAATGTCACCGCCTGGCTGGCCGAGCATTTCGCGCAGGGCGACTTCGCGCATCTGGCTTCCGGGGCCGAATGCATCGCGCCGGACGGGCACGGGCTGACGGTTCTGCCGTTCCTGGCGGGGGAGCGCTCGCCGAGCTGGGATGACGCCGCAACCGGCGTCTTCGCCGGGGTGCGCCTGTCCACGACGCCCGCGGAAATTTACCGGGCCACGCTCGAAGCGACAGCGTACCGGCTGGCGGCGATCTACGATGACCTGCGTGGAGTCGTGGAGGGACAGCACGAGATCCATGCCAATGGCACCGCCGTGCTCAGCTCTCCCCTCTGGCTCCAGATCATGAGCGATGTGCTGGGACACGCGGTGCAGGCGCTCGATGCAGAGGCCGAGGCGTCCGCCCGGGGGGCCGCGATCTGCGCGCTGGAGGCCGTCGGGGCGGTGACGACGCTACATCCCGCCGCCAACGCCGTGATTCGCGAGTACCAGCCCGATCCATCGACCCGGGAAGCGTACGACCGGGGCCGGGCGCGGCAGCGACGCCTTGAGGCAGCGGTCGCCGCTACGCGGCCGGAATAGGGTGTCTCCGTTGACGCGCTCCAGCCTTCATGGCGCCCCCTTGTCATTCCGAGCGAGGCGGCACCCCGAGCGGAGGAAGTTGTTGGCAAGGATGGCGTTTCCGCGACAGAGGCGCTCCCTCGCAGGTGGGCGTCGGGGAGGGGCACGCCGCCTCACGACAACCGGGCCGTGGGACGCGACCCGTAGAAGGCGGGGCGGTCGTTGGGGAGCAACTTCCTCCGCGCGACCTGCGGTTTTGCTCGGAATGAGAGGCACGGTGGATGGTGGCAATGCGCTTCCTTGCCAGCACCTTCCTGCGTTCGGCCATCGGTTCGTTCTTTCAGGCAGGAAGACGAGGATGGGGCTGTTCAAGGGAGACGTACCACTGAATAGGTCGAATGGCTGGTGCGCCTCACATTCCGGTCTGGCATGCTGGGATGCGTTGGCGCAAAGCCTCGTCTTTATGTGACATAACGGTGCGGGAGAAGTGATCGTGGATATTCTGTGGATTCTGGCGCATCCGGATGACGAGTCGTTCGGTGGCGCGGGCGTCATTGCCTGGGCCCACGAGCGCGGGCTCAAGACCGGGCTTATCTGCGCGACGCGCGGGGAGGCGGGCGAGATCAGCAATCCCGAGCTGGCGACGCCGCTCACACTGGGGGCGGTGCGCGAGCAGGAATTGCGCCGGGCGATGGAGGCCGTGCATCTCTCGGAGTTGCGTTTGATGGGCTACCGCGACTCGGGAATGGCGGGTACGCCCGAGAATGACGACCCCCGGGCACTGGTGCAGGCGCCGTGCGAGGAGACGATTGCCCATCTCGTGGGGCAGATCCGGGAGCTGAAGCCCCGGACAGTGATCACGTTCGGCCCCGACGGCGTCTACGGCCACCCCGATCACATCTATATCGGCAACGTTGCCAGTGAAGCGGTGCTGGAGGCAGCGGGCGAAACATTGCCAAGCCTTGGCGATCCGTGGCGCGTCGAGAGCCTCTACCATGTCGCTGTGCCGCGGGAGATCATGCTGGCCATGCGGGCGCGACCAGACGGACCATTTCGCAACATGTCGGAGGAGGAAGTCCAGTTGCTGGGCTCGCCGTCCAGTGAGATCACGCACTGGGTCGATACCGTCGATTACCTGGATCTCGCGCGCAAGGCGGTGGTTTGCCACGCGACGCAGATCAGCGATCCGACGCAGTTCACCGCCGATACCGAGCAGGCGACCGGCCGTCTACGGTACCAGCAATTCAAGCGCGTCGAACTGCCCTGGAATGAGGGAACGGACCAGCGGGATCCGATCGCTCGATTGCAGGAGGAGCATCCGAATCGCGCAAGGGCGGTCATGTCGCTGGAGTAGGCGCGACCGGGCATGAGATGTGGCCTATGACGGGACGACTGCCGGCGATACACACATTTGGTCGCGCCTGAGCATCTCGCCGAAGACGTCGGGTGGCACCGGACGCCCGAAATGAAAGCCCTGACCGAACTGGCAGCCCAGCGCCTGCAGGCGCTGGGCTTGCTCCTCGCGCTCGATTCCCTCCGCCACGACCTTGAGCGAGAGGGCCGCCGCCACGGATGTAATGGCACAGATGATCTGCTCGTCCACCGGGTCCTGATCCAGCGAGGCGAAGAATGTCCGGTCGAGTTTGACCATCGTCACGGGATAGTGCTTCAGTGCGGCGAGCCCGGAATACCCGGTGCCGAAATCATCGATCGCCAGTTGCACGCCGAGGTCACGGATATCCTTGAGGATCGCCAGCCCGACGATCTGGTTCATCATGGCGGCCGTCTCGGTGACCTCAAGTGTGAGCATGCTTGGCCGGATCCCCGTGTCGTCAATCGCCTTTCGAATATCGTCCAGCAACGCCGGATCCCGCAGCTGCAGCACCGAGAGATTCACGCTGATGCTGATCCCCCAGTCCCGGGCCTTTCGGCACGCTTCGACCAGGACCCAGCGGCCAAGTTCCGCGATCACGCCGCTCTCCTCGAGCACCGGGATGAATGCATTCGGCATCAGCAGGCCGCGTGTCGGGTGATTCCAGCGGACCAAGGCTTCGGCGCTCACGATGGTTCCATGTTCCAGGTCGATGATCGGCTGGTAGCACAGGCGGATCTCATCGTTCGCTAGCGCTTTCATGAACTCCCAGCCAAGTGCGACGCGGCCGCGGACCGCCGCGTCCATCGTGGGACGGTAGACCGAGACTGCCGCTCGTCCATACTTCTTGAGGCGATAGAGCGCCGCGTCCGCGGCCCGGAAGAGGGCGTCGAAATCGCTGCCATGATCGGGCGCCAGCGAGATGCCGACGCTGCCGCCGAGAAGGATGTCTCGCCCGTAGACGGAGAGCGGAATGTCGAGCATCGCCGCGAACGCGCGTCCGCGCTCGAGTGCTGCCTCGGTGTCGACATCGGGAATCAGGATCGCGAATTCGTCCCCGCCGAAGCGGGCGAGCGTCTCGTTCTCCTGCAGTTTCGAGGAGAGTCGCTGGCTGATCATCCGCAACACTTCGTCGCCGGCGAGGTGACCGAATGAGTCGTTGACGTATTTGAAGTCGTTGACGTCGAGATACAGGAAGGCCAGCCGTCCCGTATCCTGCGCCAGGATTTGTTCCAGACGTCGCTCCACGAATGTTCGGTTGTAGAGGCCGGTCAGGGCATCGTGCATCGCCTCGTATTCGAGCCGGGCTTCATACTGCTGGCGCTCGGTGATGTCCTGCGTGGTGAAGACGAATCCCTGCACCGATGGCTCATCGACCAGATTGCTGGCCGAGGCCTGGAGCAGGCGCCACGATCCATCGTAGTGCTGGGCCCGGAACCGGGTGCGAATGAGAACCCCCGGATGCTCGATGAGTTGCGTACTCACGCTCTGGATCGTCGGCAGGTCGTCTGGATGCACGATGTCCATCAAGCCCGGCGTATCCCGCCCCGCGAGCTCGCCGGACGGATAGCCCATCATCGTCCTCGCGCCGGGACTCTCGTAGAGAATCGTTCCCTGGGGGGAGATGATCGTCAGCGATTCCTGCAAGTGCTTCATCAGGATGTCGAAGTGGCAGGCGCGAGCAGAATCGACGCGCGCGCTCATGAGGCTATGGGCGAGCAGCTCGGCCATGCCCGAGGCGAGGCAGAGGTCGCGAGCGGTGAGAACGACGTCTTCTGCAGCAGATGCGTAGATCACCCCGATCGGCTTCTCCTGGACCAGGAAGACGGGAATACCGAGATTCCTCCCAACGAACGTCGTGCCGTCCGGGATCTGCCTGCCCCAGTCCCCGCTGAGTGATGTGCCATCGAGCAGCATGGCCCTCTTGGCCGCGACGGCCGCACAGCATTCCGCCACGGCCGCCGGCAGGGCCTTGCCAAAAACGGGTGTGCCATCGACGTGCACGCGATGAACATCATCGACCGTAAAGCCGTTGCCAACCGCCTGCGCGAAGAGCAATGTCGGGAATCCAAGGTGGCGGCCGAGAAGTTCGAGCACGTCAATGATCGCGCGGTCGGCGACGTCGTAGTAGAGGGCGGGTTTCTGCTGGATGTAGTATGGGCGGTTTCTGGGATCCGACGAAGACGACACCATGGTTTCCGTTAAACCTTCTGTTTCTGTTCCTCGATTACGTGAAGACCCCCTATCGATGGACTGTCATCGGTTTTCTCAGGAGGCGTATGTGCTTCTGGCGGTGAAGATGCCTTGGAGCCGCGCCTTTTGGCGCGGAAGCGGCCAGTATTTTACGCTACCCCGCATGGGCGATGACGCGTGAGCTGAACTGTTCCGTACGTTCATGCATCATATGGGGCTATGCAAAACCTGTAAACAAGGTGGCCGTGACCATCTATTCCCGGATGGCGAGAGGGACAGTGGCGAGTGGCGGCAGGCTAACATATAATGAGCTATTCTGTGGTACATTTGGCGCGTGGGAACCATTCTTATCTACGTCAAGCGAGTCGCGAAATGTCCTCACAACATGAAACCACTGCCGTTTGCCCGCTTTTCCACAAAGCCGTCGAGCTGGTTGGTCGTCGCTGGACGGGCGCCATCCTCAGCGCGATGCTTTCCGGTGCAACGCGCTTTACCGACATCGTGCACGCCGTCCCTGGCCTGAGCGATCGGTTGCTCTCGGAGCGGCTGAAGGAGCTCGAGGCCGAGGGGATCGTGACGCGCACGGTTCATCCCGATACCCCCGTTCGCATCGAGTATCAGCTGACGGAGAAGGGCCGGGATCTTAGTGGCGTGACGGACGCCGTCAGCGGATGGGCTACGCGCTGGCTCGAACCGAGCACCGTGCCGGCCAGCGACGACGTGCTGGCCGAGCGTGAGCTGGCGGCGACGCACTAGCTCACAGCGAGCCAGAGCCAGACGACGGACCGCATGCAGGGGACGGCCTCGGCATTCATGGTCGGGCACCGATGCCGTGAAACAGCGCGTTGTCCATCGTCTGCCCGTAGGGTGCGATATACAGTCGCACCCTACGAACGGGACCGATGTGTCGATATCGCGCTAATGGTTCACCCGGGGAATGTGGGTACAAGTGCCGCATCTACGCCGGGCTTGCCGGCGACGTGGCGATCACGCCGGATTCGGTTGTAGCGAATGCGAGAACACCCTCGGCAGTTCATTCTGCCGAGGGTGTTCTGTGTCTGTACCGATCGGGACGATTACAGCTCGGTCACGACCGGCAACACCAGTGGTCGCGAGCGGGAACGGCGGCGCAGTGCCCGGCTGACCGTTTCCTTGGCCCGCTGCGCGACGTAGCCGTACTGCGGCTCGCCCTTGCGGCGGCGTTCCAGCGTTCGCTTGAGCTCGCGTGCCGCCTCGTGCAATGCCCCGTTGTTCAGCTCAGGCTTGAGCCCCTTGCCCAGGAGCTCCGGCCCCGCGATCAGCTCCCCGGTCTGCCGGTCCAGCACGATGTTGACAAGGACAAAGCCCTCGTCGGTCAGGTTCTCCCGGGTTCGCAGGACGACCTGGCCGTCATCGCGATCACCGAGCCGGTCGATCAGGATGTTGCCCGATTTCACGCGACCGCGCTGGTTGGCGCTGTCCTTCGTGAACTCGATCACTCCGCCGATCTCCGGCAGGAGCACGTGATCGCGGCGAATGCCGTTTTCCACGCAGAGATCGCGGTAGAGCGCCATGTGCCGGTACTCGCCGTGGACCGGCACGACGAATTTCGGCCGGACCAGCCGGATCATCTTCTGCAGCTCGTCGCGTCCCGCATGCCCGGACACATGTACGCCCTTGTTGATGGCGCTGTAGACGACCTCGCACCCACGGCGGAAGAGGTTGTCGATCGTCTGGCTGATGGTGTCCTCATTGCCCGGGATCGGTGTCGCCGAGACGAGAATCACGTCGCCGCGCGCCACCCGGATCTTCGGATGCTCGCCCGCCGCGATTCGCGCGAGCGCCGCCGCGGCTTCGCCCTGGCTTCCGGTGCTGACGATCACGCGCTTCTCCTTCGGGAGCTTCAGGAGATCATCGAGCGGGATGAGCAGCCCTTCCGGCGGGTCGAGATAGCCGAGATCAATCGAGACGCGGGCGTTCTGCTCCATGCTGCGCCCGGCGACGGCCACCTTGCGTCCGTGCTTGGCGGCGGCATGGAGCGCCATGTGAATCCGGCTGACGTTCGAGGCGAAGGTCGCGATCACGACCTGCCCCTTGGCCTTGCCGATCACGTCCGCGATGGTATCCATCACCACCTTCTCGGTCGGCGTGCTGCCACCGGTCTCGACGCGCACGGTGTCGGAAAAGAGCGCGAGCAGGCCGTTGTCCCCCAGCCGCTTCAGCCGGCGCTCATCGGTCTGCGCCCCCATGACGGGGCTCGGATCGAACTTGAAGTCGCCGGTGTCGAGGATTGTGCCGACCGGGGTATGCACGGCGATGGCGCAGGCATCTGGAATCGAGTGGGTGACATGGATGAACTCGGCCTTGAGCTGCCCGAGTTGCACGGTCTCGCCCGCGTTGACCGGGATCAGCTCCACGCTCTTCTCGAGCCGGGCCTCCAGCATCTTCCGCTCAATGAAGCCCAGAGCGATCGGCGTCCCGTAGATGGGAACCGGCGTCTTGCTCTTCAGCTGCGGAATGATATGCGGGATGCCGCCAATATGATCCTCATGCCCGTGGGTGATGAGGATGCCCTTGAAGTTCTTCATCCGCTCCGCGATGAAGCTGATGTCGGGCACGATCAGGTCGATTCCTCGCTGATCGTCTTCCGGGAATTTCGATCCGCAGTCGAGCAGGATGAGATCCTGCCCGCATTCGACGGCCGTCATGTTCTTGCCGACTTCGCCGACGCCGCCCAACGGGATGACCCGCAGGCGGTCGGTCCCGATCGGCCCAAGAGCCGGACCGGCGGGAACATCTGGCGAGGGAACGCGGGTCAGGACGCGATCGGTACTGCTGCGCTGGTTGCCCTGGGGCCGCCGGCCGCGCTGGTGCAGTGGCCGGGTTACTTCCTGGCGCTCCAACCCTTCCTCGTCGCGACGAGGGCGCCGAACCTGCCGGCGTCGTTCCGGTCCGAGGTGGACGTCGGCGGCGCTGGCGGCGGGCTGTTCGCGCTGCTGGCGGTTGCCGCCACGCCCCTGGTTTCCCTGCCGCTGGGGCTGGGGCTGGTTTTGCCGCTGACCGGAACCGGTTTGGCGGCGCGATTGCTGTCCGCCTTGCTGCTCCTCACCGGCTGCCTGAGGCTGCTCCGGTCGCTGCGTGGCGTCCTGCGATTGCCCTCGCCCACGTCCGCGACCGCGACCACCGCGAGAGCGCCCACCACTCTTGGCCGGCTGCTCGCCCGCATTGGCATCCGCGTGTGCTGCGGTCTGTTCCTGGGGCTGTGGCTCGGGGTTCTGGTTGGCTGCGTTCGGACGGCGCCGGTTGCGTGATTGGCGGGAGGATTGCTCGCCCGCGTCTGGAGACGGCGGCCGGGCGGGCTCAGGTTGCGATGATTGTTGCTGCTGTTGCTGTGTCTGTTCGCCCTGCCCGGTTCCCTGAACGGAAGCGGGACGTCGCCGGCGACGGCGAGGACGCGAGCGTTTTGGCTGCTGGTTCTCTGAATCCGAAGGTTGTTGGGTATCGCGATGCTGATCGCGCTGATCGTCAGTCAAGTAGGTTCTCCTCTCGCACATTCCGAAAGGACTGAGGCATGTCCGGTGTGCTGGGGCCGGAAACGGTCCATCATAGCGGACACCTTGCTCAGGAGATCGTTTGGACGATCGACCGGTTGTGCGAGTGTTTCGTGTGGTTGAGGTGATGCGGACCTTCTGCGGCCGTCACCATGCATCGTATCGTTCGATCGGACGGCGGATATTCGCCATGGTCCAATCCGGAATATCCGCGAAACACAGCGAACGCCTCGTCGTGTTTCGCGTCGTAGCCTGTGCGGCGGTTCGGACTCATGTGCGGTCCGTTGCCATTGCGTGCGCTCAGTGCTCTCGTCGATGCCGCGCCAGCGGCGTGCATCCACTCGACAGGGAAACGCCGAATAGTCGTGATGAGCGGTGGAACGTGACCGTCCACGGGCTCATATCTGGATTCTCAGCATGCAGCACGACACAAAGATCACCGGGCATCTGTGTGGTTCGCGCGAAATGCGAACCCCGGATCGATGCACGGTCACATGAACGATGTCGTTGAATGCCTGCGTTTCCGAGCTGAAGCGCTGTGCGTTCATCTCGATGAGGTCGAATACGTGGGTGGGAAGCAGTTTCGCCCGCCCGGGACCCGTCGCATCGTGCCGTGAGGTGCTGATGCATGCCCCTCGACCCCAATCTCAAGTCTCTCCTATTATAACAGGTTGGGCCCTCGTCAAGGGCGTGCCGGTGGCCGGGCGGGCACCGGGGCGCGCATCCGCATGGCATGGTCAGGTCAGGTGGCTCGTTGTGGGCGAAGTATATGGCTGCTGGATTAGGGATGAGATGTGTCAATGCGGCAGCTCCACTCGATAGAGTGCCTCTGCCGACGTGCCCTGTGATCCGTCATTCTGAATAGACCGTCGACGCCAAGCCGTCCCATCCCATGTCATCCTGAACGGAGTAATGGGCCGCTCGGCTCGATTGCTCCGCAATCGCCTATCCAGGTCCCCGCGCGCAGTGCAGCGCGCATCGGCCGCAGGCCGACTCCTCGCACGGCACCGAGGCGACGGCTGCGCTGTCGAGTGGTTGTGCTCTCGCTCCGCTGCGCACGAGGATCCTTCCCGTTGGTCAGAATGACATGGAATGGGACAGGTCAGCGTAGATAGGTCATTCAAGATGACAGTGCGGTTGGGGCGGTGTGCGGTTACGTCAGGGCGCTGATGCCGAGCAGGATCAGGCCAAGGACGATCAGCAGGAGGGTGGCGGCGATACAGCCGAGCGCCAGCGAGGTGCCGGTGCCGACCGTCGACTCGTCCGCCGGCGTCTGGGGCGACGCAGTGGCCGAGGACGGTGTGCCGGGTGCCGTGGACGCGGCCTGGGACGGGTCCTCCTGCGATGGATCGGGCGCGAGGGGATCGTATATGGGAGGCGCCGGCGACTGCCCGGTTGCTTGCTTGATCTGATCGCCGTCTGATTCCACCACGAAACGCTCTCCAACACTGCTGATCTGTCGCTCGTCGCCGTCTCGCCCGAGCCACATGCCGGGTGTACGCGGAGATAGGATAGCCCACCTGCACCGCACAACGCAGTGCGCCCGGCCGGATATCCGACCGGGCGCACTGAACTCGTCAAGACTCGATCAGGATGCGACCATCTCCCGTTCGATACCGGAGACGTGAGGCGTCGTCGTCGCATCATCCAGCGATGTCGTCTGGGGATTCTCGTAGAGCACGCACGCCGCCTGCTGCTCCCCGATCTGGATCAGCGGTGGCCGCCGCTCCCAGCAGTGCTCCATGACAAACGGGCAGCGCTCGGCAAAGAGACACCGGTCGCGGGAGAATCGCCGGTTGGCTCCGCCCATGGAGAGCCCGCTTGCCGGCATCTCCGCGGCATCCCACCGCTTGTCCGGATCGGGCGAGGGTATCGATTCCAGCAGGAGCTTGGTGTAGGGATGCTTCGGATCCTCCATCACCGAGATCGAGGGGCCGAGCTCGACCGCGCGTCCGCGCTGCATGACCATGATGTCGCCGCCGAGGTAGTAGGCCGCCGAGAGGTCGTGCGTGATGAAGATCGTCGAGATGCCGAGCTGCTCCTTGAAATCCATCAGGATGTTCATGATGACGGCCCGGACCGCGACATCCAGCATCGAGATCGCTTCGTCGGCGACGATGACCTTCGGCTTGAGCAGGTAGGCGCGGGCCAGCATCACGCGCTGCCGCTCGCCGCCGCTGAGCTGGTGCGGGAAGCGTCCCAACACATCGGGCGGGCGGAGATTGACGGCCTTCAGCGCTTCCTCGATCAGTTCCTGCTTCTGCTGTTTCGACGAGGCGAGCTTGAACTTCTTGATCGTGATATCGAAGACGCGGTTGATCGGATAGTACGGATTGAAGATGCCGTACGGATCCTGGAAGACGACCTGGACTTCGCGGCGGAAGATCATTCGCTCCTGCCGGCTGAGCTTGTAGATATCCTTGCCGCGCCACAGGGCAAGACCCGATGTCGGCGGCTGCAACCCCAGCAGCGAGCGGGCGGCGGTCGTCTTGCCCGAGCCGCTCTCGCCCACGATGCTCACCAGCCGTGGCGGTTGCTCGTCGATCCGGAGCGAGACGCGATCGCTGGCGACCGTCGCATCGGCGCCGTGCCCGAAGATCGTCGTGACGTCTCGCAGTTCGAGGAGTGGCTGGGCCTCCTTGCCGGCGGTCGCGACTCGTGTGTTGGTCCCGTTGATGCTCATCAGCGGCCTCCTCCCGGTGTCGATTCCGGGTAGAGATGGCAGGCGACGATGCGCCCCGGAATGACCTCAACGGTCTCGCCGTTGGGTGCCCTTCGCTTGCCCGGCTCGATCTCGGCAAGGAGCGGCTGGACCGTTCGGCAGATATCCATGACGTGCGGGCAGCGGTTGTGGAAGCGGCAGCCGTCGGGCCAGTTCAGCGGACTCGGTGTCGCTCCCTCGATTCCCTGAAGCCGATCCCGCGATCCCCCGATGGAGGGAATCGCGCCCATGAGGCCCTCAGTGTACGGATGGAGCGGGAACTTGACGGTCGAGCGGATATCGCCGGTCTCGACGATCTGGCCCGCGTACATGATGCCGATCCGCTCCACCAACTGGGCGTGAACGGGCAGGTCGTGACTGACGATGAGGATCGCGACATTGAGCTCGTCGCGCAGATGTTGGAGCGTCTCCAGGATCAGGCGCTGGACGTTGACGTCGAGCGCGGTCGTCGGCTCGTCCGCGACGATCAGCGCGGGCTCCATCGCGATCGCGATCGCGATGATGACCCGTTGCTTCATGCCGCCGCTCAACTCGTGTGGGTAGAGCTTAGCGACCATCGGTTCGAGGCCGACCTTCGAGAGCAGCTCCGGCACCTTGGCCTTGGCCCGCCGCTCGGAGATGCCGTGATCGACCATCCCCTCGACGATCTGCTCGCCGATGCGCACGACCGGGTTCAGCGAGTTCATCGACCCCTGCGGCACGTAGGCGATGTGTTGCCCACGCAGGCGCCGCATCTCTCGCGCGGAGATCTGCATCAGGTCGATCGGATCTCGACCGTCTGGCGAGAACAGGACCTGTCCCCGCGTTACCCGGTTCGGGAAGCGAATGATCTGCAGGATCGCCTCCACGAGCGTCGTCTTCCCGGAGCCGGATTCGCCGGCGATGCCGACGATCTCGTTGTGATGCAGCGTGAGATTTGCGCCGTCGACGACCCGCGCGACCCCCCGTGGCGTGTTGAAATGAACGTCGAGATTCCGGATCTCGAGCAGGGGCGCGTTCCCGGCGGTCTGCGCCCGGCGCGTTCCTGGCTGCGGTTCCTGAATGGTGGTCACCATGATCGTGTTGCCTTTTCCTGCAGCTGCTGTGCGCGTTGTCTCCGATTGAACGCCATCACGATCCACTGCGCAGGCGAGGATTGAAATACTCTTCCATGCCCTGCGCCATCCATGCCAGACCGACAAAGAGCAGGATCAGCAGCGTCACCGGGGCGATGAAGATGATCTCCTTGTGCAGGCTGATCACACCCCATCCCAGGGCGTCGGCGATCAGGCGACCGAGATCCATCTGATTACTCGGACCGAGACCCAGCACCGTCAGGCCGACGAGGGCGAGGGCCGAGCCGACGGAGGCCGACGCGAACCCGATCGCCACGTACGGCGCCATGTTCGGGAAGATATCGCCGAAGATGATCTCGCGATCGTTCATGTTCGTCATCTTCGAGAGCTCGACGTACGGGCGCTCGCGCAAGCTCAGGACCTGCGTGCGGATGATGCGGGCGGCGAACGGCCAGCTGAAGGCCGCGAGAATCAGGGCCAGCTCGGCGCTGCCGAGATTATTCGAGTAGCGGGCGAGGATGATGATCAAGGGCAGCGTCGGGATCACGATGAACATGTCGGTGATGGTGCGCAGCACCGTATCGACCTTGCCGCCCTTGTACCCGGCGGCGAACCCGACGATCGCCCCGACGACCGTCGAGACGGCCCCGGCGAAGAAGGCAACCGTCAACGAGACGGGCAGCCCCATGAGCACAAGCCCGAGCACATCCCGTCCGTAGCGATCGGTCCCGAGCCAGTGCGCGCCACTCGGATCCTGGAAGATCGGATAGGCGCCGACCTTGAGTGGATCGGCACCGCTCCCAAGCCGCCAATCGATGATCACCTGGTGCAAGAGCGCGAGCACAATCAGCAGCAGCGTGATGGTTGCGCCAAACCGGAACTTGCCGTTTTCCTTGAAGAGTCTGAGCAATGCCATGTCGCGTCTCCCTAGTCCCCGTACTTGACGCGAGGATCGATCAGCGGCAGAACCAGGTCGATGATCAGGTTGATCGTCAGAACCATGAAGATCAGCAGTGTGACCACCGCCATTGCCGTATTGACATCCTTGATGACGACCGAATCGACGAGCAGGTTGCCGACGCCTGGATAGCGGAAGAGCCGTTCGATCAGCACGTTTCCGTTGACGACCGCGCCGAGCGAGATGCCGAGGGCGGCGATCTGCGGCAGCCACGCGTTGCGCAGCACGTAATCCAGCAGAATCCGGCGCTGGGTCAGGCCTTTCGCGTTCGCATACGTGAGGAAGTCTTCACCGAGCAGGGTGACGACGAGGGCGCGCATGCCGATGATCCAGCCCGCCGCACCGGTGATCGCGGTCGCGATGATGGGCAGGATGCCGTATTTCAGGGCGCTCAGGATAAAGGCGATCGACCAGGATGGTTGCAGGGATGCATCGTATGCGCCGCTGGCAGGCAACAACCGGAACCGGTACGAGAAGAAGATGATCAGTACCAGCGCGATGAAGTAGGCCGGGATGTTGGAGAAGACGAGGCAGAAGTTCGTCACCCAGGACGAAATGAAGCTGCTCCGCTTCCAGCCGACCAGCGTGCCGATGAGAATGCCGACAACCCACGCCAGCAATGTCGCGGAACCGATTAGGAAGATGGTCCATGGGATGGACCGCGTGATGAGATCGGTCGCCGGGCTCGGATAACTCAACACGGATGGCCCGAAATCGAAATGAAGAAGCACGCGCCGGAAGTAATTGATGTATTGATCCCACAAGCTACCGTCGAGTCCAAATTCCTTCTTATAGAACTTGACCATATCTTCGGATTGCGCCAGGTTCGAATACTGACCGCGCGTCTGGAGCTGGGTGATGATACCGGAGATCGGGTCTCCGGGAAGCAGCCGGAAGAAGAGGAACGATGCCGAGAGCGATCCCCACAGCGTGATGATGTAGAGCCCGAGACGGCGCAGGTAGTATTGCGCTGTGGGGGAGAGGCGACGGGTTTTGGGTTGTTCGACCTTGATCTCGGCCGAATCGAGCGACCTTGCGGCCGGTGCGGGCGATTGAATAGCCATGGACGACTCCAGCTAGGCAGGATTCCTGGAAGAATCCGCGTTCATGATGGTGGCCGGGGGTCAGTCAATCCCTTCCCCGGCGATGACGATCCGGGACGAACCCGTCCCGGCCGCCTGCGCGGCACCGATGATCGATCGAAGCTGGTCTTGCCCAGGCGCATGATGCACGAACGGGTGCGTGATCGATGGGCTTGCGGCGGTCCCGAGCCGTGAGCGCTCACGGGCTATCGCCAAGCGTTTCGCTGGTCGCTTGGTGCCCGGGGAGGCCACGAAGGACGCCGGTATGCACGGGAGCATTGCCGGCAGATTGCCCTGGAGGCTCGGGTTCAGGGCAAGATAGGTGCGCGAGCGAATCATCGAATGGTCCCTTCCCGTCCGGGAGATGCATCGCGCGGCGACGACCGGCTTTGGTCGCCCTGGTGATGGTCATCTCCCGGATAGCGGTCTGGTTTCCTGTCACGTCCGGCGGCGTGTGGCGCGTCCTCGCGCCGGCTGTGGGAAGCGTCGTCGGTTCCCACCAGCGCCGGGAGGAAACGTGCGAACCGCGGACGCACAAGCGATGTGTCGCTG
>JBARWF010000034.1:0-2315 GCA_049646645.1 Thermomicrobiales bacterium
ACTCCACCACTGCTGCGTGGGCACGCTCGGTCGCGCTCCGTTTCAATCCTCAGCCCGTCGCGAGACGGGCTGCAACAGGTTGTCGAGAAGTCTAGTGCGGATGCGGGGACGGTTTCAATCCTCAGCCCGTCGCGAGACGGGCTGCAACCACGCGTTTGCGGCGATTCTAGTCTGCAAACTGTCGGAGCAAATGGCACCAAGCGTCAGTATCATCTACTTCTGGAGTTTCTGGAACCTGTATCGCCATGTAATTTGCGCGAACCTGCCGGCTTCTTGACAGGCGCTGCACGTTCGCGCAGTGTGAAATGACAGTGATCAGGTCGCCTTATCGTTGCCAAAACCATCGCGGGGGAGTGACTCCTTGCGCGGTCTGCCTCTTCGTTACAGCGGAGCGGTATCACGACGCTTGACGGTACCCATCTTATATGTATACTCGCGATATTGGGACAGAACATATGTTTTATATGAGCGGCGAAGGGTGTGCTGATGGATCTCCCTCCGGACCGGCTTGTCGCACACACGCCTGCGCGTGATGGCGGCGACTGGCATTACCTCGACGATCACACGATCGATGTGGCCGACATGGCGGCTGAGTTCGCCACGTCGTTTGGCGGGCAGTGGCTGGCACGGGTAGCCGGCGTCCTGCACGACGCCGGGAAAGCGCATCCGGACTTTCAAAATTACCTGCTCGCCAATGCCCGCGAGCCGGATCGCAAACATCCAACCGTCGATCACAAGTCCTGCGGCGCCATCCACAGTCAGGAGCACACCGGCCACCAGCTGGAGCAGGTGCTGTTGGGGCATCACGGCGGTCTG
Organism: Thermomicrobiales bacterium; assembly: GCA_049646645.1. Classification (GTDB taxonomy): domain Bacteria; phylum Chloroflexota; class Chloroflexia; order Thermomicrobiales; family UBA6265; genus JASGDN01. The sequence continues at coordinate 817 of JBARWF010000034.1, forward strand.
AAGGATACCGGCGATGTGAATGCGAGGATCAATGCTCGGATCTCGGAGGACGCCGAGCGGCTGGCGCTCGCCTGGGAGCGCTTCACCGCCGAGACCCGGATCGCAGAGGCGTTGGCCGGGCTCGCGGATCGGGCGATTCCGCCGTGGCTGTCGCGCGATCCCCTGGAGATGGAATTCCTGCTGCGGATGGTCTTCTCCTGCCTTGTGGATGCGGACTCGCTTGATACCGAACGCCATATGAATCCCGACCGGCATGCGGCCCGGGATGTCGCCTACCCATCGATCCAGGAGCTCTGGGACCGGCTGGCGAAGGATCAGGAGCGATTTGCACTCGATCCGGCGAAACCGGTGACCGCCGTCAATCGTGTGCGAGCGGAGGTTTACGACGCCTGCGTGGAGAAGGCGCTCCTGCCGCCGGGCATTTTCCGGCTGACGGTCCCGACCGGTGGCGGCAAGACGCGCTCCGGACTCGCCTTCGCGCTGCGTCATGCGCTGAAGCACGGGCAGCGCCGGGTGATTGTGGCCGTCCCCTTCATCACGATCACGGATCAGACGGCGAGGGTCTACCGGGATGCGCTTGGGCACGACCATGCCGTGCTGGAGCATCACAGCGGGATCGAACCGCGCCCGGAGAATCCGGAGGGCGGTGAGAGCGATCCCGAGCGCTGGCGGAAGCTCGCCAGCCAGAATTGGGATGCGCCGCTGGTCGTGACGACCACCGTGCAGCTTTTCGAAAGCCTCTTCGCGAACCGGACCTCGACCTGCCGCAAGCTTCACAACATCGCGGAGAGCGTGATCATTCTCGACGAGATCCAGACCGTTCCGCCGCACCTGCGCGGCCCGCTCTTCGATGTCTTTCGCGAACTGGTACGGCATTACGGAGTAACGATCGTGCTGTCGACGGCGACCCAGCCCGTGCTCGACACGATCGCGCCGCAACTGGCCGCCGACGGTCGGGAGATCGTCGAGATCGCACCGGAACCAGCGCGGCTCTTCCGGACGCTGACGCGCGTGCGCTACGAGTGGCCATGTCAGGATGAGGTCTGGGACTGGGCGCGCGTCGCGGACGAGATGCGGGGCGAGGCGCAGGTGCTGACGGTGCTGAACACGATTGCCGACGCGTCCGATCTCTATAAGGAACTTGGCGATGAGCACGCGCTCCATCTCTCGACGCGGATGTGTCAGGCGCACCGGCGCGATGTGCTCGCGGAGGTGCGTCGTCGGCTGGCGTCGGGCGAGCCCTGCCGCGTGGTGAGCACGCAGCTGATCGAGGCCGGGGTGGATCTCGATTTCCCGGTCGTGATGCGGGCCGTCGGACCACTGGACCGGATCGTACAGGCTGCGGGGCGATGCAATCGCGAGGGAAAGTTGCCGGAGCCGGGACGGGTGGTCGTTTTCTCGGCGGAGACGGATGACAAGATGCCGCCTGGTGTTTACCGGACCGGGGCCCTTGAAATGGCGGGGCAACTGCGCCGGCCCGATTTCGACCCGCACGATCC
>JBARWF010000035.1:0-11758 GCA_049646645.1 Thermomicrobiales bacterium
GACTGATCTATTTCACCGTGAGCGTGCCGAGCATGCCTGCCGCCTTGTGTCCGGGCAGGTCACAGTAGAACTCGTACGTACCGGCCGGGGCGTTGATCGTCACGGAATTCGACTCGCCCGGCTGGAAATAGATGCTGACCTTCAACTCGTCGATGCTGAAGTTGTGGGGGAGCGGCGAGACGTTCTTGACCGTGATCTTCACCGGCGTGTTGGCCGGGATCGAGAATTCCTTCGGCTTGAAGTAGAAGTCGCCCGCTTCCAGCTCGACGGTCTGCTTCGCCTCGGCCGTCGAAACGGCGGACGCCTCGGTCGCGCCGGCCGTCGGCTGGGCGTCGGTGGCCGGGGTCGCATCGCCGAAGTCACTGTTGGTCGGGATACCGAGACCCTGGCCGCCAACGGTCGAGGCCACGCTGCGGACATCGGTCGGACCTGGCTGCGAGACATCGATGCGCAGGATGTACCCGTCGGCGTCGGTCGAGCCGAGCGCGGGGGCGCCGACATAAAGCGCTTTGTCCGGGCCCATCGCCATCGCGACCGGGTAATTGATGTGCGTCGCCACGTCCTCGGAGCTGTCCGGCCCCGTCTGTCGCACGACCTTGCCGGTGTCCGGCGCGACGTACGGTGGTTCCGTTCCGTTGTTGGTGGCCATCTCCGCCGCGTAGAGCGTGCCCTTGTCGTCGACGGCGACCGCGGTGATCATCGTCAGCCCGGTCCAGGCATCGGTCACCTTGCCATCCGGCGTGACTTCGACGACCTTGGCCCCCCCGGTGAAGTAGGGAACGGCGGTCAGGTAGCCGACGTAGATGCCGCCATTGGGCGAGAGGGCGGGCGCGGTCGGAATCGGGTGCCCTTCCGAGAGATCGGCAACGCGCGTGATCTTGCCATCCGGCGTGATCCGCAGCACCTGCCCGATGTTGCTCTCGACGACCCAGAGGCTCTCATCGTCCGCGACCATGCCGAAGACCTCGCCGCGCGGGTTGTAATCGGCCGGCTTGAACTTGGCGGGGTTCTCGCCCACCCAGGCCCCGGTATCGGCCACGAGCGTGACGGTGCCATCGGCCTCCACGCGATAGACCCCATCCGGGTTGTCATCGGTGGGGCGAAATCCCATCGCGTTGGCGTCTTCGAGCAGGTAGAGCTCATCGTTCAGGATGGCGAGCGCGGCGAGGCCGATCGTGCGCTGGTGCGTGATCAGGGTCGACGGCAGGTTGGAGGCGATGGAAACCGGCGTGCCGTTGTCGATCTTGGCGACGATCGCAGAGTTCCCCGTCTGTCCCGGCCCGCCCACGTTTTCGAGATCGACGATCTCGGAACCGCCGGTTCCAGCGAGCGCGACGAAGAGCGTGCCATCCTTGTCCCAGGTGAACCCGCGCGGGTTCGTGAGCCATTTCGCCGCAACGCTGACCGGACCACTTGGTGCGGGCGTGGCTGCCGGCGTTGCTTCCTGGGCCACGGCGCGCAATCCAGCGAAGCTGAGGGCCGCCGCGAGGCCGCCACCACCGGCGCGCATCACGGTCCGGCGGGAGAGCCTGAATCCCGGTTGGATATCCTGCCCGGTTTCAGCGGGCTCCGTTTGTTGGAGTCGTTCGGGTGCCACGGTGCATGTTCTCCTTGGTGCTTGCCAATGCATGATGTGCGTGCAGTGACGTCACGGAGTGTCCAGTTCGGCAGATGAAGTGATCGCCACGGCTGCTTCCTGGCCGTGCGGCGACTCCTCTCGGGAGAGATCGCAGGTGTTAGCGTCACCATGCGCACCCCGCGACAATTCCCACGAGGATCGGGCGACGGCTGGCACCGGCGATTCGACGGAACGACGGGACGATGACGTTAGACAGAAAAGGACCCTGTCTACTGAATACACCTGCGAAATGCCACTGTCAAGCAATATATGTATTTCCTCACCCGAAGCGCTCCAGGGGCAGGCCCGCGCGATTGGGCGATAATGACCACAGCGACACCGTGACGGCTGGTGGCTGGTTTCCGGAAGGAGGTGGACATGCGCAATCTGCTCGGCCGGCTCAACGCACGCTCCGCCGATAGCCTGCAGGGGATCGCCCGCTTCTGGTCCGTCCCCCTTGCCGGGCACGATCGCGGTCGTCACGTCGGTGTGCTCTACCGCACGATGACCGATGTGCGCGCCGCACGGCAGATCTGGGAGCGGCTGACACCGGTGCAGCAGGCGATCGTGCGGGAACTGGCGATAACGGAGGCAGATGCGCTGCCCGTCGCCGAGATCGCGGGCATGACTGGCCTGCCGGAAGACGAGGCCCGCGAGGCGCTCGTCGGTCTCTTCCGCGCCGGGATCCTTGCCCGTGACGGCGATAACCAGGAGCTGCCGGTGGGCGCGGTGCCGAAGCTCTTTCTCCCGCGCGAACTGGGCCTGCTCTTCCGCCGTCTGCAGGACGAGATCGATGCCGGCGACCTCAGCCGCAGCTCCTTGCGGGTGCTGCTGGCGATCGCTGACGACGCCGAGATCGAGGAGACGGCGGCGAAGTGGGGCATCCGGGTCATTCCCGGCCTCCGCCGGCGCTCCGAACTGATCGACGAGATCCTGCGGCAGGTCGCGCAGCCGGAGCGGATCGACCGCGTGACCGCGGCGTTGCGTCCGGATGCCGCTTCCCTCTGGAAAGCCGTGCGGCAGGAGGAGACCGGCTCCCTGCCCTATGAGGAGGCCATCGCCCGCGTCTGGCCCCGGGAGCGACCGCGGGCCGAGGCCCGAGTGCGCGAGGCGCTCGACGAGCTGGAGACCTCGCTGCTCGTGATGCACGCCTACCGCCGCGACGGCGAGCGGCGCCTCTTCGTGCCGCAGGAGATCCTCCATCCGGGGCGCATTCCGACCACGTTGCCGTTGCGCCCGCTGCAGCCGCTGGCGAAGGGTACGGTTCACGAGCCGGTTGCGCGCCATCCGCACGCGCTGGCCTGGGACCTGATGACCGTATTGCGGGAGATCTCGTCGTTCGGGGCGCCGGTCTGGGTGCCGGGAGAACCGCTCTCCCGGACCTGGCAACGCCGCCTGAACGGGCGCCTCTGGTTCGGTGGCGATGAGGTCCCTCCCACCGGCTATCTCGGCTTTCTGCTCGTGCTGGCGCTCGGCGTTGGCGTCGTCGAACCCTCCGCCGAACCGGTCGGCACCATGGTTGACCGCAACGCGATCCGGCCGGCGCTCTCGGCCCGGATTCGTGGCTGGCGTGCGCGCTCGTTCGCCGAGCAGACGGCCCAGCTCATGGCGATCTGGCTTGCCAGCGACCAGTGGACCGAGGGCCGCGAGCGGGAGGAGATCGATGTCTGGGGTGCGGACTGGCGCGGCTTCCGTCACCGGCTGCTGGAGGCGCTGGCCGCGGTTCCCGCCGGTGAATGGGTGCTCGCCGAGGATATGGGGCGGCGACTCGCCGAACAGAACCCGTCCCTGCTCGGGACGACGTTCACGGCGGCGTCGGCGCGCTCGTCCGATGATCGCGGGGATGCCCGTGTGTCGGCGATCGCGCGGATCATCGCGGTCGAGCTGGAAACCGCGCTTGCCTGGTTCGGGCTCGTCGACCTCGCGCCGGTCGCTGGCAAGGGACTCGCTGTCCGCGTGACCGATGCCGCCCGGCGCAGCGTCGCGGGCGATGAGGCAGAGCCGGCGGCGGACGATTCGGAGCGGGAAGGGCCGGTGCTGACGCTGTCCGAGACGGGCACGGTCACGCTGAACCGCCCCGCCCCGCTGCACGTCTGGTCGCTGACCGCCTTCGGCGATGCCGAGGCCCTTCGGCCCGAGGCGGTCTACCAGCTGCGTCCGGGCTCTATTGGCCGGGCCCTGGGTGCCGGGTTCGATCTCGACCAGATCACGGAGTACCTCACCCGCCAGAGCGGTGCGCCATTGCCGGAGGAGCTGACGACACTGCTCCGGCAGTGGACGGTGGGCTATCGTCGCGTGCGTTTGCGGCGGGCGACCGTGTTGCATCCGGATTCCCCGGCCGCGGAGGACGATCTCCGCCGGATCGCGGTAGAGGCGGGGCTGGCCGTGCTCGATACGCCCGCGCCGGATGGTGGTCTGGTCGTCCTGCTGCCGGAGAGCGGGGAGGAGGGGGCTCCTGCCGAGGATCACCTGCTGAAGGCCCTGCGCGCCGGCGGCTACGTCGGCCAGTGGTTGGCACCGGGCTCCGCGCCGGTGCCGCGTGTGGAGCCTGAACCGTCCACGGTCGCGGACGCAGCGCCGAAACGCCCCGCCCCGCGCCGGGCCTCCCGCCGCTGACAGCGTGTGTTTCCATTCACGGGCCTCGTTTTTTCGTCATCCTGACCGCAGGGAAGGATGACGTAAGGGGGCGTCTCCTCCTTCACTGCGTCCAAGGCGGCGAACTACTGGAAACGCGGTCCTGAGCGCGGGAGCCAGCGGGGTATACTTGCTGGTTGAATGATTTGGGCGCGCCGAGCTGGATTTCGCGCGCTTTCCCCTTCTCCGATGTCGTCGCCACGCCATCTTCCGGAGCGTCGCGTTGCCGACTCCCGTTGAAGATCGCCATGTGCCTGAAGGATCACCGACCCATGACCGATACCGTCTCCCCTGCCGCGTCGGGGCATGAGAAGCCCGTCGCGATTCCCGCCGATCTGGACGAGGTACGTGTGCGTTTCGCGCCGAGCCCGACCGGCTCCCTCCATATCGGCGGCGCCAAGCAGATGATGTACAACGTGCTCTTCGCCCACGGACAGGCGAAGCGCGCCGGGAAGAAGGGCTCCGTCGTCCTCCGGATCGAGGATACCGACCGTAAGCGCTTCGTCGAGGGCGCGGTGCAGAGCCTGATGGACGGGCTGAAGTGGCTCGGGCTGGAGTGGGACGAGGGGCCGGATGTCGGCGGCCCCTACGGCCCCTACATCCAGAGCGAGCGGAAGCATCAGTACAAGGAGGCGGCTGAGCAACTGATCGCGAGCGGTCATGCCTACCCCTGCTTCTGCACACCTGAGCGCCTGAAGCAGGTGCGCGAGGAGCAGCAGGCGAAGGGCCTGCCCCCCGGCTACGATCGCCATTGCCGTAACCTCTCGCCGGAAGAGGTCGGCGCCAGGATGCTGGCTGGCGAGAGCTACGTCGTCCGCTTCAAGATGCCGCTCGATGGTGAGACGCGCTTCGTGGATCTGCTGCGCGGCGAGATCGTCTACCAGAACGACAACATCGATGATCTCGTGATCCTGAAGTCAGACGGTTTCCCGACCTACCATCTCGCGGTGGTCGTCGACGATCACGCGATGCGGATCACGCATGTCACGCGCGGCCCGGAGTGGATCCCCACCGCACCCGTTCACGTGCAGCTCTACAAGGCGTTCGGCTGGGATGCGCCGCGCTTCATGCACCTGCCGCTGATCCTCTCGCCGGGGGGCGGAAAGCTCTCCAAGCGTCATGGCGCCGCCTCGCTCGAGGATTTTCGCCAGTCCGGGTACCTGCCGGAGGCCCTGTTGAACTACCTCGCGCTCCTGGGTTGGAGCCTGGACGGCGAGACCGAGATCTTCACGATGGACGACCTGCTCGCGCACTTCACGATCGAGCGGGTCAGCGCCTCGGCGAGCACGTTCGATCGCCCGAAGCTCGATTGGCTCAACCAGCAGTGGATCAACCATCACCTCTCGCTCGATACGCTGGCGATCCGCGTGCTGCCCTTCCTGATCGCCGCCGGGACGATCGAGGATGGCCCGCTCGATGAGACGCATCCGCGCTTCGTCGATGTGCGTGACACCACGGCGCTGCTGAAGGACCGGCTCAAGTTCCTGACCGAGGCGCCGGACCTGATGTCCTTCTTCCTGAACGACGAGCTGGAGCCCTACGATCCCGCCCTGCTGATCCCGAAGAAGGTCGAGCCGGAACTGGCGCGGACATCGCTCGCCGCGCTGGCGCAGGTCTTGCCGGAGCTGGATGTGAACGACGAGGAAGCGTGTGACGCGCGCCTGCGGGCGATGGCGGCGGAGTTCGGCCTGAAGCCGGGGCAGCTCTTCATGCAGGTCCGCGTCGCCGTGACCGGTCGCACGCAGTCACCGGGCCTCTTCGAGACGCTGAAGGGCATCGGGCAGGAGCGCGTCTCCGATCGGATTCGCCAGGCGAACGACCTGCTTGCCGGGTACGAGCCCGCATGATCGGGAGTGGGGGAGGTTTCTTCTTCCCCCGGCGACCCGGTGGTAGCGCCATTCCCTCATCGCGATCGAACGGCGGCGCTGCCCGTATCATCGTGGCCTCAGCACCGCGCCACCTCCGTCCCTTCGGCCGGGGTGTAGCGTTACCCCCTCCGACCCTTCGACTGGGGCTCCCCGCGACAATGCGGTGCCGACGACCGGACCGCCGAGAACGACAGGATCCATGAGGTGAAGAACATCAACAACACGACGACAACGCAGACGACAATCTATCTCGTGCGCCATGGCGAGACGGACTGGAACCGGGCCGGCAAGTATCAAGGCAGTTTTGATATTCCCCTGAACGCGCTTGGGGAGCAGCAGGCGGCCCAACTGGGAGACTACCTGCGCGGGAACGACCTGGCGCCACGGGGCGAGGCAATGGTCAGCAGCCCGCTCAGTCGCGCGTTTGGCACGGCCCGCGCGATCGGCGACGCGCTTGGGATCGACGAGATCACGACCGATGCCGACTTGCAGGAGCGTTCCTATGGTGCCGCCGAAGGGCTGACCGTAGTCGAGCGCGAGGCGCGCTGGCCGGACGGAAACTGGCCCGGACTTGAGGAGTGGGAGCACGTGGCGACACGGGCGATGCGTGCGCTCGACAAGGTCGTTGCGGACCATTCAGGGCAGGATGTCTTCGTTGTCTGCCACGGCGGTGTGATCAACGCGATCCTGGCGGTGATCTCAGATGGCAGGATCGGCACCGGCAAGACGACGATCGTCAATACGAGCATCACGACCCTGCTGCACACGGACGAGGGTTGGCGGGTCGTGGCCTACAACGAGACTCCGCATCTCGATCTGGATCCTGTTCCCGCCGATTGAGCCGCCGTGGGGATGGCGATGACATGAAGCGGGTCCGCGTGGCATCGCCACGCGGCCCCTCGTCCGTCTCGATGTTCCCTGCCCTGGCGACGCATCGTCAGGAGCCGGCCCGGTCCAGGAGCAGCACATCATCGACATGGTTCGCGGCGAGGATCAGGCGGACGATGGCGGGGAAGGCGGTGCGGACAGATTCGCGGTTGACGGTCCGCGGGTTCGTGAGTGTCCACGTTTTGCCACGATAGATCAGTTCGCAATGCCCGACGCGGCGCACATTCTTTTCCCAGTCGGTCCCGCGCCCGTAGGTGAGCGCAATCGCGAAACCGCTTTCGACGGGGAACGCCATGATCGGCGTCCGGAATGTCTTTCCGCTTGTGCGGCCGGTATGGATAAGTATCGCGAACGGGGCAAGACGACCGGCGAACCTCCTGGTGATGGGATTGGTGATCTTGCGGTTGGCGCGCGCGATTGAACGTGATAGCGGCATTGATGAGCCGTCCTTTCCGGGGTACCCACGGCCGCCGGTCAAGCGCGGATCACCTGGTGCTGATGCTCGGCCAGCGTGAATATCGACATCGCGATGAGGAGCCGCATCCCCGTTTCCATCATACCGAGCCCTGCAACCCGTCAGTGCACCGCTCGTCGCCACGTGACGAGGTAGCGGCAGTCACTCCTGAAGCATCCTGACTCAGGGATCAACGCCAGCGGAACCCGGGGATGGCTCGTGGCGTCCTCCGTCATCTCGAGCGCAGTCGAGAAATCTCTCGTGGACGTCCCCAGCAGAACCCGTTGACACAGCGCTAGATTTTCGTGGCGGCGAAGAGCGTCTTGGTGTCGGTGAAGGCCACCAGCTTGCCATTCGCGATCTCCGCGTTGTGTGACGCCTGCGTCTCATCGGAGGCCGCGAGCATCATCGCCTCCAGGGTTGCCTTGTCGGGCTCGCTCATGCGGGAGCGCGCGGTCCAGTCGTCGAAATCGTGCCGCTTGGTGAAGCTCTCGACGGTGGCGAGCGCCAGCCCTGCTGTGCTGATGAGCGATTCCCATTCCGGAATCGTGAGCGAGCGGACATGCGAGGGATCGCGCAGTTGCTCGAAGCGGTTGAAGAAGACGCCCGCCTCCCCCTCCGGCACGGTGCTGTCGATCAGCACGAACCGCCCGCCGGGACGCAGCACGCGGGCAACCTCGCTCACGAAGCGATCCGGCCGCGGGAAGTGGTGCGGTGCGATACGGCAGGTCACGATGTCGAACGAGGCATCGGCAAACGGCAATTCCTCGGCGTCGGCGATCCGTGTCTCGACGTTGGTGAGGCCCAACTCTTTGAAGAAGGCGGCGGCGTGCTGAAGGATCTCCGGCGTGAGATCGCTCGCGATCACATGGGAAACATGCGGTGCGAAGGTCCGCGCGACGTGACCGCCACCGGTCGCGATATCGAGCAGGATATCGGCTGACGTGGGCGTCGCGACCTCGACCATGCGCGCGAGGTCGTTTCCGGTCGCGTGACCTGTGCTTTTGACGTAGGCATCGCCGACAGCGCCGTATTGGGCCCGGACGCGCGCCTTGGCCTCCTCGGTATTGTCACTGATCGTGCTCATAGTGGTTGCCCTTTTCCGTTTCACGAGGAAGGGAGTCGTGGATGCCGCGACGTCAGGAGGCATCCTCCTGGGCGATGAGGTCGTGGGCGATGCGCGTGGCCGTCTCCTTGTCGTCGGAGGCAAGCTCGCCATCGATCACGAGCTCACGCAGGTGGTTCTTGATATCGGCGATCCACTTGCCGGGCTTCCGGTCGAACATCGCCATCAGCTCGTTGCCATCGAGCGGGCTCTGCAGTTCGTTGAGCGCTTGCTCGGCCTCCAGCCGGGCGATGTGATCGCGCAACCCTTGGACACGCGCGGCGGCGGCGCGCTGCTTGTGGGCGCGGGCGGAGGTGACATCGGCCGCCGCGAGATCGAGCAGGTCCTGCAGCACATCGTCGGCCTCCAGCGCGAGGCGGCGCACGGCGCTGTCGGTCCAGGTCTCGGCATCGTAGGCGGCGGGACGCAGGTGGAGATCGACGAGTTGCCGGACATGGCTCTGCATTTGCTTATCGGCGTTGAGTCGCCGCAGCAGTTTCCGGGCGAGATCGGCGCCGACGCGCTCGTGTCCGATGAAGTGCACTTCGCCGTTGGGATCGACCGAGCGGGTGAGCGGTTTCGCGGCATCGTGCAACAGCGCCGCCCAGCGCACGGTCGGGCGGGGCGGGGACTGGGCGACGACCCGCTTGGTGTGATCCCAGAGATCCTTCTCGCGGTGGATGCCGGGATGCTCCCGGGCGGAGCGTTCCAGCGGCGCAAGTTCGGGCATCGCTACGGCGAAGAGCCCGGTTTCGAGCAGGACATCCAACCCGGCCTCGGGAAAGTCGCCGCAGAGCAGCTTGGTCAACTCGGCGTAGACGCGTTCGCGGCTGATCTGGGCCAGCGTCGGCGCCTGCCGGGTCATGGCCGCCTTGGTCTCCGGATCGACCGCGAAGCCGAGTTGCGCGACGAAGCGGGCGATCCGCAGGAGACGGAGCGGATCCTCAGCGAAGCGTTCGTCCGGATCGCCCACGGCCCGTAGCAGACCCATCGCCAGATCGGCCTGCCCATAGAATGGGTCGATCAGGGTGCCATTCCGGACATCGACGGCGATGGCGTTGACGGTGACATCGCGCCGTGAGAGATCGTCCTCGATCGACGCGCCATAGGCGACGACTGGATGCCGGCTGCCGGGCTCGTAGTGCTCGCTACGGAAGGTCGTGACCTCGACCGAGACCGGTTCGGGATCGTCGTTCGGGCCGGGCAGGATCAGGCCGATCGTGCCGAATTTCTCACCGATGTCGTAGAGCCCTGCGTGCGGCAGCGCATTGACGATCGCCTTGGTGCGCTCGGGCGGGATCGATGTCGCGAAATCGAGATCGTTGGGCACCGGGCGCTCGAGCAGCGCATCGCGCACGATTCCTCCCACCAGGTAGAGCTCGGCATCGGCACGCGCGAAGACGTCCCGCAGCTCCTGGACGGCAGCATGCTGGGCCGGGCGAAGCCGATCGAGCAATGAGACGGGTGGTGAGGAACGGTGTTCGGGCACGAAGACTCCTACAGCGGGTTGCGCGTTGCCTGCATGAATCGACCGCCCTGGTTTTGCTGGAGGCGATCGGTTGAAAGCACGAGTGGGTGCATCTGCGATGAAACACGCCCTGGGCGAACGCGCGGAGGCGCAGATCACCGCCTAGTTTAACGGTCCATGAACTGCCGTGCAGCGACCATGCGTCCTCATTGCCTGTCGAACGGACCTTCCTACGCAGCTGCCTGGCCTGATGTCGCCGCACGCGGCCATTCCGACACGATCTCCCAGGCAATGGAAGGCTGGGCATCTCAAGATATTGACAAGTATCTATATCTCCGCTATGATGCGGGCATGATGACGAAGGAGATTCCTGTCCTCAACGACGACTGCTGCACCACTCCACGCGCTCCGCTCGAGCTCTCTGCGGGCGAGCGGGATGGCATGATCGCGATCTTCAAGGCGCTGGCCGATGGCACGCGCTTCGATGTCTTTCGCCTGATCGCGGCGCAGGAGGAGCCGATCTGCGCCTGTGATGTGGTCGATCGGTTCTCGGTCAGTCAGCCGACGATCGCTCATCATCTGAAGGTGCTGCGGCAGGCGGGGTTGATCACGGTCTCGCGACGCGGTGTCTGGGCCTACTATGCGGTCGATCCGCGCGGTCTGGAGGTGCTTCGATCGGCGGCAGCGAGCTTTTCCACGAGCAGAGAACGGCTGACCCCGGTCGGCTGATCTCTTTTTGGGGCGAGATATAGACATGTATCGATATCAGGAGGCCATCATGACGGAGTCCACGACCGCACGCACGTCCAGTCAGCCCAGCGCGTCCGACCAGATCCGGGAGACCGTCCGCGCGAAGTACGCCGCCGGTGCGCAGCGCGTGCTCATGGCTCCTGCGTCCGGTGGCTGCTGTTCGCCGGCACAGGGCGATCCCATCACCGGCAATCTCTACACCGCCGACGATGCGAACATGATCCCCGTCGATGCCCTGACCGCCTCGCTCGGCTGTGGCAACCCGACGGCGCTGGCCTCGCTCGCACCGGGGGAGACGGTGCTCGATCTCGGCAGTGGCGGCGGCATCGATGTCCTGCTCTCGGCGCGGCGGGTGGGGCCGACCGGCTTTGCCTACGGGCTCGACATGACCGACGAGATGTTGGCGCTGGCCGAGAAGAACCGGCAGACCGCCGGTGCCGAAAATGTCGAGTTCCTGAAGGGACAGATCGAGGCAATCCCGCTGCCCGAGAACACGGTCGACGTCATCATCTCCAATTGCGTCATTAATCTGTCGGCGGACAAAGGGCAGGTGCTGCGGGAGGCGTTCCGGGTGCTGAAACCGGGCGGACGCTTCGCCGTCTCCGATGTGGTGACGCAGGGCGAATTGCCAGCCGACCTGCGACAGGATATGGAGGCATGGGTCGGTTGCGTGGCCGGGGCGCTGGAGGAGCAGGAGTATCGCCGCCTGCTGGCCGATGCCGGGTTCGACGACATGGAGATCGAGGTCACGCGCATCTACGATCCGCGAGAACTGGCCGAGAGCCTGCGCGGTGGCGGCTGCTGTGGCGGCCCCATCGATCCAGCGGGAACCTGGGATGAATCGGCCTACGCTCGCTTCGCGGCGTCCGGTGGACAGGTCGTCAGCGCCTTTGTCCGGGCCCGCAAGCCTGCTGGGGCCGTCGCCTGATTGTGAGAACACGCCGCAGGAGAACGCGACCGGAACCGGCATCTC
>JBARWF010000036.1:0-14369 GCA_049646645.1 Thermomicrobiales bacterium
GCGAAAGCCCGGTGCCTTGCGATCGCAAGGCACCGGGCTTTCGCGTGTCCGGGATTCCCTTACGCGTGTCCGGCTATCCATGGTCCCGCGTGCGGTACACTCGTTGCGTTGGATTCCTGCCGTCGAGCGGTTCGGCAGCGTCGTGCATCCGTGCCGAGGGGTGCTCGTTCCCGCATCGTTGCGGCGACTACCTCGACTCCCGGCTGATTGCCGCGATCAGCACAACCAACGGTGAGACACATGGCCCAATCCCAAGCGCGCAAACACGATCCTTCGGCCTCGTTGCCCGAGACTCCCGACGAGACAACCGAGCTCTCCGATGTGGCCTTCTCGGATGATGGCGATCCCCAGATCTCGCACGTCTCCCGGCGCGATGCCAATGCCACGATTCCGCCCGCGCCCGGAACGTTCGTGTATGACGAATCGGACGAGGGGCTGGATTACCGCCGCCGCTACCGCGGCCTGATCGGTGTCGGCAGCAAGGTGCCGATCCGCGACCGCGCGATGCTCTCCCTGGTCTACACGCCCGGCGTCGCGGAAGCGTGCATGGCGATCTACGACAACCCCTTGCGCTCCTACGACCTCACCTGCCGGGGGAACACGGTGGCAATCCTCTCCGACGGCTCGGATCTCTTCGGGCGCGATGGTGGACCGCCGGAAGCCGAGATTGCGGTCGCCGAGGGCAAGAGCGTCATCTTCAAGACCTTCGCGGGCATCGATGCCTTCCCGATCTGCGTCTCCACGACCGATCCGGGTGAGATCGTCGAAACCGGCATCGCGATCGGCCCGACCTTCGGCGCCATCTGCCTCGACGATATCTCGTCACCGCGCTCGTTCACCATCGCCGACAACCTGGACAAGGGAGCGGATATCCCCGTCTTCTCGAACCAGCACCACGGCACCGCGATCCTCGTTCTCGGGGCGCTCTACAACGCGCTCAAGGTCGTGGGCAAGCGACTGGACGAGATCAATGTGGTGATGAGTGGCGCCGGCATCGCAGGCATCGGTGTCGCCCGCCTCCTGACCCGCGCCGGGGTCAAGAACCTCGTGGTCTGCGACCGGGCGGGTGCGATCTACCGCTATCGATCCGAGCGAATGAACTGGGCAAAGTCCTACGTCGCCAAGGAGACGAATCGCGACGAGCGGCGGGGATCGCTGAGCGACATGCTCAAGGGCGCCGATGTCTTCATCGGCGTGTCGACGGGAGACATCGTGACGGAGGAGATGATCCGCTCGATGAAGCCGGACCCGATCGTCTTCGCGCTGGCTGTGCCTCATCCGGAGGTTCTGCCAAGCGTCGCCCGGGCGGGCGGCGCGCGCGTGATCGCCACCGGACGCTCCGACTACGCGAATACGATGGATGTCTCGCTCGTCTTTCCCGGCTTCTTCCGCGGATTGCTCGACAGCGGCACCCGGCGCATCCGGCTGCGGATGCTGCTCTACGCTGCTCGCGCGCTGGCCGACATGGTGCCGGATGATGAGCTCCACGAACAGAACATCGTTCCGCGCATCTTCGATTTCCGCGTGGCCCCGGCCATCGCCGCCGCCGTCGTACGCGGTGCCCGTGAGGCGGGCGAGGCCACGAGGGACATCACCCCCGAGGCCGTCGCAGAGAACACCCGCCGCTACGTCTACGAGGGGCGCCTGGAAGCGCCTCGCCCCAGCACGCGGCTGGAGGGCAAGACCTTCCGCGAGGAAGCAATCGACCTGCGGGAGCGGAACCACGGCATTCTCGAGATCCGGAGCAAGATTCCGATTCGGGACCATCACATCCTGAATCTGCTCTATGTCGCACCGCGCGCCCTTGTCCCGGCGCACGTCATCCGGGACGACGTCTCACGCGTGACCGAGCTGACCGCCAAGGGCAACCTCGTCGGCATCGTCACCGATGGGTCGGCAGTGCTCGGGCTGGGCGATATCGGGCCGCAGGCCGCGCTGCCGGTGATGGAGGGCAAGGCCGTGCTCTTCCAGACGCTGGCCGGCGTGGAAGCCTTTCCGATCTGCCTCGCCGCGCGAGAGCCGGACGAGATCGTGCGTATCGTGACGGCGATCTCGCCGTCGCTGGGCGGTATCAATCTCGAGGACATCAGTGCCCCGCGCTGCTTCGAGATCGAGGACAAGCTGCGCGCCGCGCTCGACATGCCGGTCTTCCACGACGATCAGCACGGCACTGCGATCGTCGTCATCGCCGGGCTCATCAACGCGGCGCGGCTGCGCGGATGCGAGATCGCGGACATGAAGCTGGTAATCAATGGCGCGGGTGCGGCGGGAATCGCCGTCGCCAAGCTGCTGCACGCGCTCGGTGCCGCCGAGATCATCCTCTGCGACCGGTCTGGCGCGATCTATCGCGGTCGAAGCGAGCATATGGACGCCTCGAAGCGGGCGATCGCCGAGATCACGAATCGCGACGGGAAGTCCGGTCCGCTCGCCGAAGTGATCGAAGGTGCCGAGGTCTTCATCGGGCTCTCCGCGCCCGGCACGCTGACGCCGGAGATGGTGCAGTCGATGGCGCCGAACCCGATCATCTTCGCGCTGGCCAATCCGACGCCCGAGATCATGCCGGACCTGGCGCGCAAGGCCGGGGCATTCGCGATCGCAACCGGACGCAGTGATTATCCGAATCAGATCAACAACTCCCTTGCATTCCCGGGCGTCTTCCGGGGAGCGCTGGACGTCCGTGCCCGGCAGGTCAGCGACGACATGAAGATCGCCGCCGCACGTGCGATTGCCGATCTCGTGACGCCGGAGCAACTGAGTCCCGAGTTCCTGATTCCCGACAGTCTCGACCTGCGGGTGCCGCCCCGGGTGGCCGCCGCCGTCGCACGGTCGGCCCAGGAAACTGGCCTGGCGCGAGAGACGATCGATCCCGCCGAGATCGAGGCACGCTGCCGCGACCTCGTCTACGAAGGAACCGTCGCGCTCTAAAGCAGTTTGCGGAAGGGGCGGGAGTGACCGATACGGAACGCGGAAAAATCACCATCGAGCGGGATGCCGATGGCAAAGGAAATACGAAGGTCTCGCTTCAGGTCGATGGCGAGAGCGCGAGTTGGGCCTGGATCATCCCCATGACGATCCGGGTCGGCGTCGCAACGGTCCGCATGGACGGCATTGGCGGGGTCGAGACGCTTGAGAGGCGGCGCAACCGCGGCTACTCCCGCCGCGTCCTAACGGCGGCCCTCGATCACATGGTGGCCGGCGACGCACCGCTGACGACGCTCTACGGCATCCCGCACTATTATCCGCGCTGGGGATACGCCACCATCGGCGCCGAAGGCGGCATCCGCCTGACACGTCTTGATGCCGCCGACGTGCTGCCGGTGGGGCATCGGGTCCGCGAAGCCAACCCCGCAGATCTTCCTGCAATCCGGACACTCTACGATGCGGCCACTCGCACAGCGGTGGCCGCCCTGGTCCGGTCCGCAGACACCGGTGCGTGGCAGGTACTCCTGACCTCGCTTGAAAGCGACAAGGGCGAATGCCGTGTTGTCGTGAATGACGCCGGCGATGTCGTGGCGTACGCATGGGTCGCCAGCGGGAACTGGTGGATTCAAGCCCGACAGCGCGACGATCCCAAGGGTTGGCAGATCGGCGAGGCATTTGCCTCAACGCCAGATGCCGCTGACGCGCTCCTGATGGCATGCCGGCAATGGGCCGGGGAAATGGACCGCGAGCACGTTGATCTGCACCAACCAGCGCTCGGCCCGATAGGCTTGGCCGCCCGCCTACAGGACTCGACCTCCCTCTCGCGCTCATTCCGTGAGGGGCAGTTCATGGGGAGATCGACTGGTGTCGCTGATCTGATGCGATCGCTCGAACCTGAACTGCAACACCGCTGGTCGCAATCCTCATGCGATTGGACGGGAAGCATCCTGGTGCGAACCGGCGAAGACGAGGTCGTCATCCAGCTCGCGCCTCGATCCCTGACTGTCATCGGCGAGACGGGCCTCAAGGCACCGGTCGTCGTCGACTTGATGCCGGGCGATGTCGCACGTCTCGCGCTGGGCTCGTTCCCTCCGGTGGATCTTCTCGATCGCATCGGCATCGCGCGCGATGTGAGCGAACTCCTCGCGATTCTCTTCCCCGAGCAGCGTCCGTACATCTACCCAGCGGACCGATTCTGAGGCGCGGGCCTGGCAGATCCGTGGTATGGGCCAAGGTCCGGCGATCCTCGGTCCATGCTGCCAACATGGCGGGCGCGCAATTCTCGTCTCCCCAATCCGTCCCGCCTCCCAACAGTCTCATGCCATACTTGTCGTCTACAGATGCACATGATTCCGAGCCGCCCAGACGGGGACATTGCACGCCGAACAGCACAACGACCGGCCGGAATGGTCTGCAAGAGCATCGTGCAACGATCGACAAGGAACCTCATGGAGACGCGCGTGACCGACCAGACACACCCCACCGCCAGCGTAGGCGAGATCCAGGAATTCACCTGGCATCCGGTTTACAAGGGACTTGACGTCGAGAAGGTCCGTCGTGATCTGGTCGACGAAATCGGACGTGACCAGCGCGCCTATGCGCTGGCGCTCGACGCAGCGGAGAAGGACGAACACGGCGCGTTGCAGACGATCATGACGCTGGACGCACGCTGGAGCGACTTCGATCTCGGATGGACGGAGGCCGATCCGGCGGCGCTGGCCAATCGGGTGCTTGCCGTGGAATCTGAGCGGGAGCGCCGGCATGAGATGATACCGGTGAGCGACCTTCGCGCCTCATTAAACAGAATGGACGCTCCCGCCAGCCGGTTCGCGGACAGCGACGACGTCGCGTCCGGGCTTCACGTTCCCCGCTGGGCTTACATTGCCATCACGGTGCTCGTCGTTCTCGGGCTGATCGCGCTGCTGATCCGCTTCGTCTAGCGATCGGCGTTGCCGCCGGTCATTGTTCGCTCCGTATCCGATCCTTGGCCACGTTGAGATGCACGGTATCGCCCGATACCCCCGCGATCTGGTTGGCACCGATGTAGCGGTTGGTCGGCGTAAGAACGCTCTCGTCGACCTTGATGAAGCCCGAGCGCATCAGCCGCGCCCGCAGTGTCTCCGGGAGGTCGGGCTCATCGTCACCTCCGAAGAGATTGGCGATATCCTGAAGGAACCCACCGCGATCGCGCGTCTCCGAGTCGACGGTCGCCGCTCCTGGATCCCCCATTTGGACAGCCGTGACCTTCCCGACATGCTCGCCGGCGCTGTCGACGACCTGCATGCCCTCGCGAACCCGCGCAATCGGGCCATCGCCGGTGGCGGCGTCGGTGTCATCGAAGATCCGATCATCGGCGTCGGGACGGATTGCATCGCTCATGATCTTGCCTCCATTGGTGCTGCTGGGTGCGAGCAGGGACAACGCCACGCCTCATGCGGACGTGAGCGTCACTACCGCATCGCCCTGTACATCAGCACCGGCGTCGTCCTGACATCTCTCTTCCCTGCCTCCGACATCGCAGGTTGTATTCCAGCACCGGTCATGGGCGGCAGGGCCGCGCCAAAGCCCACTGGTGAACTCGGAAACGGGAGACGCTACGGCGTCGGCGCTACGACAGGAGAACGAGAGATGCCCTTCGTGATGAGCAGGATTCCGCCGATCACCCCGACAATTCCGGCCACATGCGGCCAGCCAACGGGCTCGTGCAGCAGGATGCCGGCGAAGACGACGGCGGCGATCGGGATCATGCCGGTGAACGGCGCCGCCGTGCTTGCGGGCACCCGCTGCAAGCCGCGAAACCAGAGCACAAACGCGATCACCGTCACGAACGTCGCGGAGTAGCCGACGCTCAGCCACGCGGCTGCCGGCACGCGATCCGGTTCAAATCCACGAAGCTCCCACACGCCGGGCACGAGAAACATCAGCGTGCCGTAGACCGTCACCCATGTTGCGATCGTGACCGGCGGGAGGCGGTTGGCGACCATCTTTCCCAGGATCGTGTAGAGCGCCTCACCGACGACCGCGCCACTGACGAGCAGGGCGCCGAGGAACGGATTCGACGCCAGGCCCTCCCCGCCACCTGCACCGAAGAGATTCGCGGCCGCCACGCCGCCCATCGCGAGGATGACGCCCAGCCAGACGCGGCCCGTCAGGCGCTCACCAAGCATCCCCGCGCCCACGGCGATCACCACCGGAGTCGCACTGGTGAGAATCCCGCTCGCCGTGGCGGTCGTCAGCCGCAATCCGTAGAGCAAAAGCACGTTGAACATGAAGACCCCGGTGAAGGCCTGGAGCGCGAGAATGAGATGATCGCGCCCGGACACGCGCGGGATCACCGTCCCGCGCCGTCGCGCCGCCAGCGTCCACAGCCCAAGGATTGCGGCAGCGATGAGGAAGCGCATCGCCGAGGCGAGGAAGACCGGCATCGATTCGGTGATGTACTTGCTCGTCACGACGGAGCTGCCGACGATCGTCATCGACATCGCCAGCGATCCGTATGCGGCGAGGGCGGGCCGTCCTGCCTCCGATGTGGACGGTCGCGTGGGCTCTTTGCTGACCATTGATCGTCCCGACTTGGTGCTGTGGGCGATGAATGCCGCATCGCCCCGGCGGCCGGTTCATAATACGGGGAACGAACCGCCTGTCGTATCGAGGACCGGCGCTGACAATCGACCAGAAGCAGGAGTGCGTGGATGACGGATATCAGGACGGCGATCAGCGAGCGTATCGAGGCGATTGCAGCGTGGAGGCGTGAGCGCGAACAGCAGGACATGCTGGGGCTTGGGCCGGATGCCGCCGCCAGGAGCCGGCGTTCCGCCAGCGGGCTCGCCGACCTTGCGCGTCATGTCCGGCAGCTCGCCGCCAATGACCCCCGACTCGCCCACCTTCACCGGCTCGCCTTTCATGGTGGCATGTTCGATCCGGGCGCTACGCTGCTCAACGAACTCGGACGTTTCCGTTTCCACGATCCCGATGTGGAGCTCGATGCCTTTCTCGACCGGATGGTGGAGTTTGCCGATCAGGACGCTCGCGAGATGGGAGAGTTCGGCGGCCCCCAGGTTCCCGGCGACGATCCCTGGCGGGCAAACTGGACGGTCCGCGTTGATCCCGATGAGGAGGACTGGGACGCCTGAGCGATCACGGCAGCCAGATCGGGTTGGAGAGAGCCCGCACGCCGCCGCCCGCACGATGGATCTCGAGTCGGATGTAGGGCGGTCGTGTGGCGCTCGTCCCCTCGAAAAATTCCATCGGCCAGAAGAACTCGAAGTTGTTGAGATCGATGGTCGAGGCATCCAGCACGCCGGTCGGGCCGATCAGAATCAGGGCATCGCCGCGCGCACCGAAGACGTGCACACGCAGCATCTCACCACCGGGCTCCAGCTCCAGGTAGAGCTGCGGCCCGGTTGGTGACTCCGTGATGAAGCTGCGTCCGGCCCGCAGCGCATCGAGCACCGCAGTCGCACTCAACGGCTCATCGGTCTGGATCCACAGCGTCGGCGAGCCGAGCTGGGCCGGTGCAAGCGGATTCTCCGGGTCGGCGCCGAATCCGAGCTGGTGCATGTCGCTGCCGCCGAGCCCCCAGAGACGTTCTCCCCGGGCAAGGCGATCGTTCCAGTAGCGCGTGGAGACATCGTTCAAGCGGCCCCACCATCCGTTCCAGGGCTCGAGCGCGTCGAACCCCGTCACCTCTGGGAACTCCCACGGCGGCCCGAACGGTTTGGGATGGTTGAGCGAGATGAAGCCGCCATCCGCCCGCGCCGCGTCGACGGCCGCCTGAATCCCGGAGGCAGTCGGGTCGCGAAAGTCGTACCAGGCGTCCGTTCCCCAGACGTTGAAGTGCCCGGCGTAGGTGGTGACCTCGACGCCGGGCACGAGCAGCGGCCAGCCGTCTCCCTGCGGCACGAACTCGACCGGCGACTGCGCCCGGTTGTGATCCGTGATCCCGATGAAATCGAGCCCCAGATCGTACGCCGCGAGCGCGACCTCAGCCGGCCAGGAACTGCCATCCGAAAAGACGGTGTGCAGGTGAAGATCGCCGCAGTACCAGCCGGGCATCCGCTCGATGCGGGGGCGGGTCAGATCGCGCAATCGCGGAATTGCGGGCCTGCCTGGATCGGGCAGGCCGGGATTGAACCGGATCTCGATCCGGTAGTCGATCCCGTTCGGACCCACCTTGTACGCACCGAGAAGCACGTTCCACTCGCCGGAACCCGGCTTCGCGGCGCGATAGGGCGGGGTCGACCACTCCGTGCCAACGGTGATGTCCAGCTTGTTGCTGCCGCTCCAGCCACGGAAGCCCGGGCCACCTGACTCCGTGCCCTGCTCGTCGAACAGGCCGATATCGAGCGTGTTCCCACCCTGCAGCCTCGGATCGGAACCGATCTGGTCGTTGTACCTGACGCGCAGGTGAAGCTGATCGACCCCCGGCGGCACCATGAGCGGAACATGCCGAAACGTCTGCTGTTCTTCCGGAGCGAACTGTCCGGTAAGCACAAGATCAGGGGATGAGAGCGTGTTCATTCGGTATCCTGCCAAGTGAGGCGAACAAGCAGGGCGCATTCCCCAAAAGCGTTTGCCCGGCGAGCCGACGATTTCCTTTATTGTCGCAGATGGTTCAAACTATCCAGAACGGTTGCGCAGTTCTGCCTATCGTTGCTACCCTGCCCCGAGCAAGCGGAGGCAGAACCGGAACATGTCTGGACCCGGCATCCGGACACACGGGCATATGGCGGTATTCGAGCGAGGAATGCGTGAATCAGCCTCTCTGGCTGCGTCACGGGAATCAACGAAAGAGTGGAGCGAATCGTGGTATCAGCGGACGTGGATTCAAAGACGAGCAATGCAGCAACCGGTAGCAAGGATGAAGGTCCGACCGCTCAGTTCGTGTCGGTCGCCAAGGATCTGGTCACGCCCAAGGAAGTCAAATCGGGAACGCCTCGCGTCGTCATCGTCGGCGGCGGCTTCGCCGGAATCAATGTGGCCAAGTCGCTCGCGGAGTCACCGGTCGCCGTGACCCTCATCGACCGCCGCAACCATCACCTGTTCGCACCGCTGCTCTACCAGGTGGCAACCGCGCAGCTCTCCCCGGCGAACATCGCCCAGCCGATCCGCGCCATGACCCGGGGGCAGAAGAACCTGAAGGTCGTGCTCGGCGAAGTCGCCGGTATCGACACCGAAGCCCGCAAGGTGAGCCTGGACAACGGCACCGACATCCCTTACGACTATCTCGTGGTGGCCGTGGGCGCGACGCATTCCTACTTTGGGCACGACGAATGGGAGCCGGTGGCTCCTGGCCTGAAGACGCTGGAGGATGCCGAGCGCATCCGGCGCCGCATTCTGCTCGCATTCGAGCGCGCCAACGCCGAGACCGATCCCGAGAAGCAGAAGGCGCTGCTGACCTTCATCGTCATCGGCGGCGGCCCGACCGGGGTGGAGCTTGCCGGCGCCATCGGCGAGATCGCCCATCACACGCTGTCGCGCGAGTTCGACAACATCGATCCACGGCAGGCGACGATCCTGCTGCTGGAAGGACTGCCGCGCATCCTCCCGATGTTCCACGAGAAGCTCTCGGAGCGCGCCACCGAGGATCTCAAGAAGTTCGGCGTCGAGACGCGCACGAACTCGCTCGTGACGATGATCGACGAGGACGGCGTGAGCATCGGCGACGAGCGGATCGCGTCGAAGACGGTCTTCTGGGCGGCCGGTGTCCAGGTCTCGCCCCTGACGCGCCAACTCGCCGGGATCGCGGAGCTGGACCGCGCCGGGCGCGTGCCGGTCGAGCGGGAGCTGCACATCGCGGGGCATCCGGAGATCTTCGTCATCGGGGATGCGGCCAGCGCCAAGACAGCCGACGGCAAGCCGCTGCCGGGGATCGCTCCGGTGGCGATGCAAGAGGGCCGCTGGGTCGCCAGCAACATCACCCGCAAGGTGAAGGGCGAGGCCTATCTGCCGTTCCGCTACAACGACCGCGGCAGCATGGCGACGATCGGGCGCAATCACGCAATCGCCGACATCAAGGGCAAGCGGTTCGGTGGTTTCCCGGCGTGGTTCATGTGGATGGCCGTGCACGGGTCGTTCCTGCCGGGAATTCGCAACCGGATTATGGTCTTCGGGCAGTGGCTGCTCAACTACTTCACCTACTCGCGCCAGGCACGGCTCATCACCGGTGAACAGCCTTCCGAGAAGGGGCAGTCGAAGTAGGCCAGCAGGCCGACCCGACCGGACCTCGACATAACTCCAAGCAAAACACCCCAGCGGCGACATCAGAGGCCGGTGGGGTGTTTTGCTTTGCGTCCGAGCGCCGTATCGCGATCGCTATGGACGAAAGCAAGAAACGCTGCGGTGTGGAGTCCGCCGCCCCCTCGTCATTTCGAGCGAAGTCGAGAAATCTCTTGCAAGGCGCGCCAGGCTGCAGCGTCCGGGCCCAGCACCGAGGGGCGAGAAGGGTTCCTTGCAACGTCCACGGGAGACATTTCTCGACAAGCTCGAAACGACGAGCAGATATAACGTTTGGACGTTGGCATCCGTACGGAGACAGCTCGCCGGCATTGCATCGCGGTACAGTACCGGGGCGTCGGAGACAGACGGACTATCTCCCTACGGAGCGAACCGGGTAACCGTCAGCCCGCGCCACCACCGCCTTCTTCGGGCGCGGCAGGTGGCAGGGTGGGCTGCGCCGGTACAGCCGTCGGTGCGGGAGCCGGTGGGCGAAGCGGGTCGGTGCCGTTGCGAATCTCCACGCCGTCGGACACTCCGTCGCCATCGGTATCCGGGTTCAGGGGATCCGTGCCGTAGAAGTAGACCTCTTCCCCGTCCAGCAATCCATCTCCATCGGTATCAGGATTAAGCAATCCAGTGCCGTAGATCAGCTCACCACCGTCATAGAGGATATCGCCGTCGGAATCGAGATTGAGCGGGTCCGTCTGGTAGACGTTCACTTCGTCGCCATCGGAGATCCCGTCGTCGTCGGTATCCGGATTCTTCGGGTCGGTCCCAAGCGCGGCTTCCTCTGCATTCGTCAATCCATCGCCATCATCGTCGGCGTTGGGATCGGGCGTCGCGACAGGCGTCGCCACCGGCGTGGCCGGAGCGGGAGTCGCGGGGACCGTGGTCGGCTTCGGCGTGGCCACAGGCGACGCCGGGGGAGGCAGCAGCGCACCGACATAGGCAGCGACGTACGTCGTGTTGGCACTCTTGGCGGTGAGGTCGAGCGCGCCCGTGAAGACACGCGTCTCACCCGCCTGCATCGTCCGCGGCGCCCCGTCACTCGCGGTCACGACCAGGCTACCGTTCAGAACGAGCATCAGCGTCCCGACCGCACCGCCAGGCAGCGTTCCATCCTCGTTCTCGCCCAGGACATCGCGAACAAGGGAAAGATCGCGATCGGTGCCGTCGGCAATGAAGGGGTCGCTCACGAAAAGCGCGGGCGACGGGAGTGGCGTGCCGTCCTGGATCAGCTCGAGCAGGTAATACTCCTGGGGCGCGCCGAACGGTTCGATTCGCAGTGTCTGACCGCCCCTGGCGAGCATCGCCTCTCCAGAAGCCAGGCGATCACGGGACTGGGTACCGAGATCGGTGACGAGGAGCGGGTTCCCGTCGGCGAGGACGAACGCGGGTGACGTCACGAAGAGCGCGTCATTCCCTGCCGTCGCCGTCTGCGTCAGCACCCGCCATCGCGCCTGACCGTCAGGGACGGGAACGACGCCATGTGCTATGACGGATGCATGACCACGCGCTGGTGACGGCCCGGCCGGGCCGAGAGCCTGGGCGAGGGCCCCCAGAATCGACCCCACAGCCAGCATGGCCGCAAGCACGAGCGCGACAGCCGTGCGAGGCGATCGATTCCGGAGCCAGGAGACCGCGCCGTGGAACCTCGGCACAGGGGCGGGCGGCGGTGGTGTGATCATGAGGATGCATTCACTCCTGCGTGGGTGCGAGCGACCGCATCGCGGGGATGGGCCAGGATCGCAAGGGCGCGGGTCGACCGCAATCGAATCACCACTCAACCGTACGTGGACGGTGACTCGGCGTCAATACCGCGACACTGGCGGGCGGCCGCACAGCAAAAGGGCCACGGTCAGAACTGACCGTGGCCCCAGCGCAGGGAGCGAGAAGCGTTGCTTCGAACCTACGCGTTGTCGAAGTTCTTGCCGGCCTCGTCCCAGTTGACGACGTTCCAGAACGCCTCGAGGTACGCAGGGCGCTTGTTCTGATACTTGAGATAGTAGGCGTGCTCCCAGACATCGACGCCGATGACCGGGGTCTGGCCATCGCTCAGCGGGCTGTCCTGGTTCGGTGTGCTCACGACCTTGAGCTCGCCGTTATCGACCACAAGCCATGCCCAGCCGGAGCCGAAGCGCGCCGCGCCAGCAGCGTTGACCTGCTCCTTGAGCTTGTCCACGCCGCCGAAAGTCTTCTCGATGGCCGCCGCCAGGTTTCCGGTCGGCGCAGATGACCCGCCCGGGGTGAGCAGCTTCCAGAAGAACGTGTGATTGACATCGCCGCCGGCGTTGTTGCGGACCGCCGTCCGCTTGTCCTCGGGAACCTGGCTCAGATCCTTGACGAGATCCTCGGAGCTCACGTTCTCAAGGTCCGTCCCGGCAACGGCCTTGTTGAGGTTGGTGACGTAGGCCCCGTGATGCAGATCGTGGTGAATGCGCATCGTCTCTGCATCGATCGTGGGTTCAAGCGCATCGTACGCGTACGGAAGGGGTGGGAGTTCACGTGCCATGTGAGTATTGACCTCCATTGACTTGGAACCGAAACGAAGACATGCGCCCGCATGCCCCCTGACGACGCCTCTATTGTCGCAAGAGGGTTGCCAGAAGTCCAGAGTTTACGCAGGAATCGCTTTCGAAATGAGTAAGTGCCAGCCAGGCGTGTCATGCCGGGTGAGGCGGTACGGCGAGCGGAAGAACGTCGGCACTGATGAGCGGTCCAGCGGATACTGCCCTTGATTTGCCCCTTGACAAGACACGAGGGAAGGTCGTACCCTGCGAGCGTGATGGAAGATCAACGTACGACCCCACCAGTTGCAGAGCGCGAGACGACCACAATTCCCCCAGCGGAGTTGTGGATGAGCGCGTTTTATAGCTACTGGTATTTTACCAACCCCCCGGCTGCGCTGGCGGGGCGAATGGGCTGTACGCAGAGCTGATCGCTACCGACACAACCAGAGCGCATGACGGGGGGAACCGAGACATAAAGTCTCGGTTTTTTGTTTGTCCGGAATGTGAAAGCGGCTTCAAGTGGCGCGGCAGGATCGAAGTGGATTGCGGGCAACCGGCCCGGATCCAGCGAGCACACGAAGAGGATGGGCACTGGACATGTTGGTATCACTCGCACAGGACGCTCCGGAATCGACACGCACGAGTCTGCTGACCCACTCGATGGAGCAGGGGTTGACCGCCCGGATCCTCGACGACGGCGCCGGTGGATCGGTCATCGGTATCGGCGGCACCCTGAAAACCGATGTCGGCGTGCTGCCGGGTGTCACGCGCGTGCAGACGGTGCACAAGCCGTACATGCTGGCGAGCCTCGATGCGCGTACACCGAGCACGGTGATGGTCGGTGATGTGCCGATCGGCAACGGGGAACCGGTCATCTTCGCTGGCCCCTGCTCCATCGAATCGCGGGAGAACCTGATCGAGACGGCCCGCCAGGCGAAGGCCGCTGGCGCCCGTATCCTGCGCGGCGGGGCCTTCAAGCCGCGAACCTCGCCGTACTCGTTCCAGGGGTTGGGCGAGGAAGGACTCAGGCATCTGGCCGCCGCGCGCGAGGCGACCGGAATGCCCGTCGTTACCGAGGTGATGGAGGTCGACCAGGTCGATCTGGTCGCCAGCTACGCCGACATGCTACAGATCGGCACGCGGAACATGGCCAACTTCTCGCTCCTGAAGCGGGTCGGACGGGCTGGAAAGCCAGTGCTGCTGAAGCGAGGCTTCTCCGCCACGGTCGATGAGTGGCTGATGAGCGCCGAGTACCTGATGGCGCACGGCACGGCCGATGTCGTCCTCTGCGAGCGCGGGATCCGCACCTTCGACAGCACGTTCCGCTTCAATCTCGACCTGAATGTCATCCCCGGTGTCAAGGAGCTGACCCACCTGCCGGTCGTCGTCGATCCCTGCCACGGCACGGGCCGCCGGTCGCTGGTCAAGCCAATGTCGCTGGCAGGTATCGCCGCCGGGGCCGACGGGCTCTTCATCGAAGTCCACCCCGATCCCGACAACGCCCTGAGCGATGGCTACCAGACCATCACGCCGCGCGAGCTCGCGACGATCAACCGCCTCACCGGCGCCATGCTGGCGGCCCTGCGCGACGCCGAGGAAGAGCCAGCCGCTGCCGACATCACGTACGTCACCGTTCCGGACGCGGCCGACGCGATGGTAGTGATCGCCTGATCAAGTCGGAGAGCAAAAGGACGAAGGGCACCCGGCAAATCTGCCGGG
>JBARWF010000037.1:0-4454 GCA_049646645.1 Thermomicrobiales bacterium
CCTCGCGGATGTGAACCGGCTGCGTGGGACGACGATCCTGATTACCAGTCACGACATGGACGATATCGAGGCGCTCTGCTCGCGCGTGATGATCGTCAACCACGGTCGCATCGCCTACGACGGCGGGTTGGCCGACCTGGTGCAGGGCGTGCAGCCGCGCAAGCTGATCCGGGCAACCTACGGCGCGGCGGTCGACACGGCGCCACTCCCACTCGATGGAGGCGTCACGGTTGCGGCCGCCGAGGGCGATGACGAGAGCGGGCAGGTGCTCTCGCTGGAGGTCACGCGGGACCGGATGGGCGAGGTGCTGGAAGTATTGCCGCGCCTCGGGCCCCTGATCGATCTCACCGTGGCGGATGCGGATGTCGAGGAGATCATCCGCGGGCTCTTCGCCGCAGACACCGGCGCCGAGGCGATCCCCGATGGCGCGGAGGTGACGCCATGACTTTCATGGAAGCCACCCGGCTGATCAGGAGACTGGTGGCGATCGACATGTCGGTGTCGCTCGCCTACCGGGGCGATGTCATCTTTCGCATGCTCAACACGGTGCTCGGGCCACTGGTCTCCGTCCTGATCTGGCGCGCGGCGCTGGCGAGTGGGGCGCAGCTTCCGGTCGACGGCACGTATCTCACGAGCTACTTCGTGCTGCTCGGAGCGGTGTCGATGCTGACCTCGTCCTGGTTGTCGGGATTCCTGGCGGACATGATCCGCAACGGAGCCTTATCGATCTGGCTGGCGCGTCCGGGCTCGTTACTCTACGGGATGCTTGCGAACAATCTGGCTGAAAAGGGATTCAAGTCACTCGTGCTGACGCCGATGATCCTTGTCTTTGGCTGGTTCCTCCGCGGTTCGGTCAACCTCGCCGCCCCACTCTCGCATTGGATGCTGCTGGCAATCAGTGTCGTGCTGGCGGCGGTCATCATCTTCGCGCTCGATATGGTGATCGGGTCGCTGGCGTTCTGGATCGATGATGTCTCCGGGGTACAGCGTGGCCACATGCTGGTGGGGATGGTGCTGGCAGGGCAGGTGGTTCCCCTTGCCCTGATGCCGGCATGGGCGAGCGGTTTCGTCAATCTCCAGCCGTTCCGGTTCACGATCTCGTTTCCGCTGGAGATCATCGTCGGCGATCTGAGCCAGCACGAGCTGGTCGTCGGATTCGCCGCACAGCTATGTTATGTCGTGCTGTTCGTAGTACTCGCGCGCTGGATCTGGCGGCGCGGGCAACGATCCTACTCGGCATTCGGCGCGTGACGCCGAAGCACACGCGCCCCCATCTCGAGCGAAGTCGAGAGATCTCTTGTCGCTGGTGTTCGCAACGGAATGCCCGTCATGGCAGGACGTCTCGTATGCAAGCTAGAGATGTTTCGACTTCGCTCAACATGACGGGGAAGGGTGCGTGCCCGGCGAAGCGGTTCGCACCAATTCGTAGGGTGCGACCCTGTGTCGCACCGATGGCCCGCAGGGCCATATCCACGCCCGCATAAATGCGTTTCTTGGAAATTGATCGTGTTCGGATATCGGGCTTCGCCCGATCGGTGCCGACGCAGCTGCTGACATAGAGTCGCACCCTACGGATGGGGACGCACCCGCACCCGACGAACGCCAGACCGTCATAAGGGCATGCAAGAAGGACATGTGAATGGAAACGACGATCTTCGATGCGCCGCTCGATGCCTTGCGCTGGGCGGGCATACGGCGCCACGCACGCCTCTGGCGCGGGTTTCTCTCTCTGGCGCTGGTGCGCGAGGCGCAGTTTCGCGCCCACCTGGTGGCGACGGTGAGCGTGGGGCTGATCCAGATCGCGATCGCGCTGATCCCGATCCTCCTGCTCTTCGGCTTCACCGATGCCGTGCAGGGCTGGACCCGCGCCGATGTCATCGTGCTGGTCGGCATGCACCAGCTGGTATCGGCACTGCTGGCGATGTTCATCGCGCCCAATATGATGCGCATGACGGAGTACATCACCCACGGCGACCTCGACCTCATGCTGGTGCGACCGGTCAACACGCAGTTCTATGTGACGACCCGCTGGATGCAGCCCGCCGAGCTCTTCAACATCCTGACCGGCGTGGCGCTGATCGTCTTCGGGCTGGTACACGCGGGATCCGCGCCCGGCCTGCTCGATACAGGCAAGGGCATCCTGCTGCTGGCGGCGGGGTTCATCCTGCTGACCTGCGCGTGGTCGGCGATGGCCTTCTGCGTCTTCTGGCTGAGCTCGGTGACGGCCATCACGATGTTTTTCTTCGATATCATGCAGGCCGGTCGCTACCCCGTGGTCTTCTTTCCAACGGCGATCCGGGCATTGCTGACCTTCGTCGTACCCCTCGCCTTCGCCACCACGTTCCCCGCGCAATCGCTTACCGGGGGTGTCTCCGGCTGGGTCGTGGTGGGTGGCATCACGTTCAGTGCGCTCGCGCTCGGGCTGGTCCGGGCATTCTGGCTCCGTGCCGTCCGCCTCTACGCCAGCGCGAGCAGCTGATGTTGATGCCCGCCTAGCCGTTTCCGACGGAACCATTCGCGAGCGCGACGCGTTCTGTACTGCATGGGCGCAACCGGGCCCATGCGTCCCGGCACGCCCGGTGCCGGGACAGGGACAGACGGAAGGAATCGTGGAGATGAAGGTGCGACTACTGACACTCGTAGCGCTGCTGGCACTCGTCGGCGGCGTGATCGGAAGCGGCCCGATCGCCGCCAGCGCACAGGGGACACCGGAAGAGTCCGGCTTCGACGTCAAGGATCTCGCCGGGGTTCAGGAAGGTGTCTCCCGCACCTATGCCGGCGATCTGAGCGCCTTCTTCTCCTCAGCCGCCAACGCTGCCTCAACACCGGGGGCCGAGCCTGGAACCCCGGATGTGTCGGCACTTGGTCTCTTCTCGCTGAACGGGGCCATCCTCCGGTTCGACAACAAGGACAATGCCAAGGATGCCTTCGGCACGTTCTCGGACAAGGTGGTGGAGTCGGCCTCCACGGAGGGCGGCTTCAATCTCCAGAATGAGGAGGTCGACGGCTTCAGCGACAATACCAAGGCGTATTCCGCGGCCATCGAGGAAGAGGGAATCTCGTCGACGGTCTTCGTGATCATCACCCAGCAGGACGAGTTCATCTACCTGACAACCGGAATCTCCTTCGCCAAGGATGCGGGTGAGGTGAAGGATTCGACCGTGAACTTCACCAAGGCCCTGGTCGATGGCAAGGCTGGCGACGGCGAGGGTGAGCTCAAGGAAGACGGCGCCTCCACGGGCGGTCTGTGGGACAAATTCCCGGCAGCCGATGACAAGGTGCTGAAGGGCCTGAAGCCCGCGGCCGATCAGCAGATCTATCCGCAGAAGTAATCGCCTGATGCCCGCGGAACCGGTCTGGACGCTGCTGCCTCCGGGCCGACCGTGAGCGTTGTGCCGCTGCACCGAGCAAGACAATGCGGCCGGGGACGAGTCATTTCGTTCGTCCCCGGCCGCATTGTCGTTCCATCAAGCAAGGCGGCTCCATTCACCCTTTCATGGCCGCTTCCATGGCCAATCGATCTCAGCATGCTTCCGGCAGCACCGCTTGACATTGACGCAACGTCAACCGCTACGATCGTGGGGATGACGGTTTCGTACACCTGTCATTGGCCGAACCGAAGAGGCGGAGGCGGAGAACGTATGGACTGGTCGATTCAGGAGATCGCGCGCACGACTGGCGTCACCAGCCGCACACTCCGCCACTACGACAGCATCGGGCTGCTGCCGCCAAGCAGGGTCGGGAAGAACGGCTATCGCTACTACGATCAGGCCGCGCTTGTTCATCTTCAGCGCATCCTGCTCCTGCGCGAGCTCGGACTGAGCCTGCAGAGCATCGCCGAGGTCCTGGCCAACGAGACCGATGTCGACAGGGCCTTGCACGCGCATCTCCGTTGGCTGCAACAGGAACGGGAGCGTCTGACGCAGCAGATCGCATCGGTCGAGACGACGATTCGGAAGATACATGAAGGGAGCCAGCTCATGGCCGAGGAGATGTTCGAAGGGTTCGATCACACCCAGTACAAGGATGAAGTGATCTCGCGGTGGGGACGGGATGCCTATGCGTCCAGCGACCGCTGGTGGCGATCCCTCACCGACGACGAGAAGCGGGGATTTCAGCGACAGCACGACGATATCGCGGCGGACTTCGGACGCGCCCACAACGCGGGCACGCCGGTAACGAGCGACGAGGTCCAAGCGATCACGCAGCGGCTCTACGAATGGCTGACGATCACATCGCCGGTGGGGAAGGAGCACTTTCTCGGACTCGGCGAGATGTACGTCAACGATCCGCGCTTCACCGCGACCTACGACAAGCACGGAGCTGGCACCGCCGTCTTCATCCGCAACGCGATGGAGGTCTACGCCGACCGGAACCTGTGATCCCGCCAACCGGGCGGGCAATCGAGGAGATCACCTGAAACGACGCGACCGGAACCGGCGAGATGCCGGTTC
>JBARWF010000038.1:0-19470 GCA_049646645.1 Thermomicrobiales bacterium
CCTGCTCGCGTTCTGCCTCAGCTTCGGACTTGCGCTCCGTACATCGCGGGGCATCCACCGCTGATCAGTGGCCCAGGCGCTTGACCGAATTGGCGCGCGCGTGCCAGACCAGCGACGATTTGCGATATCCCTGCAACAGATCGCGCACCTGCATCGCAAGCGGTCGCAACTGCGCATTGTTGATCTTCCAAAGCCCCTGGACCTGATTGAGGACGAGCTTGCTGTCCCCATTGATCAGCACCGTCGCGCGTGACCGGTTTCCCTCCAGGAGCTGGTCGAGCCATTGCAGCGCACGAATCAGCGTCAGGTACTCCGCCTGGTTGTTCGTAACGTTATTCCCGTATTCCTCGCGCTGATGACGCAGCACCTGACCGCCCGAGGTGATCTCGTAGCTTCCGTACCCCTTGCCGGGATTGCCGAGCGAGCCACCGTCGAACACGATCTCGTAGGCGGCATCCTGCGCGCCGCCATCAACCAACGTTGCCTGCCTTGGCATCGAATCACTCAAAACGTTCTTGCTCCAGAAAATGTAGCAAACGCGGAACGAGCCGGTGGTGTGCCGGCTCGTTCCCGTTGACACCGAATCTGCAGGCCGCTCCTACGCCGCACGCGCGGCCTCGACCTGGCTCTTGATCTGCTCCGCCAGATGGACGGGCACCGGTTGATAGTACGCGAATTCGGTGCTGAATGTGCCGCGCCCCTGCGTCATCGATTTCAGCTCCGTCGCATAGCGCTGCACTTCCGCGGCCGGCACATGGGCATCGATGCTGGTCGTGCCGTTCTCGCCCGGCTCCATGCCATTGACATGCGCGCGCCGCGCGTTCAGGTCGCCCATCACGTCGCCCATCGACGCATCCGGCACGGTCACGCGCAGATGCACCACCGGTTCCAGCAGCGATGGCTGTGCATTCAGCATGCCGCGCCGAAACGCTTCTTTCGCGGCGATCTTGAAGGCCATCTCATTCGAATCGACGTCGTGATAGCTGCCATCCGTCAGCACGACCCGGACATTGACGACGGGGAATCCGGCCACCGGTCCGGAATCGAGCGCCTCCCGCACGCCCTTCTCGACCGCCGGGAAGTAGCCCTTGGGGACCGCGCCCCCGACCACCCGATCGCTGAACTCGAAGTCGACCTCGGGCAATGGCTCCAGCTCCAGGAAGACGTGCCCATACTGACCGGCGCCGCCAGTCTGCTTCTTGTGCTTGTACTCGCTGATCGTCTTGGTGCCGATCGTCTCGCGGTAGGCCACGCGTGGCAGGCTCATGGAGACGTTCACACCGCTGCGCCGGCTCATGCGATCGACGGCGATCTGCACGTGGGACTCGCCCAGCCCGCTGATGATGGTCTCACCGGAGAACTCGCCGCGTGAGATTCGCAGCGTCGGATCTTCCTCATGGAGCTTCACCAGCGCCTGGCTCAGCTTGTCCAGATCCGCCTTGCTCTCCGGATGCAAGCTTGCCGCATACGATGGCGACGGCAGTTCCAGCTCCTCGAGAACGCGCCGGCTGCCACGGGCGCCGATCGTGTCGCCGGTCTGGACACCCGCCAGCTTGCTGACCGCACCGATATCGCCCGCCACCACGGTCTCAGTATTCAAGTGATCCTTGCCACGCAGGTAGAAGAGTTGTCCAATTCGCTCATCCTCGTTCCGCGTCGCATTTGTCACCTGGCTGTGCGATTCGAGAGTGCCACTGAAGACCCGGAAGTAGGTCACACGGCCGACATGCGGATCGGCAATCGTCTTGAAGGCAAGCGCGGTCAACGGCTCGTCCTCGCTGGCGCGAAGCTCGACCTCCTCGCCCGTCTCGCGGTCGTGTGCATGTTCAACGCGCTCCGACGCCGCAGGGAGATGATCGACCAGCGCCTTGAGCAGCGGCTGAATGCCCCGGTTGCTGGTTGCCGCCCCGCAGAGAAGCGGGATGACGCTGCCGTCCGCAATGCAGCAGTGCAGTTCCGAGAGCAATTCCTCGTCGGAGATAGGCTCGTCCTCAAGGTACCGCATCATGAGGTCTTCGTTGTGCTCGGCAATGGACTCGATCACAGCTTGCCGGTACGTCTCGCACGCTTCGGCGAGGTCGTTCGGGATCGGCACCTCATCGAATCCGCCGTCGGCGTTGTCATGGAAGATCAAGGCCCTTCCTGCCAGCAGGTCGACAACACCCTTGAAGTCGCGCTCCTGCCCGACTGGAAACTGCACCGGCGCTACACGCTTGCCGAACGCCTCGCGAAGCGATTCGAGCGTGCGCGCGAAATCCGCGTTGTCACGGTCCATCTTGTTGGCGAACAGGATACGTGGGACGTGGTTGCGCTCGGCGAGATGCCAGACCTTCTCGGTCCCGACTTCCACACCCGCCGAGGCATCGACCACGATCAGCGCGCCATCGACGACACGCATGGCGGCAATCATCTCGCCGGCAAAGTCATCGTAGCCGGGTACATCGAGGATGTTGAGCTTGTGATCGTTCCACTCGATCGGGAGGACGCCCGTGCTGATCGAGATCCGGCGCTTGATCTCGTCGGGATCGAAGTCGGAGGTGGTGGTGCCCTCCTCGACCTTGCCCAGCCGGTTGACAGCTCCGCTGTCGAAGAGCATGGCTTCCGCGAGCGAGGTCTTGCCCGCGCTGCCATGAGAAAAGAGGCCGACGTTCCGGATTCGCTCCGCGGGATACTGGTTCATTCGTCCCTCCACGGATATGATCTGGCCCGAGAATGACGTTACGAGCCAGTCAGCTAGTCGCCCACCGCACGTACTCACTTGTTGGCCTTGTCCTTCAAGTATAGGAGTGTCCGCGCAAACAACAAGATCGCCGGCTGACTTCACACAAGATGGGATATCCAGCATGAACGAGCAGCGTGGGACATCGTCCGCCCTCAAGGACCGACTCTTCCAGCGAACCGTGGACTACGCGGCCATCGACGCCGTGGCGGGCCACGAGCAGGACCTCGTGCGGAGACTGGTCGCCGATTTGAAGCCGTTCTGCGACCGGGTCGCAGTCGATCCGTTCGGCAACATCATCGCGACGAAGAACGGGCCGGAGGGGGCGCCGTCGCTGATGATCGCGGCGCACTCGGATGAGATCGGCGCCGCGGTCAAAGCCGTCGAGCCCGATGGCGCACTGCGGTTCGAGGCGATTGGAGGGGTACTGGAATCACTGCTGGTTGGACGTGCGGTCCGGGTCGCCGGGATCAACGGCGTGATCGGCTCGCGTGCCGGGCACATCACGTCTCCGGAGGAGCGCCGCCTTGCCCCGGCGATGAATGAGCTCTACATCGACGTCGGGTGCAGCTCGGCCGCCGACGTCGCCGAGCTGGGAATTCGTGTCGGCGATCCCGTCGCGTACGAGGCGCCCGTGCGCCGGCTTGGCACCAGCGACCGGATCTCGGGCAAGGCCATCGACAACCGCATCGGCTGCGCCCTCATCGTTGAGCTCGCTGCCGCCTTTCACGAAAGTTCGCTGGCGTCGACTGTCCATTTCGTCGTGACCGTTCAGGAGGAAGTCGGGTTGCGCGGCGCCCAGATGGTGACGCACCGGCTCAACCCGACGGCCGCGATAGTCGTCGACACCATGCCCTCGGGCGGTACGCCGGACGTCTCGGCCACGCGGCATCTCTCGATGGAGATCGGCAAGGGACCCGTCCTCACGCTCATCAGCCAGAGCCGCAGCGGTGGCGCGATCGCGCAGCCGGGGATGCTCCGATTCCTGGAGCGAGCCGCCGCCGAGGCCGGAGTCGAGTACCAGCGCGCCCTCTTCTACGGCGGCAACTCGGACGCCGCATCCGTCCATCTCGTGCGCGACGGCATTCCAACCGGCATCGTCAACTTCGCCCGCCGCTACTCCCATTCCCCAGTCGAAACGCTCGATCTCAACGACGCCGTCGCGGCCTACGAATGGCTGCTGGTCGCGATCGCATCGTTCGACGGCGATACGGACCTAAGCTTTCTGGGCGCGGACGCGGGCGTAGACGAGGCGTAACCCGTCGCTGGTCAGGTCGGGCTCGTGGTGGTCGATCAACGGTGAGGCTCCTGCGAAGATCTCGCTGTAGCCACCGGTGATGATCACCGTCGGATCGCCTTCGAGCTCGGCCTTGATTCGCGTGATCATCCCTTCAAGCAGCGACAGGTAGCCGAGCACGACGCCGGACTGGATCGCCGACGACGTGCTCTTCCCGATCGCCCGTTTCGGGAGCGTCAGCTCGACCGAGAAGAGCCTTGCCGCCCGGCTTACCATCGCGTCAAGCGCCACGACCAGACCGGGCGCAAGCGCCCCACCCACATAGTTTCCCTGCGCGTTGACGATGTCGAAGTTGATCGCCGTCCCGAAGTCGATCGAGATGATGGGATAGCCATACTTGTGCACGGCGGCTATTGAGTTCACCAGGCGATCGGCCCCGATCTCGCTGGGGTTGGGGTAGTCGATCCCGATGCCGAGATCGAGGTCGATGCCGACGATGATCGGCTCGACGTACAGGCGCTCCTGTCCCATCTCGGTCAGCCAGCGCGTGACGTTCGGAACCACGCTGCTGATGATCATGTCGCTGATCCCGGCCGGGTCGATGCCGGACGCCCCGAGCACCGGCGCAAGAATGGCGTACCATTCGTCCGGCATGCGATCGCGCCGCGACGAAGCTCGCGCCGTGGTCAACAGCCGGTTTGTGTCGAGCTCATAGACACCGAAAACCGTGTTGGTATTGCCAACATCCACCGTAAGCAGCATCGATCCTCCGTCCGGCATCGTCGCCACACTGCCGCGTCCCTGCCGGGGCTGGTGGGCACTCGTACATTGTCGATGGGAGCCTTTGTGACACCTACGCCTCCCCCTGTTCCCCAAGGTCAGCGTCCCGTTTCATCCACGGATCGCGAACAGCAGCCGGTAGCCCCCAGACGCGCGCCCTCACCCAGCATCTCCAGACTGCACTGGTACATCCGTCTCGCCGCCGTCTTCGTGATGGTCCTGGTCATCGGAATCGCGGCGGGAATGCTGATCGAGCGCAACATTATCGCGAATCCGACGGCCGGTCCATCACAGTTCGCCAACCTCGACGCGGTCGCCAACATCATAGAGGAGAATTACTACTATCGCCCCACCGATCCCACGGAGGAATCGACCTGGACGGTCGGACTGGAGCAACAGGCGATCAACGGCATGCTGGGCAGCCTCGACGACACCTACACCAGGTACCTGCCCCCCGCCGACGCCGAAGCAGCAGCCAATCAACTCGCGGGAAAATACGAAGGCATCGGCGTCACGATCGGCACGGAGAACGAGCACCTCGTCATCACCGGGTTGCTCCAGGGGGGACCAGCCGAGCAAGCTGGCCTGCTGGCGGGCGATGTCCTGACCGCGGTCGATGGCCGGCCTGTCGTCGCCGGCGATGATGTCTCCTCCATGATCAAGGGTCCCGCCGGGAGCCAGGTCGAATTGAAGATCCAGCGCCCGGGCGCGAGCGAGCCCGTCTCGATCACGGTCACCCGGCAGGAGATCGTCACGCCGCCGGTGACCTACGCCATGATCCCGGATACCTCCATCGCACTCATCCGCATCAGCATTTTCGGGGATCAAACGACACCGCTCGTCACCCGG
Source organism: Thermomicrobiales bacterium (assembly GCA_049646645.1). Lineage (GTDB taxonomy): Bacteria > Chloroflexota > Chloroflexia > Thermomicrobiales > UBA6265 > JASGDN01. Next base: position 5,586 of record JBARWF010000038.1, read on the forward strand.
TTCCTGCAACAGGCGACCGCAGACGGCGCGACGGGCGTAATTCTCGATCTCCGCGGCAACGGCGGCGGCTGGGTGACGTCGGCGCAGGAAGTGATCGGGCGCTTCGTCCAGTCGGCGCAGGGACCGGCCCTGTACGAGGACACGACATCGGCGCCGGGTGGAGAGGTCGGACTGCCGATCGTGAACGGCGAGACGCCGCTCTACACCGGACCACTCGTCGTGCTCGTCGACAGCAACACAGCCAGCGCCGCCGAGATCGTGGCCGGCTCGCTGAAGGACTACGACCGCGCGTTGATCGTTGGCCGCAGGACGTTCGGCAAGGGATCGGTCCAGCGCATCTACGACTTCAAGGACGGCGCTTCGATGCGCGTCACTATCGCGGAATGGCTGACCCCGAGCAAGGGGCGAATCCAGGATGTCGGGATCGCTCCCAACATTCCGGTGTCCATCGACGAGCACACGTCCACAGGTCAGGATGCAGACCTCGCGCACGCCGTTGCCGTGCTCAACGTGGGGCAGAGTCGCCCGAGCGATTTGGCGAAGGGCTCCGCCGCCACGCCGGTTCCGGTCGCGTCTCAGGGCACCACTCCCGAGGCGTCTCCAACGCCGTAGATTGCACCTCACACATCCCGGTGCCCCATGTCATTCCTCCGCTCGGCGTGCCGCCTCGCTCGGAATGACGCCAATGCTTGAATCCAGCACGAGTTCACCTTAACCGGCGCCCATCCGGCAGGTGCAGAGAGATTCTTTTACCGTCCCTTTGCATTGATTTAACACAGCGCTTACCGATCGTTAACGTTCGATCCCTACGATTCGTTGTGGGCGGAGATGGTCCGCCGGCACGAAGTGCAGCGGACGGAACGGAGACGACGCGGTGGGAATGCGGGACGGAGAACAGGTCGAGGCGCCAACCATCCTCCTGGTCGAGGATGACCGGACACTCCTCAGCACCCTCTCCTTCAATCTCACCCGGCAGCAGTATCGCGTGCTGACCGCCGCCAATGGCGAGGATGCTCTGCAGGTGGTCGCCGAGCACGGCCCGGCGCTCGATCTGGTTCTGCTCGATGTGATGCTGCCCGGCATCAACGGTTTCCAGGTGCTCCGCTACGTGCGCCGGACCTACGACATGCCCGTGCTCATGCTCTCCGCCCGTGGCGAGGTGCAGGACAAGATCGATGGACTCGAGCTCGGGGCGGACGACTATATCGTCAAGCCGTTTGTGCTCGCGGAGCTTCTTGCCCGCGTGCGCGCCGCTGTGCGGCGTGGAAACAGCTCGGCCCCGCGCCCTCCACGCGTGCTCCACCGCGGGGATCTCCGGATCGAGCCGGAGCGACGCCGGGCAGTCGTCCGCGAGAGCGAGCTCCAGCTTCGTCCGAAGGAGTTCGGTCTCCTGCTGACGATGGCGCTGGAGCCGGATCGCGTCTTCGAGCGCCAGCAACTGCTCGACACGGTCTGGGGAGACGATGTCATCGTCGACGAGCGCACCATCGATGTGCATATCTCCTGGTTACGCAGCAAGCTCCAGGCAGCCGGGCTCTCGCCAGATTGCATCCGCACCGTCTACGGAAGCGGCTACCGATTCGTCGTGCCCCCAACAACCGTCTCGCACGACGAGCATCACCTGGAATCCGCGTGATTCCTGATTCCCTTTGGTTCCTGCAACAATCGCCAGCGGCCGGGCGTTCAAGTCTGCCGGGTGATCGCGAAAACGAGACGGGTGGGCAACATCGCACCGCCCGAACGCATCAACTCCGAGGAGAATGAGTCAATGGATCTCAATCGCTATCGCCTGACCCGACGTAGGTTCGTCGGCGCCACCGCTGGGGCCGCCGCCATCTTCGCGATTGCCCCACTCGTCGCGGCGCAGGACGCAACGCCCGTTCCCTATGAAGCGCCGGGCAACATCGGTGACCTCAGTGGCTCCTTCGAGGCGGACGGCTCGTCCACCCTTGGCCCGCTGACCGAAGCCGCGATCGAAGAATTCGCCGCGATCGCGCCGAACGTCAAGATCACGAACGGCATCTCCGGCACGGGTGGCGGCTTCGAGCGCTTCGCCAAGGGCGAGATCTCGATCTCCAATGCCTCCCGCCCGATCAAGGACGAAGAGGCCGCCGCCGCGGCTGCTGCCGGAATCAGCTGGTACAAGTTCGACATGGCATACGACGGCATCACGGTGGTCGTCAGCGCGGACAATGACTTCGTCGACAGCCTGACCGTCGAGCAATTGAAGAAGATCTGGTCGGCGGATGGCGGCGTGTCGACGTGGGCCGACGTCAATCCGGATTGGCCAGCGGAGACGATCGAGCTCTACGGCCCCGGCACCGCATCGGGCACCTTCGACTACTTCAACGAGGAGATCGTCGGCTCGGACGGGCAAGCTCGCACCGACTACACCCCGAGCGAGGACGATAACGTGCTCGTCCAGGGTGTCGCCGCCAGCCCCTATGCGCTTGGCTACTTCGGCTTCTCCTACTACGAAGAGAACCAGGACTCGCTCAAGGCGGTTGCAGTCGACGGTGGCGCCGGCCCGGTTGCCCCGAGCCTTGAGACCATTTCCGATGGCTCCTACACGCCGCTCAGCCGCACGCTCTACATCTACGTCAGCGCCAACGACCTCACCACCCGGCCCGAAGTCGCCGAATTCGTGAAGTTCTACGTCGCGACTGCCGATGAGATCGCCCCCAGCGTCGGCTACATCCCGCTGCCACCAGCCGACGAGTTCGAGCAGCAAGTGAAGCTGAACGGAGCCCTCGACGGATCAGTGGCCCCGGACAGTGAGACGACAAATACACCGGCCGCGTCGCCGGCTGCCTGACCCCCTTTCACCTGCCTCGTCACCGGTTCTCGGTGACGAGGCAGGATTCGTCCTAGCAGCCCCCAGCGAATCACCTTTCGCCAGGTATCGAAACCAGGGTCACCACCAGCATCACGGGAAGCCCAAGAGCCGGCGCCTAGACAAGGCAATCCGAAACCGGTCAACGGCTGATTTCAGGGAGGACATCGATGGCAGTTTCGGCGTTGCCAGAACGCGAACGTCGAACAACGAATGACACGCCCGCGCTGGATTTGAGCGGGAGACGCAACCGTGACCTCTCGGAGCGGATCGTCAAGGGCTTTCTGCAGCTCTGCGCCGCGCTGACGCTGCTGACCACGCTCGGCATCATCGTCATTCTGCTGTACGAATCGGCATCATTCTTCCGTGCCGTTCCGATTGGGGATTTCCTGACCGGGACCACCTGGACCGCCTTGTCGAGCGGGCCTCAGCAGAAGTTCGGCGTCATCCCGCTCGTCACCGGCACCCTCACGATCTCGCTGGTTTCGGCGGTCATCTCGATCCCGATCGGGCTGGCGGCCGCGATCTTTCTCAGTGAGTACGCCGGTGACCGTACGCGGGCGATATTGAAGCCCGTCCTCGAGATTCTTGCCGGGGTGCCGACGATTGTCTACGGCTTCTTCGCCCTCACCTTCATCACGCCGGTCCTGCTGAAGCCGGTACTCGATGTCGGCGCCTTCAATGGGCTCTCCGCGGGCATCGCGATCGGCATCATGACGCTCCCGATGGTGACCTCGCTCTCGGAAGACGCGATCCGGGCGGTGCCACGCTCTCTGCGGGAGGCGGCCTTCGGCCTTGGGGCGACCAAGTTCGAGACCTCCGTTCGCGTGGTCGTGCCCGCCGCGATGTCGGGAATCGTCGCCTCGTTCATTCTCGCGCTGTCGCGCGCCATCGGCGAGACGATGATCGTCGCGGTGGCCGCCGGGGGCTCTCCTGCGGGCCAGACGGGTGTCAGCGCCGGTCTCTTCGATGTCACCCAGAGCATGCAGACCATGACCGGATTCATTGCCTACACGTTCAGCAGCGATGTCGCGCGCGGAAGCTCCCAGTTCTACTCGCTCTTCGGGGTCGGTCTCCTGCTTTTCGCCATGACCTTCGCCATGAACGTGATCAGCCAATGGGTCGCTCGCCGCTTCCGGGAGGTGTACGAATGAGTGCCAATGTCCAGGCGGATACCCTCATTGCCGCCACTCCGGAGCCATCTGCGACGTTCACGCCCCGCACAAGAGCCCGGCGGGCGCTCGGCAAAGCGTGGCGCGTCATCTTTCTCGGCTCGACCGTGCTCGCGGTGGTGCTGCTCGGCATGCTGCTCTGGTCGATCCTGGAGCCCGGACACAACTGGCTCTCCTGGCGCCTGATCACGAACATGCCATCGCGCATCCCCGCCAAGGCCGGCATGAACTCGGCGATCTGGGGATCGATCTGGCTGGTGGGCGGCTCGGCAATCTTCTCGTTCGTCATCGGGCTTGGCAGCGCGATCTATCTCGAGGAATACGCCGCGAAGAACCGGTGGACCGAGTTCATCCAGACGAACATCTCAAATCTCGCTGGCGTCCCGTCCATCGTCTACGGCCTGCTCGGTCTCGTCATCTTCGTCGACCTGCTTGGCATGGGGCGCTCAATTCTCGCCGGGTCGTTGACGATGGGGCTGCTGATTCTGCCGATTGTCGTCATCTCCTCGCGAGAGGCGATCCGGGCGGTGCCGTCGAGCCTGCGCCAGGCGTCGTACGGACTTGGCGCCACGCAGTGGCAGACGATCCGGCATCACGTCCTGCCGGCCGCGATGCCCGGCATTCTCACCGGCGTCATCCTCTCGATGTCCCGCGCGATCGGCGAGACCGCACCGCTCATCGTCGTCGGCGGCGCTAGCCAGGTGCTCTTCCGACCGGACGGGCCGTTCTCTCCGTACATGGTGATGCCGCTGCAGATCTTCAACTGGACGTCACGCCCCCAGAAGGATTTCGAGCATCTGGCGGCGGCGGCCATCATCGTGCTCATGATCATCTTGCTCGTCATGAACTCCCTCGCAATCGTCCTCCGCCAGCATTTCAGCAAGAAGAACAGGTGGTAGTTACATGGCTCTCCGTTCCACCGGGACGACCGTCCCTACCCTCCCCGCCAAGGACAACACCGCACGTACCCAGGAGGAAGCAATCCTCCGCCTGGACGCGCTCAATGTCTTCTACGGGAACTTTCACGCCGTCAGCGATGTCGATCTCGATATCCAGAAGAATCGGATCACCGCCTTTATCGGTCCTTCTGGTTGTGGCAAGAGCACGGTGCTGCGCTGCATCAACCGGATGAACGACCTGGTGCCCTCGGCCCGGGTGGAGGGACAGGTCCTGTATCACGGCCAGAACCTGAACGCGCGGAATGTGGATCCGGTCGAGGTTCGGCGGCGCATCGGGATGGTCTTCCAGCGGCCGAATCCGTTCCCGAAAAGCATCTTCGAGAACGTCGCCTGGGGAGCGCGGATCAACGGCTTCAAGGGCAACATGGCCGAGCATGTGGAGCGCTGCCTCCGGCAGGCGGCACTTTGGGACGAGGTCAAGGACAAGCTCAAGGAGAGCGGTCTCTCCCTCTCGGGTGGCCAGCAGCAGCGGCTCTGCATTGCGCGGGCACTGGCGACGAGTCCTGACGTCATCCTGCTCGACGAGCCGGCGAGCGCACTGGATCCCATCTCGACCCTGCGCATCGAGGAATTGCTTCGCGAACTCCAGACCCATTACACGATCGTGATCGTGACGCACAACATGCAGCAGGCGGCGAGACTCTCCGACCAGACGGTCTTCTTCTCACTCAGCGACGCGCGCAGCGGCATTCTCGTTGAGGCGGGCCAGACCGAACAGATCTTCACCAACCCCGCCGACCCGCGCACCGAGGCGTACATCACTGGTCGCTTCGGGTAGATACGCACTCGTGCCGTGTCACGGCTGAAACGATGAGGGCGGTACCAATGCCTCCCCGTCATTTCTCGACTTCGCTCGAAATGACGATTGAGACCGTAGCGGCAAACCACCAGCTGGTCTGCGCCATCGGCCGAACCACCAGGCCGATATCGGGAGCCGGTATCCGGATTCGCCACCAATTCAAGTTCCGCTGTAGTCGCGCCTGAGACTCAATCATCCACGAGGAATCATCATGCAGAGACTTCCGGCCACGCGCGTAGCTTACGAACAGGAGATCCAGCACCTGCGCGACAATGTCGTGACGCTGGCAAGCATGGTCGACAAGGCGATCGCGCGGGCAATCGACGCGCTGAAAACACACGACGTGCAGCTTGCCCGTGAGGTCAGGTCTGGCGACAAGGAGATCAACGCCTTTCGCTGGCAGGCGGAGGAACACGCCCTCGTCGTCATCGCCACCCAGGGACCGATGGCGGGCGACCTCCGCCTGATCGCGGGGGCACTCCAGATCTACACGGACCTCGAGCGCATGGGCGATCACGCCGCCGGCGTCGCCAAGATCGTGATCCAGACCGCCGATGAGCCGCTCCTGAAGCCGCTCGTCGACATCCCGCGCATGGCGGACGTGGCCCGCAGCATGCTGAAGGACGCGGTCTCCTCGTTCATCGAACTCGACGAGGAGAGCGCGCGTGCGGTCGCGATCCGCGACGACGATATCGACCTGCTCTACGATCAGATCTACCGCGAGCTGCTGACCTACATGATGGCCGACCCCGCAACGATCAACCGTGCGACACGGCTGCTCTGGGCCGCCCACAATCTCGAGCGCATCGGCGATCGCGTCACGAATATCTGCGAGCGCGTCGCGTTCATGACATCCGGTGAGTTTGTCTCGATGGATGGTGGCCGCAAGAAGCGTCAGCGCGACAAGTTGGCCGCGTCGGCAAGCGGGACATCGGGATTGGCCTGACGCCAGACCGCGAAAACGGCATGCAGGCGCCGCGCTACCTCATCGAGTTCAAGCGGCGCTTGCAACACCTCGACAACCTGTAGATCGGCGCGCTCATCATCCGTGAACGGGGCGTTGCTCTGGGTCACCATCACGAGCGGAGCCGTGGTGCGCGGCTCGTGATCGGTGGTCCGGGTGGACTTTCCCCGCAGCCGGCGCACCAGCTCGACCGCGTTGAAGCTCTGCAGGCCGGCGTCGACCAGGACGATGTCGAACCGCCGCAGGCGAAAGACCTCCAGCGCCTGCAGGCCACTCGCGATCACCGACACCCAGAAGCCGCCGAGGGGAAGGCCCTCCGAAAGAAAGTCGACCAGGGACCCGTCATCGCTGACGACCAGCACATGTGGGCGTTCATGGGTTTGACGGGCACGCAGCAGGGGGCGATCGCTCATCGGGGCACTTCCAATCCTGCCCGGTAGAGGGCATTGAACAGAACGTTGTAGGTAGCATGCATCTGGGCCCGGAACTGCGGCCGGATGCTCATCAACATGAGCCGTCCCTGGCCCATGGGCACATCCAGCACCGCATCGAGCCCGGCAAGGTGCTGCTCGCCCTGGATCCATCCCGACACCACCAGATGGTCGGCGGCGAACCGGAATGGTGCCGTCAGCGCAGTGGACCCAGCCATCCGCCGGAACGGTGTTTTCCCGTGCACCATCGCCGCAACGACCGGCGGCAGCCCCCAACCGAGCGGATGACTGGCATCCACAAGTGTCCGGACCACTGCGCCGGGCGCGTAGAAGGTCGCATCGTCCACCCCGGCAAGAGGCATCTCGACTGGCAGACCGTAGTGCCCGACGAGCGCTTGGGCGGCGCCATCGATCGCGACCACATGACCTCCCCGCTCCACGAAGTCGTGGAGCCGATCAAGGCCCCGCTCTCCCAGGCCACCGGCATACGGCGCGGGATAATCGCCGTCCTTGTTCCCCTCCACCAGCGCCGACACCTTCAGGTGCGGAAGCAGAATGACATCGTAGGTATCGAGATCCCCTTCGATCACGTCCCAATCGCGAAGCGCGTCGTAGGCAATGCCGTGCTGTTCGAGCACGAGTCGCGTCCATCCGGCATCGGTCGCGTTGTGCAGGGACGCAATGTGGACACCTACCCTTGGCGCCTTCTGCTCCACCAACCCACCGGCCACCGGCATGATGCTCCAGGAACGCACGCCGGACGCTTCAGCTTGCTCACGCAGCCCTGCCGGCACGCCCGTCATGAGCCATGTTCCGGAATCAAGCACGCGACCGTCGGTGAAGTGCGCCCGCACCAGGCGTCGCACACGGGCACCGTTCGCCAGCGCCGCATTGACGACGTTCATGGCCGCGTGGCTCCTTGCATCGAGCGCCAGCCAGCGCCCCTGCCCGCTCCGGTGAATGTCGAGCGACTGTATGCCACGCCCGGCCAAATCGCTCGGGCTGATCGACTGGATCTCCCAATCGTCACCGGGCTCCACCGAGTCGACCTCCACCCCCATGTGAACGGAGAGTGAATGCGACGTCGTGTCGTAGGGACGAAAGCCGGTCCCCGGATCGGCGTAAGCCGTTGGCGGCAGCAACGACTCCGCCCAACCCGCGAACGGTTGCTGGCTCGGGATCAGGAATGAACCGCGCGCGTGGCGCCCGCCCTCGGAATCGACCGCGGACCGTTCGAGCCGGCCGATCCGGACCTCGCCCGCATCGAGGATGCGGAGCAACTCCGCCGCGGCCGCGGGATCGCCCTGGTGCTCGAGCGGCGGCATCACAAACGACCGCTGCGACGGCGCTCGCACGTGTCCGGCGAGCGCGCTCCATTGCCATCGCAGCCATGATTCGCGATGTCGAGCGGCGTGGTCGAGCATCGCCAACACGGCTTCCCGGTGATAGTCCATGATGTCCCGCAATCGCCACATTCCCCCCTTCCAGGGCAGTGGGTTGTGGACGCTCCTCCGGCCAGGGTCGAACCCGCGTGATGTCGCCAGTTCATCAGGGGTAAGCCCGATCGGCGTCGCGATCCGGGCGCTTGCAGCCTCGGCAAGAATCCTGACGCCACCGTGATAGTGCGAATACGCCCGAGAGGGCGAGAAGGCATCGAAGAGTACGCCTGTCGCGGTGCCGGCGAGTTCCTTCGCCACCATCCGGGCGGCGATATGCGAGCCAAGCGCATTGCCGCCCGCGATCAGGCTGGGTGCGACGTTCGGCTCGATCGGATCGATGTACGGCGGCACGAAGTAGCGCGGACCGTTCGGCATCATCTGGTGCAGATCGAGAACGATATGCGGACGCCAGGCGCGGTGGATATCGCGGATGAGATGCTGCGTCTCGATCAGCTGATGATGGACCCAGTCCCGGTTGTTGTCGTGCCCGGCGTAGCGATGGTAGAGCGCTGGCGGCATGGAGCCCTCCGCCGCCGTGCCAAGCGTCTGCTCGTACCAGTTGTGGACGAGCTCCATCCCGTCCGGATTCAGGGACGGCACGATCAGGAGGATCGTCGTCCCCAGCATCCGGACTATCTCATCATCGTCGCTCGTCGCGAGATAGTGGATGAGTTCCGGGCAGAGCTGCACCGACCCGACTTCGGTCGCGTGAATGGCGGAGGTGACCAGCACAACAGTCCGCGAACCGGCGGCCGCGCCATCCACCAGGGCGGGATCGCGCAGCAGCTCATCATCCACCAGCCGGGATCGCAACGCCCTATGCTCATCGAGGTCGAGGATCACCGACGGCGCGGAGATGACGACCATCATCATCTCCCGTCCCTCCGTGGAAAGACCAATCGACTCCAGTCGAAGGCGGTCGGACGCGCCCGCCAGCTCCCGGAAGTAGCCGAGCATTGCTTGCCAGCGAATCAGGACGCGATCATCGCCGGGGGTGGCGCCGAAATGGGATGATGGTAGAGGTGGCGTGGCAATGATCGGGTCAGACCGCATGAGGTCCCTTTCCGGCGGAAGAACGGGCGACGAAGCGATGGGCGTCCTCGCGCTTGCCCTGCTTCGACCATGTACTATATCCGACCGCATGACTGGCGTTCCGTCGTGACGCATGGAGCAAGACGGCCGCCAGGCGGTGAAAAGCGAGTCCGAAATCAGTGATTCTCGACCAATGCGACGACAACCTGGTCACGCTCATCGAGCGCTACATCGCGCGGCTCTCCCTTCCGACTGATGCGCTCTGGATCACGACCGACCGTGATACCTATAGCCGATGGCTGGCGAGACGCGTTCCCTCGGCCTACGGCGGCGCCTACTGCTACCTCCGCCAGCGCAAGGTCCACGCGGTCCTCATCCACCTCGCCCGTATCGACCTGAGCCAGCCCCGGGCGCTGGAAGTCGTCGTTGCCGAAGAGCTCGTCCATATGCGCGATCACCTCGACGGCGATCGTCGCCGCCACGCCAAGCACGGGCATGACCGGATCGCGTATCGCGTGGCCGAGCTGACGGGCGCATCGCTGGAAGAGATTCGCTCGGCACTGGTTCCGGTTCAGCGTCGTCCGTTCCGCTACATCTACGCATGCCCCGGCTGTGGTGTCCGCGTTCCACGGCGCAGGAAGGGAACGTGGTCGTGTGGTCGCTGCGCGCCCCGGTTCGATCCCCGGTATGTCTTGCGGATCGTCGAGCATCTCCCCTGAGCCCGTAGGCTCCGGCTGATCCCAAGGCGACCGCCTTGGAGAGATGCGGCGGGAACGCGAAACGTTCTATCATGGCTTTCATGAAATCGAAGCTCCTCGCCGGCCAGCACGGTGCAGCACACCCGACATCCAACCCTCACTGGTGGCCCATGATCACATCACAACGCATCGGCAGAGCACTCGCCGTCATGGCGTGCGTCCTCGCGCTCCTGGCACCCTCACTCGCCGGACCATCGACAGTACTCGGGCAGGAAGCCAGCCAACTCCAGGTCAACTCGAAGCACTACATCGTGCTCAACGCGGACACCGGTGATGTCTTCGCCCAGAAAGGCGCGCACGACCAGGTCGCGATCGCCAGCCTCACCAAAGTCTTCACGGCGATCGAGGCGCTGGAACTGGCGCCGCTGGATACGGAGATCACGACCAACGAATCTGACCTGATGCCGGCCGATGCCACGACGATGGGATTTGGGCCAGGCGAGACCTATACGCTTCGCGACCTGCTCTATGGCATGCTCCTGCCCTCGGGAAACGACGCCGCGCATGCGATCGCACGCGGTCTGGGCGCCCAGCCGGGCGACAGCGACGAGCAGGCCGTGCAGCGGTTCATGGATCTCGTGAATCAGCGGGTCGCCGACATGGGACTGAAGGATACCCACTTGGTCAACCCCCATGGCTGGGGCGTGCCCGGGCACCATTCATCGGCCTGGGATGTCGCGGCATTCATGCGCTATGCCATGAACTACCCGACTTTTGTCGAGATCATCGGCACCATGTCGTACACCACGTCGAACGGACTGATCACCGTTACCCAGTCCAACAAGATGATGAACTCCTACGCGCCGCTGATTGGTGGCAAGACGGGTTACGACGACGATGCCGGCTGGTGCCTGGTCAATCTCGCGCAGGAAGACGCGACGAAGATGATCGCTGTCACGCTGGACGGCATCGCGCCGGACGACTGGTATGACGACAATCGCGTATTGCTCGACTACGGGTTCAGCCAGCAAGTCGCCCTGACCCAATCGAATCAGCCATTTGCCGGCGACGTCGCCAGCTATATCGATCCCGCGGCGGCCGAGATCGGTCGCTCCGTCGAGGCGGGTGAGAGCGTGAACGGCGCTCGCGTCGTGGTGGCGGCGCCGGCGTCGGCCGTGCAGCAATCGAGCGACCCGAGCGCGCAGGACGCAGCCACGGTGCGGAAACAGGCGGGGGGGACGAACAGGTGGTGGGTCGTGGGAACGGTGCTCCTGCTCGTGCTCGTCCCCGCAGGGGTCACCTACCGGTTGCGATTCGGCAAACGCTCCGGCCCGCGACACCGCGTTGACACGACGATAGCCGGTCGCTAAGCTTGCACGAAAGTGAAGAGCCCGCGTCGATCAGGACACTGCGTGCAGGCGCGACAGCCAGCGATTCCGGAGATGGTGCAAGCCGGATCTTCCTCCCCTGCCACGTGACCACCTGTGAGCGGAGTCGTGAACATCGCTGCTGCGATCAGTAATGACCTCCGGGTTGCCTCCGATAACAGGCCAATCGAGCGAACGATGCGCAGTCCTCCCTGCCGCCGTTCGAAAGAAGGGTGGAACCACGTCGGCCCGGCGTCCCTTGCGGATTGCCGGGCCGTTTTCTGTCCGCTGCACGATACAGCTCACGCATACCGGGAGGACCATCATGGCTCCAGAGGCGCAAGACGTCGATCACATGGATATCGCCGTCAGCCCCGACAACTCACGCGAATACGAACTCGCCCGCATGCGTCATTCGACCGCGCACCTGATGGCCGAGGCCGTACAAGAGATATTCCCCGACGCCAAGTTCGGGATCGGCCCCGCGATCGATAACGGCTTCTACTACGACTTCGATCTTCCCCGTCCGCTCACGCCGGAGGACCTGAAGGAGATCGAGAAGCGGATGAAGCATCACAAGCGCAAGAACGAAGTGTTCGAGCGCAAGGAGATCTCCCGAGAAGAGGCGCTCGAGATCTTCAAGGACAACCCGTACAAGGTCGAACTGATCCAGGGCTTTCCCGAGGGAGAGACGATCACGACCTACACGCAGGGCGACTTCCTCGATCTCTGCCGCGGCCCGCATGTCGAGAGCACGCGCGAAATCGGCCCCTTCAAGCTGCAGAGCGTGGCTGGCGCCTACTGGCGCGGCGACGAGAAGCGGCCGATGCTCCAGCGCATCTACGGCACGGCCTGGTTCACGCAGGAGGAGCTGGACGATTACCTGCACAAGCTGGAGGAGGCACAACGCCGGGATCACCGTCGTCTCGGCAAGGAGCTCGATCTCTTCTCCGTCTCGGAGGAGATCGGTCCCGGCCTGATCCTCTGGCATCCGAAGGGCGCCATCATCCGCTACCTGGTCGAGCAGTTCGAGATCCAGGAGCAACTGGCGCGCGGCTACGATCTCGTCTACACGCCGCACATCGCCTCGGAGCAGATCTACAAGATCTCCGGCCATCTCGAGACGTACGGCGAGAACATGTACTCGCCGATGTCGATCGAGGAAGTCGACTACTACCTGAAGCCCATGAACTGCCCGGGCCACATCATGATCTACAAGGATCATGTCCACTCCTACCGGGAACTGCCGATTCGCCTGGCGGAGCTCGGCACGGTCTACCGGTACGAGCGCTCCGGGACGCTGCACGGCATGCTGCGTGTCCGGGGCTTCACGCAGGACGACTCCCACATCTTCTGCACGCACGACCAGGTGGTGGATGAGGTCGCATCGGTGATCGATCTCGCGATCCACATGGCGGATATTTTTGGCTACCGCTTCGAGGTCTACCTCGGCACGCGGCCGGAGAAGGCGATTGGCGACGAGGCGACGTGGAACGAAGCGACCGACAAGCTCAAGCAGGCCCTGGCATCGCGCGGGCTCGACTACATCATCGATGAGGGCGAGGGCGCGTTCTACGGGCCGAAGATCGACATCAAGTGGCTGGATGCGCTCGGCCGCGCCTGGACGGGACCGACGATCCAGGTCGACTTCAACCTGCCTGAGCGCTTCGACATCAACTACATCGCTGAGGATGGCGCCCGGCACCGCGCGGCGATGATCCACCGCACGCTCCTGGGCTCGATGGAGCGATTCGTCGGCGGCCTGGTCGAGCACTATGCCGGTGCCTTCCCGGCGTGGCTGGCACCGGAACAGGCCGTGATCATCCCGATCACGGACGATCAGGTGACGTTCGCGCAGAAGGTAGAGGCGGAGCTGAAGGCCGCCGGCCTGCGCGTCCATGTCGACACGTCCAGCGGCCGCATGCAGGCGAAGATCCGCAACGCCCAGCTGCAGAAGACCCCGTACATGCTGGTGATCGGCGGGCGCGAGGCGGAGGCTGGTGCCGTCGCCGTCCGGCTGCGCTCGGGCGAGGATCTGGGCGCGATGCCGGTTGCGGACTTCGTGAACCTGGTCACCCCGGTGATCGAGACGAAGTCGCTCGACCTGCAGGTGCCACGCGCCGAGGCATAGCGATCCAAGCAGGCATTGAGTACTGGTGAAACAGAACCGGGGCTTGGCGAGTGCCAAGCC
>JBARWF010000039.1:0-11490 GCA_049646645.1 Thermomicrobiales bacterium
CATCAAAACGTCGCGGCGTTCGCCTTCCTGGATTACTGGTCTTGTGCGAGCTGCTATTCGGCAGCGTGGCCCGCAAACCGCTCCATGATCAGCGCGATGTGCTTGATCTCGAGGATGAAATCGTCCACGTAGATATTCTCGTTCGGCGCGTGTGCCTGCGACCGGCCATGCCCCACCCCTGACGTGCAGGCATCGATGCCGTACTGCGAGCAGAGCTGGTACCAGGGACCTGAACCGGCCGATGTCGGATAGATCGCCGGCTCCTGCCCGTAGAGCTCGCGGTACGTCTCGGCCACAACCTCGGCGATGGGCGCCTTCAGGCTCGTCCGCGCCGGGTAGCCCGGCCCCAGCAACTCGGTTTCGATATCGGTGAACCCCTGATCGTCGAGGTACTTTCGCAGCCCGTCGTAGATCTTGAACGGATCCTGGTTCGCGCAAAGCCGCATGTCGAGCTTGGCCATCGCCGTGCTTGGCAGCACGGTCTTGCTGCCCGCCTCCGTGTAACCGCTCAGCAATCCGGAGATGGTGCAGGTCGGCTGGAAGTAGTCGCGCTTGTGGAGCTCCATCCCGGTGAGCCCGCCCAGGAACTGGTCGATGCCCAGATCCTCCAGGCGCTCGGCCTCCGTGTCCGGCAGGTTCTCGAGCGCGGCGAGCTCCTCCGCGGTCGGCGGCACCACATCGTCGTAGAAACCTGGGATCAGGATCCGCTCGTTCTCGTCCTTGAGGCTGGCCAGCGCCCAGACGAGCCGCCACGCCGGGTTCGGCACCGAGGTCGCGACGGAGGAATGCCAGTCGTGCCGCGCCCCCTTCGCCCGCAGCTCGACGTAGCAGATCCCCTTCAGGCCGAGGTGAATCTGCGGGCGGCCATCGATATCGCGACCGCCGAACTCCCAGATGCAGGCGTCCGCGGCGCAGAGATCCGGGTGATCCTCCGCGAAGTTATAGAGATGCGGCGAGCCGATTTCCTCCTCGCCCTCGATGATGAACTTGACGTTAAGCGGGAGCGGCCCGCGCACCTTCTGCCAGGCATCGATCGCGGCAAGCCGGGCCGCGATGTTGCCCTTGTTGTCGGAGACGCCGCGCGCCCAGATCCGGCCATCGCGAATCTCCGCCGCCCACGGATCGCTCTCCCACTGATCGAGCGGGTCGGCGGGCTGGACATCGTAGTGATCGTAGAAACTTAGGGTGCGATCGACCTCACCCTTTTGTTCACCGTAAACGACCGGGAACCCGCCCCGCGTATCGACGAGTTGCGGGTTAAAGCCGAGGTCACCGAGCATTGACTTCACGAGATCGGCGGTCTCCGCCATGCCGATGCCCTGCGCGGCAATACTCGGCTGTTGCAGCAAGCGCTGAAGCTGGGCAATATATTCGTCGGCATGCTGATCGACGTAGGTATAGACGTCCTGTAGATCCTTCGGGTCCCTCACCGGAATGTTCTCCTCATTTCGCCTCCATGCGGCCGCCTATAGCTCGACAGGTGGTGCCGATCTTGCATGGAGGAAGGTCAATGGAACGGCGCTCGCGTCGCGCCTCATACTCATGGTCCGACACAACCCAAAGGAGTTTCCACGATATGTCTGAATCAGGAAAGCGGGTGGCTGTCGCCCTCGCCAGGAACTACGAAGATATTGAGGCGACGTCGCCGATCGAAGCGCTGCAGGACGCGGGTGCCGACATCACCGTGATCGGGATCGAGAAGGGCACGATCGAGGGCAAGAAGGGCGGCACGATCGAGGCCACGACCACCTTCGCAGACGTCTCGCCGGGCGATTTCGATATGCTGCTGATCCCCGGTGGCGGCTCGCCGGAGAATCTCCGCATCGATGACGATGCGGTGAAGTTCACCCGCGAGTTCGCCACAAGCGGCAAGCCGGTGGCGGCGATCTGCCACGGTGCCCAGTTGCTGATCTCCGCGAAGGTGCTCGCCGGACGTCGGCTGACCGCCGTCAACAAGATCCGCGACGATGTCTCCAACGCAGGCGGCATCTACATCGACGAGCCGCTGGTGGTCGATTCCAGCCTGATCACATCGCGCGTGCCTGATGATCTCCCGGTCTTCAACGAGGCGATCGTCAAGGCCATCTCGTAGCCCGCGTGCGTCCATCGCGCCACCTTCTCGCGCTCAAACACAACGCCCCGTTCCCCAAACCGGGAACGGGGCGTTGTCTTGTAGAAAACGAGCCTCCGTCGCGCCGGTCCGTGGTAGCATCCGCAGAGACGAGATCGATGCTGAAAGGATACCAATGACCGCCGAATCCGCACCCGAAATCCTCGAATCCTCCAACTCTGCACCGCCGAAGGTCGACAAGCTGAAGGCCGCCAAGGGTTTCATCTTCGACATGGATGGCGTGCTCTACCGTGGTAAGCAACCGCTCCCCGGCGTGCAGACGCTGTTCGATGCGCTGACCCTGCGTGGAATCAAGTTCCTGCTCGCCACCAACAACTCGACCGCGCTTCCAAGCGACTACGTCAAGCGCATGGCCGAGATGAATGTCACCGTCACCGAGAACGACGTCCAGACATCCGCCACCGCAACCCGCGACTACCTGCGGGATGAGCTTCCGGCCGGCGCCAAGATCTACATCGTTGGCATGCCCGCCCTCGCGCACCTCATGTTCGATGGCACAGGATTCGAGCAAGCAACCGACGAAACACCGGCCAACGAGGTGACGGCGGTCGTCGCGGGGCTCGATTTCGAGTTCACCTACACCAAGCTCCGGACCGCGATGGCGGCCGTTCACGCCGGGGCGAAGTTCATCGCGACCAACGCCGATGCGACGCTTCCGCACGAGGGCGGCTTCTGGCCAGGTTCCGGCAGCCTGATCGCGGCGATCGCCACGGCCAGCGGCACGCAGCCGATCGTCGTCGGCAAACCGGAACCACTGATGATGCAAAAGGGCATTGAACTGCTCGGGCTCAGTGCCGATGAGGTGGTGATGGTGGGCGACCGGCTCGACACCGATATCCTTGCTGGCTACCGGGCCGGAACGACGACCGCCCTTGTCCTGACCGGCGTCACCACGCGGGACGATCTTGCGTCGGCGACCCCCCTCCCGGATTACGTATTTGCCGACCTTCCCGCGCTGACCCAGGAGATCGTTGGTCATGGATGAGCACTTTTCAATTCCCCTCACTGGCAAGGAACGCGAGATTATCGACCGACTGCAGGCAGAGGACCAGCGACAGCGCGACGAGGGGCTCCCGGTTGAAGAGCGCACCCGCAACATCTCGGAGACGACCGGTGCCTACCTGTGGCAGATGGTCGTCAGCCACCGGCCGACATCGATCCTGGAGATCGGCTCCTCGACCGGGCTCTCCACCATGTGGCTCGCCAGCGCCGCGCACCGGATCGGGGCAACGGTCCTGGGCACCGAGATCGTGAAGAAGCGCGCGGAGGCAAACAACGCCCAGCTCCAGGAAGCAGGGCTGGGGGAGACCGCGCGCGTCGCCAATGCCGACCATCGTTCGCTGGAGGAGGTCCGCGCGCAGCGGTGGGATTTCGTCTTCCTCGATGCCGAGAAGGATGACTACCTGGGGCATCTCCGGGCGATTGAGCCGCACCTTGCGCCCGGAGCGGTGATTCTCACCGACAACGTCACCTCGCACGACTGCCATGAGTTGCAGGACTACCTGCGGTCATCGCCGGCCTACTCGACCTGTACCGTCACCCTCGACCGTGGTATCGAGTACTCGATCTATCTCGCCCCGGCGACCCACGGCGCGCCGTAGGAAACGGCCTCGTGCCGTCCCGATCGGGCGAAGCCCGATATCCCGACAGTGCCGTTCATTCAAACACTGATTCTCGCAGGCATGCGCCGAATATGGCCCTGCGGGCCAAGAGAACGGCCTCGTGCCGTTCCTTACAAAGGACAATGCCGGCTCGGTCTGTTTCACTCGGGAGGCAACGATGCCATCGGAGTCATTCGCCACAGAGTCTGATACCCGGGCTACCGGGCTACGCATCGCCGCCGCACCGGTCACCTGGAACAATAACGACCTCGAGAACTGGCGGCCTCGCATCCCCTTTCCGGAGATTCTGGACCGCATCGCGGAAGCGGGCTACCGGGCGACGGAGTACGACGCCAGCTTCGGTGCCGATCCGGAGACAGTACGCGGTGCGGCGGCGGAACGCGGTCTCCAGTTCTGCGGCTCCTACCAGTGGCTCGACCTGAACACGACCGGGGATATCATCGCTGAGCACCCCACGCTGGAGGCGACACTCGCCCTGCTTGCAGCCATCGATTGCCGACACCTCATCATCGCTGATTCGTTGCGCCCGCATCGCGTCGCGATCGCCGGAGCGGTTCCGCGCGACGGCAGCGCCTCGCTCGACGCTGATGGCTTCGTCCGGATCGCTGCCAACGTATCGCGCGTTGCCGACCTCGCCGGTCGCCACGGCATCCGCGTTCACTACCACAACCACGTCGGCACCTACGTCGAGACTCCCGAGGAGGTCGAGAGCCTGCTCGCCAGTCTCGACACCAGCAAGGTCGATCTCTGTTTCGACACCGGGCACTTCGCCTTCGGCGGCGGTGATGCCAAGGCGTTCGTGGAGCAGCACGCCGGCGTCATCGGCTATGTCCATCTCAAGGATGTCGACGCGGCAGTCATGCGGGAGGCGCATCGCTACCACTGGAGCTTTCTCGACGCCCTACGTCATTACGTGTTTGCCAATATCGGCACCGGCGTGGCACAGGTTGAGGCCATTCTCGGCATCCTCGCCCGGCAACCAGCCCCGCGGTGGATCGTGATCGAGCAGGATACCTGTGCCGAGGATTCCACCCGGACCGCGGCCCGGAATCTCCGAACCGTGCGAACGATGCTCGCAAACCTCCCAGGGAATGCCCGCGACGAAAGGATGTGAACCGTGCCCACCTCCGATACCCTCCTGTTGCACTCCACCGACCCCACCGACACCGGCTCCATCATCGAGGTCGGGCCAGAGGATGCGGGCTGGGACTACGTCGGGCTACGGGTGATGCGGATCGATGAGGGCATGTCATGGTCGCACGTGACCGGCGACGAGGAGATCTGCCTCGTCCCGCTCTCAGGCGAGGCGACCGTCTCGGTGGCGGGCGAGTCGTGGACGATCGGGCGGGTGGATGGGCTCTTCGGCGGCAAGCCGACGGCACTCTACCTGCCGATCGACACCGAGCTGACCGTCTCCGCATCCGCCACGATGGAGCTAGCGGTCACGTCCTCCCGCGCGACGACCTCGTTCCCTCCCCGCCTCATCGAGCCGGATCAGATCGATGTCGAGATTCGCGGGGCCGGCAACGCCGCCCGCCAGATCAACCACATCATCAAGCCCGACTTTCCCGCCGATAACCTGCTCGTGGTCGAGGTCTACACTCCCAGCGGCAACTGGTCCAGCTATCCTCCGCACAAGCACGATGTCAGCCGCATGCCGGATGAAGCCGCGCTGGAGGAGATCTACTACTACCGCATCGATCCCGCCGAGGGGTTCGGCCTGCAACGGCTCTACGCCGGCGACGGCTCGTTCGATTACGCTTGGGTCATCAAGGATGGCGACCTGATGCTTGTGCCAGAGGGCTACCACGCCTTCTGCGTCGCCCACGGGTACACCGCCTACTATCTCAACGTCCTGGCGGGCGACGAGCCCGTCCGCACGATGCAACCAGCCGACGATCCCGCGTATGGGTGGGTCCGCGCGACCTGGACCGAGGACAAGACCGAGGGCGTCGCCAACTGGCGGGAGATCGACGACCGCGTGAATCAGGGCGCGGGTCACCGCGACTGATCCGGTCACATTTCAGACAGGTTTGAAGGAGTCCTTATGTCGACCGTTCGCCTCACGATGGCACAGGCACTCGTCCAGTTTCTCTCCGTCCAGTTCACCGAGCGCGACGGCAAGCGGCAGCGGCTCTTTCCGGGGATATTCGGCATCTTCGGGCACGGCAATGTGACGGGCATGGGGCAGGCCATCGAGGAATACGGTCAAGACCTGCCCTACTACCGGCCACAGAATGAGCAGGCGATGGTGCATTCAGCTGTTGCCTACGCGAAGATGAAGAACCGGCTCCAGACCTTCGCCTGCACCTCGTCGGTCGGACCCGGCGCCACCAACATGATCACCGGCGCCGCCCTCGCGACGGTCAACCGGCTGCCCGTCCTGCTGCTTCCTGGCGATACCTTCGCCAATCGCCTGCCGCACCCGGTGCTCCAGCAACTGGAATATCCACTCGGGCAGGATGTCTCCGTCAACGATGCGTTCCGGCCGGTCTCGCGCTACTGGGATCGCATCACGCGGCCCGTGCAGTTGCTCTCGTCACTGCCCGAGGCGATGCGCGTGCTCACCGACCCAGCAGAGACGGGCGCCGTCACCATCGCGCTCCCGGAGGACGTCCAGACCGAGGCGTACGATTTCCCGGCCGCCTTCTTCGAGGAACGGACCTGGCGGGTACGACGACCGGTACCAACGGAACCAGACCTCCGGGAGGCGGCCGCCTGGATCGACGAGGCGAAGCATCCGCTAATCGTCGCGGGTGGCGGCGTCATCTACTCCGGTGCCAGCGAGCAGCTCGGCGAGTTCGCGGAGACGCTGGGCGTGCCGGTGAGCGAAACCCAGGCGGGCAAGGGCGCACTTCCGTGGGATCACGCCTGGAATCTCGGTCCGATCGGCGCCAACGGCGGGTTAGCTGCCAATCGCTACGCACGCGAAGCAGACCTCGTGATCGCGGTCGGCACGCGACTCGCCGACTTCACCACCGGCTCGCAGACCGCCTTCCAGAACCCGCACGTCCGGTTCATCGGCATCAACGTCAGCAGCATGGATACGCACAAGTTGCGTTCCTTGCCGCTGGTGGGCGATGCCAAGGCAACGCTCGACGCCCTGGTGCCGTACTGCAACGCAGCGATCGGCTCGCAGCGCCGCGATGCGATCGAGATGCATGTCAGCGAATTGCGCTCGGACTGGGCGCGCGCCGTGGACGAACAGCGTGCACTCGATCCCGATCGCAAGGGCCTGCTCACGCAAGCCAACGTAATCGGCATCGTCAATGACAGCATCGAAGAGCGCGACGTCGTGGTCTGTGCGGCGGGCGGCATGCCGGGCGATCTCCTCAAACTCTGGCGCACCGGCGATCCCAAGGGCTATCACGTCGAATACGGGTACTCCTGCATGGGCTACGAGATCGCCGGTGGGCTCGGCGTGAAGATGGCCGCCCCCGACCGCGAGGTGGTCGTGATGGTCGGTGATGGCAGCTACCTGATGCTGCACACCGAGATCGTGACCTCGATCCAGGAAGGGGTGAAGCTCCTCATCGTCCTCGTCGATAACAGTGGTTTCCAGTGTATCCGCGGGCTCCAGATGGACTCCGGCTCGCCGTCATTCGGCAACGAGCTTCGATTCCGCGATCCGGCCAGCGGTCGCATCGACGGCGACATCGTGCCCGTCGATTTCGTGCGCAACGCCGAGAGCCTCGGAGCCGCCGCCTACACGGCGACCGATGCGGCAAGCCTGCGTGGGGCGTTGGCCTCTGCCCGCGCCGAGGACCGCACGACGCTGGTCTACATTCGTGTCGATCCGGATGTGCGGGTCCCATCGTACGAGGGATGGTGGGATG
The DNA here is from genome assembly GCA_049646645.1 of Thermomicrobiales bacterium. GTDB lineage: Bacteria > Chloroflexota > Chloroflexia > Thermomicrobiales > UBA6265 > JASGDN01. Next base: position 7,590 of record JBARWF010000039.1, read on the forward strand.
TACCGATCGCCGAAGTGAGCGGGCAGGCATCGGTCAACGAGGCGCGCGCGCAGTACGAGGAGGATCGCAAGCGGCAGCGCTGGCACGGGTAGGATCGAAGCGGTCCGGCGGAGGTGTTGACAATCGTCGGTGCCTCCGCTATTGTCTCTCCAACAATCGAGCGTTACCTCATCCAGAGGAGCAGAGGGACCGGCCCTGTGAAGCTCCAGCAACCGTTCGGCACGATCCGAAAAGGTGCTAATTCCGTCAGGTTATCCTGGAAGATGAGGGCGACAATACCCTTTGCTGATTTTCCAGTGGTGTGGTGTCTGCCCCTCGTCGTCAAGATGAGGGGTTTGTTTTGTTTCCAGCACCGCGATGCACCACAACCAGCCAGACGCATCGGCACCCTCTCCCTCGCGGCAGTCCGCCCGAAGGATGTCGTGGCAGACGCCACCATCGTCGTCTGCCGAGAGATAGACTTTGCAGATCACGCCTCGCTCGAGGCCCATTCCCGTCATCCCGTCGTACGCCGATGACGCGGCGCATCAGAAACCGGAGTCAAAGCCACCATGCCGACAGGAATCGACCACATCGTCATTGCCGTTCGCGATCTGGAGCAGACCAGCACCGATTGCCGGCGCGCCGGATTCACGGTCGTTCCTGGCGGTGAGCACAAGGACGGCACGACGCACAATGCACTCGTCTCCTTCGCCGATGGTGCCTACTTCGAACTGATCGCCTTCAAGGAGCCCGATCGGGAGCAGGAACACAAGTGGTGGCACCGGCTTGCCAAGGGCGAAGGGCTGGTCGACTACGCGCTGCGCACCGACGATCTGCAGCGCGAGGTGGCGGATCTGCGCCGTCGAGGGCTTCAGCCCAGCGATCCGATCGATGGCGGTCGATTCCGCCCGGATGGTCAGCGCCTGGACTGGCAGACGATCCGCTTCGAGGGGGCGTCATCCCCCGCACTGCCGTTCTACTGCTTCGATCTGACCGATCGAGCGCTGCGCGTACCAGGCGGCGACGCAACGGCGCATGCGAACGGCGTCACCGGCGTGAGCGGTGTGACCGTCGTCGTCGGCGATATCGACGCAGCTGCTGCGCAGTTCGCGGCCCTGAGCGGTGTCGAAGGAACTGATATCACCAGTGAGCTCGCCGATGCCTCGTCAGCCCGGCGCTACCCGGTCGGCAATGCCTGGATCGCGGTCGCTCAGCCCACAATTCATCCGTCCGATCTTCGCCAGCAACTGGAACTTCGGGGAGACAGCATCTTCTCCGTCAGCCTGATAGCGACCGATGGCGGTGACGCCTCGATCCCGATCGGCCTGGCGCACGGGGCACGGCTCCTCCTGCCGGTGGCTTCGCCCGCCGGCTAGCCCCACTCGTTCGACCAGAAAGCCTCTTGCCGATGGCAGCCCGAAAGCGGGCGTGCCCAGCGAGAGCCATGCCCAAACCGGGCTGCAAAGGGTCCACCGATGAGCACATTGCAGGAATTTCTCGTCCAGAAGCGTGCCGCCATTCTCTCTCGCCGCGAGCACGCCGCCCAAAACCCGCCGACCGCCCCGAAGACATTGGAGGCCCGCGTCAAGGCCGAGGGGCGCAGCGGCGTGCGGCGCATCCGGATCAGGGAGCACCAGATCCTGAGCGATAGCGGTCCGGATTTCGCCGGGTACGATTTTGGACCGGGCTCCCCGGAGATCCAGGTCGGCATCCTTGGCTCATGCCTCACGCATATCTTCGAGATCCAGGCCGCCGAGCGGCATGTCCCGCTCGACTCACTTGAGGTTCACGTCCGGGCAGACCAGGACCCGCGAGCGGGCAAGCCGGGATTCGAGCACGTTCCGTTCTGGCCCCACAACATCACCTACACGGTCGAGATCGAATCCCCGGCGCCGCCGGAACAGATTCGCGAGCTCCACCAGGCCGCGGAGGCTGTCTGCCCGATCCTGAACCTGCTCGTCAATCCACAGGTCATCAGCGGCAGTGTCACGCTCAATGGCAACCCGAACACGTCAAACCTGACGATCGGCGCGCAGGAGGGAATCGCGGCGGACTAGCAATCGCCAGTATTGCTACAACCCAGGAAATTCGGGATGCCGGGGTGTTGAGGTCGATTTTCGACCGACACCCCGGCATTTCCTGCGTCAGGATTGCCGTCGCGGACACATCGCTGCCGCTCCGTCGCGCGAAGATGGCATGATTCCTCCATATCGTCCTCGTCGTGCGATCTTAGGAGCCGTATCATGGTCACATCTCCCGGACTCCATCACGTCAGTGCCATTGCCAGCGATGCACACCGCAATCACGATTTCTACACCCGCGTCCTGGGATTGCGGCTGGTCAAGCAGTCGGTCAACTTCGACGACCCCGATGTCCTCCATCTCTGGTACGGAGACGAAACGGGATCGCCGGGGAGCATCCTTACCTTCTTCGTCTGGCCCGGAAGCAACCGGGGACAGCAGGGAGTCGGACAGGTCGCAGCCACGGCCTTCGCCATCGATCCGACGGCGATCGGCTTCTGGATCGAGCGCTTGCTAGCGGCTGGCGTCCGATTCGAGGGGCCAGCCAAGCGCCCGAATGGCAGCGGCGGCACCGAATCCGTGCTCGCCTTCCGCGATCCCGACGGCCTCATGCTGGAGCTCGTGACTCACCCCGGGGCGCAGGAACGGCCTTCATGGTCACCTCCGGATGGCATCGACAGCAAGCATGCAATTCACGGTTTGCATTCGGTCACGCTCTGGGTGGACTCGGCCGCAGCCACCGATGAGCTGCTGCGCGACGAACTCGGATTCCGTGAACTCGAGGCGGCAGAATCAACACGGCGCTTCGTGACCGGGGAGGGAGCGCCGTCACAGATCGTCAACGTGCGCGCGGTCGGCGGCTTCGTCAGGGGAACGGAGGGCGCGGGCACCGTTCATCACGTGGCCTGGAGTGTCGATGAACCTACCGAGCTCGTCCCCATGCGCGATCAACTTGAGCACAAGGGATATGTCGTGAGCGACATCATCGATCGCCACTATTTCCATGCTCTCTATGCGCGCCATGCGGAGGGCATCCTCCACGAGTTCGCCACCCTCGCCCCTGGCTTCACCATCGATGAGGACCTCGCCCACCTTGGCGAACGACTTTTCGTGCCGCCTCATCTCGAAGGGAGTCGCGACGCGATCGAGACACGGCTGCCACCAGTGCGACCCGTATCATCTCGGGCCGCGTCATCGATGTTCGCACAGGTCCCCGAGGAAACACCGTTGTCGTACACGCACCGCTTCATTCCGGCGAAGGTCGACTCCTCGACCGTACTGCTCCTGTTGCATGGCACAGGCGGCGACGAGCATTCGCTGATCGATATCGGCACGCAACTGGCGCCGGGGGCAGCCCTGCTCAGTCCCGCGGGAAACGTGATGGAAGGGCAATCCAGGCGCTTTTTCGCCCGCTATCCCGATGGCTCGCTCGATCTGGACGATCTCGCAAGACGCACGGACGAGCTCGTGACATTCATTGCCGAGGCGCGGGAACGCTACGACCTGGCCGAAGCCCGCATCATCGCGGTCGGGTTCTCCAACGGCGCGAACATCGCTGCCAGCCTGCTCCTCCGGCACCCTGGTGTCCTCGCGGGAGCGGTTCTGTTGAGCCCGATGCTGCCATTCATCCCCCAATCCCGGCCGAACCTCCGAGGCACCGACGTCTTCATCGGGGCGGGCCGCACGGACCCGCTTGTACCTGTATCGAGCGTCGAACAACTCGCGTCCACGCTTACCGAGGCTGGAGCGAGCGTCGGTCTCCATTGGGAAGCGGGCGGCCACGAGGTGACCTCCAGCGAGCTACGGGCCGCGACCGCCTGGCTCGCCGGCATCTCGACACGTTCCTGAATTCGCCAGACATGCCAAAGCCGCGATCCATGAGGATCGCGGCTTTGGCA
>JBARWF010000040.1:0-7657 GCA_049646645.1 Thermomicrobiales bacterium
GAGTGGGCGTGGTTCCGCGAAGCCTCTACGAGGGAGACTTCTCGACAAGCTCGAAATGACGGAAAGAGGGGGTGCCCGGAATGATGGAGAGCGCTCTAAATCACGGTACATGACAGACGACAGACGACAGGTGGCAGACGACGGACGACAAACAGCGAGCGGTGTCACGACTCGCCGTTGTGCCCCTCCGCGTCGTCGCAGCGCGTGAGCAGCCCCTCTTCCGTCACCAGGTCGATCGCGAGCGTCCGGTAGCCGCCCTTGTCGAAGCGCACCACCATCGCATCGCCGTCGTAGTGCGTGACCGTTCCATCGCCGAACGAGGCGTGACGAACGCGGGTGTTCCGAGGGAATGGATGTTCGTGGTCATCCTCCACCATCGCGGCTGCCGCGCCCGATTCGCAGTTGTCGCAGAAGCCGCACGGTCCCGCCGTGGGCTCCCCGAAGTAATCGAGGAGGAATTGCCGGCGACAGGTCTCGGTCTCGGCATACTGCTGCATCATGTCGAGCCGGGACCGGACGAAGCGCTGATGGTCCTTCTGCTCCTCCACGGCCGTCGCCGCGGCCTCATGCAGATCGACCTCCCGGTCTAGCTCGATCCCGCCGTCCGGCCGCAGGTCGATGGTGCCGGTGTCATCCAGGCGGCTGAGAATCTTTAGCAGCCGGGAATCGGGCATCTCCACCTTTTCCTGCACCGACTCCACCGTATTGGGACGCCGCGCTCGCCGCATCGTCCTGAGCACGGTCTCGACGTCGTCCATCGTCAGGGAGCCCGCCCCGGTCTGGAACCGGCGCAGCCCGAGATCGGCCTCGACGTAGTAGAGCCGCGCATCGGCGCGCTCGTCGTCACGGCCGGCCCGGCCGATCTCCTGATAGTAGGCATCGAGCGACTCACTGATGTCATGGTGGTAGACGAAGCGGACGTTGGGCTTGTCGATGCCCATGCCAAAGGCGATGGTCGCCACGATGACCTCCAGCTCATCCTCCATGAACGCCGCTTGCACCTCGTCGCGCTCGGATGCCTTCAACCCGGCATGATAGGCAGCCGCCCGGATTCCCCGCTCCACCAGCGCGGCCGCGATCTCTTCCGTGTCGTTGCGCGTCGCGGCATAGATGATTCCCGGACGCTCACTGGTTATCACCCGCTCGATGAGTGCCTCGCGTTTCTCGCCTTCCTCGTGGTGGATCTCGACCGCCAGGTGGATATTGGGCCGGTCGAATCCGCGCACGATCACCGCCGGGTCGCGCATGCCCAGGCGCTCGACGATCTCGGCACGGACGGGCGGTGAGGCGGTCGCGGTCAGCGCGAGGATCGTGGGATGACCGAGGCGCTCGGCGACGGCGCCCAACCGGAGGTAATCCGGGCGGAAATCGTGTCCCCATTCGCTGATGCAGTGCGCTTCGTCGATCACGAGGAGTGCCGGCGATGCCTCCCTGATCTCCGCCAGCGTCTCATCGTTGGCGAGTTGCTCGGGCGCGACGAAGAGGAAGGCGATCTCTCCCGCTCGCAGCCGGGCGAACATCGTCTCGCGCTCGGCGTCCGTGAGCGTCGAGTTGATCTCGGCGGCTCGTCCCACGTCCAGCGCGGAGATCGATTCCACCTGATCGCGCTGGAGGGCGATCAGCGGCGAGACGACGAGCGCCAGCTTGTCGATCATGATCCCGGAGATCTGGTAGATCGCCGATTTGCCGGAGCCAGTGGGCAATACCGCCAGGGTGTCGCGCCCATCAAGGACGGACTGGATTGCCTCCGCCTGCGCATTGCCCAACGCCTCGAACCCAAACTGCCCCGTCGCGATCGCGTCCATGCGGTCGCGCCTCTCCGATGTTCTCGTCATGTATCAGGTCCTGTGGGTTCGTTGCACACGCGGCAACGGCGTTTCGTTAGTGTCCGATCGCGGTCGGAATACCGACACGCCGTCCACACTGGCGACCCCGCAAGGTGCGATGTGGCACTCATCCCGGATGCATGAGCCATGCCATGTTCACCCGCTCGCCACCCGCTGCGCCGGCGTTGCGTGCGGGCCGACAAGGATGCCGGTTCGTCATGCGAGTATGGGCAGGACCTTCACGTATTGTTGTCATGACTGCTGTTATTGTGACGTTTTTCGATATGAATTGACATCATCGTGTCGTGCAGCCTCATTTCATTCGGAGAACCGTGGAATGCGTCCTGCGTCTCCCATCGTGATGCCTGGATACGCCGCGCACCGAGAACCAGACAGGAGGGCATGGACAGCTCATGGACAAGCTCAAGAATATGGCGGGAAACCTGGGCAATGCCGACATCAAGGACAAGCTGCAGGGCATTTCCTTCCCGGCCAGCAAGGATCAGGTCTGTTCCCAACTCGAGAAGAATGGGGTGCCCAAGCAAATCGTTGACAAGCTCAAGGACGTTGATACCAGCCAGTTCGGCAGCGCCGACGAGGTGGTTTCCAAGGTCAAGAGTCTCTTCTGACCGAACTCGGGGATCAGCCTGCTGGGGAGACGTCGAGCGACGTCTCCCCAATGCTTTCCGCCAGGCACATTCCTGATATGGCGACATGCCCTGCACCAGGGCGTGCATCAACTCTCAACATGCCCAGGAGGACCACGATGAGTTATCAAAAGCCAGAACCAGATGTCGGACGGGGATTGCGCTCCGACATCGATGATCCATTCACCGATCCCCTGCCCACGACGACACCGGATCAGCCAGCCATCACTGAGGCGGCCGATGTCGAGAAGACGAATGCCGAGCTGGCACGACGCCGGGCGGGGACGTCGCAGACCCACAACGAGGCAAGCGCGATGTCTGACAAGGCGCAGGACAAGGCGAGCGAGATGTCCAGCAAGGCCAGCGAATTCTCCAACAAGGCACAGGACAAAGCGGACGAAATGTCCGGCAAGGCGCAGGCCAGGGCGGATCAAGGCATGGACAAGGCGGCCGAGGGGCTCGGTCATGCCGCAGACACCCTGCGCCAGCAAGGGCAACAGCGCGGCGGCACGATGGCGACCGCCGCCACGAAGACGGCCGACACGCTCGATACCGCCAGTCACTACCTGCGGGAGAAGGACAGCGACCAGCTGCTGAACGACCTTGAATCGCTCGTCCGCCGCAAGCCGGTCGAGTCGATGTTGGTGGCCGCCGGGGTCGGGTTTGTCTTCTCGAAGCTCTTCCGCTGAGCAATGCGTGCCGTGAGGAGCTCCCATGGATACAGACGGAATACGCAACAATCGCCGTGTCCGGAATAGTCCCGGCACCGGGCATGAGGCCACCGGCTCCGAACCGGAAAGTCTTGGCACGATCGTGGCCGGTATCGTCGAGGACCTGCAGGGCATCGTGCGCGGAGAGGTTCAGCTCGCCAAGACGGAGCTGAAGGAGGACGCCTCGGCGATCGGCCGGGCGGCCACGCTCATCGCGATCGCCGCCATTGTCGGCCTCGTCGGGTTCAGCTTTCTGATGCTGGGCGTGACCTATCTGCTCAACAAGTCGCTCCAGATGTGGTTGTCGGCCGGGATTGTGGGGGTGGTGCTGCTGATCATCGCCCTCATCGCGGCCATGGTCGGCAAGAACCAGCTCAGCGCGGCCAATCTGAAGCCGCAGCAGACGATCGATTCGCTCAAGGAGGATCAGGAATGGACCAGTCGTCAGATCAAATCCGTCAAGAAATAGATCAGAAGCGCGACGATGCCGCCCAGAAGATCGACCAGTTGCAGGGGCATGTGCAGGATACCGCCACGCAGATGCGCGGTCAGGTCCAGGAAACGACCGAGCAGGTCGTGGACCAGGTCAAGGGCACGGTCGATGACACGATCCAGATCGTGAAAGAGAACATGGACATCCGCCAGCAGATCGAGGAGCGACCGCTGGTGGCTCTGGGGGCGGCGCTCATCGGGGGCTTTGTGCTCGGCGGCATGACGGGCGGGAGCCAGCACCAGCACGGCCATCACGACCAGCCATCCGGCTACACCGGCTCGGGTTACACCGGCGGCTCCGGCCAGGGAGGGTCGCTCGGCGGCGGGCTTCGCAGTGCCCTGCACAAATCCGGCCTGGAAGACACTATCTCGAACGCGGCGGCGGCCCTCATGGGGAGCGTGACCGACCAGCTCAAGGGGACGCTCGACCGCAACTTCCCGGGGTTTGCCGACAAGATGCAAACCGCGCAGCAGACGCCCGGCAGCTTCGCCAACAAGACGCACGAAACCCAATCGTAGATCGTCGTCGCCTGCCTGCGCCTGCTGTCAACGGCGCAGGTAGCGGGCTGGTTCGGACTCCAGGCCGGGGTAGGGCTTCACCGGGAAATGCCTCTCGGTTGTGAGGAGCTGGTGAACGATGCGCTTCATACCGACACGGATTCATGGGCTCCTCGACTACGGCATGGCGATCGTGTTGATCATCTCGCCCTGGATTTTCCGGTTCTCCGATCGTGGCCCGAAGATGTGGGTACCGATCGCCTTGGGGATCGCGGCGATCGCCTACAGCCAGTTGACCTCTTATGAACTCTGGGCGTCGTCCATCTGATTCCGATGCCAATGCATCTCGGCATCGACATTATCAGTGGCATCGTTCTCTCTCGCCATGGATCTTCGGCTTTGCCGATGATGTCTGGCTGCCGCATCTGATCCTGGGTCTGCTCGAGATCGGCGCCGGGCTGACGACACAGACGACACCACTCACCGATCCGTCGGTCGACAGGAGGAGCCTACGGACCTGAGCCCATCGAAGGACAGACCATCGCTTCAGGATCACCACCAAACACGCTCCGAACCGCCATCTCGGGTGGGCCTCGTGCTCTCCGCTCTCTCTCGACATCGATGCACCACGAGAATGAGGAGCAACGCGCAATGACCGGCACCCTTCACAACTCCATCGTCGTGATCACCGGCGCCTCAAGCGGCATCGCCCGCGCGACAGCCCTGGCCTTCGCGCGCGAGGGCGCCACGGTGGTGGCCGCCGCCCGCAACGGCGCAGCACTTGGTGATCTCGTTCGCGAGATCGAGACGGCTGGTGGCAAGGCGATGGCCGTTCCCACCGATGTCACCGATGAGCTAGCCGTGCTGCAGCTCGCGGAAACCGCCGTTGAGACGTTCGGCCGGATCGATGTCTGGGTCAATGCCGCTGCGGTGATGCTCTTCGGTTTCTTCACTGAAACTCCCCTGGACGACTATCGCCGGGTGATCGAGACGAACTTCTTTGGCTACGTGCACGGAGCGATGGCCTGCCTGCCCATCTTCCAGCGGCAGAAACAGGGGACGCTGATCAACGTGGCCTCGGTTGTGACCCGCATGCCCCAGCCGTTCACCAGCGCCTACGTCGCCTCCAAGCACGCAGTGCGGGCGCTCGGCATGAGCCTGCGCCAGGAACTCCTCCTCCAGCATTTCGACGACGTCCATGTCGTCACGATCCTGCCGGCGACTATCGACACTCCCCTCTTCCAGCACGCCGCCAACTACAGCGGCCGGCGCATCAAGGCGTTGCCTCCGGTGTATCCGGCTGAGCTCGTCGCAAGCGCCATTGTCCGCGCTGCTACCCATCCGAGGCGGGAGGTGTACGTTGGCAACGCCGGGCGGCTGATGAATATCCAGATGAAACTTTTCCCCTCCCTCACCGAGCGAATGGCGGCGACCTACGTCGACAGCTTGGACTTCGACGACGACTCAACGCCGGTGACATCTGGCAACCTCTACGCCCCGGCGGCGCCGGAAGGAGATGTCAGTGGTGGCTGGCGAAACGAGGCGAGCAGGTCGTCCAGAAACATCGGCAAGATGGCGCTCGGTGGCCTTGCGGCGGGTGCGCTCCTCCTTGGCGGTCGCAAGCTGCTGGAACAGCGGTGAAATCACAGGGTCCGATGTCCGGTTCACACCCGTCCGGCGCGCCCGCAACTGGAAAAAGAGAGACGTCGCAGAAGAAGATTCCGATGCCCTACCCACGCGTCGTGCGAGCGCATCCCCTCGCGCGGTTCTCCATCATGCCTGCCTTCTGGTCCGCGCGGTCGCCACCGGCGACCGTCGGGATGACGGCCTCCCCTGTCTCGCTCGTCAGGACACCATTTTTCGTCTTCGCGAAAGAAGGAAATCCATGCGTTTGTCACGTTCCCTCACCGCACTCTTCGTTGCCCTGAGCCTTGGCCTGCTTTCGTTTGGCGCCGCCACGGCGCAGAAGGCAACCCCCTCAGGCACGCCCGGTGGACCGACTGAGGGGTATCCGGTTGCCGTCCATGCGGGCACATGCGAGAACATCACTGCCCAGCCTGCCTGGGATGTCGGGAACGCCACCGGCGCCGGCGTCGACAATAACAAGGTCGACACCATCGGCACGCAATCCGGCTCGCCGCTGCTGGAAGCCAACAAGACGATCGACGTCAAGCTGGACGATCTCGGCCACGAGCCCTATGTCATTGCGGTGCATGCCAGCGCCAACGGCTACAACACGATAGTGGCCTGCGGTCAGATCGCTGGTGTGAAGAAGGATGGCAAGCTGGTCATCTCCCTGACGCCGGTTGGAAAGTCAACCGTTGTCGGCGTTGCCACGCTCGACTCCGACAATTCAGGTGTCCTGGGCCTGGGCAAGGATCAGACCAAGGTCACGGTATACGTCTTCGATATCGCGTCCAACACGCCCGCGACTCCGGCTTCCTAACGATTGATGCAGGGTCGGATCCATGAGTGATCCGGGTGCTGGAACTGGCACCCGGATCACTCGGGCCGGCGCTGTTTGACGCCGCCGGATGTCCTCAATGAGAGGGGTACGCCACGACATGACGTCTCGCCTGTGTGACGCCATCCGTCACGTATGGATGCTCCAGGCCGCCTACAACACCATCACCGGGATCTGGCCGCTCATCGGGATGCGATCCTTCCAGTGGATCACCGGACCCAAAACCGATCTCTGGCTCGTGCGGTGTGTCGGGGGGCTGGTGACGGTGATCGGCATCGTGCTCGGCATGGCCGGGCGACGGGGAAGGGTAACGCCGGAGATCACAGCGCTGGCCGTGGGATCGAGCGCGAGTCTTGCCGCGATCGACGTGATCTACAGCAGCCGGGGCCGGATCTCCAGGATCTACCTGCTGGATGCCATCATCAACGTCCTCTTCATTGGAGCCTGGATCTCGAGAATACGAGCCGGCACGCGGAGAACGACAGCCTGGTCGTGAAGAAGCTCCAGGGCCAGGGATCCTGATCAGAGAGACACGATTCACGGCTTGCCGGCCCTGAAAGGGCGCAAGACGCGGTGATCCCCGCGCTGGGCAGACGATGGTGCGGATCCAGCGGTTTGCGAATGGCTGGTATTGAACTTGCATTCCTTCCCGTGATCAGCTGATCGTTGATCTTGCAAAGCGGCCCCGTGGAACGCGAGTGGAGGAATTGTCATGAACATTATTTGGTGGCTCATCATTGGCCTCATTGCTGGCGGCATCGCCAGCATGATCGTCCCTGGCAGGACCCCGGGCGGCACGATCGGGGCGATCATTATCGGTATTCTCGGCGGTCTGCTCGGTGGATGGCTGCTGAATAGCGTCTTCGATCTCGGTGTTGGCGGTGGGATCGTCGGTTCCATCATCGTTGCCGTGATCGGCGCGGTGATCATTCTCTACATCATGCGTGAGGTTGGTAGCCGCCGCGCGTGACGCACAGGGTATGTAACTCCAGCGAGAGGACCCGGTCGTTGGACCGGGTC
>JBARWF010000041.1:0-31085 GCA_049646645.1 Thermomicrobiales bacterium
CCACATGATCACGTGGCGGTCGTCGCTGTCGTTGGTACGTGCCAGGGCACTCCACTACCCGATATCTGGCAGGGCTTCGTCGTTCAGCGTATCGAGATCCTCCCTCAAGCGGCGCTCGGCGGAACGATCGATCCGCCACTCGCTCCCGGGGTCGATCGGCTCGATCTCGCCGTGCTCATCGAGCAGACTCATGAAATAGTGGTGCCCGTCCGACCCCAGCAGCAACAGCCACGCAGGTTCGTTGCGATGCTCGCCGACGATGCTGTAGATGGTGGGGCGGTCAAGGGCGGAGAATCCGCGCAAACGCGTGTGCATCATGGTTCTCGCGTCGCAGGGCGGATGCCACGCTTCTCGATGACGTAGCCCGCTCAGGACATTGGCCCTCGCGCAAATGGCAATGAGATGCGAGGATAACGCCAGTCATCGAGCCCATTGGCAATTCTCGACGCTGGCCCGGCGGAGCCAACGTCATCTGATTGAAGGAGCGCGATCATGGGTGTGGCGGAAGTGCAGTTTCACAGCAAGGGAATCGGGCAGAAGACCGAGTACAGCATCATCCTGCCGGAGGAGGGCGAGGGACCGTTTCCCGTCCTGCTGCAGCTCCACGGCCTCAGCGACAATCATCGGTCATGGATCGAGCGCTCGAACCTGGTGCGCCATGTGGAGCGCTATCCATTCATCGTCGTGCTGCCGAATGGCGGCACATCGGGCTACGTGAACTGGCCGTCTCCCGAGCGTCTTGGCAAGCAGAACTACGAGGACCTGCTCATGGAGGATATCCCGGCGCACGTCAACCGACATTTCAACGCGAGACCCGGGCCGTGGGCGATCGGGGGGCTCTCAATGGGCGGCTATGGCTCCATGCGCCTCGCGCTGAAGTATCCCGAGCGCTTCGCCTCCGTCTGGGCCCATTCATCCGCGTTTCACATCGGCAACATGATGGATGACCAGTTCGTGCTCGACAGGGACGACCTGGATGTATTCAAGCTCGCCAGCAAGCTCGCCGAAGCGCCCGGGGCACTGGAGATCTCGTTCGACTGCGGCGTCGATGATGAAAACCTGATCGATCACAACCGCGAGCTGCACGCACACATGGATCGCATCGGCCTCAAGCATCACTACGCCGAGCATCCGGGCGCACACACCTGGGATTACTGGGACGACCACGTGCGCGAGGCCCTTGTGCAGCACGCGCGCGTCTTCGGGGTAGAGAAAGCCGAATAGCGCCGCCTCGGGTTCCATTTCTCAAGGAGGGGTGGGAGCCCAACCTCGCTCCCGGAGCGGCGCCCGATCGGTTCTCGCTCGTCAGGTCCGATTGCAGGGGTCACCCGGCGCCGAGCGCATCGCCGATCACTCGCGCCGAGGCGCGGGCGGCAATCGTGAAGGCAAAGAACGGACCGAAATCCTGGGTGGCGGGCATGCTCGTGATGAAGAGCCCCGGAACGCTCGTTTGGAACTGCTCGCCCAGGACCGGAAAGCCGTTGCTGGTAGACAGGCGGGGGAGAATGTTACCGGCCGCCAACAACGGCAGCCGCTCGATCCTCACCTTGTACCCGGTTGCCAGAATGGTGTGGTCCACGGGCAACCGCTCTCCATTATCGAGTGTCACCACAAGGTGATCGCCCCGGTCCTCGCATGCCCGCAGGCGAGTATTGGGCCAGATCCGGATCCCCTCCTGCTCGATCCGGGGTTGCAGCCACGGCTCGATCTTGAGCCGCCCCTCGGCAAAGAGCCGACCAACGACGGACTGACGGTCAGCTTCGCTGCTCCTTCGAAACCAGCCGGGATCGTCATTCATGCGGTCCACCAGCGGCCCCACCCACGACCAGTCAGCTTCGGCGAACGCCGGAGCCGGGTGGCGGTGCACGAGGTCGACACTGGCCGCGCCCGCCTCCCGCAGAAGTGCCGCCCACTCGTACGCGCTCTGCCGGCCGCCGAGAATGAGCACTCGCTTCCCGCGAAGCGGTGCGAAATCGACGACATCGCAGGTGTGTCCGTAGGAGCCGGCGGGAAGCATCGCGGCGAGATCGTCCGGCACGTAGTCGAACGCGCCGAAACCCAGCGCGATGACGACCCGGCGTGCCGCGATCGAGCTCCCACTCGCGAGCGTCGCGAAAAATCCGCCATCGGACAAGTGATCGAGCCTGACGACGCGGTCACGGAGCGGCGAGATCGCCTTCCGCTCCTGAAACCAGTCGGCATAGCCGAGGTAGAAGCGCAGGGAGAGGGGGGCCACATCAGACGGTGACACCCCTTGCTCCTCCAGATAGGCGTCGATCGTATCGACATCGTCCGGGTCGAGGTGCCAGTCGCACGCGGAACGGAGGAACATCCCGGCCGGCATGTGGTCGCGCCAGAACGACATGGGCTCGCCGACGATGGCATGGTCGATACCCAGCCGGGCTGCTCGGGCCGCCAGGGCCAGACCATATGGCCCGGCGCCGATGATCAACACATCCATACGTGCGTCATTCATGGAAAACTCCAGTGATCGGGAATGAGATGTCAACCGCTACCAGAGGATGCAGGGTACGATAATAGCGGTTCCCGAATTGCCTGTGATCGATCGTTGAACGACATCAGGAGCGTAATGCATGGACTCGTCCCGCAAACGGCCTCTCAAGATCGGCATCATGTTGCCGGAATCGGAACGCGAGATGGCCGGCGACACCGCTGGCTGGGCAGATTTCCTCGCGATGGCGAGGACAACCGAAGCGCTCGGCTTCGATTCACTCTGGTTCGCCGATCACCTGCTGATGCAGGTCGAGGGATACGAGCCGCAGGGGGCTTGGGAATGCTGGTCGATGCTCTCCGCGTTCGCCGCCACGACCGAGCGCCTGGAGCTCGCGCCGCTCGTCAGCTGCACGGCCTACCGCAACCCGGCGCTCACCGCCAAGATGGCGGAGACCGTCGATGAGATCAGCGGCGGACGCTTGATCCTCGGACTGGGCGCCGGTTGGGCCGAGCCAGAATACCGCGCCTTCGGCTATCCCTACGACCACCGGTTCAGCCGCTTCGAGGAAGCGTTCACCATTATCCGCTCGCTCATTCGCGAGGGGCACGTGGACTTCCAGGGACGGTTCTACGAGGCGCGCGATTGCGAGCTGCGGCCGCGCGGTCCCCGTCCCGGCGGCATGCCGATCATGGTCGGCACCTTCGGTGGGCCGCGCATGACGCGGCTGATCGCCGAGCATGCCGACATCTGGAATGTCTGGCCCCAGCATTTCGGCAACCGCGCGGCGGGACTTACCCCGATGCTCGCCGATCTCGACGCAGCCTGTGAGGAGGTCGGACGCGACCCCAAGACCCTCGAACGGACAGCCGCCGTGATGGTTGACTTCGACGGCGCCTACGGGCGGCCGGGTCAGGCAGTACCCTCGCTCAAGGGATCGCCCGAGGAACTTGCTGAGGAGATGCATGCGTACGCCAAGGCTGGGGTCTCGCACATCCAGATCTATCCCGACCCATGCACCGTTGCCGGCATCGAGGCGCTCGCGCCGATGCTGGAGGTACTCGACCGTGGATGATCGGCCTTACGCCTCTGAGCCGTGAACGTAGCTCGTGGTCCCGACGTGGTGCAATCGCAACCGTGGAGGGCGCCCATGCGCTCCCTCCACGGTAGGTTCCAGGATCTCGTCCCGGACGCTCGAAATCTCCCATACCGGATGACTCGAAAGCCCCTCCCTCAAGACCCTCCCATCGACCGGCGCCGGCCCCTCCAGCCCAAGCAATGACAGGATGGTCGGCGCGATATCGATCGTGCCGGTCGGGATGGGAGAAACCACGCCCTCCTGGAACGACGGACCACTGGCGATCAGCGTGGCGTGCATGTCATACGGCGATGCCGAACCATGCGAGGATTTGAGCGCCGATTGCGTCGTCAGGGCAGAGACGGTTCCCGGCACCCCGAACTCGTTCCGCGCATCGCCCCAGGCCGGCGAGACCGCGAGGAGCGGGCGCCGCTCGTTGGTTGTCCCGTTCCAGAGGGCAGAGAGGGGCAAGGTTCCGGGCAGCGATCTCCACTCCCGTGGCCCCGAGAAGACGATGTCGCACCACTCCTGGGACTGCATCCATTCGACGAGGGGCGTGAGTTGCCGTTCCTCCGGTTCGGCCGTCCCTGGCTGCGCATAGATGAAGTCGCTGGCGGTTGCGAGCGGCGGCAGTGACGAGCCGAGCTGCCTGCGGGCGTCGATCAGGTACTCCCGAAGCGTCTTGTGGGCTTTCACAGTCGAATGCCCGTGATCGGACATGAACAGAATGTCGAACTGGTCCCGGATTGAGGCGCGGTCGAGCGCGTCAATGATCCTGCCCACACAGGCGTCGACACCGCGCATCGCAGCGAGCGCCTCTGGCGAGCCCAGGCCACACTTGTGGAAGCTCGAATCCGGCTCCGCCAGCCACAACACGATCACGCGATTATCTGGATCGCCGAGGTAAATGTCGGTGACGGCGCGCGTCACGTACTCGAGCCGCGCGAGGTGCGGGGTGTCGTTGGATGGAATCTCGCCAAGCTTCTCCCGCAGATCGTAGAGATCTGCGATGCCGAAGGCGGTGTTCGGGTTGACGAGCCGCGAGCGGTGGTTCCTCGTCCAGAGCAGATTGGAGCCGCCGGTTCCCGTTCCCGCCACGGCGAGCCGGAAACCGTGGGCCGCAAGCACATCCCCGAGCGAGGGCACGAGGAGCATCCTGCCCGCGGAGTGTTGATCCAGCGCGTCGAGATGCTGGTAGTCGGAGGTATCGATGACGTGATCGGGCGTGGCAACGGGCACGAGCATCGTGTTGGCGACGATCCCGTGACGACCGGGCGTCGAACCGGTCGTGAGCGAGCTCATGTTGACCCGCGTGTGCGAGGGATAGGCGGCGTGATGCTCGGTGAATCTGACCCCCGATGCCGTCAGCGCCGCCACGTTGGGCATCACGGACGGATCGAACAGATCGGGCCGGAGCCCATCGGCCCCGATGACAAGAACCCGGCGGCTGGCGCTTTTGTCGAACGTCACCATTCGTCCTCCCTCCCGGTTGGAATCCACGTCGAGTCACGGTCGTGCCGGCATGGTAGCAGGTGATCGCCCTCCCGCTACCTTCGAGTGGACAAAGGCGCACCGGTGACGCCATCGCTGTTGACGGACGGTCGCAAAAGGTGAATGATCGCGGGATACCGGTTCTTCCGAGAGTGATTTGCGTCGCGCGGCCAGTTCACTCGGCCACCGCCGCGCCACCGTCAGCGTGAGGGAGCAGCAGGCACTATGAAGATCACCGATGTGAAGACATTTGTCGTCTACGTCCCGGAGCGAGGCCGGAACTTCACCTTCGTCAAGATCTACACCGATGAGGGGTTGACCGGGCTCGGCGAGGCCGGGATCACCTGGAAGGAGCAGGCGATCAAGGGGCTGGTCGATACCTATGCCCCGGTCCTGATCGGCATGGATCCCTCCCGCATCGAGCATATCTGGCAGATGCTCTGGCGCGGCCAGTTTTTTCGCGGCGGCCACATCCACGCGGCAACCGTCGCGGCGATCGATATCGCGCTCTGGGACCTCCGTGGCAAGACCCTCGGCGTGCCCGTCTACGATCTTCTTGGCGGAAAGACCCGCGATTACGCCCGTTGCTACTGCCACGTCCAGCAGCGCGGAGAGAGCGGGGGTGGTCCGCGCGCCGGCATCGACGCGATGGTGGCGTACGCCAAGGAGCGCGTCGCGGAGGGCTGGGAGTTCGTGCGGTATGGCGCCGGCGAGGGCAGCAGCGGCGAGCGCGAGGGTATCTACGAGCAGGCCCGCGCCCTGCAATGGACGGTGGACGCCTTCGCGGCGCTCCGTGAGGCGCTTGGCAACGAGATCGAGATCTGCGTCGATTTCCATCAGCGCACGACCCCGACCTACGCGATCCAGATGGCCAAGGCGCTGGAGCCGATGCGCCCGTTCTTCATCGAAGATCCGTTGCGCGCCGAGAACACGTCCGAGTTCGCCTACCTGCGGCAGCACATCCACGCTCCGATCGCGACGGGCGAGCAGCTCTCCAGCAAGTGGGACTGGCAAACCTTGATCGAGCAGGACCTGATGGACTACTGCCGGATCGACCTCTGCATCTCCGGCGGCCTGACCGAGGCGAAGAAGGTGGCTGGCTGGTGCGAGACGCATTACATCGAGCAGGCTCCGCATAATCCGCTCGGGCCGGTCTCGACCGCGGCTTGCCTCCACTTCGATCTGTCGACGCCGCTCTTCGCCGTTCAGGAGCTCGTCTGGCGGCCGGATGTCATCCCCGATATCGTCCAGACAGACATGCGCCTGGAAGGGGGCAAGCTCTACAGCGGCGGCACGCCCGGACTCGGCGTCGAGCTCGATGAGGAAGCGGCGCTCGCTCATCCCTACCAGCCCGGACCGATGCAGCTTCTGCGTCGGGAGGACAACTCGATCTCGGACTGGTAGGAACAAAGCCTTACGCCGCCTCGGCAGGAGCAGATCAGCATGAACGAATCCTCATTGCGTATCTCCTCTCCCCGCACCGAATACCTCGTCGATCCGCTCGGGATCGATTCCGAAAGCCCCCGATTGTCCTGGACCCTGGTCGCTGACCAGCGAAATGCGCGCCAGCGTGCCTACCAGATCCTCGTCGCCTCCGACCCAGAGAACCTCTCGAGGGACGAGGGCGACCTCTGGGACACCGGGCGCGTCGAGAGCAGTGAGACCGCGCAGATCGAATACGAGGGTACTCCGCTCGCCGCGCGTCAGACGGCGTGGTGGAAGGTGCGCGTCTGGGATGGCGACGACCTTCCGAGCGGATGGAGCGATGTCTCCCTCTGGGAACGGGGAATCACGCGGCTGCCCGATTGGCGAGCCAACTGGATCGCCGTGCCCAATCTGACTCCCGACCCGGACCTGGCAGAAACCCAGGAGCTCGACGATCTGCTGCCTGCGCCGTACTTTCGACACGCGTTCACGGTCGACCAGCCGGTGAAACGCGCCCGGCTCTACGCCACCGCGCGCGGCGTCTACGAGGCTCGACTGAACGGCACGAAGGTGGGCGATCACCAGCTCGCGCCCGGCTGGACCGACTACGCCAAGCGCATCCAGGTCCAGACCTTCGATGTCACCGATATGGTCCAGATGGGCGAGAATGTCCTCGGGGCGATGGTCGGCACCGGCTGGTTCGCCGGGTACGTCGGCTTCGAGCCGGGCGCTCGCCACTACGGTACGACACCGCAGTTCTTCGCCCAGCTTCACCTCGACTACGAGGATGGAACAGCCGGGATCGTCGCGTCGAACGGTGAGTGGCGCAGTGCCATCGGGCCGATTCGCTACTCCGACTTCCTGATGGGCGAGTTCTACGACGCCACGCGCGAGCTTCCCGGCTGGGATGTGGCCGGGTTCGATGACTCCGCCTGGAACGGTGTGCAGGTCCAGAACAAGAACGCAACGCCGTTCGTCTCAGAACCGGCGGAGCCGGTGCGCGCGCAGGACGAGCTGACGCCTGTCAAGCGAACCGAGACCGAGCAGGGAACATACATCTACGATCTCGGCCAGAACATCGCGGGCTGGGTGCGGCTGAAGGCGACCGGTCCGGCCGGCACCAGGATCACCCTGCGGTTCGCCGAGATCCTCAACCCGGACGGCTCCCTCTACGTCACGAATCTGCGCTCGGCCCGCGCCACCGATACCTACGTGCTCCGGGGCGAGGGTGAGGAGATCTTCGAGCCCCGCTTTACCTGGCATGGCTTCCGGTACGTGGAGGTGAGCGGCTATCCCGGCACTCCGACGCACGATGCCATCACCGGCATCTTCGCCGGCTCGGATACGACAGCGGTCGGCGACTTCACCTGCTCCGACGAGCTCGTGAACCAGTTGCAGCGGAATATCGTCTGGGGACAGCGCGGCAACTTCCTCAGCATCCCAACCGATTGCCCGCAGCGGGACGAGCGCCTCGGCTGGCTCGGGGATGCGCAGGTCTTTGTCGGCACCGCCGTCGGCAACATGGATGTCGCCGCCTTCTTCACGAAGTGGATGCAGGATGTCGTCGATGCGCAGTCCGAGGGTGGTGCGTTCCCCGATGTCGCGCCGCGCCTGGTCGACCTCTCGGACGGCGCTCCGGCATGGGGCGACTGCGGAGTGATCGTGCCGTGGACGATCTGGCGCACCTACGGTGACACGCGAATCATCGACCGCCACTGGCGATCGCTCGAGCGCTGGATGGAGCACCTGCGCAGCGCGAATCCGGACCTGCTCTGGAAGAACAAGCGCAACAATGATTTCGGCGACTGGCTCTCGATTGGCGCCAATACGCCCAAGGAGCTGATCGGCACCGCCTACTGGGCCTATGACGCCAGGCTGATGGCCGAGATGGCCGCCGCAACCGGTCGCGGCGAAGCAGCCGAGCACTACCGGCGGTTGTTCGACGATATCGCGGCTGAGTTCCGCAAAGCCTATGTGCGGGAGGACGGCACGATCGAGGGCGAGACGCAGACGGTCTATTGCCTGGCGCTCCACTTCGGCCTGCTGGAGGAGCATCAGCGCGCGCGGGCAGCCGAACTGCTCGTTGCCGATATCCGCGCCAAGGGCGGCCACCTCTCGACCGGATTCGTGGCTGTCAGCTACCTCTGCCATGTCCTCACGAACAACGGCTACCCGGAAATCGCATACCAGTTGTTGCACCAGACAACCTTCCCAAGCTGGAAGTACTCGATCCTGCACGGGGCGACCACGATCTGGGAGCGGTGGGATGGCTGGACGGAGGAAAACGGATTCCAGGACCCGGGAATGAACTCGTTCAATCACTACTCGCTGGGATCGGTCGGGGAGTGGTTGCGCCGATCGGTCGCGGGGATCGACACGATGCCGGAGCATCCGGGCTACACGCGAATCCGCATCCGCCCGCACCTCGACGACTCACTGACGTTCGCGGAAGGAACCTACGACAGCATCCGTGGTTTCATCCGGAGCCGGTGGGAACGAGATGAGGACAGCCAGCGCCGTTTCTTCATCGAGATCCCGGCCAATACCGAAGCCGAGATCTGGCTGCCGGCGACTGACGGCGCCACCATCTCGGAGGGCGAGCTGCCGGTGGCGGAGGCGGAAGGAGTGCGGGACGTCAGGCGCACCGGTGAGTCGACCGTAGTGACGGTCGGCTCCGGCGACTACCAGTTCACCGTCGCCTAGTCCCGTGTTAACGGTGATGTGCTGAGCAGGGGCATCCCGATTGATCGACGCCTTCTCTCCGTCATTTCGAGCTTGTCGAGAAATGACGGAGAAGTGCGGATGGCTCCAAACACCTCGCTATCCAGCGTTTGAGGTGCGACACAGCGTCAGGCTGAAGTCCAGCCGGCGCCATCCCACGACCACCGCTGCTCGCGCTCGGAGAGTACGGGCAGCGTCC
Source organism: Thermomicrobiales bacterium (assembly GCA_049646645.1). GTDB lineage: Bacteria > Chloroflexota > Chloroflexia > Thermomicrobiales > UBA6265 > JASGDN01. The sequence continues at coordinate 9,367 of JBARWF010000041.1, forward strand.
CGTCGCTCACATCCTGCATGGAGGTCGAGTCCCAGGAGATGCGGCGATCGCCCCAATCCCCGAAATCGAACACCGTCGCCTCGAAGAGCGACTCGATCTGCGCCGCGCATGACGCCTGCAAGACTGGCCCTCTCGTCATAGCGTGACGCACATGCAGGTGCCCGCTGATCGCAATCGTCGGGGCGGTGCGCGCCAGCAGCGCGGATTCGATCTCCGCCCCGTTTACAAGATCTCCCGCGTACTTCAGGCCGGCGACCTTGACCTCCGTCGCGGTGCTGAGCAGGGGGAAGTGACTGACGACGATCGCCGGCGTAGCGCCCCATGATGCCATGTCGAGCTTCGCCGCCGTGAACCCGGCGCCGTTCGCACCCCGCTCCATGCCGAGCCCGGCGATCAGCCAATCCGAACCTAATGCGTCCTGCTGGCGCTCGATCAACCGAATGTTGGCATGCTTGCCGGCATCGAGAGCGGCTTCAAGCGCGGTATGATCCGGATTGAGATCGTGGTTTCCGGTCAGGATCCAGGTTGGGAGCGACGATGCGCCGAGGACGGCGAGCACCTCACCCAGCGATGCCTCATCGCCGAAGTGGGTGAGGTCGCCGAGAACGGCGAGTCGATCGACCCGCTGGCCTTCGAGCCAGGCAAGCGATGTCCGCAGGCGGTCGAGTGCGTCATCGAAGTGATGGGGATTGTGCCAACCGCCGGGCGGGCTCCCCGGCGGGCAGTGATGAATGTCAGTCAGGACGCCGAGACGCACGTTGAACTCCCTCCAAGATGCCGGGGAAATGGAATTTGTCCGGCCGATCGCTCGCGCCAGCTTGAGCCAGAACCCGGCCAGCGTCAATTGTCGCGCCCCTATGACCGGGGACCGGATCCTGAATATGGTGGATGAACGCGCGAGTGCCAAGATGAGTGTTCGAGAACCGACCAACGAAATGGGGCCACAGTCCTCCCGGAGCCGGTATGTGCTCGCCCGGGCAACGAGACTGGTTCTGCTCCTGGTGCTCGCGTCCGTCGCGCCGAGGTCGGTCAGCGCGAGCACCATACCGCCCGCCTCAACGTGGATCCCGTTGACAATCACTGTCGAGACGGGCGAGATCGAGCCGGGAACGCGCTTCGTCCGGACGAGGATGACCTGGGACGATGTCTCCGGCTTCGACTCCAACTCCACCTTCGAGCTGGATTTCCTCCTCGACAACTACAACGCCTCGCCGCTCGGTCCCGGCACCTATCTCGACCGCTCCCGTGCGTTCGACCAGACACCGGCCGTGAAGCATTGGGAATCGAACCTGCCGGCCGCCTATCTCGACACGCGGTTTGGGGACGGCAAGGAGGAGATAGCCTATTCGGTGGGGTCCGGTAACGCCTGGGAGATAGAAGCGGGCCGGGAGTACGTCACGCTGATCGTCACCGCATCAGGCGACACCGATCGCGATAGCGCCCGTCTGAGCGTGCAGCTCGGTCATCAGCAGCCAGCGGGCTGCACGAGCACGTGGTGCAGCTTCGACGACGGTCCGGGCTCCATCGTCGAGATCTTCCCCGCCTGGGTGATACCGGTTCCCGGCGTGGCCACGTGCGGGAACGAGCCGGGCACGCCGGTGGCCGGAAACGATGGGAACTCGCACATGATATGGGAGGAGTCATGCCAACCTGGGACGACGTAGTTCAGATCGGTCTCGCCCTGCCCGGCACTGAGGAATCGACCTCGTACGGAACACCCGCGCTCAAGGTCAGGGGCAAGACATTCGTACGGGTTCGCGATGCGCGCGACGGCGTGATTGTGGTGATGTGCAGCCTGGAGGAGAAGGAAGCGCTTCTCCAGACCAACAACCCGGCCCTCTTCACGACATCGCACTACGATGGCTATGGTGCGATCCTGGCAAAGCTGGGTCTGATTGACATGTCATTGCTCCGCGACCTCCTGGAAGAGGCGTGGTGGCAGAAAGCACCCCTGAAGATCCGCGCACAAAAGCCGGCGCTGGAAACCGAGTAACCCCGACAGGAAAGCGGGTATGATCCACATCGGCATCCATCCCGATGCCGCGTACTCAATAATCACTCGTTCCCACACTTGCCCTCACTCACGGAATGGAAACTCACTTGGGCCTCGTTCGTTCCCTGGGGAAGCCCGCGCTGGCGACCTCGACGCTCGTCCTGATCATTGCCTACATCGCCTTCGTCAGCATCGGCTTTCCGGATGCCGTCCTCGGCGTCGCCTGGCCCTCGATCCGGACAACGTTCGGATTGCCGCAGGCCGGGCTCGGCTACATCCTCTTTGCCTCGGGCACCGGGTACTGCTTCTCCGGGCTCATCTCCGGCAAAATCATCGGTCACCTTGGAGTCGGGCGCCTGCTCGTGATGAGCACAGCGTTCGTCACGACGGGATTGCTCGGCTATTCGCTGGCCCCGGTCTTTCCCGTCTTCCTCATGCTCGCTGTCCTGATCGGCCTGGGCTCGGGTGCGATCGATTCAGCGCTCAACTTCTACGCCGCCGAGAACTTCACCGAAGCGGTCATGAATCGCCTGCACGCCTTCTTTGGAATCGGCGCGCTCGTGGGACCGCTGATCATGGGCGCGGTGCTCGACCGCAACCTGAGCTGGCGTTGGGGCTATGTCATCGTCGGGTTGATCCTGCTCGCGATGACGATCATCTTCGTGTTCAGTCGTCATCTCTGGACCTATGGCACCCATGTCCACGCGGATTCTCCCCACGCGGTGAAGGCGACCCCGGTTCGCGAGATTCTTCGGTCGCCGCTCGTCTGGCTCAACGTTGTCATCTTCTTCTTCTGCACTGGCGTCGAGTTCTCGGCGGGCCAGTGGGCGTTCACGATGATGCGGGAGCGATTCGGCCAGCCGGACAGCATCGCCAGCCTGTGGGCCGGGCTCTACTGGGGTGCGCTCGCCCTGGGACGGCTCACGCTCGGCATGGTCTCGGCCCGTGTCGGCACCGCGCGCATGGTCCAGATCAGCATCGCCGGAAACATCGCGGGCGGCTTCCTCTATACGCTGGGCTCCTATGAGGTCGCCGTCATGGGGCTGCTCTTGATGGGCTTCTGGATGGCGCCGCTCTTTCCGTTGCTCATGACGCTGACACCACGCCGGCTCGGGACCGCCACCGCCGTCCATGCGGTCGGCTTCCAGGTCAGTGCGGCGGTCTTTGGCGGCGCCGTCTTGCCGTGGCTGGGCGGGTTCCTCGCGGCGCGGACGAGTCTCGTCGCGATCGGCTGGGTGGCCATCGGCGGCGGAATCGTCCTTTTCCTGCTGCATGGGCTTATGATGCGCCTGGAAACGACATCGCGCCCGGCAACAGGGCAACGCTAGACGAAGGGAAGATGCGGCATGAGCGTGCTGAACGTCCGCTTTCACAGCGACGCGCTGGGCAAGCAGATCGGCTTCAACGCCATCCATCCGGACAAGGGCGAGGGGCCGTTCCCGGTCCTCATGCAGTTGCATGGCTACAGCGATGACAGCTTCTCGTGGCTCTACAACTCCAACATCGTGCGGCACGTCGCGGACCTGCCGCTGATCGTCGTCTTGCCCGATGGCGGCACCTCGCGCTACCTGAACCTGCCGTTTCATGAGCGATACGGGCTCCAGCGCTACGAGGATCTGCTGGTCAAGGACATTCCGGCCCAGGTGCAGCGCACATTTCAGGTGCGGCCGGGGCCGTGGGCGATCGGCGGACTCTCGATGGGCGGCCAGGGCGCGCTCCGGATCGGCATGAAGCACAGCGATCGGTTCGCCTCGATCTGGGCGCACTCGTCCGGGTTGCGGCATCTCGGGCAGGAATGGCTCGACGCCGTGGCGGACAAGGACGACGCTAGTGTGCCGGTCCAGGCGACGCGGCTCAAGGAGCGCGTCGATGGCGGCGCGAGTCTCCCGGTGATCAGCTTCGACTGCGGCGTGGATGATTTCACGCTCGACGGCAACCGCGAGTTGCACGCGCACATGGACGAGATCGGCCTGCCGCACACCTACATCGAGCATCCGGGCGCCCATACATGGGAGTACTGGGACGAGCACGTGCAGGAAGCCCTCATCCAGCACGCGCGAGTCCTCGGCATCGACCGAGAATCGCGCCAGTAATCGCACCTCCATGCCCAAGCCGGGATGGTTTTCCGAGCCATGAGCACCGTTATCCGGAGCAGGTGACCGGTCAGTGGGCCAAGTCCCACCTGTGCTTCGGATGACTGACGATTGGATATGGGCGCGACGCTGCCCCATATCCGGACTGATGCACACCCGGTGGCCTCACTCCGGCCACTTCTGCGTGCCTATCTCACCCTCGCAGAATCTCCCTGCAAGGACTCCCGCCGTCTCAAGCTGGAATGCCTTGGCGCGAGGCGCATCCAAACATGGAACCGTGTCACATCGGCAATCGTTGTGATTGCGCCCACCGGATGACACGCCGAGATTCTCTCGGGAGACCCATCACCACAGCCTCAAAGCGGTCCGTTCTGCGTAAACGACTGGATAAACGCCTCTCTCGTTCATCTCACTGGCCCGCAGCTTCTCCTCCTAAAAGATCGCGCTTCTTGACAGATCGTCATGAACACGGCATACATGCCACATACTTTGAGACAAAGGGCGAAGATGTGCGTCGGCTGGGAGAGCGCGCCGTCGAAGTCACATAGTTGGAATGAATGGATGAAGATTTGAGGAGAACGAGAAGAAGCTCCTTTCGCCCGCTGCACGTCCTCTCGATATGCTGTGTCATCTTTTTTGCCGGGTGTACGATGTCCTCACCGGCACCAGAGCCGACGCCTGAGCTGCCGCCTCCTACCTCGGTACCCGCAACCGTGCTCCCCTCACCGCAGGTCCGGGCAACCCCCTCCCCGATGCTGGCGACGCCATCCCCGATCGCCGCAACACCTCGGGTTCTGCCGCTCCAATCGCTCCCCGATACGCCAGAGCAGGTACGGGCCGTAGATCTCATTGCGGGCGAACCAGGCGTCTATGGCTTCGTGGTTCTGGACGACAGCGGGACGGTCGTCATGTCCCACAACGGCACGACGCCGTTCATCACGGCAAGCACCTACAAGCTGATCCTGATGGCCGATATCTACCGGAGAATTGAGAACGGGTCACTGAGTGCAGATGAGAGCATCGTGCTCGACGAATCCAACTTCGATGATGATGGCGACATGTTCTTTTCCTACGACGATCTCGGTAATCCCTTCACGCTCCAGGAGTATCTTTTCGCAGTCGGCGCCTATTCCAGCAATGCATCGGCGCGGACGCTTCTCGCCCTGACCGACCCTGAGGATCTGCGAGCAACTGCGGTGGCCATCGGCATGGAACGGACCTATCTCTTTACGGACCCGACGCAGCTCTCCTTCTGGCCACCGGAACCGGGGCTCGACGCGCCCGCCGAGGATGTCGCTCTCGCACGGGAGTATCTCGAGGCAGCCGCCGATGACGGACCGGTCAACGTCACGACCCCGCTGGATATGGCGCGCTATCAGCTCGCGCTCGCGACCGGGACGCTGATTTCTCCCTGGGTCAGCGCGCAGATCGCGGATATCCTCGAGCAACAGCTGATTCGCGACCGCATCCCTTTCTTCCTCCCGGAGGATGTCCGCGTCCTGAACAAGCCGGGCAATCTCGAGGATGCGGTCAACGACGTCGGGGTGATCTACCTGCCGGAGGGAATTCGGGCGGTTGCGCTCCTCTCGCAGGCCGTGCCCGACGCGCTCGTCGCGACGCTGGTGGAACAGCGCCTGGCCCTGATCGCCACCGGGACACCCGAGATACCGCCGATCACGACGGAGGAACTCGACGACCCGGATCAGGAGTTCGTGGAGATTGACGACTAGGGGCGTCTGATGGTCACGGCTTCTTGTAGCTGGTGACGCCGGTCGTCAACTCACCGGCGGCCGGGTCACCGCGGAAGACGAGCGTGCCCTGCGCCTTGTCGCCGCCTGCGAGGAAGGGGATAGTGAGCTCGGCGGATTCCTGATCCTCACCCGGAATGGCCAGCCGGCCCTCGATCGTTGCATCCTCCACGGTCTGGTTCCCCTCGTTCCGAACCACGACCTCCACGTAGTAGCCGCTCTCCTCATGGCGGACTTTGTCCGGGTTCCAGTCCACAACAATTCGCGGCGGATGGTCCGCTCCCGTCAGCGAGAGCCACAGAATGGCGCCAACAATCCCGAGCAGGATGAGCGTGCTGATCGTGAGCGTCGTCCACTCAGCGATCGATCGCGCCCGATCGTGCGTCATCTCGGTATGCGTATCGTCCTCGTTCTCATTGGGAATCGCGGTCACTGGCTTGCTCAAATCACCAACCTCCCGGCTGCGCCTCCAACGGACGTCGGTACGCCGAGGACCAGCACCTGTTCCGCGATCGAGCGGACCGGATCATCGAGCGAGATCTGGTCAAAAAGGTAGAGAGCCGCAAACGCGACAACGAGGGAGACGACATAGGCCAGCACTGTCTCCGTAAACGGACGTTGAAACACACCGCCACTTGGCTGACGGTTGAGCCCGCTTGCGAACACGATTCCGTAGCTGAGCAGGACTGAGAAAAGCACGATCGCGAGCAGATGCCAGTAGTCGAGGGCCGCGGCGATCATTGGCACCTCCTCGGTTGGCGCAATGGAGACGCCGAGAAAGAGGCCGCCAGTGGCCGTCGCTCCGATATCCGACAGCACTGCCTGGAAGGGCGAGAGCCCCTCATCGGCCGGCGAGTCCGACTGGCGCGCGCGCCTGATCCGAATGCCGAAGACCTGGTTCGTCACCGCCGCGCCGATGCTGAGCGGCACTGCCTGGATGACAACTTTTCCGAGGGAAGTGGCGATCGAGTCACCGGGCCGGATCTGGTTGAGGATCACGAGCATCACCACCGCAGCGACCATACCGATCGCCACGGCATCGATCGTCTCGTCGATCGACGTGCGGAAGGTGCTCTTGCTCTTGAACCCCGCGACCCACGTGAGACCGAAGTTCACGACCAGCGCCACCCCGACCAACGTCAGGACCTCGGTCGTCGCGAGGTATTCGCCGATCCACCACATCTCCATCGTAAAGAGCAAGGGTATTCCGAAAATGTAGGCACCGGCCATGGCGCGCACGATGTCATCGAGTTCATCCGCCCAGGCACTCACGTTCCAGGAATCTCCCCGCACCACACGTCGATCACAATTGGTACTCTCACTTCACCAAAAGCACGACACGTTCCACATCGGCGCCCGGAACGGTCGGGACGCAGCCCGCCACGCCGGGCCATCCTGTGGGCGCCGTTGACCGGGTGCGCCCCAACCCGGTCGGGTCATGGTAGCGATCCGATTCGCATTCTTGGCAGCCGTCTTGCAAGGACGTTCGTGGTGACGCAGCCGCGCATCTTCGCGGGCCCACCGCTCCTTCGGACAGCGCTGAGGCGTTGGCCGTGACCCTGCCTTCCGGGATCACCATACCCCCATCGAGGTACGTGTCGAACTTCCCCCTGCGTAGAGCCATTGCCACCCCGGCTGACCGGGCACCGTCGAGCGGGTGTTCCTGTGCGCGTCTGTCCGGAAGACGAACGCCAACTGCTGGGAGGCACACACATGGCCAGAACGACCGCCGATATGCTTGCCGATCGCCTCATCGACTGGGGCGTTGATACGATCTTCGGCCTGCCAGGCGATGGCATCAATGGCATCTTCGAGGCGCTGCGGACGCGGCAGGATAAGCTCCACTTCATTCAAGTGCGACATGAGGAGGCCGCCGCCTTCGCCGCAACGGGTTACAGCAAGTACAGCGGCAAGTTGGGCGTCTGCCTGGCGACCTCCGGCCCGGGCGGCATACATCTCCTGAACGGTCTCTACGACGCCAAGTGCGACGGCGCGACCGTGCTCGCGATCACCGGCCACACGTTCCACGACCTGATCGGTACCCGCTATCAGCAGGATGTCGATCTCGACCGCCTCTTCATGGATGTCGCGGTCTACTCCGAACGCGTGATGGGGCCGGCCCACATCGTGAACGTCGTCGACGAGGCGATCCGGACGGCGCTCACGCAGCGCGGCGTCGCGCACATCCAGATCCCGAAGGACATCCAGGAATGGACCAGCGCTGAGGCCGAGCGGTCGAGCGCCAATATCGCCAGACACAGCGCCGATATCTTCCAGGTGCATGCCGGCCTGCCGACCGACGAATCGCTGAAGTCAGCCGCCAGTATCATCAACGACGGCAAGAAGGTCGCGATCATGGCGGGCGCGGGCGCACTTGCAGCACGGGATGAGGTCCTCCAACTCGCGCAGACGGCCGCCGCTCCGATCATCAAGCCGCTGCTGGGCAAGGCCGTGGTTCCCGATGACAGCCAGTACACCACCGGCGGCATCGGATTGCTCGGAACCGGCCCCTCGCAGGACGCCCTCGGCGAGTGCGACACGCTCGTCATCGTCGGCAGCAGCTTCCCGTACATGGAGTTCTACCCGAAACCCGGCCAGGCGAAGATCGTGCAGATCGACATCGATCCCAGCCGGATCGGACTCCGCGCACCCGCCGATGTCGGGTTGGTTGGGGACAGCAAAACCGTCCTCAACGCCCTGCTGCCATTGCTCGACAAGCACAAGAACCAGGATTTCCTGGAGTCTGCCCAGAAGCGGATGAAGGACTGGCGCAAGCTGATGGAGGAGCGCGGCACCCGCAGCGACACGCCGATGAAGCCGCAGGTTGTCACCTACCACCTCAATAAGCTGCTCGACAGCGATGCGATCGTGGCCTCGGACAGCGGCACCATCGCGACCTGGACCGCGCGCTACATCGACATGCACGACGACATGAAGTTCTCGCTCTCGGGATCGCTCGCCACCATGGCGAACGGACTGCCCTACACCATCGGCGCGGCTGTGGCATTCCCCGGTCGCCAGGTGGTCGGAATCGTCGGCGATGGCGGCTTCACAATGCTGATGGGGGAGGTTGCAACCCTCGTCAAGTACAAGCTGCCGGTCAAGATCATCATCATCAAGAACAACGCGCTCGGCGAGATCAAGTGGGAACAGATCGCGATGAACGCCAATCCGGAGTTCGGGACTGATCTCCAGCCGATCGATTTCGCCGCGTACGCCGAGGCAGCGGGCGCCAAGGGGTACACGATCGAGGATCCGGGCGAGGCGGAGTCCACCCTGAAAGAGGCGCTCAAGCACGACGGCCCGGCCATCATCCAGTGCGTCGTCGATCCCAACGAGCCGCCGCTCCCCGGCAAGATCACGACCGAGCAGGCACTGCACTTCGCCGAGGCGATGGTGAAGGGCGACAAGAACCGCTTCGACATCATCAAGACCGTGATCGGCGACAAAGTCCGGGAGATCGTCTAGATGTCCGGGCACTTCGACGCACCGGTGGAGCGCGTCGCCGTCTCCGCGTACACCATCCCAACCGACCGTCCGGAGGCGGATGGCACCTTTGCCTGGGACGAGACAACGATGGTGCTGGTCGAGGTCGACGGCGGTGGCCAGCACGGGATCGGCTTTACGTACGCAGATCCCGCGACCGCCAGCTTGATCGAGCGGTCGCTTGCCCCGCTCGTGACCGGCATGGAGAGCGGCAACATCGCGGCATGCTGGGCGGCGATGATCCACGCGATTCGCAACCTCGGTCGCCCCGGCATCGCGTCGATGGCGATCGCAGCGGTCGATGTCGCGCTCTGGGACCTGAAGGCGAAACGCTTCGGCGTCCCGCTCTTTCGCCTTCTCAGCGCCGAACGGACGGCGGTGCCAGTCTACGGAAGCGGCGGGTTCACCTCATACCCGCTCGCCGTCCTGCAGGCGCAGCTCGCCGGCTGGGTGGAGCAGGGCATCCCTCGCGTCAAGATGAAGATCGGGACGCACCCGGGAGATGATCTCGAGCGCGTGCGCGCCGCCCGTGAGGCGATCGGCCCCGACGCTGCGCTGTTCGTGGACGCCAATGGTGCGTACAGCCGCAAGCAGGCGCTGGCCTTCGCCGAGCGCTTCGCGGAGCTGGACGTCAGCTGGTTCGAGGAGCCGGTCTCATCGGACGATCTGGCCGGTTTGCACCTGCTGCGGGATCGTGCGCCGGCGGGTATGGACATCGCCGCCGGCGAATATGGGTACAACTCCTTCTACTTCCGCCGGATGCTGGATGCCGGTGCGGTGGACATACTGCAGGCCGATGCGTCCCGCTGCGCCGGGATCACAGGGTTTCTCCGCGTTGCCGACCTCTGCGACGCGCACGGACTCCCGTTCTCGGCCCACACCGCACCATCGCTCCACGTCCACGCTTGCTGTGCCGCGCCGCGCCTGATTCATCTCGAGTATTTCCATGACCACGCGCGGATCGAGCACATGCTCTTCGATGGCGCGCTCGACCCGGTCGATGGCGCCCTGCATCCGGACAGTAGCCGTCCGGGACTGGGGCTGGAGTTCAAGCGCCAGGACGCCGAGCAGTGGACCGTCTCATTCTAGGAAGGAAGCCGCTGTGTCTCACGCCACGACCACCCGGCCGGCATCTCGCGCAGAACTCGACGCCGGGAAGATCGATGCCGAGTGGTTGCGGTTGATGGCAGACCTCCGCTTGGTCGTGGCGGGCGAGGTGCGGTTCGATGCCGGCAGCCGCGCGCTCTACGCCACTGCCAGCTCGAACTATCGCCAGGTGGCAATCGGCGTCGTCATCCCGCGGACGACGGAGGACGTTATCGCCACGGTCGCGACCTGCCATCGCTATCAGGTGCCGATCCTCTCCCGGGGCGGCGGATCGGCGCTTCTTGCCGCCGGTATCGCCGTCGGCGGTGCCGCCATCGGCGCGTATGCGCGCCAGAGGAGCATGTTATGAAGGTGAAACGTCTCGAAGAGAGTGGAACGACGACCTATGCCCTGGTCTTTGAGACGGGCGACGAGGTGATGGCTGGCCTGAAGGAATTTGCCCAGGAACAGCATCTGGACGCGAGTCACTTCACCGCCATCGGCGCGTTCAGCGATGCCACGCTCGGTTTTTTCGATATCGACATGAAGCATTATCGCAAGAACCCGGTGCGGGAGCAGGTCGAGGTGCTTTCGCTCGTCGGCGACATCTCGCTCGACCCGCAGGGGCAGCCGCAGGTCCACGCCCACGTCGTCCTCGGCTGCCCCGACAGCACGACTCGCGGAGGACATCTGCTTCGGGCGCATGTGAGGCCGACGCTTGAAGTGATGCTGGTGGAGACGCCGGCCGCCCTTCGGCGTGAGTACGACGCCGACGCCGGGCTCGCCCTGATCCGCCTGTAGTGCCGTGTCGACGCTCACTTGCTGGGCACAGGCGTCCCGAATGACCGGCACGTTCTCCCTCATTTCGAGCGCAGTCGAAATATCTCATCGTTCTCGGCGCGCCCACCTGAGCGGTCCGGTGCAGGCATGAGGATGAACACGTTTCCTTGCAACGCCCCACGACAAGAGCCTCCTCGACATGCTCGAAATGACGAGTGTGGGGTCCGCAAAGCCGGGTATGGGGAAGCGCTCGCAATGACAGGTGGGGAAGGCGCACCTCAAGCGTAACGACGGACAAAGACGAGGGACACGGCACCCAGTGCAAGGCATTTTCCACGGTATGCGAGAAGGGAACGACGATGGATTCGAGCCGGCTGGATCGCGAGGCATTGCTTGAAATAGGGGCGGGGCTCTTCGCTCTCAGTCTCGTCGCGGGCGTGGTCATGCTCTTTGGCGGGCGCATCTTCGGGGGCATGGCGCGCCAGAACGGGGAGCAGCGATCAGCACCGAATGCTGGCGATATCCCTGCAAGTCGCCAGCAGCACATCGCCGCCAGCTCGCCACGCTGATCCGCAAGCAAGATAAGGAGCACTCGCAATGAGCACCGCCGGAGACATGATCAGCCTCGCCCGTCGTGAGATCAGGCGAGGACGCTTCCAGCGAAGCATGGCCCTGATCACCGGCTTCTCGGCGGTCGTGAGCGGCTTCGAGGCATACATCCAGCACGATCGAGGCGCCTTCGACGACAAGTGGATGTGGACCCCGATCGCGCTGACGCCTCCAACGACGGTCGCTTCGGTCGCCGCGCTCTTCAGCGAATCCGTCGCGCGCAAGGTACTGCCGGTGCTCTCGGCCGTGACGGTGGCTGACGGCATGATCGGATTCGGGCTGCACCTGCGCGGGATCAAGCGGATGCCGGGCGGGTATGGCCTCGGGCAGTACAACGTCGTGATGGGGCCGCCCGTCGCGGCCCCACTGCTCATGTGCACGGTGGGCGCGACCGGCATCCTCGCCAGTTTCCTGCGACGCGAAACGCTGAGTCTCTCCACGCTCGGCACCGCGATGGCGACGCTGAACGATCTCACCCACACATCCCCGGCCGAGCGCATCGCGACCGGCGAGTTTCAGCGCCCTCTCGCGCTCGTGACGGCGTTCTTCGCGGTCGTCGCCGGTGGCGAGGCGTACTTCGAGCACATGCGCGGCAGCTTCAACCAGCGGGTGATGTGGACCCCGGTCTGGCTGACTCCGCCGATGGTCGCCGCCGCAATCGCGGCGGTTGCCAGTGAACGTGCCGCGCACGATGTCCTGCCTGTGGTCTCGCTCGTCACATTGAGCGATGGGCTGCTCGGTTTCCTGCTTCATATCCGGGGCATCCGGGACATGCCGGGTGGGACGCACAATCTCCGCTTCAACATCACGATGGGGCCACCCCTGTTTGCGCCACTGTTGCTCTCGTCGGTGGGATTGCTCGGGTTGATCGCCTCACTCGTGCGCCGGAAGGAGAACGCATGATGCAGGATCGCTATCCGGATGCCAACATTCTCGCCCAGCGCGGGTACTGGGACGATGCAACCCGCGAGGTCGTCCTTGACCGCGTGTACAACGTACCGCCCTTCGTCTTCTTCACCGAAGAGGAGTGCCGGACGCTCATCGCGCTCTGCGACCGCGTGCTCCCCCAGACACATCGTCCGTCGGATCGACGGGTGCCGATCGCGCCGTGGATCGACCAGCGGTGCCAGAACGGCGTGATCGACGGCTTCCGATTCGACGACATGCCGGCTAACGAGGTCGCCTGGCGGTGGGGCCTTGAGGGGCTGGATCAGACGTCCACGGCGCTCCTCGGTCGGCGTTTTATCGACCTTGCAGGCGAGCAGCAGGACGACGTGCTGCGATCCATTCGCGATGGTTCGCCGCCGGGCGAGGTGTGGACGCGCATGCCCGCCAAGCGCTGGTGGATCTTCATCGCAGTGCGCCAGATCGCCGGCGTCTACTACGCCCACCCGTTCGCGTGGGATGAGATCGGCTTCGGTGGCCCGGCGTACCCGCGCGGGTATGCCTCGCTCAACTTTGGCGCGCCCGAGCCCTGGGAAGCGCGTGAGGTGGGAGAGGGGCCCGCTCGTCACGGGCACCGTCGGAGCGAGCGATCATGAAGCTGCACGTTCACCTCTCCTCCAACTGGATCCTCGATACCGAGATGCGCGAGTACTCGACCTCGGACGAGGTCGACTTCTGCATCATCGGCACCGGCGCAGGCGGCGGCGTTCTTACCCAGCGCCTGGCCCGTTTTGGCTTCTCCGTTGTCGCGCTCGAAGCGGGCGGCTGGCACGATACCGAGAAGGACATGGTCTCCGATGAGGCCGGTTCCGCCCGGCTTTACTGGAACGACCTGCGCATCACGAGTGGCGACAACCCGCTCGAACTCGGAGCCAACAATTCGGGGCGGGGCGTCGGTGGCAGCACCATCCACTACGCGGGATTCTGCCCACGATTTCACCCGTCGGATTTCCGCGTCAGGTCTCAGGATGGAGTCGCCGTCGACTGGCCGCTGGACTACGACGATCTGGAACCCTACTACGAGGCGATGGAGCGGGAATACCCCGTTTCCGGACCAGCGCGCTACCCGTGGGGCAGGCCGCACGGCTATCCGTATGCGCCACTCCAGGCGGGAACTGCCGGTCAGCAATTGATCGACGGCTGCACGAAGCTCGGGATTCCGGTGGTCGCGGGCGGCCCGGTTGCCATTCCCGCCGGACGCACCGGCAAGCGGCCCCACTGCATCATGCGCGGGTTCTGCCTGCTCGGCTGCAAGGTCGGCGCCAAGAGCAGCACGCTCGTCAGCCACATCCCGGACGCCGTCGAGCACGGCGCGGAGATTCGGACCAACGCGATGGCCGCCGAAGTTCTTACCGACGACACCGGTGTGGTGACGGGTGTCCGCTACTTCAAGACGCACGACGACGGCTCCTTCACCGAGCACGTCCAGCGCGCAAAGGCGGTCGTGGTCGCCGGCTATGCGATCGAGACGCCGCGTCTGCTCCTGAACTCCGCTTCATCCCGGTTTCCGGATGGCCTCATCAACTCCAGCGGTCTGGTCGGAACGCACCTGATGGCACAGGCAGGTCCAGTCGTCTGGGGCCGGTTCGACGAGATGATTCGACAGTACAAGGCGCCGCCCGCTTGCGCGATCTCGGAGGAATTCTATGAGACCGATCCGCGCAACGATTTCGTGCGCGGCTACGCCTTGCAGACCGTCGCACCACTCCCGATCGCGATGTCGCACGTGCTAGCGGAGGAGGGGGGACTCTTCGGGGAATCACTGGTGCGAGCGATGCAGGACTACAACCATTACGCCGCGATTGGTGTGCTTGGCGAGATTCTCCCTGCGAGAGAGAACCGGGTCACGGTCGAAACAGAGACCAGGGACCAGTTCGGCCTCCCCGCTCCGCACGTTCATTTCTGCCTTGGGGACAACGACAACAAGATGATGCACGCCGGCATCGAGACGGCCGAGCGGGTGCTGATGGCCGCCGGAGCGACGGAGACGCATTGGGTGGAGCGCTTCGCCCATCTCGTTGGAAGCTGCCGGATGGGGGCATCGGCGGACGATTCCGTGGTCGACCAGTGGGGCCGGAGCTGGGACGTGCCGAATCTCTTCCTGTGCGATGGCAGCATCCTGCCGACACAGGGATCGGCCAATCCCGCGCTCACCATCTCGGCGCTCGCGGCACGCACTGCTGACTGGATCCGGCGCGAGGTGCCCAAAGGCGCGCTGCGCAGTCGACCGCAAGCGACAGATGGAGTTGTCGTATGAGACCACTTCCGGAGAGACCCGCCGGGCGCTGGATCGAATTTCAGGCGCTCGTCGCGTGGATCACGCACTCATGGCGTCGTTCAGCGAGCAGCGAGACTCACTGGCAGCAATAGCAGATCGCCCCTGCCGCGCGTCGATTCGGATCTGAGGTGCGACGGCCGCGAAGATTTTTGGTGCCGTCTCCATTTCCCGCTATTCATCGTCAAGAAACGGAGATCGAATCGTGATTGTGTCTCGTATCAACCGTCGCCAACTGGCGACTGCATCACTGGCCCTGGCCGCCGGCCTGTCCGGAGCCACACGCGGCCTGGCGCAAGAATCCACGCCGGTTCCGGAGCGGACTTCCGGCTGGCCGCTCTATGGTCACGATCTTCTCGGTGACAGGACAACGACGACCTCCGGCATCTCCTCGGCCACGATCGATTCGCTCACCGCGTTGTGGCAGGTCGATGTCGGCGGCCCGGTCAGCGCCACCCCGGTCATCAGCGACGGCGTGGCGTTCATCGGGTCCTACGACGGGACGCTGTACGCACTCGACCTCGTATCGGGAGTGACCCGGTGGTCGTATGCATCGGGATCGCCGGTCCAGGAGCCCAACCTCAAGATACCGCTGGGAATCACTGGTTCCGCCGCCGTGGGTGACAACGTGGTCTACGTCGGGGATTCAGCGGCCGTCGTGCACGCGATCGACCGGACCACCGGCGAGGCGCGCTGGACGAAGAAGATCGATGACCAGCCACAGGCAAGTATCTGGTCATCCCCGGTGATCGCCGGAAACACGGTATTCGTCGGCGTTGCCTCGGTCGCGAAGGAGGTCGGCTTCCGGGGCAGCGTGGTCGCGCTCGACGCCGAGCGCGGTGAGATCGTCTGGCAGCGGTATATGGTGCCGGAAGGAGCCGACGGCGCCGGCGTATTCGCGGTGCCGGCTATCGACACCACGCGAGGGTTGCTCTATGTCGGGACGCAGAACGCCTACTCACCGAATCCCGCACCATTCGGCAACCCGACCAGTATCGTCGCGCTTGACCTCGAACGCGGTGATATCGCCTGGGTCTTCAACGCCCCGCCGGGCGGTACTAAAGCTCCGACCGACGATGTCGCGTTCAGCGCTTCACCGAACCTCTTCTCGGCCCGGATCGATGGCCGCCAACGGGATTTGATCGGCGAGGGCCAGAAGAGCGGCGACTACTGGGCGCTCGACCGCGACACGGGAGGGGTCGTCTGGCAAGCCAAAGTCTCTCCGTCCGGCTTCCTCGGCGGCATGGAGGGCAGTAGCGCCGTAGCGGATGGAATCGTTGCCGTTCCTGCCACCAACTGGCCGGAGTTTGACGGGCCGGCGAAGGGATTGGTAACCGGACTCGACGCCGCGACCGGCAAGACCGTCTGGACCGCTGAGCAGACCGCTCCGGCGGCTTCCCCCGTAGCAATCGCCGACGACATCGTGATGCATGCCGGAATCGACGGCGTCCTTCACGCCTACGCGCTCAGATCCGGCAAAGAACTGGGATTGGCAGATCTCGGGGCATCGGTGAGTGGTGGGATCGCCATCGCCGACGGCGTGGTCGTGCTCGCCGCAGCCACTCCCGCATTCGCACCGTTCGTCAAGCCAGGGCATACGATCTATGCGTTTGCGGTGAATGGCTCATCCGGGACACCAGAGGCCACGCCGGCACTCCCGTAAGGCGCCCCATCACGGCGCGAGGAGACGTCGCAGAAGATCGATCTGGCTTGCGGCCAGATCCTGCATGGAGTCGGGTCCCATCTCGTCGAGATGGCGCAGCGTCCATCTGTCCATCGCACGCACGAGGGCAAAGGTCATCTCGATTTGCAGCGATGGGGGAAGATCCTCACGGACGGCGCCACTCGCCCTCCCCACCGCCAGCACCTCCTCCAGCCAATGGGCGATCTGGGCCATGACCGCCTGTAACTCGTGCCCCGGCTGCTCCGGTGTGTCCTCGAGATAGAAGAGCTTGCCAAAATCGACGTACCAGGATTGCGGGTCTGCGAGCGTCGGCAGCTGCTGCGCGAGCATCCCGATCTTCTCCCAGAAGTCCGGTCCCGCCAGCTGCTGGGGGGAGGGGACATGCAATGCATCCCTGAGCGACGACGCGGCGCGTTGGACCACCGTATCGAACAGCGCCTCCTTGGAGTCGAAGTAGTGATAGAAGGAGCTCTTGCTCATACCGCAGGTCTTGATGATGCGGTTCAGCGACGCTCGCTCAAAGCCGGCACCCGCAAACTCCCTGGCCGCTGTTTCGAGAAGTAGTCGCTGCCGGTCTGCATTCATTGTTGAGAAATCCCCAATCGTCATGCCACGATCATACACCCACTGGACCAGGTGGTCCAGTGGGTGTATGATCGCGCTGTGGACTGAGTGGTCCAGAAAGGAGCAGTCGCATGAGATTCGCTACCGGAGTGGAAGAACAGCTTGCGAGCGCGAAGGACGACCGGATTCGCGTGCTGATCGCCGGGGCAGGGGTCGCGGGCCTGACGCTGGCGGCGGCACTGCGAGGCGATGGGTTGCATCCAGTCGTGGTCGAACGCGCCGCGCCGGATGCCGACGAGGGATACATGCTGGCGTTGATGCCCATCGTTGATCCGGTCATGGAGAAGATCGGCGCTGATAGCGAGTACCGCTCCCGTAGTCAACCGCTGCACCGCTACCGCATGCGCGATCGCCACGGCCACACCCTGCGCACCTATTTGATGGATTCGCTGCTGGCGTCCTTCGGTGACTATCGCGGCATCGCGCGTGGTGATCTGCTTGCCGTTTTGAGCGCCACCGGTGTGCCAGTCTCCTTCGAGACGCATGTCAGCGGCCTGGAGCAAACACCAGATGTCACCCGCGCATCGATCACGGATGCCGCAGGAGGATCGGCCGGTGCCGATTTTGACCTCGTGATCGCCGCCGACGGGCTTCACTCACAGACCCGTAAACTGGTCTTGCGGGAGGACCAGGTCGAGACGTTCGACTCCGGGTGGGGCGGCTGGGTCGCATGGAGCGAATCCGTTCCGGACGAGGCAGATCTCAGCGACGAGATCTGGGGCGCGGGCTTCTTCCTGGGAACGTACCCAGTCGAGGGCAAGATCGGCGTCATTCTCTGTGGAGATCGCCGGGATACCGAGATCGGACCCGCGCAATTCGTTCGCCGCGCGCGTGCCGACCTTCGTATCACGGAAAAGCGGGAGACCGATGCTCTCAACGCCGTGGCCAGCGCCAGTGATCCGTACTTCTGGCAACTCACGGATTGCCGGGCGGCGATGTGGTCAGTCGGCCGGGTCGGGCTGATCGGCGACGCGGCGGCCGGTTTCCTGCCAACTGCCGGCATCGGGGCCGCGATGGCGATGGAAGCCGCCGGTCAGTTGGCCAAACGGATCGCCACGACCGACCGCCAGGGGATCATCGCGATGCTGCAGGATTACGAACGCGCAGAACGACCGCGAGTCGAAGCCGCTCAGGACAACTCGCGACAGCTCGCGCGCCTCGTCTTCCGCCGCAACGAGGCCGTGTCCGCGGTTCGGGATGTCGCCGCCCGGTTTATCCCGCTGAACGTGGCGCTCGGGCCGATCCGCAAGCTGCACGAGGAGGCTCCCGCCGCCTAATTCGGTGCCTGCCGTCGCACTGGTGCTCGTAGCAGCGGCGGCGAGCCGACACCTCTTCGGAGTCGGCCCCTACGGACCTTCCATCGGGGAGGATGGTGAGATGACATAAACCACGTTCACTTTCGATTCCCATGTCATCTCGCCATCCGCGCGCTCCACCGCGATCTTTTCGCCCGCCTCGCCGGAGACTGCGGCAAAGTCCTCTGCACCCCACGTTGCGCCAGGAACTCTCTCGACCGGGACCGCGTGCACGACGTACTGGCGGTCGTCCGGCATCAGGAGGCGAATCGGTGTCGAGGCCTCGGTCTGAAGCCGGGCCGTGCGAATCGCACTGTCCGCCCATTCGATCGCAACGCTCGTCCGATCCCTGGCCCGGAGACCCAACACATGTCCGGTGTCCCAGCTCGGCGGCAGTGCCGGCAGCAGCCGGAGCACGCCGCGGTGGCTCTGGAGAAGCATCTCGGCCACGGCCGCCGCGCCACCGAGATTGCCATCAATCTGAAAGATGCGCGGTGGATGGAGATCGAGCAGGGCATCGGTCGCGAACTGCTTGATCAGCTCGTCAAGGTGCTCGCCGGCCAGCTCGCCCTCGCCGAAGCGCGCCCACAGCGCTGCCACCCACGACCGGCTCCAACCGGTGTGCCCGCCGCCATGCGCCAGACGCCGTTCCAACGAGGTACGCGCCGCCGCGAAGAGCCCGGGCGAGTCAGACGCGGTCGGGTAGTTACCGGGGAAGATGCCGTAGAGGTGCGACACGTGTCGATGAGAGGGTTCCGCTTCCTCCAGGTCGTCGACCCATTCCTGCAATTGGCCAAAGGAACCGACCTGCAACGGCGCGAGATCGTCAATCGTTCGGCGCCACTCAGCGCGCCGGTCTTCGTCCACTCCAAGAATCTCGCTGGCCGCGATGGCGTTCGTGAAGATCTCCCGCGCTAGCAGCAGGTCCATTGTCGCGCCTATGCCGTAGCGCAATCGCTCCCCATGCCAGAGGTACGAGTTCTCCGGCGAGTTCGACGGCGCGGTGACCAGCTTACCGGCGTGCGGGTGAGCCGGTCGCGACTCCGGCACCAGGAAACTCTCCCAGAACGCCGCGCACTCCTTGATGTACGGATAGGCGGTGTTCTGAAGGAACGCTGTATCGCGCGAGAATTCCCATTCCCACCAGAGGTGCTGCGCCAGCCACGATGCCGCGCCGGTCCAGACATCGCAGACGGGGGCTTCCGGCGTGGCGCGTCCCCAGACATCGGTCGCATGGGGCAGGAAAACTCCATCTGCGCCATAGAGGTCGCGGGCGGCCTGCTTCGCGGATGGCGTGAAGCGATTGATGAAGTTGGTGAGCGGCGGCACCGTTTCCGGCAGATTGGCCACGAGCGCCGGCCAGTAGTTCATCTGCAGGTTGATGTTGAGGTGAAAATCGCTCTGCCACGCGGGTGAGAGCAGCTCGCTCCAAAGTCCCTGCAGGTTCGCGGGGTGCTCGCAGTTGCGCGAGGAACTGAAGAGCAGGTAGCGCCCGAAGTTGAAGTAGAGCGCGGACAACCCCGGATCGTCATGACCATCCCGCAGACGCGCGAGCCGCCGATGCAGCGGCGAGGCAGCGGCCTCATCTGGTGTCGGCAACTGCAGATCGACCCGCGCCATCGGCGGGACGTGCTCCACGAGGTGGTCCGCGCGCAAGTTTTCGAACGACTCCGGTGCCGTCTCGAGGCAGGAGGCGGCGACATCCGCTGGGGAAGAGCCTCCATCTTCTTCCACGCGCGTAGCTGCCGTCAACAACACCGTCACGGCCGTGGCCCGCTCGACCTCGATGACGGCGCGCTCGGGATCGTCAACATGCGCAGAAGCTTTGGGCCCCTCGGTGTATACCCGGGCTTGGGCCGCAAAGGTGAGGCCTTCCGGGAAGACGCCGTCCAGGCCGAGCGCATTGCCCGATGACCATGCCAAGATCGATGCTTCAGGGATGGTGCCGTCGTATTCGATGGTCGTCTTGGTGCCCCAGCGTGCGACAAGTGCGGGATCAGCCAGCTTGGTATCCGGGGATGAACCAGCACCGGGCTGCTTCGCGGCGGCACCACCCTGGCTCTGGGGGTGCTCGTCGCTCTGCCGGCGGTCGAGCCGTATGCGAACGCTGATCCCATCTGGATCAGTCGTCGTCAGGCGCACGACCAGCACGTTGTGGTCGGCCGAGACAAAGGACTCGCGCCGGATCTCGTGACCGTGGTCGATCCAGCTCGTGCTCGCGATACCGGTTGTCAGGTCGAGCTCGCGCCGGAAACCGGTTGTTTCGTCCTCGCGCGTCGCGGGAAGCTCGATCCAGAGATCGCCGGCCGGCTGGTACGGCATGATCCGGCGACCATGCCCACCGAGCACCTCTTCAGCGAGCGCCGCCCCCCCGGCGAGGTCGCCGGCGAAGAAACGAGCCCGGATCTCCGGAAGGCGATCAGCGACATCCGGCGTCGTGCGGTGGCGAGTCACGCCGCGCCACAGGCTCTCGTGGTTGAGCGCGATCCGCTCCTGCCCGATGCCGCCGAAGACCATCCCTCCGATCCGGCCGTTGCCGATCGGAAATGCGGCCAGCCATTCGGCGGCGGGTCGGTCGTTCCAGAGCGTGGTGTTCGGGGCACGATCGCCATCTGCTGCGGGGTAGTGCACGGTTCACTCCTGGACTGCGATGCATGTAGACGTTGCCCGCATTATCCAGATGTGACCGGGTTGTGCAATCAGGCGATGGCGTCGGGACGCTCAGGCTCAGGTGGGCGATTGCGCCTCATCGTTCTCGCGCCGCGCTTCATCCAGCTCGTCGGGGCTCTTCGGATCCCGGGCCAGGGCATTGGTGATCGGACGAATCGCGTCTTCGACCGTCTCCGTCAACGACTTGTCGTCGCGGTCGTTCTCGACGCTGCGCTCACGCATGTGGTTGGCCTCGATTTCGCGTTCGACATCGTCAGGATCGTCCGAGAACGGTTTGGATGGGTTCATGAGGCAGTCCTTTCTGCGTGAGGGAATCGGAGCGGACTCCCTCGTAGGATATCCTGCAGCAGGCTATGCACGCTTCATGCCCGGCGCCCTCACATCCCCCTACGCAGGCCAAGATCCCCACGCGCCGCGACGTTCTGTCGCGG
>JBARWF010000042.1:0-10247 GCA_049646645.1 Thermomicrobiales bacterium
CGCGCCCCGCTCTGCATTTCACCCCTTCATGGAGCCCGCCAGCATGCCGCGAATGAAGAATCGCCCGAGCAGCACATAGATGAGCGCTGTGGGCAGCGCGGCAATCACCGCGCCCGCCATCACGACATTCCAGTCAACGGAGAACGATCCCGAGAGGTTGTTCAGGGCCACAGTGACCGGTTGATTCGCCGGGTTCGTGATGATCGTCAACCCGAAGAGAAATTCGTTCCAGATATTGGTGAACTGGAAGATGCCGACGACCACGAATGCCGGCAGCGAGAGCGGGAGCATGATCTGCCAGAAGATCTGAAGGAGCCCCGCGCCATCCACGCGGGCCGCCTCGATCAATTCACCCGGGATATTCGTGAAGTAGTTGCGGAAGATCAGCGTGGTGATCGGCAATCCCGCCACGACGTGGACGAGAATCAACCCCGGCAGCGTCCCGTAGAGATGAATGAACTGAAGGAACTGGATCAGCGGTATCAGGATGCTCTGATATGGGATGAACATGCCGAAGAGCAGGAGCACGAACAGCAGATCGGAGCCACGGAAGCGCCATTTCGAGAAGAGGTAGCCGTTCAGCGCACCGATCGCCGATGACAGGATCGTCGCCGGGATCGCGAGCTCGAAGCTCGTCGCCATATTCGGGCTGAGTCTCGTCCACGCTTCCCGGTACCCGCCCATCGAGAGCGAGTCGGGCAGCTTCCACATGGTGGCAAGGCTGACGTTGGCCGCCTGTTTGAACCCCGTGACGACCATCACGTAGATGGGCATCAGGTAGAAGCCGAGCACGAGGATCAGGAAGATATATAGCAAGACGCGACCGATCCGGAACCGGCGCTCGTTTGGGGCGGCCGGCAGCGGTGAGCGCACGCCTTGGTTGACCGCCACGATCACAGCTCCCTCAACGAACGCGCGAGATATGGCACGATCACGACCGAGACGCAGAGCAGCATTACGATCGACGCCGCCGCGCCCAGGTCGTACCGAGTCGCGCGAAACGTCTGCTCGAAGACGAAGATGCCGGGGACATCGGTCGCGAAACCCGGCCCGGATCCGGACATAGCGTAGATGAGGTCGAAGATCTTGAGCGAGACGTGGCCGAGGATGATCAGGATGCTGATCGTGATCGGTCTCAGCAGGGGAATGATGACGTCGCGGTAGATGCGCCAAGTGCTCGCGCCATCGAGCTGGGCGGCTTCACGAATGTCGTTGGAGATCGTCCCGAGCCCGGCGAGGTACATCGCCATCGCGAAGCCCGAGAGTTGCCAGGCCGCGGCAATCACGACCGGAATCATCGCGAGCGGGAGCCCGATCTGCGTATGAATGCCGTCGAGCCCCGGGATCACGTTACGAAGGTCGCCCGCCACATTCGGGTTCGTCAGCCATTTGGGTGCGAAGGCGCCAAGCCCGATCTGGCGAAGCAGCCAGTTGATGCCCAGGTTCTCAAAGAGCAGGTTGATCCCGGTCACCGGGTTGAAGATCCAGCGCCAGGCGACGCCCGTGACGATGAACGACAGTGCGTAGGGGAAGAGGAAGACGTTGCGAAAGATCGACCGCCCCAGCAGCTTCTGGTCGAGAATGATCGCCAGCCCGAGTCCCGCGACGATCGAGACGATCAGGAAGAGGACGGTGAAGACAAAGGTGTTGCGAAGATCGGTCTGAAACCGCGGCATGTTGAAGAGGCGGTCGTAGACGCCGAAGAGCGGGTCAGTCAGCGAGAGGTTCTTCTTCGCCGAGCGCCAGTTCGAGAGGGAGACCCAGAAGGTCATCCCGATGAAACCATAGATGAAAACCAGCAGGGCGATCAGACTGGGCGAGAGCAGGAGCGGCGCAAGCCAGCGCTCGGAGAAGCCGCGCTTTACGGGAGGAGACGCCGATTCTTCTCGCGACAGGCGTGTTGCTCCATACGCCATCGAAGCATCCTTTCGCTCGACCGGGTGTCTTCGTGGAGATCGAGCATGGGAACCTGCGGCGTGACCGGTCGGTCACGCCGCAAGCCGGAACGAGCCACCTGCCCGACGACTAGCTGCCGCTCTTTTCGTCCTCGGCGCCCTGTTTGATCGTGGTGAGGTAGGTATTCTCGTCCTTGTCGACCAGGAACTGCACGGTGGCGTCGAAGATCGTCTGCTGGAACTGCGGCGAGGCCGCCGCGCCATGGGCCATCGAGGGAACGGAGGGGACCGAGGCCAGTGCATCGATCGACCATGTGAAGTAGCCCGAGAACTTGGACTTGTCGATATCGGTGCGCGCCGGGATGCACCCCTTGAGCGGGCTGAACGCCTCCTGGGCGTCTCTCGATCCCACGGTTCGCAGCCAGTTCGCGGCATTGACCGGGTGGGGAGCGCCCTTCGGCAAGGTGAAGCCGTCGACAACGGTCACGTAGGCACCTTCCGTCCCAGGATGAGTCACCCAGCCAATCTCATCCTGCGCCTTCTTGGAGACGAATTCTCCATACGCCCAGTCGCCCATCGAGGTGAAGGCCGCCTTGCCCTCGATCAGCAGATCGGCGGCGCCATCCCAGGTCAGCGCGGCGTGATCCTCGTTGAGATAGTCGATGGCCTTCGCGAAGTAGCTGATCGCCTGCTTCACGCCATCGTCGTCCCACGGGGTGGTGCCGTTCCAGAGGCCGGTGTACTCTTCCGGACCGAGCACGCCGAGCAACGTGTTCTCGAAGAACATCGGAGCGGCGAAGGTATCCTTGTCGCCAAGGGCAATGGCGGCGACACCGGCGGCCTTGAGCTTGTCGGCCGCGGCCCAGAACTGGTCCCAGCTCAGCGCGTCGCCGATCTCGATGCCAATGTCCTGAACCAGCTTCTTGCTGTAGAAGAGCACGTTCCCGCGGTGGATACCGACCGGAATCAGGTACCGCTTGTCATTGAGCGTGATCTGGTCGAGAAGGCCCTTCGGGATCACGTCGCCCCAGCCCTGCTCGGTGTAGAGGTCATCCATCGGTTCAGTGAAGCCGGGATCCACATAGAGGCTGGCAAGTTCCTTGCCCGGATGACTCTGCCACGAATCCGGCGCCTGACCACCGCTCAACCGGGTCTGGAGGGCGACCTTGGCATTGCTGCCAGCCCCGCCCGCGACCGCAGCGTTGATGATCTTCACGTTCGGCGAGTGCGCGGAGAAGGCATCGAAGAGCTTCTGCAAGCCGGCCGCCTCACCTCCGGACGTCCACCAGGAGAAGATCTCCAGCTCGCCTTCGGGAGTCCCAACGGCGATCGGCGGTTCGTTACCGGCAGGGCTGGCCATCGGGGAAGGAGACGCGTCCTGTGCGGCCACGTGAAGGAGGGGCGTCGACGCCAGGGCAGCTGCACCGAGAGCGGCGCCGGCGGCAAACGTCCGACGAGAGAGGTGCTTGCGATTCACGTCCTGAAACGACATGGCGATCATACCTCCGCAACGAGTAGTTGCCGGGGATCGGCACCCTTGCCTCTTCCCGGCGACGATCGCGATCCGAAAGGCGCCGGGCTCTCGGAGCC
Organism: Thermomicrobiales bacterium; assembly: GCA_049646645.1. Classification (GTDB taxonomy): domain Bacteria; phylum Chloroflexota; class Chloroflexia; order Thermomicrobiales; family UBA6265; genus JASGDN01. Next base: position 3,486 of record JBARWF010000042.1, read on the forward strand.
CCTTCCCTCAATCGCCAAGCAACCGGAACGAGGTCATTCGCGATCGAGTGCGCTCAAACGGACCCAAGGGTGTTGAATCGGTCGCGTCGCAGAATGCATACCATTCAGGCTGGCGGCCTGGTCGAACCAACGTTCCGATGCATGTATTCGAATTCTGTACCAATTTGGATGCGATTCTCACCGCAGGGATCTCGTGCGAAATCCCAATCGACGAAATGGCGACGAATATCCGTTGCGGATCACCTTGGCTGGCCCATCCGGCAACACCGGATGCCGGCGCCGCTGAGTACACGATCGTCCTGGTGGTCCGGCTGATGACGCTGACCACCGGCGGCGCCACGGTCTCGAACTCAGGTCTAATCGACGAACTAGTGGCTGAACGCGAGCGGCACACTGTCCTCCCCGTGAGCGACCGTCAACGATCCATGCCGACGCAACGAGCTGAGTTCGCCGGTGCCGGAACCTTCCACCACCGAGACTACGAGCGTGATGCCGTGCGTATCAAACGTTCCGTCGTGGCGCAGGCAGAATGACCCCTCACGCCCATCGACCTCCCCCGTCACCTACTCGAACCCCACGTACGTTCCGAATGTCTCCGAGACATAGAGGAAGGTGTAGTCGAGGATCGATGTGCCGATGATGCCGCCCTCCTACTCATTGGTTGCATGAACCCGCGCCAACCGGGGCCTCGTCCCACAGCGTCGCGTGAAACCGCACGTCGGAGGTCTTCTCAGGGCCGTCCGTCACCGTCGATCCTCTCTTCAAGTTGAACGGGGAGGGAGGCGGTGATTGGTGATGAGCCAGCTAGAATGGACGCCAGCGCGCGCAGGGTTACCGCCGGGTCGCCAAATGTCAGGATCGTTGCGTCGACAGCGCCGAGCACGCCGCGATCGTACGGCCCGCGCAGCACGACGTGAACGATCCGTGTTCCTGGCTCAATATTACGAAGCACCTCCCGCGAGATATCGACCTGATAGGCGTTATCGGTGGCATCGCGCGTCATGATGACGAGCGTGGAGACAGTCTCGGCCAGTCTGGATGCGCGTTCGATCTCTGCCGCGTTCGGGGAATGGCCGATCGAAACCACCCGGGCGGCGGGGAGCGCCGCGGTAATGGCGTTCTTGAACACCCCGGCCCGGTTGAACGGATCTTCGGCCTCGCTTGCACGCAGACGCTGAAAATCCACGAAACCGACCGGTTCATCCCGCGGGATCGGCTTGAATCCTGCTGGGGGAAGCACGGCGATCGTGCGCACGGCGATGGCCTGCGCCTCCGTGGACCACGATGGGTCAGGATCCCCAAGCGGGCGAGGCCCATAGCCGACCGCGAAACGCTCCCGCAGGCGTTCGATTCGCGAGGCGGTGGCGGCAAAGACCTGGCGCGGAATGTTTCCCTCCTCAAGCGCTTCCACCAGCGCCCGGAAGCGCGTCAGCTGATTCGCGATCGACTCGTTGGCCTCCAACACATCGACACCAGCCAGCTTGCAACGGACCGCCGCATCGCCATGACCGTAGCGATCCTCGATCGCGTCCATGGACAGCGAATCCGTGAAGACGACGCCCTCGAACCCGAGATCGTCCCGGAGCACGCCGGTCAGGATCGCATGGGAGAGGGTCGCTGGGTCCTGGTCGAGCGCGGGAAAGAGGATATGCGACGACATGACGGCCGGCACACCCGCCGCGATCGCCGCGCGGAACGGCGCCAGCTCGATCCGGTCGAGCCGGTCACGCGGATGATCGATGATCGGCAGCCCGAGATGCGAATCGATCGCCGTGTCCCCGTGTCCGGGGAAGTGCTTGACCGTCGAGATAATCCCGGCGTCGGTCAGCCCCGCGATCGTGGCAAGCGCGCCGGCGTTCACACGCTCCACCGTGTCGCCGAACGAACGGGTGCGGATGACCGGGTTCAGGGGATTGTTGTTCACGTCGACGACCGGCGCGAAGTCGGTGTTGATGCCGACCGCTGCCAACTGCTCACCCGTGATGCGGGCGCTGGCTCGGATATCCCCGGAATCGCCGTTAGCGGTCAACGCCATCGCGCCGGGGACCGTCACCATGTCCGGCGAGAACCGGCTCACGATGCCGCCCTCCTGGTCGATGGCGATCAGGAGCGGCGGCATACCCAGGCGCTTCGCCTCCGCCTGCAACTCGGTCGACAGCGCGTGCACCTGCTCGCGACTCGTGATGTTGTCGGCGAAGTAGAGGACGCCGCACGGGCGGATCTCGGCAAACACCGCTCGCGCTTCGTCGGTGAAGACGGGTCCCGGGAACCGGAACATCATGCTCTGCCCGACCAACCCGGCATCGTCGCGGTTACTCACCCCGGTATCCTCTCGTGCACATCCACTCGTCGTTGTCCGAATGCGCATGCCTCAGCCCAGCATGGCCGAACGTGCTGCTCAAGGCATTCTTTATAGCATTCGGAAACCCGTTGCGCGCGAGAATGAGCACCGAGGACGTCCTGTACGTCGTCGCATATCTCGGTGATTCAGCATCTGCAGGAGCTGGGTCGCCACAGCGGTTGGTATCCCGATGGCGCCCTCCATGCGGAATCCGAATGATACGACATAACCTATCGCCCTATGGCGAGCCAAGTCGCGATCGTCCGGTTTCCGCAGTCCGAGGGAGTGCCAGGCTAGCCAGCGGGTGTTGCCGAGGGGCTGCCATTCAGGGATGACGCCCCGAACAGCTCACCGATGATCGAACGGGCAATCTCATTCGCGGTCATGAGCCCGTCCGGCGAGCTCTGGAGATTCGTGAGGACGATCAGTGTGGCCTCCGTCACCGGGTCATGCGCCATGAACGATTGGTAGCCAGGAAGCGAGCCATCGTGGCCAATGAATGCCCCGAATTTCGCAAGGGCGAGCCCATACGACGCCGCTCCGGGCGCATCGGTCGTCGGGTGCAGACTCGCCAGCCGCTCTTCCTGCAACGTCGCATCGAGCAACCCGCCACCGACGAGGGCCCGGACGTAGATGGCAAGATCCGAGACCGTCGATGACGCGGCCCCAGCGGCCCATCCCCAGGACGGATTCAGGTCAGTCACGTCATTCGGAAGGAGCGATCCGCTCCGCGCGGCATCCTGCTCGTCCCTCGGCAGCGCGGTCGTCTCCAACGTCGAGACATTCGTCCCATAGAGGTAACCATGCGGATGGGGACCGGGAAGCGATGCGTCGTCGATTGTTGGGAAGACGGTGTGCTTCAGGCCTAGCGGCACAAAGATTCGCTCCGTGAACAATGCTTCCAGCGGCTTGCCCGTCAGCTGCTCCGCGATGAGCGCGAAGAGCACGGTGTTCGTGTTCGAATAGTGAAATCCCTCTCCCGGCGCGAAATAGGGCGGCTCCGCGATCCCGATCGCCAGGAGCTCCTCCGGTTGCCAGGCACGCCCCGCATCGTCATCCATGATCTTGTTGAACGATTCCAGCTCCGTATAGTTGTGGAGACCACTGGTCATATCGAGAAGCATGGAGATAGTGATGTTCTCGCCGTTCGGGATATCCTCCCGGTACTTCGAGACCGGGTCGTCCAGCGAGATCAATCCTTCCTGCACGAGCTGCAGGAGGACCGTTCCCGACATCGTCTTTGTGTTGGATCCGATGCGGAAAATGTCATCGATCGTCACCGGGTCGTCCTGACCGATGGTTCGTGTCCCGAACGCCTGGACGTATTCTTCCGCCGGGGTTCGCACGAGCACCACCGCGCCCGGTATGAGCAACTCGCTGATCTTCTGCTCGATGAGGGGGCGGAGTCTCGCCCCAAGGTCCCCTCCGGACGATCCCGGTGCCGGTGTCGCCTGTCGTGATGCAGCCTCCGCCGACCGAGAGGAAACGCTGCCCGTGAACGCCAGGGCCGGGAGTGCCGCGGCCAACACCGGGATGGATGCGTTGACGGATCGACGGGAGGTCCGGCGCTCCCGCCACGAAGAGGTATTCATGCTGGAACTCCCTGCGTGTTCGTTCGTGTACGAATGGTGAGGCTACGCGAACAGGTCAGTGGTCGGCCACGTCGTGGTCGATGTCAGCTCACTTTGCAAGGCGGGGATGATCTCGCCGAAAAAGCTGTTCAGATCCCGCGGCAGCGTGTTGAAGACAAAGGCGATGGTGGATTGGGGGGTCCGCAGGAGCCACGCGCAGTTGGAGCCTTCGAGGGCTCCCGCATGCGTCCATTGCCAGCCGCCGTCGATCGCCGTCGTGTTGAAGGCGAGACCGGTGGCCGTCGCCGTGTTCCCTGCGCCAGCCGCAGCCGCCTTGGGGCGCGCCGTCTCCTCCATCGCCTTCACCGATTCCGGAGTGAGGAGCGCCGTGCCGCGCGTCCCATCGATTGCGAGCGCGAACCGGACCATGTCAGCCGCCGTCGAGATCCAGCCGCCATGCGCGTCGAGCGAGCGGAGGTAGAACGATCCATATCCCACGGGAACGTAGCCCTCGCCCGGATAAACCGAAGGACGCGGTTCGAGCCCCTCCGGCGAGTAGTAGCGGACTTCCTCAGGCAACCGCTCGGCGAGCGTGGTGCCGCCAATCGCCATGCTTGTAATCCCGGACGGAGTGAGGGTGTTCCCGATGACGAATTGCTCGTAGGGCATTCCCGAGACGTGCTCGATCACGCGACCGAGGACGTTGAAGCCGAAGTTCGAGTATGCGCTCTTGGTGCCGGGATCGAAATCGAGCGGCTGTCCCTGCATGTAGCGGACGATGGTCTTCGCCTCCGCAGGGTCCTCAGCGCTAAAGATATGCGATGCCAAGAGCGGATAGGGAAGGTATTGCGGGTCCATCCCCGTCGAAGCGCTGTCCCAGCCGCCAGAGTGGACGAGGAGCTGTTCGACCGTGATGCTGTCCAACCGCGAATCCTTGGGCGCATTCGGCGCACCCGCCAGGTTGAGGAGCGGAAAGACGGGGGTATCGAGTGTGAGCCGACCTGCGTCGATGAGTTGCTGGATGGCGACGCCGGTGATCGGTTTCGAATTGCTTGCGATCCGGAAACGGGAGGTCGGCGACACGGCTTCCTGGTCCTCGACGCTCGCGTACCCGTAGCCCCGGTTGAACACGAGCCGGTCACCGTGGCTGATAGCCAGCTGTCCGCCGGGCAGCGACCACTTCGCCATCACCTCCGTGATGATCGTGTCGAACTTGGAAAGCTCCGGCATCGCATCTCCCGAAATCGGGGTCGCGCCAGGGACCGGTGTTGCATCGCTTTGGGCGAACGCAGAGTGGAGCCCGGCTCCGGCTACGGCAGCTCCGGTCGCGGTGAGCTGGAGGGCGCGCCGCCTGGTAAGGGATGCTCTCTCAAGACGGGCGGAGGATGTGTTCATGCTGGATGATCCTTTGCGCGTGGGCCAGTTTGGCGTGTCGGCGACGTTGTTGCGGTGTGATATCGTCTGCACCACTTTCAATTGTAGGAACGCGCTGCCGAAAAGTCGTTGACGCTCCGTGCCATTCCCTTGCCGCTGCGTCTCACGGGGCGGATCAGGCCTCTTGTGGCGCGAGAATCTGGTGGAGGGAGCCCTGAACGCATCGCCGCGGGTCTGTCCTCAATGCCCGGGAGGTGAGGCTGCGCCTGCCGGCCGCTGATCCCGGATAACCTGCGTCCAGCACGACATGGATTGACGGAGTCGCATCACAGTTTGGGTACGCCTGCGCTCCGAAAGGCGGCGATCACCGAAACATCGCGGCAAGAGCGGCGGGGGCAGAACTGGTGCCTTGCCCCTGGTCGCCGCCTCGATCCGAACGAAGCCGACTCGGAGGATAGCCGTACGTCCGGTAAAAGGACCGGCTGAAGTGCGCTGCGCTGAGAAATCCGTACTCTTCGGCAATGGCCGCTATGGGCCGTGTGTCGGTACCGCGCGCCAGAATCGAACGGATCCGCTGCAAGCGGCGGTGCTTGATCGTCGCGCTCACAGTGTCACCAGGGCCGAACGCGCGATACAGCGAGGATCGTGAGATCTGAAATGCCTGGCAGAGGGTCTGTGGAGAGAGGGCGGGGTCATCGAGGTTGCGTTCGATGAATCGCACGATCTCCCGGCGAAGGTACCGTTGGGGCGTGCGAGCATGCTCTCGTGGCGTCACCGTGGCCAGGCAAGCGAGTGCGAGCTGCTTGGTCGAGTCGATCAGAAACGGCAAGGCGTCCGGTGCGAGATCGGGGAGCTGACTCGCGAGCGAGCGCATCTGGCACCCGAGCATCCCGCCAACGCCTCCCCGAAACGCGATACCGCCCGGCGGAATTGCGTCAAGAAACGCATCGCTCACGATACGTCGCGGGATGTAGAGCGAATTGCTGCTGCCCTCCGATGCGAGTGACCAGCAGGGACGATCCATCTCCATGACCAGCACGTCGCCGGGCAGGAGGACGGTCTCCCGCCCCTCCGACCTGAACAGGCGACGTCCGTCGCCTTGGGCGAAGAAGACAAGGTGATCGATATCGTCACGGCGAATATGCGATGCGGTGCGGGTGAAGGTCTGGCTGCTGTACCGGCCGGTGCTGATGACGACGTCGTCCAGATGCCACAACTGGGCGTCGACATGAAAACCACGTGTATCCCGCTCCGGAACGTCAACCTCATGCGTGGCGGACATGAGCAATCGCCAGTCGTCGAGCCGTCTGGCGCTCGGCACGAGCTCGCTGTCGAATACAAGCGACGAGACCAAGGGCATCATCTGCTTCCTCGCTGCTGATCTGCTGCGAACCACGTGACGATCCGGATTGTCTATGCAGGACCCAGCGCCAGACTAGCAGACGAGTGTGACCGGCGCAACGGTCACTTCTACCG
>JBARWF010000043.1:0-2975 GCA_049646645.1 Thermomicrobiales bacterium
ATGGACCGCCGCCGCTTGCGTGGGGTGGGGAGGAGAGGAAAAACGTGGGAGGACGTGAAGTCGAATGCCGTCTTTCCATGACTCAAGAATAGAAGCGCGATATGAACGCGGGCTGAAGAATGTGTTGCGATTCTGTGGCGAACCCGATGCAAAAATGCGACGCCACCCGCGGGCGCGGGCCGAATGGCGCGAACGGCTCCGGTATACTGCCGGTAGCAATCAGTACGCAGCGCGGCACGGCCCCTCCCGCCGATGCCCCTTCCACGGAGTCTCCTGACGTGACCGACAGCTCTACGTCCCGCCCGCGAACGCCGTTCATCCTGACGTCCGCCTTCGACACGGATTTCGATGCCGAGGCTGCCCTGCAGGAACTCGTGCATGCGACCGGCGATCACGACGGCGCCATCACCCTCCTGCGCGTGATTCTGCTCCGGCGCGACTATCCTGACGCCCAGGTCGAAACCAACGTCGTGGAAAGCACCGCCGGTGGCCGCGCTCTGGTCGTGCGCGCGGCCATCACGCTGCCCGCCGGAGCCGCCGCCACCGGGCTGGCCGTCGCTGGCGAGGGAGGGCTCTCGCTGGAGGAGGCCGAACGACGTGCGCTCGGGCGCGCACTCGATGTGCTCGGTCACACCGTCCTCGTTCCCGACGGAGCCGCGCACACCCGCGGGGACGTGCCACCCACCCGGACAGCGCCCCCGCAGCAGCCCTCCACGGAGGTTGACAGCGCCGACCGCCCCGCGCGCCAGACGCCTCCGGCAGTTCGACCGGCAGCACCGTCCCCCGCGCAATCGCCGGCTCCATCGCCCGCGGCACCACAGGTTGCCGCTCCCGCCGTGATCGACGCCATGCGGCGCGCAAACCGGCGCCGCCACCCGGCGGACACCGAATTTCCCGAAGATGATGCCCCACAGGGAGCGATCGTCGCGCCCGCCGCACCAGAGCGCCCAGCACAACATGCGCCTTCCCCGGAACCGGAGCCTGCGCTCGAGGATTACTCCTGGACCGCCTTCTGGCGGGTCGCGCGCCCCCAGGGACTGAACAAGGCCAAGGTCGAGGAGATCATCGGGCGCTCGATCGACGGCATGACGCCCCTTCAGGTTCGCGACGCGCTGACCGAGGCCGGGGTCACGATCTCGTAGCGCGGTGCTTGTGCCTGCCCGTCATCCTGTGCCTTCCACCGCTATCTCACGCCGGGTGACGAAGGGCGTCCTATCCACATCGGTATCGGCGCAGACGACATGATTGCTCCCGGCACCACTTCAGTGCCGCCGGCATGCGTAGCCAACCCCTGAGCGTTGGAAGCGGGTATTCGACCCGGAACCTGTCGTATCTGGCATGTCATGAGGAGGGATCGAGGTGGGAGAACTGCAAGCACGCGCGGGAGAGTTGCGGAAGGGCCTTACCGCTCTCGCCATCTACGCTGTCCTGATCGGCGCGGCCAGTATCGCACTTGCCGCCAACTCCCTGTTGGACGGCGAGACCCTCGGCGTCAGCCGCACCATCATTGGCGTGTGGGGAGTCTTCGCCGGTTTGCTCCTCTGGTCGGGGCGAACCGTGATGATCGATGGTTGGCAGGCGATCGTGATCTGGTGTATCGCGCAACTGCCAGTCTATGCGAGCCAGGAAGATGGAAATCTCTTCCGGCAGGTCTTCGACGTGCCAATGAGTGCGCAGGCCTCGACCGTTGTCAACGGCGAGATGACGCAATTCAGCCAGGTCGGCATCAACCTCGTGGCCGTCGTCCTGCTGGTGGTGGCGTACCGACTCCGCGAGCGATGGCAGATCGCCAGCCGTACACAAGCGGAAAGCATGCAGTCGGCGTAGCGCCGCAGTCACAATCAACCAGCATGGAACACAAGGGGCGGGTACCACTCCGGCACCCGCCCCTTGTGATGTCGCGCACACGCACGAACGCTGTGACACCAACAGCTTCCCCTTTACCATGATGTTGGCGTCCGTACATACTTTACACACGCTGTGTATTCATCAACGAGCGTCAGGCATTTTGAGTGCCGATGTACGTGCTGTACGTTCCCTTATTTCCTGCAGCTCTAGTCCCTGACAGATCCTCGTATTCACTCCTCTCACCCGTCAGTATCCTCGCAATCCGTGCCAGATTGGCACTGAACGTACTCTTGTGACAAGTTGTGACGCCCTGTAGGCTGGATCGCAGTCACAGGTTTCGCCGGTGGAAACATCGCGTCTCCTGGATCAGCGCCGTCTCCCGCAAGAATCGGCGCCTGCCTTTCCAGCGGTCCCGCAGGCTGGTCTGAACCCAACCGGTTCAGCACTCCCGCGAGCGCCGAACCGGTTGCCAGGGTGGCTACCGGAACCTTTTCGTCATCCAGACGCGCCAGGGGAGAGTGTCGAAATGACGGCGGTCAACGCCCCGGGGCCATCGGCCCCCACACCACTATCGAATGCACCGGCACGACGAATGCGCGGGCGCAGGGGCGCCTTCATTGGCCTGCTGGCCGTCGCCGCGTTCATCGTTGCCCTGCTCCAGCAATCGCCCGGTCACGCCCAACAGGCGACGGGCGACGCGACGGCAACGCCCAATGCCTCGCCCACGGTGGCGATCACACCGGCACCGGATGCCCGCCGCCTCATCCTCGACTTCACCGAGCTGAACGACTCCGGTGTCACCGGCACCGCCACACTCTACGAGGCCGGCGACCGCACGATCGTCGATATCGACGTCAAGAACACCGGCAAGGACCATCCGGCCCACATCCACGCTGGCACCTGTGGACAGCTCGACCCGGAACCTGCCTTCACCCTGAACGACGTCCACGAGGACGGCAAGAGCCGCTCGGTGGTCGATGCGCCATTGGAAGGGCTGATCAACGGCGACTTCGCCATCGATCTCCATCTCTCGCCAACGGAGCTCGGCACGCTGATCGACTGCGCCAATATCGAGGGCGAGCCAGTGGCGGGCAGCGCCGCCACGACGCCGGAGGCCACCGGGACCC
>JBARWF010000044.1:0-12354 GCA_049646645.1 Thermomicrobiales bacterium
GGGAACGGGAGAGCAGGAGTCCACCCGGGTGGACTCCCGCTCTCCCGTTCTGCTGTTTCTCGCACCGGCGATCCAGTAAAACTGGTAGACTGCAGGCCAGAAGTGACCGGTCGGTTGGCGCGAAGCGGGAACAGCGTTGGATGAGTGATTCGTTCGGAAGAGAAGAGGATGCGGCGGGTGTCCGGTTTGGCCGGGCGATCCTGGTCGCATCCGCGGAGCCGATCCTGCGGCAGCCGGTGGAGGCGATTGTCTGCCCCGCCAATGCGCGGGGAGTGATGGGAGTCGGGGTCGCTGGTGCCGTCCGCATGGCGGGCGGGATCGATATCGAGCGGGCGGCGATGGCCAAGGCGCCGCTGGCCCTAGGTTCGGCGGTGCTGACCGAGCCCGGCCTGTTGAAAGATCGCGGTGTCGCGGCAATCATTCATGCGGTCGTCTCCGATGCGCTGGGCTCGCCAACGCGCCCGGATATCGTGCGGGACGCAACCACGGCCACCCTGGGCATCGTGGACCGCCAGCGGATCCGCTCGCTTGCCGTTCCTCCGCTCGGATCGGGGCTGACCGCGAGCGGCCTCACCGGGACCATGATCTTCGCCATCATGATCGAGGAGATCGTCGCCCACCTGCGCCGGTTCAGCTCCCGGTTGGAACGGGTCGTGCTCATCTGCCGGGACGAACGGGAACTGCGCGAGGTGACGGCTATCGTGCATGAGGCACGGGAGCTCTGGGATGGGCTGCGCATCTAGCTGCCGCTCGGAATGGCCGCCAGGGAGCTGGCCTATTGGGCACCCTACGCATTAGGGGCCGGTACATCGACACCGGGCCACGTCCGGGTACGCGCCCAGTAGGAAGACCGGTTGGCTCGCACGTTCTTTTGCACATGAGGAAGTAGCAACGGCAGATGACGCATGACTGATCAGCACCCCGAGCGCGACCAGGCGATGATTCACGAATCCGACGACACGTGGCCGGATAGTCCGCGCGGCGATGCCGGTAGCCCTCGCACCGCGCTCCGCTCCTGGCGATATGAGGCGGATGCATGGCGTTGGGTCCATCGATTCAACCACCGCCATGCGAATCTCGTGCTGCGCGCCCGCTCGGCCCGGGTGGTCCCGGCATCGTTTCGGGATCGCTTTCTCACGATGGGCTTGCCCGCCGATGTGGTGGACGAGACGCTGGGTGCGATCCACCGGCTCAGCGACTGGGCGGAGGTCTGGGTCGAAACCGCGCAACGGTTTCTCGGGGACTTTCGCCGCCAGACGTCAGCAAAGAACGATCTCGAAGCCGCCAAGGCGCAATGGCTCGCGGCGCTCTGCTATCACTCCGCCCAGATCGTCTCGGTTCCCGGCGATGAGCGAACCGTGCTGACCTGTCGTGCGGCGGCGGCCTCGATCTTCGCTCAAGCCCAGCCTTATGTCTATCCGAATGTGCGCAAGATCGCGATTCCCTGGCGCACCCGAACCTTGCCTGCCTATCTCCGGCTTCCGGAGCATATCGATGGGCGGTGCCCGCTGGTCGTCCTGCTGAATGGCGCCAGCACCGCCAAGGAAGAGACCCTTTCGTGGTCCGCCCCCTTCGTCCAGGCGGGGATCGCCGTGCTGGCGCTGGATAGTCCCGGCACGGGCAACGCCAGTGATAACGAGCCCTACCGCGCCGATCATGACGACATCCTCAACGGAGTCTACGACCTGCTCGCCACTGAGCCCCTGCTCGATCTGACGTGTGTCTTCGTCGCCGGCATCAGCATGGGTGGGAATCAAGCCGTCCGCTGCGCTGCGTACGACCGTCGGATCGCCGGGGTCATCGCGGTGACGCCACCTTACGACCCGCCGCGCTGGCTTGCGCGGGCAAGCCCCCTCCTGACGCAGGAACTGGCCTTCCTCGTTGGCAGCCCGGATGCCGATATCTTCGAGATTGCGGCGACCTTCTCGCTCTACGACGTCGCGCCGCAGGTGCGTTGCCCTGTTCTTGTTTTCGGCGCCGGTCGCGACCTGATCGTTCCGAGTACTGAGGCGCAACTCCTGGCGCACCGGCTCGAATCCCGCGCGACGCTGGTCTGGTATGCGAAGGGCGGGCATTGCCTGTACGACGAGATCGACGCCTGGACGCATGACGCTGCCCACTGGATCAACGCAGTGGGGGAGGCGCGATCCCAGGGCCCATCTGGCGCCAAACCCAATGTGGAGAGCGTCGCGGCCAGCGCCCGCCTCGCGCTCGAGGAGGGGTCTCCTCGATTCATCGCCGAAGAGCCCGAGGATTTCGATGAGGGAGCCAGGCTCCTTGACCCCGACGAGATCGCCACGAGCCGCGATCTGGAGGATCTTGACGATCTCGATGATCGGGATTTCGACCCGCCCTTGGAGTCGAGATCGAAACCGTAGCGGGTCAGCTGGTCTGACCCATCCGGCGCAGCCGGATCCCGACCCCAAGCGCTCCCACGATCGGCCGGCGACCGACGGCGTGGACCAGCTGCGTCGCTATGGGCCACCGCCACTATTCCGAACTCTGTTGCAACGGGGTGTGACATAAGATCCTAAGGGTCGACCCACCGTCGCTGAGCGGTGGATCGGCCTAACGGGCTGATTGGGGGAGCACGTTCCGGGGCCCGCTCCTGTCTCTCTCCTCACGGGACCATATCTGTGGCTTGCTCACATAGCGTAGCCAAGGGTATGGGGCCGCCTCTCGGGAGAGGCGGCCCTTGTCGTTCCTCGTTGCCCTTGCTTACAACCAGTGGTTCTTCCGGAAGTAAATGAACATGACGACCCCGAGGCCGAGCATCGCGAGCAGCGCACCGGGATACCCGTAATGCCACGAGAGTTCGGGCATCCAGTGAAAGTTCATGCCGTAGATGCCTGCGATCAGTGTCGTTGCCATGAAGATGATCGACCACGCCGTCATCGTTCGCATCGTCTGGTTCAGCCGGTGCGATGCGACCGAGATCTGCAGATCGGAGAGGTTCGAGAGCACATCCTGGTACGTCTCAAGCCAGTCCACCACCCGTAGGAGATGATCGTAGACATCCTGCATGTAGATCGTCACAGGGTCATCGAAGACCGGTGCGTCCCTCCGCAGCAAGGTGTTGATCACCTCTCGCTCGGGACCGACCACACGCCGCATCCGCAGCATGTCCAGACGCATCTGATGAATGAGCGTCTGCGGGTTCTTGATGGAGTGCTCCACGAGCCCGGACTCAAGTGCCTCGAGGCGGTCGCCAATATCGTCGAGAATCGGGAAGTAGCCGTCCACCAGCGCGTCGAGCAGGGCATAGGTGAGTGCGCCCGGTGAGCGGTCGGCGATCTGTTCACTGAACTCATGCCAGCGCTTGGCCACCGCTCGCAACTCGTCCGCCGCCACGTCGGTGGCGGTCACGACATAATTCTTCCCGACGAAGATCGCGACGGGACTGGCCGCGATGCGATTTTCATGCAGGGACAGGTCGTAGAAGAGGACGAAGAGCTGATCCTTGTAGATCGTGGCCTTGGCCCGCTCATGCTCGCCCGTTGCATCTTCGATCGCGAGCGTGTGAAACCCGAGCTGTTGCCCCAACTGGACCAGCTCGTCGCCGGATCGCGCAACGTCCAGCCAGACCAATGCCCGATCGTCTTTCAGGAGCCGCAGTGCCTCCTTTACATCGACGTCGCGCGTCTTTCCTGATCCATCGACACAGAACTCGACCGAAACCACGCTCTCCTCCAGGCGACACGATCGCGCGACGACAACCGTGGCCCACGCCACGAACCGCTCGTGGCGTGGGCCGTAATGGCAGTCTACGTCCGAACGTGTCGGATGAGTCGTGGACGGTGGTCCCGGATCACCCGGAACGGTCGCCAGAGATCGAATCCGAGGCGCCAGGCGATGTCACCGATGAAGAGCAGGAGTGCGAGCAGCAGCGGGGCGAACCAGGCCGATCGGACCGTTCCCGGGGCGCCTTCAGCATCGGGCGCGGCGGCGTAGAGCCCCGCATAGGTGTCCCCATCCAGCGAGCGCACTGATCCCCCGGTGCGGGCGGCGATCGACTGGAGGAGCCCCTGGCCATCCGGGGACGGCTGCCATTCGGGCGACGGCTCGACGGCGAAACCGAGCAGGCTTCCGGTTGCCGGGATCGAGAGGGCATAGGCGCCCGCACCGGCCCGTGTCAGGCGCACCTCGTACCGTCCTGGGCCGGCGGCAGTTAGTGTTCCAACGATCTTTGCCTTGTCAGGGCCGGTGATCGTCACCTGTTGCTGGGAGAGGTCCGGGGAAGCACCCTCTGTGGACGTAGTGTCGATCGTGACGACCGCGTCCGCTCCGTCGCGCACGGCGGAGGCGGTGATCGCCTGATTCTCGGGGTCCGGCAGTGTCCAACGCAGGACGTTCCCCCAGAACGTCGCGTAGTTCTCCCAGGTCGCCCATTGGCGCGCGAAGTCGCTGCCATCGTCGCCGGTCCACGTCGCGACCCGGCCGAGTCCGACCTGCCAGTTGACGAGCAGGGGATCACCCCGATCGCTGGTCAGCACGACCTGGGCATCTGGTTTGCCGGCGGTAAAATCGTAACCACCCACGAGGGGGAGGCTTGCTGGGTCGATTCCGGTCAACATCGTGCTCGGCTGTTGCTGGATCGGCGTGAAGGAGCCGCGGATGACCGACTGGCTGCCGGCACTCTGCGCCTCCTGGAAGGTGATCGTCGGGATATCGGACGGCTGCTTCGCGAAGTGATACCGGCCGCCGCCCTGAACGGCAAGATGCTGCAGCAGATCGATGTCGGCGTCCGTGCCGAGGGCGACCGCCGAGAGTGTGATCCGATCCTTGCCGAGGTCGGTGAGGAGGGTATCGTAAGTCGCCTGTGTTCCCGAGCGGGATCGGCCGTCGGAGAGCAGGATGATGTGGCGGACGTCGGCGTCCACATTCCGCAGACTGTCGTAGGCGAGGCGCAGGGCGGGGTACATCTCGGTGCCGCCGTTGGGCGCCAGGGGCGCGATCGCCTGGTCGATGCGATCCTGATCGCCCGAACCGGTCAACGTCGTCATCGGCAGCGCCCAGGCTGGCTGATCGTTGAAGGCGATCACCCCGATCTGGTCGCCCTTGGTCAACGCCTTGGCCGCCGTGAGGACCCCATCCTTGGCGAGATCGAGCTTCGATACGCCGCCCGAACTCGGGTCATATCCCATCGACCCTGACTTGTCCATCACGATGAGCACGGCGACGCGCGGCCGCTGGCGGCCATCGGTCACCTTCACGGTGACGGGCAGGGCCGTCTCCAGCGTCGTCCCCGCGTAGGAGCCCGGGCCGAAGCTGGCCGAGCCGCCAATCGCGATCAGGCCGCCGCCGTCCTGTGTCCGTCGTACGAGGGCCGCTTGCTGCTGCTCGTCGAGCGTCCAGGCCGGTACGTTGTTGAGGATCACGGATTGATAGGCCGTCAGTTGGGCCGGAGACGAGGGGGCATCCCGGGGCGATATGACCTTGACCTCGGCTCCCTGCGCCTGGAGCGCGGAGGTCAGTTTGGTGGGGTCGGCGCCTTCCGGCGAGATCATCAGCACCGACGGTCGATCCCGCACGATCAGGGCGAGTGCCGCACTGTCATTCTCCGGGATACGGTCGATTTCCGATGATCCCGTAACCCGGACCTGCACGGCATGGAATCCGGGTGACAACGCAGGATGGGAGAGCGTGTACGATGTCGTGCCCGGTTGCAGCGCGACGTTCTGGGTGGAGACGACTGCCCCATCGATCAGCAGGTCAAGCTGGACCGGGCCGCCGGCACCGACCGCGATGGTGGCGAGCACCGAGAGTTCGTCGCCCTGCCAGAGGGCTTGAGGGCCGCTGAGATCCACCAGGCGCAGGTCGGCCGGGTCCACCCCGTCGAGGGGTACGACGTCGATCGGTATGCCTTCAGCGGCGGCCTGATCTGCGACCTCAAGCGCCGAGCCCTGGTTCTCCGCCCCGTCGGAGAGCAGGACGATGCGGCGCGACTCCCCAACGGGGAGCGAGCGGGCGAGGGTCAATGCCGAGGAGATGTCGGTCGCGTCGGTGCTGTCACGTTGCGGAGTCTGCTGCCAGCTGGAAGCGATGCGCCCGGTTGCCGGATCGACCGGTGCGACGTTCAAGGTGGGTTGCGCGCCGAAGGTCACGATCGCCGCCGCGTTGTCCAGCCCCGCCTTACCGAGCGCATTGGTGACCCAGGTGTTCGCCGCGTCCGAGGCGGCGGGCTGGATGCTTGCGGAGCGGTCGATCGCGAAGATCGTGGTCACGTTCTGCCCGTGATAGGCGAGCATCGGATCGGCCAGTGTCACAAGGAGAAGCGCCAGGATGGCGGCTCGCAGCCAGCCAATGCCGGCTCCCTGTCGCGTTCTCCGGATGAGCACCGGCAGGAAGACGACAACCGGCACAAGCAGGATCCACCAGAGGAGCCATTCCCGGCCGAAGACGATATCGGGCAGGTAGTCCATCATGACGACCCTCCCCTGGCCACGGCCGCACGGCGTATCGGACGCTTTCCATGTAGGTAGAGCAGCCATTCGGCCCCGATCAGGAGCAGGGCCGCACCGACCAGCAGTGGCCAGAGGTCCGAGCGCGCGCTACCGGTCTTGGCGAGGTCGTGGTTCTCCGCTCCCGCCGGGGCCAGGCTGGACGGCAGGCGATCATTGCGCTGGAGGTTGGACTCCTGGGGATGCCCGGCATTGACGACAAACGATCCCTGCCGGCCCGTGCTTCCGTCGGAAGCGATCTCCTGGAGCGTGTAGACGCCGGAGGCGTCCGTGCCCCCGAAGGTCATCTCCCGGTTCGTCGCTCCATTGGCTGCGGTCGTCGCGGTGGTGCCGGTGCCGGCAGACGGCACATCCAGCGTTGTGATCTTGCCATCTGGTGCCTTGATCTCGATCCGCGCAGTGCCTGCCGTGGGCCGGTAGGTGAGCGTGTCCCCGATCGCGATCGCTCCAGGGATCTGATCGGTGGTCAGCAGCGAGACCGCGCGTGCCACCAGGATCGGGAACGCGACGCGTTGCCCGATGTTCGAGGATTCGGGCACGAATGCAGTGGCGATATACGACTGGTCCCCGATCGTGCCCTGCCAGATGAGTGGGCCGCGCGTCCCATCCTTGCTGACCCCGCCGACGACTTCGCGGTCAGTGCCGGAAAGACCGTAAACCGGTGTGTCGGCAATGGTGACACCGGCGAGATCGACTCCACTCAACAGCTCCGCCCCGGCATCGACACGATCGATGGCGGGTGCCGGCATCGCCCCGGAGATGGTGAACGCGCCGGACTGCGGTTGCGGCTGGAAGAAGATCATGGGAATCGCTGGCATGTCGTTGGCGGCGGGCGTGATCCCCTCGAAGACGGCCAGATCGTAACCGGCAGCCAAGGCCTTGATCCCGGGCGTGGACCCGGGGTAGACCTCGACATGGGCGCCGGGAATCACGGCCAGCGCTCGCTGGAGCTGTCCCGGATTGTCGCTGACGAGCATGATCGCAAGCTGGGTCAGGTCGTCCCTCTGCAACTGCAGAGAGGCTGAATTGTCCGCCTGCAGCACATCCCGCTGCGGGATGGAGACGACCACGGCGGGCGCATCCGCCGGTACTGACACTTCGATCTGCCGGCTCTCGCCTGCCGCCAACGTTACTTCGCTGGATGTGATGCTGGTGCCACCTTCCTGGACGGTGTAAGGGATGGTCGCGGCCTGGTCGCCGAAGTGGGCGATGGTGAAGGCGATACGCAAGCGGTCGCGCTGGCTGGGATCGGAGCGGGAGGAGATAGCGACGATGGCGTCGTTTGCCGGCGTCGCGTCGTTCCCGACGATGGTGAGGTGAACGGGGGCAGCGATAGCGCTCGCGATCGCCGGGTCGACCGTCACCGCGCCGTCGGTCACGAGCGTGATGCTGTTCTGGCGGTCGGGCAGGAGCAGGTCGCCCGCCAATCGCAGGGCCGCGGTGATGTCGGCGCGGCCGCCCGGTGGTGCCATCGTGCCGATACGGCGCGCGAGATCGTCGGCCTGCTGCTGGTTGGTGGCGGTGTAGGTCTGGATCCTCGACCCGGCGATCAGCACCGTGGTGATATCGCCCGGCCGCCAGTCGTGCAGGCGGTCGACGACGCGGCGCCGGGCCTCGGTGAACATGGTGTCGGGTGAATCGATCGAGGTCGCCGCCTGCATGCTCGTCGAGCCGTCGAGGATGACGATCTGGTGCTCCGGTGTGGTGCGACCTCCGAGCGAGCCGAGCAGATCCCCGGCAACGGGCCGTGCCAGGGCGAGGGTCACAGCCAGCGCCGAGAGCAACTGGAGCACGAGCAGCCAGCTGAAGGGAGGACGCCGCAGGCGGGAGCGCTCGCGGTCCTCACGGCGAGTCTCGGACCAGAACCGCAGGGAGGGAACGATTCGCCGCTCCGGGATCTGGCGACGCATGTGGAGCAGGACGATTGCGGCCAGCGAGAGACCGGCGAGCAGGCCCAGTGGTGCCAGGAATCCCCAGGTGCCGTTCATCAGTGCACCACACCCAGGATACGCAGGCGGGAGAAGACGACCGATTCAACCGGCTCGTCGGTGGCGACGGTCAGGTAGTGCAACCGCTGGCTGCCGGTGCCGAGGGTCGCGAGCTCGTCTGCCCACGCGCGGCGATCCGTCCGGTAGCTGGCAAGCGTACGCTCGTTCCCGCTGACCTGAAGGCGGTCCCTGGCCTCGCTGTCGGCCAGTTCGACGTTGGTGTCCGGATCGAGCAGGAGGGCGGGGTCGCGCTCGGCCGGGTCCTCGATCCGGAGCAGGCAGGTCTCCCAACCGCGCGCCGCCAGTCGCTGGGTGGCACGCTCGAGTCCTTGCGCGTCGTCGTCGAGGCAATCGGAGAGGACGATCAGGATTCCGGGTCGCGACTTTTCATGGACATAACGTTCGATCGAGGACGATACCGCTGCGCCCGGTGCGCTGGCCTGGCCCTCCAGAAAGCGGAAGGCGGGCAAAATTTGGTTTCGCCCCTGGAGCGGGCCGAGCCGGCGCGGGTTCCTTGCTGCGAGCGAACCGATCGTGACGCGGTCGAAATGCCAGAGGGAGAGATAGGCGATCGCTCCGGCCAGCTGCAGCGCATAGCGCAGCTTCGTGGGCCCGTCGTCGTCGCTGGTCCAGTCCATCGACGGGCTCGCATCGATCAGGATGTGGATGTCGTACTCGGTGGTCGTCTCGCTCTCACGCACGAAGAGCTCATCGAGACGGGCGTAGGTCTTCCAGTCGATCCGGCGGAAGTCGTCGCCGGGCGCATACGGCTTGAAGTCGCTGAACTCGGGTGAGAGCCCGCGCCGCCGCGACCGGTGCTCGCCGGCCAGGCCGGTCGCCGCGAGCCGGTGTGCGTGGATCACCAGGTTTCGCAGGCGGGAGAGCGTCGTCTCATCGTAGAGCGCGCTCGCTACCGGGGCGGCGCGATCGGGGGACTCAGCGCGGTGAGCACGCAGCGGGGCGTTCATGGCGAGATCCCATCCCGATCGAAGTAGTTCTTCACGATATCGCGGTACTCGTCCGGCACATGATTGCTGTCGGGCCCCGCCGGGCCGACCTGCCCCTGCGTCTGGTTACCGGCCGCCACGCCCGCACCGGCCCCGGAGCCGGAACTGGAGGTACCGGTGTCGTTGCCGGCTCCGACGGTCTCGTCGGATGTCCCCTGCAGCACGAGCGATTGACCGCCCGATTGCGCGCTGGCGTTGCCAGAACCCGCTCCGCCCTGGGTGCCTTGCGCCGGTGGGGGATCGCCCGCCTTGCCCTGGTTGGCGATCTCGGTCTTGCGCCCGGTCTGGTCGCCGCCGGTACTCGATGACTGACCCGATGTATCGTCCGTTCCGCTCGCGCTGCCGGTTGTCTGGCCCGCTCCCGCGCCGGATCCGGTGCCCGGCGAGGCATTCGTCTTGCCCGGGGGGCCACCGGTCGTCTCGCCTCGATCGCCCGAACCCGTTCCCGAGGAATCGGACGGGGCGCCGACCTGCGCGCCATTGGCGGCTGACGTCGAGCCGGTGTCGCCTTCCTGGCCGTTGGTGCTGCCCGAATTGGCCGGTTGCTGCGAACCGGCTCCTGGCTGGGCTCCGGCTTGGGTGCTGCTGGCGGGCTGGTCGCCGGATTGCTGCTGCCCACCTTGCTGGCCCGCTTCCCCCTGTTGCGGGTCGCTGCCGATGCCGGGTTGGGCCGCGATCCCGCTGCCGGGATCCGACTGCTGGCCTTGCTGCGGTGCCTGCCCCTGCTGTTGCTGACCGGAGGTCGATGGCTGCTGCTGCGCCGATGCGGATTGATTGTTGGATGTGCCATTCGACGACGGCTGTGACGAGCTCGGTGCGCTCTGCTGCGAAGATGCCGATGCCGGTTGCTGATCGGCCGCGTTCTGCTCGGAGGATGCCTTTTCGCCGGTCTTGTCGATCTGGTCGGCCAGGTCGTTCATCCCCTGTGTCGCCTGCTCGCCGCCCGCCCGCAGGTCGGATGCTGCCTGCTTCGTCTTCTCGGCGAGATCGGGGTTGTCCGACGAGACTTTGGATGCAGCACGGTCGAGCTCGTCCGCGAGCTTGTCACGCTCGTCCTGCGGAAGATCGCCGGCCTTTCCTGCATTGTCGCGGAGGGACTTGGCGGCACCCGGGTAGTCGCCGGCCGCGATGCTCGCGCTGGCCGGTTTCGTGACCGGCTGTCCGCTGAGCGCCTGGCCGACCGTCGCGAGGTCGCTGGCGGCGCTGCCGGTCGATGCGCTGCCGGCCTTGGCTGGCGGCTGCGGTTTTGCCAGTGCTGCCTGCTGCTGGGCCTGGGCTTCCTGCTGCTGGCGGGCAAATCGCTCCGCCGATGGGATGAAAGTGGGAACCGTCATGTCGGACGTCGCCGGGATACGCGTCCCGGCGATCGTGAGCAACAGGGCCGCGATCAGGAGGATCAACGCGAGGGCGGCGAGCACCCCCTCGCGCACGGGGAGGATCGCGACGCCACGGATCTCCGCACGGATATCGGCAAATGCGTTGGCGGCGTCGGCAAGCTGCAGCCGGCGCATCCGGTTATCGGCGATCCGGGAGTCGCTCAGTGTGGGATCGACGGCGGTGGTAAGCCGCTCATCGAGCTCGAACGTGCGGTCGAGCATGGCCGCCACGCGGACGGGACCGGGCCGTGTCACCAACCCGAAGCCCAGGCCAAGCAGGGCGCTGGCGATGATGAGAGTCACGATCCAGCGCATCCCAGGCGGGGCGAGAACGCCCGCCGCCCCGCCAATCACCCAGATGGCACTTATCGCGGTTCCGATCGTCACCCCGCGCAATACCGCGGAGCAGATCCAGGCAAGCCAGAAGCGGCGGCAGAGCGCATGGAGGTGCGCGGCGAGATAGCGGGCGGGAGCTGCGTCGTCGGTGATTACGGTCAGGCTGCCGCGAAGGCTCGGGAAAGGCGGAGTGGGGATGCCGGACCCCAGCCACAGCGGGAACGTCACAAGTTGCCAGAGAAGCAGCAGCGGATGCTCGGTTGCTCGCCGCACCAGTCGTTGACTGCGGGGAGCGATGGCTATACGAGCTGCTTGCCACCGCTCACGGGCGGCTTGCACGGAGTTCGCACGAGCGGGAAGCCGCCGCGCTACGGACGGAACGACCATCGGCCCGCTCCTTTCCGGCGCTGTTCCCGGCTCGGGTCAGTGGCGGCTGGCCACAGGAACCGGCGTGGCGCTCGGGACCACATCCAGATACCAAACCAGGCGACGAGCAGGATGGCGATCGTCCCCAGGATCATCGCCAGGCGCTGCACTCGCGTATCGATTGTCGCAAGCAGGTGGCGAGCGGCCTCGGCGCGCGCCGTATCGCCGAGCCGGGCGAAGGTTGTCCCGGAATCGAGAGCGTCGGCGCGGCTGGATCGCAATCGGAGCCAGTCGTGTGCGGTGCTCGATGCGCGATCGAACTGCGCGCTGGCGGTCAGGCCGTCATTGGTGAGTTGATGGTAGGTCTGCAGGATCGCTGTTGGCCGGTGTTCCTCCGGCAACAGCGAATACTGCTGGTCCGCCTGCACGAGCAGGGATTGCGCGCGCGCGTAATCGTGATCGCTGAGCGCCTGCTGGGTATCGGTCATCAGCGTCTCGGCCTGGACCCCGACCGCGCAGAGGGCAAGTAGCGTCTCGACCTTCGCCAGCCGCTGCTGATCCCCGAGCGCGGTAAAGAGTTGCTGGGAGAGCCCGGCGCGATCGGCGGCGGCGGCATAGGCTCCCCGGTCGAAGAGTGCCTGCGCCGGCGCGAGGTCGAAGGCGTCGATCGCGTTCGATTGCCAGCCGGAGGCGAACCAGCGCGGCAGGAAGTCCTTCCATGCAGCCTGCACCTGATCGATCGGCTGCTGAAGCGTGGTGGTAAACGATGTCTGCCAATCGACCGGTGACGTTGCGAACGACTGGACGAGCTTCTGTAGGG
>JBARWF010000045.1:0-34159 GCA_049646645.1 Thermomicrobiales bacterium
GCGCAGGAATCCGCGGCTGGTGGTTGCGCGGTCGTAGGCGCCGGCAGCCCGGGAACCCAGCGGGCGATCCAGCGCTTCGCCCGAAGCAACGGCACTGCTGCGCTGTACGTCGGCGAACCTCTTTGCCTGCATGCTCACGTCCCGTTTGTTCAATCTGCTGTCGGTCGCTGTGGACGAGGGTGGCGATGCCGCCGGATATGTGTGGGCCCCTCATCAGTCCGCTCCTGGCCTGCGCAGAACATACCGCACGAGCGCGTCCGGTGGCTACCCCGCGCCCGATGATGCGCATGTGAAACTCGTCCTGCGTTACGCAGGTCAACGCCAAGGATCGACACGAGAGAGATTTTCTCGACTTCGCCCGAAATGACGGCGGGAGCCTTTTGCCGTCATTTCGGGCGTGTCAAGAAATCTTGCTTCGGCGGTGCTTCAGGCACCTGATATGTGGCGGGTACCGGCCTTACATCACGCGCTTCTTCGGCAGGTCGTCCAGGGCGTAGTTGCGCCAGACCGGAATCCCGCAATAGCGCTCGCCCTCCGGGCAGATCGGCTTCGCGCCGCTGCGGGAGCGCATCACGCACGGCGGGCCATCGACATACTGGCCGATGATCGGATGCACCTCCCGTACCTGCATCACTTCCTGCACGGCGGTGTCCGAGATCTCGCGCTGGGCATCGAGGCAGAGCCGCTTGATCCACTTCCAGTAGTAGTTCGCGAGCGTGCCGCTCTCATAGAAGCGGACATGATGCGCGTTTGGCAGCAGGTAGAGCGCGGTCTCTGGCGATGCACCGCCGTCGAGCAACGCGTTCTTCGCCTCCCACATCGCCGCGATCGTCTCGTTGTACTCGGCCAGCGCCGCCGGATTCTGCCGCACTGCCCACGGCACGATCACGTCAGGTTGCCGGCGGTGATGCGCGGTCAGGAGCGGGCTGGAGCCGGGGGTGCCGCGGTGGCGCTGGTTCTGGGCGTCCTCGGCGCCGCTGATCTTCTTCTGGAAGGTGAACGGCACATGGTTCATGGTCTGCATCAGCTTGGAATGCATGCCCAGATAGAGCGCGTGGCCCAGATAGTGATTCTTCGCGCCATCGAGCACCTGCGCGATCGCCTCGGCGTCGCTGAGCCGGGAGCTGGGAATGCCAGCGACGGCGCGGATCGCACTCGCCATCGTCTTCTCGGCGTCCGGGCTGTACGAGACGAGCCGCGAGTTCCGGCCATCGAGCTGGGCATCGTATTCGGTGAAGAACGCCTCGGCGTCGTCCGGCGACTGGTGGATATTGTGCCGCCAGTTCGCGAACGCCTCGGCCTCCAACGTCTGGTCGGCGCTGAGGACGCGCAGATCGAGCGGATGCCCCGGTCCGCCAAGGAAGTAGGGATCGACCGCCAGCACCTCGGCGACCATCCGGTTGACGATGTAGCGCACTTCCTGCGGCACATCGGGCTGGTTCGCGAGGACGTAGTAGCGCAGCAGGGTGAGGCCGTTCACCGTGTGGTAGAGGTGCGCCGGGGTCGCGAGCGGCAGGACATACCGGGCGACCTCCTGCGCGAGCTTCTGGACCGATCCGGCCACGCGCGCGACGGCGCTCTCGCCCTTCGCCTTGACCCGCGCGGGGAAGACCTGCCCGTAGCGGCGCTCGAAATCCGGTGTCAGGATCTCGGTGAGCCGCTGGTAGCCGGCGAAACTGCGCGCGATCGCGGCATCGTAGACGCCGCGCAGGTGCTCCGGCAGGTCGGGCGCGATCATTGTGCCGCTGGAGACCTCACGATAGCGCTGGGAGACCTGCTCCGAGTTGTAGTAGGGGTGGGAGTGGAAGAACGACCAGATCGCGAGCCGCGAGACGTTATCGAGTACGAACGTGAACGAGGCATGCTGGAACGTGGTGTGATGGCCGGCCGCGAAGAGATCGGCGTAGAGCTTGATCGCGCGCTCGCGGCGTTCGGCGCGGGCGGCGGCCTTCTCCGGCGAGAGGTTCTGCGGCTCCGGACCGTAGACGAGCTTGAGCACGTTGGCGGCGCTGGCTGGCTTCACGCCATAGCACGACCAGGCGGCGGCGATCGTCACCGCGAACGGGTGCGCGGCGGATTCGTCACGCAGCAACGTCACGGTTGGCGGCTCGGAGCGGAAGAGCAGGGAGCGGTCGAGCGCGGTCGGGGGCTCGGGAATCGTGATGGTCTCAGGAATGGGCGTAGAGATTGGAGATGTGGATGCTGTCATGACTCGTCCATGGTGATGAGCGCCCGCAGTCGGCGCGCGTTCCGCTCCATTGATGGACCGATTGTACCGTACGGACACCTTTCGTGGGGTGGCGACGTGCGGAAGGGCAAGAGCGAAGGAGACCGGTCATTCCAGCAGCGGCGCCGGAGCACGAAAGCAGGTCGCGCAGAGGACGCCGCTCAGAGACGCATCGCCTTGCAGGCCCCCTTCGGATGTCATTCCGAGCAAGACCGCAGGTCGCGCGGAGGAAGCTGCTCCCCAACGACCGGCTCGTCTCCTCCGTGCCGTCCCACGGACTGGCCGGTGCCGCGAGGCGCGTCGCGTGCGACGCCCGGTCCGGGGCACCCACGCTGGAAGGTGAGACGCTGCCCCTCCACACAACTTCCTCCGCTCGGCATTCTGCCTCGCTCGGAATGACAGACGCAGTGGAGGCATCGTCATCGTCGATCCACCAATGCCTGGATATCGGCCTCCAGCCGATCGGTGCCGACGCGGCTGCTGGAATGACAGATCTTGGGGCTTCCGGGTGAAGCTCAGGGCGTGGAGTAGATCGCGCGGTGAATCACGCCGGCGAGGGCCGTGGGTTCGCTGTAGTTCATCGCGTGCGCCGCGCCGGGCAGGATGACGGCCTCGCCGTTCGGAATGCGGGCGGCCATCCTTCGCACCCATTTTACCGAGATGATCGGATCGTCCTCGCCGCCGACGACCAGCGTGGGCTGCATGATGCACTCCAACCGGTTCTCCTGGTGGTCATCAATTCCGGCGAGGAGCGCCTGCAGCGCACGGCGCGGACCAGCCCGGAAGAAGTCCGGAATCCAGATCTGCCAGATCGATTGCCGTTCGCGGGGAACATCCATCAGCGCGCGTGCCGCGATCTCCGCCAGTGAATCGCTCTGCGGGTCCATCGTCGGGGCGACCAGCACCAGCGAGCGGACGAGCTCCGGATGCCGGACGGCCAGCAGGGTGATCATCTGGCACCCGAGCGAATTCCCGACCAGTACGGCGTTATTCAGCCCATGCAGGTGCATCCACGATGCGATCGCATCGGCGTAATCGGCAAGAGACCAGTTCCTGATCGACGTGGTGCTCCGGCCGAAGCCGGGCAGGTCGGGAATGTAGAGCCGAAGCGCTTGATCGAGGCGTCGCGCGACCGGGCGGAAGTAGGCGCCGGAGACGACCAGGCCGTGAATCATGACGACCGGCGGCAGATCGGGACGCCCCTCGCCGTCGATCCGTGCGTACCACGTCGTGTCGTCAGCGGTCAGGAACTCGCCAGTCCAGTGACGATCAGGCCAGCCGGGGTCGATGACATCGGTCCAGCGCCAGGCAATGGTCTCGGGAGTCCTGCAACTCATGCGCGCGCGGCCACAACGAGCGCGTGATCGCACCAGGCGCGGATCTCCTCCGTGATTGCAAGCGTGTCGAGCTCATCCGCCGCGATCCAGCACGTGCCGTCCATCAGTGGCGGCAGCGGTGCATCGGCGGAGAGACCGTGCGGTCGTGCCACGTAGATGAGATCGATATGCTCGTGACCGGGCGCGATCGACTCCACCTGGATGCCCTCGGGCCGGATCAGTTGCCGGGGCTGGCCGGGGAAATCCTCGGGGAGACCGGGCGATCCAAGCAGGTCGACGACGAGGCCGGTTTCCTCCAGCACCTCGCGCCGCGCCGCATCGTCGGGCAACTCGTTCGGCTCGATATGGCCGCCGGGCGGCAGCCAGCGCTGAAGCTTCTGATGAATGTGCAGGACGAGATGCCGGTTGTGCACCACGAAGACGGCAACGGTGAAGTCGCGGGTGATCTCGCTCATGAAGTCCGTGTGTCCCTGCCGGGTGTAGCGTTGGTAGTGGGGTGGTCGTCATTCCCCCGCGCGTTGAAGGGGGCGGCATCCGGCGCGGTGACATCCGATTCCCGCGCGAGCCAGGCCGCCGCCGCCGCTTCCTTCCATGAGGCGCGTTCCTGCGATGCCTCCGCCTCGCGCGCGATATCGGCCGGCGATCGCGGTTCCCAGCCGCTCCACGGAGACGATTTGGCCGGTGGCGAGGGCTCGACGGTGGAAGCATCCGTTGCCGGCGCCGCTGTCTCCGGCACGGCCGACGGTGGGGGTGCCGTTGCCGCAGGCGTGGGGGCTGCGGACTGCCAGGTTGGGACCTCCGCCGCGATCGGTGTGTCGGGAGCGCTCTCCGCGGTTGCGGCCTCGGCCGCGACCGCCATCCGGTATTCCGCTTCCTGCGGTTCGTTCCGGGGAGCTTGCAGGCGGGCGACGGCCCAGGTCTGGTCGCGCGCCTCCTCCCGCTCGCTCTCGCGCAACAGGCCGATTGCCCAGATCAGGCCGGCGCAAGCGGCATGCACGACCAGGAGCGCCGCCCAGGCCAGCGCGACGTTATCGATCCAGAGCGAGCCGGGCGACCGGACGAGGTTGAGGGCGAACAGTGCGACGATCGCCAGCGCATAGAGCGAGATGTGCGCTCGCAGGAAGGGCCAGCCGCGCAGCCACCGCAAGGCGCCCTGGCCATCGGCACCCTCGTTGAGTGCCTCCCGGTACCATTCCAGGGATGTCAGCGTTTGAACCGGGGTTGTGCCGCGCGCCATCGATCTCGTGCTCCTGCTCCGCTCCTAGCTCTTCACGGTCGATAATATCCGGTCGAGATGCTTCTTGTCGCGGGCGACCAGTGCCTGAACATGGTCAAGCAGGGGCTTGCCATCCGGGAACGGCTGGCTCCAGCCGGCATCGTCCAGGCCGCGCAGCAACGAGAGCGTGGTCTCCCGGGCCGAGCCGAACTGCGAGATCAACATCGCCGTCGTGACATCCGGGGAACTGGTGTCGGTAACCGGGGTCTTATGCTCCTCGACCCCGGTGTCGACCCCGGTGAGCTTCTCCTTCAGAGTTTGGGCGAAGACAAACTCCTCTTCGCGGAGGTGGGCGATTTCCTCGTGGATCGATGTCCCGGCGTCCGCGGTGGTGAGTTGCGCTTCCGCAAGTGGCCGGATGGTGAGGTTGAGCTCGCGGTACGTGCCGATAAGGGCGCTGAGAAGATCCTCGTGCGGAGAGTCAGATGCCGCTGAGGTATCGGCGTTTCCGGCCGTGGTGCTCGTCGTCGGTGCCTCTGCCATGGTGCTGTCTCCCATTGTCTCGTGCGCGCTGCCGGCACGCGAACATGTGTGGTGCGTCGGGCGTGGCCGCGAGCCCCTGCGAGACGCGATCGTGAAGCCCGTTCGCAGGGAGGCGTCGCCGTTTTGCCCGTCGGTGCAGCCACGCGCACGAATCACGCCAGCCGGGCTCAGGCATGGCGTGCATGCACGATTCTTGCGTGGGATGTGTTTGCCGGGGGCATCTGGCACTCCCTCCCGGTCTCCGCTCGGCAATCACGCTCGCATCGAGGTGAAGATCATGATGCAGAACTGCTAGACTAGGCTTGACATCGGCGACAATCGCCCCTTGCACCATGGTGCCGGCGCGGCACCCCTGAATGACTCGAATCGATCCGCGGTACTGCTTCCCGTTCTCCCCCGTCTGCACGTTTCCCTTCCACCGGATTGGGCATGACAGGACACTGGGCCCAATGTGCCGAAGATACCAGCGCGAGTTCTGAGTCGATTGGTCAATATATGAGGGTACAGAGATGAGTCAGCCCGCACCCGTGTCCCGCACCCGCGATCGAATCCGCGTTCGCACGCCGATGCATTGCCCGATTTGCGGTGAGGCTCTTCAGAATGTGATCGTTCGTGATCTCGGAAGCGCGGCGGCCCGTGTTACCTGGCAGCTCCACGCGGGCGAATGCCCGCAGCATGGATGGTTCCAGACGGAATTCGTCTCCCGCCCGCCGAGTGAGATCTTCGCCGTGACCCAGCCGTTCGGCACCTCGCGCCGGGTCGTGGTGAATGGCCGTGAATACTTCTCGTTCTCGACGGCGTGGAGCACCGTCCCGCCGCACGAGAAGCGCCGCCCGGTGAATCCGCTGGACGAGAAGTACTGGCGAACCGTGCCGGTGCAGGGCGCGACCGCTTCCGCTTCCGCGGGATAGGCGCCGCTGCACCATTCACGACGTACAAGCGGTTGACCGCACCCGCTGCAGGCGTCGGATGGAGAACGAAGGATGAGGGCCCGGCGCGATGCCGGGCCCTCATCGCGTCCGGCCCATGAGCCGGGCCGGTTTAGGGTGTTCCGTGCGGTACAGTTAGCATCCGGCAACCGGCTTTGCACGGTCATTTTTTCTGGTGCTTGCCCGGTGATTGCCGCGATCTGCGGGAGAATTTCGCGGGAATGATCGTCCCGTTCGCTGGCAGAACCGGCGCATGCCATCATCGGCGTCCGGGTCCGGTGTGCGCCGCCCATCAGTCGTGAGGAGAGCATCGTCAACATGGTCATGCCCAGTACGAATTCTGGAGGAAAACTGGGGGCGAGTCCTCCGGAGCCCGGCGATTCCGGTGCGGGATGGCGCCCGGGGTTGACCCCCGTCTCGCTCTTCCTGGTGCTGCTGCTCTTCTGGATCATGACGCAAATCCAGATCGTGCTGGTGCTCGGATTGCTGGCGCTGCTCTTTGGCACGATCCTGGAAGGGCCCGTCGCCTGGCTCGAGCGGCGCCATTTCCCCCGGCCGGCGGCGATCGCACTGGTCTATGTCGTCATCATCGGTGGGATGGCACTCCTCATCATTGCGATCGTGCCGGTGATCACCGATCAGGCGGATACCTTCCGGCAACAGGTGCCGGACCAGATCCGGCAGCTCCGGCATGATTGGCTTGCAAGCTCCAATCCGTTGCTCAATGGTGTCGGTGCCGACGGGCTCAAACGCGCGCTCGACTTCTTCAACGAGCCAGCTGGTGGCGTCTCCTCCGATACGGCACAGCGCGTGCTGCCCTATGTGATGTCGGTCGGGACGGGCATCGTCTCCGCCCTTAGCCTGCTCGTCATTACCTTCTATTACCTGCTGGAGAAGTCGCTGATCCGGAAGGTCGTCATCGCCCAGCTTCCGGAGCGATCCCAGGGGCGCGTCGATCGCGTCTGGCGGGATGTGGAAAGCAAGGTCGGCGGCTGGATGCGCGGGCAGCTCTTCCTCTGCCTGATCATCGGCGTGATCGCGA
The DNA here is from genome assembly GCA_049646645.1 of Thermomicrobiales bacterium. Classification (GTDB taxonomy): domain Bacteria; phylum Chloroflexota; class Chloroflexia; order Thermomicrobiales; family UBA6265; genus JASGDN01. Next base: position 7,295 of record JBARWF010000045.1, read on the forward strand.
CCATCAGCTACGGCGTCATCGATCTCCCGTTCTGGCCCTTGCTTGGCCTGTGGGCGGGGATGACCGAGATCCTGCCGATCGTCGGGCCGTGGATCGGCGGCGTGCCTGCGGTGATCCTGGCCCTGACCGTGGGCTGGGACAAGGCGCTCATGACCGCGATCGTGATCATCGCCATGCAGACGCTGGAGAACTGGTTCCTGGTCCCGCGCGTGATGCGGGGAGCGGTCGGGCTCTCGCCGCTTGCCGTCTTCCTCGCGATTCTTGCCGGGCAGCAGTTCATGGGCATCGTCGGCGCGGTGCTCGCGATCCCGATCGCGGCGGCGATCCAGGTGATCCTCACCGACTGGCTCAACGCCCGGCACCTGAATGACATGTCGCCGTCTTTGTCGGGTGGGTGGCGCTGGATGCTGGCGCGGGCCACGGCGCGGGAAGACGATACCGCCGTGGAAGCGGACGCCGGAGCGTTCCCGCATCAATCCGAGAGTCCGGTCTACCCCGTATCGGACGACCAGACGCTACCGGAGGGCGGCGCCATGAACGGCGATGCTGCTTCCGAGGGACCGGTCGAGGCGGACGATGCGCGCGGCCCGAATCCGTGGCAATGGCATCGCCGGGCGGCCGAGGAGAAGGGCAAGACCTCGGAAAGCATCTAGGTGCGCGTGCCACGAGAGGATGCCCCATTGCGGGCCGGGTGACAGCGCGGAAAGCCGGTATCGCCTCCCGCGCCAGGCGGGGAGGTGGCCGGCACGTCCCGGTGGGTGCCTCCTGTCTGAACGGGGAGCCGCCCGGGCGTGCATCATGCGATCATGATCGGGGGGGTAACGACGTGGCTCCCACACGGTTCGCCCTGTGCCGGGATCGATGCGTCGGCCCTGTCTACTTCTCAACACGTTCTTTCGGAAAGGACACGACTGCGTGACAGCAGCAACACACCCTGGTTCGTCCAACAAGGTAAAGGTGAGCGTGCAGATCGCGCCGCAGCACGCGGAGTACGCCCGCCATCGGGAGGCGTGGCTCGCGGCCGATGAGCTGGGGGTCGATACGATCTTCAACTGGGATCATTTCTACCCACTGGCGGGCGATCCCGATGGCCTGCATTTCGAGGCGTATACACAGCTGGCGGCGATGGCGGAGGTCACGGAGCGCGCAATGATCGGCTCCCTCGTCACCTGCAATTCCTATCGCAACCCGAATCTGCTGGCTGATATGGCGCGCACGATCGATCACATCTCGGGTGGACGCTTCATCCTGGGTATCGGCTCCGGTTGGGCCGAGCGCGATTACTTCAACTATGGGTACGAGTTCGGAACGGCGGCAAGCCGGCTGAAGGATCTCGGCCGCGACCTGCCGATCATCGAGGAGCGGCTGACCAAGCTGAATCCGGGGCCGGTCAACGGGCACATCCCCGTGCTGATCGGCGGCGGCGGCGAGAAGGTGACGCTGAAGCTCGTCGCCAAGTACGCCGATATCTGGCACGCCTGGATGGACCTGGAGGCGGCCGAGCACAAGGCCAATGTGCTGGCGGACTGGTGCGCCAAGGTCGGGCGCGATCCGAACGAGATCGAGCGCTCGACCGGCATCAGCGCGAAGACCCAGAAGGATCTCGACGCCTACATCGCCCTCGGTGTCACTCACTTCACCGTGAGCGTGACCGGGCCGGAGTTTGACTTCGGTCTCGCGCGCGAGCTCGTCCAGTGGCGGGACAACCGCTGATCCGGCGCTCGCACTGTCACGCCAGATAGAGGAGCGAGGAATCCTCGTCGCTCCTTTCTAACACTCCGCTGTGTGACCTCCGGTCTTGCTCGGGAGGGCAGGGAGAGCGCTTCTGTTGAGCGTCCGCTCTGCCACCGTTGTCATTCCGAGCGGGACCGCAGGTCGAGCGGAGGAAGTTCGCGCCATGAACGGTGCTTCGCCGGCTCACACGGCGGCAGGGAACCGGGGCCAGCAGCATCGAGTCCTCCGCCCGATGCCTCGTCCCGCGGCAACCGGGCCACTAGGCGGAGCGCGGTTCCTTCCGGCAACTTCCTCCGCTCGGCATTCTGCCTCGCTCGGAATGACATAGGGGAATGGGACGCATGGCACGGCAGCGATCATGTGAGCGCTTCCTCATAGACGGCACGTCAGCAGAGTGTTTCCTCTAGTGAACCCAGGCGGTTTCGTTCGGTAACGTGCCTGCACCATGGGCGGGAACGGACTTGGCGAGCCTGTCCTGAGCTCACGATATCGACCCCCGGCCGATGGTCGACATCCTGCGACGGGCTCAGGACAAGCTCCTTGGTCGACCGCTACGGAAGGCATCGTGGCCGAATCGGCCGCTACGGGAATCGTCGATCGGATCATGGCGCGAAGGCCCATTAGAGGGCATCATGCGGTCGATAATCGTGCAGGGGCATCGCACTTTCGCGTGGGTCCACCATACCCGAGTGCATGAATCGGATATAATGGCGGCAGGCATCGGCGTGCGACGGCTCCGTTGTCAGGAAGTCCGACGTCCGTGCTATACTTTGAACCTGTAAACGAGACTCATTCGCATGAGCGGGGCGAGTCCTGGACAAGCTGGTCATCGCGGCGGGTACGGGTCGGTTTACAGCACAGGCGCAAGGAGAACAGCATGGTTGCCGAGGGAGTCCGTCGAACGTATCGCAACACGACCCAGCGTGCGGTCATCCTCGCGGAGGTCGAGGCCGCCGAAGGGCACCTCACCGCCGGAGAGATCTTCGAGCGGGTCCGGCGGCGCTATCCGACGATCGCCTACGGCACGGTGTATCGCACACTCCATCTGCTTGCCGAGCATGAGCTCATCCAGGAGCTGACGTTCGCCGACCAGGCGAGCCGGTTCGACAAGCGCACCGAGCGTCACGATCATGTCCTCTGCACGCGATGCGGCACCCTCGCCGACGTTGAAGTTCCGGTCGCCCTGCTCGCGGAACACGTTGCGGAAGAGCAGAGCGGATTCACGGTTACAAGTCACCACACGGTTTTTACCGGGCTTTGCCCCACCTGCGCGCAGCTTGCGGAGCGCGAGGCGGCGGAGACACGCGCCACAACGGCCTAGATCGCGGTGGCGGTTCGGTTCGCGTATGCCGCAGGTCAGGTCGTGCCAGCGGCGTCCATGATCCTGCATCGCTGATCTCAGCGGAGGCGGGATACCAGCCCATCCGATGCGGATGCGGTCGATTCCCAGGGAGGTTTCATACACGAGCTATGGCCGACAACAGCAACGTTCCCATGTTCGAGATCGAGAACCTGCATGCGTCGATTGAGGGGAAGGAAATCCTCAAGGGCGTCAATCTCACGATCAACAAGGGCGAGATCCACGCGGTGATGGGCCCGAACGGTTCGGGCAAGAGCACCCTCGCCAACGTTCTGGCTGGCAACCCCGTCTATGAAGTCACCGAGGGATCGGCGCGCTTCTTCGGCGAGGATGTCCTCGAGATGGAGCCGGACGAGCGAGCCCAGCTCGGCATCTTCCTCGCATTCCAGTACCCGACCGTGATCCCCGGCGTCTCGATGGCCAACTTCCTCCGGATGGCGGTCACCAACGTGCGCAAGGCGCGCGCGGAGCGGGCCGGCGACGAGGGCGGCGGCATCACTCCGCGCGAGTTCCGGCGGCTGATGCGCGACAAGATGAAGGTCCTCAAGATGGACGAGTCGTTCGCGACCCGGTACCTGAACGAGGGCTTCTCCGGCGGCGAGAAGAAGCGGGCCGAGATCCTGCAGCTTGCCCTGCTCGAGCCGACCCTCGCGATCCTCGACGAGACCGATTCTGGTCTCGACATCGATGCCCTGCGCGTCGTGTCGGAGGGTGTCAACGCCCTGGCCGGCCCGGAGATGGGCTTCGTCCTGATCACCCACTACCAGCGGCTGCTCAACTACATCAAGCCGCATTTCGTCCACATCATGATCGAGGGACGCATCGTCCAGAGCGGCGGCCCCGAGCTGGCACTCGAGCTCGAGGCCAAGGGATACGAGCAACTGCTTGCCGAGTTCGCGGCTCCCGCCTAGCGTTCCGCACCGCAGGAGGGCCGGATTCCGGTCAGCGACTCACTGATAGCAGAGGAGCATACCTTCATGGTTGCACAGGTTGATATTGGCGATTACAAGTACGGGTTCTCGGACAAGGAAGACTACGTCTTCAAGTCCAAGAAGGGCCTGACGCGCAAGGTCGTCGAAGAGATCTCCTATATGAAGAACGAGCCGGACTGGATGCGGGAGTTCCGCCTCAAGTCGCTCGATCACTTCGAGAAGCGGCCAATGCCCAACTGGGGCAGCCCGGCCATCAAGGAGATCGATTTCGACGATATCTACTACTACATCAAGCCGACCGAGACCCAGGGCAAGACCTGGGACGAGGTGCCGGTTTACATCAAGGACACCTTCGAGAAGTTGGGGATCCCGGAAGCGGAGCGCAAGTTCCTCGCCGGTGTCGGCGCCCAGTACGAGTCCGAGGTGATCTACCACTCCCTGCGTAAGGACCTTGAGGCGCAAGGCGTGATCTTCCTCGATATGGATGGCGCGCTCCGCGAGTATCCCGATCTCGTGAAGCAGTACTTCGGCACGATCATTCCGTATGCCGACAACAAGTTCGCGGCGCTGAACTCGTCGGTCTGGTCGGGTGGCTCCTTCGTCTACGTGCCCGAGAACGTGCGCGTTGAGGTGCCGTTGCAGGCCTACTTCCGGATCAACGCCGAGAACATGGGCCAGTTCGAGCGGACCCTCATCATCGCGGCGCCGGGTAGCTACGTCCACTACGTCGAGGGCTGCACTGCCCCGACGTATTCGACGGACAGCCTCCACTCGGCGGTTGTCGAGATCGTCGTGCAGGAGGGCGCACGCGTCCGCTACACCACGATCCAGAACTGGTCGAAGAACGTCTACAACCTCGTCACCAAGCGGGCGGCGGCCTACAAGGACGCCACCATGGAGTGGGTCGATGGCAACCTCGGCTCCAAGGTGACGATGAAGTACCCGGCCGTCTGGATGATGGAGCCAGGAGCGCGCGGCGAGGTCCTCTCGGTCGCCTTCTCCGGCGATGGCCAGCATCAGGATGCGGGAGCCAAGATGGTGCACGCCGCGCCGCACACCTCCTCGCAGATCACCTCGAAGTCGATCTCGAAGGGAACCGGCCGCTCGTCCTACCGCGGTCTGGTGAAGGTCCACAAGGGCGCCGAGGGCGTGAAGAGCAACGTCGTCTGCGACGCGCTGCTGCTCGACGAGACCAGCAAGACCGACACCTACCCGTACATGGAGATCGAGGAAGAGCAGGTCTCGATCGGTCACGAGGCGACTGTCTCCAAGGTGGCCGACGAGCAGATCTTCTACCTCCGGAGCCGCGGCCTCGACGAGACCGAAGCCATGAGCATGATCGTCAATGGCTTCATCGAGCCGATCGCCAAGGAGCTCCCGCTGGAATACGCGGTTGAGCTCAACCGGCTGATTCAGCTCGAGATGGAAGGCTCGGTCGGGTAATCGCGACCGCCGTACAGCCAGGGCTTCGCGCGTCTCCACCGGCCGAGCAATCGTCCGGCGGGGACCGCGAGGCGGCGCGGCCGACGAGCCGAGAATCCGGGCGTGGTCTCATCGCCCGCCCGGTCATTCGTTGAGGGAGTTATGGACGTATCCGCACCAACCAAGACCAACGCCGTACCGACGCTCGATGCGGGTACGGACCTGACCGGATTCACGCGTGATGCCGTGATCGCCCTCTCGCAGGCGAAGAACGAGCCCGACTGGGTGCGTGATGCCCGGCTCGCGGCGTGGGAGGTCTACGAATCCCTACCGATGCCGACCCGCCAGGATGAGGAGTGGCGGCGCACCGATCTGCGCCGGCTCAAGCTCGATCGCTTCGCCCCCTTCGCGGGTGTTGACCAGCGCGTCGACAGCCTCGATGCGCTGACCCAGGGTTCGGCCGAGGCCCATGCACTGCAGTTCGGCGATGCCGAGCACCGCGCCGGCATCATCGTCAGCGAGGACAGCGGCACCGCCTACAGCGAAGTCGATCCGGAGGTCGCGGCGAAGGGCGTGATCTTCCTCGATCTCGACACCGCCATCCGCGAGCAGCCGGATCTCGTGAAGCAGTACTTCATGACGGAGGCGGTTCCCACGGACTTCGGCAAGTTCGAGGCCCTGCACGCCGCCTTCTGGCAGACGGGTGCCTTCCTCTATGTGCCGAAGGGCGTGACCGTCGACCTGCCGTTCCGCGCGTTCGCCCATGCCCGCGCCAAGGGCGCCGCGACGTTCACGCATTCGCTGGTCGTCGTCGAGGAGAATGCGGAAGCGTTCTTCGTCGATGCCTTCCAGTCCGAGACGCAGGATGACGCGGCCTTTGCCTCCGGTGTGATCGAGCTGATCCTGCGCAACGATGCGAAGCTTCGTTACGTGCAGGTGCAGGACTGGGGTCGCCACGTCTACAACTTCATGACCGAGCGCACCGTTCTCGCACAGGACGCGGAGCTGAAGTCGCTCCAGGTGACGCTGGGCTCGAAGTTCAGCAAGAATTCGATCGGCTCTCATCTGCGCGGTGAGAACTCGTTGGCGGAGATGCTGGGTATCTTCTTCGGTGACGGCGATCAGTTCTTCGATCACCACACCTGGCAGCTGCACGAATCGCCGTATGCCACCAGCGACCTCGAGTTCAAGGGCGCGATGAAGGAGCATGCGCGGTCGGTCTACTCGGGCCTGATCAAGGTCTACGAGGGGGCCCAGCGGACCGATGCCTTCCAGCAGAACCGCAACCTGATCCTGAGCCGCACGGCGCGGGCCGATTCGATCCCGAATCTGGAGATCAGCGCCAACGACGTGCGCTGCACGCACGGCGCGACCGTCTCGCAGGTCGAGGATGAGCACATGTTCTACCTGCAGGCGCGCGGTATTCCCCGCGCCGAGGCGCAGAAGCTGATTGTCGAGGGCTTCTTCCGTCCCGTGATCGACCGCATCCCGGTCGAGGAGATCCAGGATTTCCTCCAGGGTGCGATCGCCGCGAAGGTCGGGTACTAATCGGAGAGCGACGGCGAGCGGGTCATGTGATCCGCTCGCCCTCCAAGGCTTGTTGGCGCCATGGTTGAGCGCATGCCAACAGTCCCGGCCAACTCAGGTAGTGCGTCGCCCTTGCTCTGGCATTCCGAGCGAGACCGTAGGTCGAGCGGAGGAAGTCGTGGGCAGAAGCAATGCCCGCCCTCCGGTGCGGTTGCACGGGCTCAGGGGCTGGGAGTGTGAGCGCCCCGCAGGGCGGAGACCCGGTCGTGGCCCGGCGGCGTCTGGGGAGGCGGTGACCATGCAAGCAACTTCCTCCGCTCGGTCTGCGACTTCGCTCGGAATGACATGGAAGACGGGTCGCCTCGACGGGGACACACCACTCAGAATGACGGTTTAGTGTCGAGAGGCATCCGGTATGGCGGGACGCGCTCCAGGCGACAGCGGCGCTTGCCCGAGTCGACAAACCGAAGGAGCAGCATGATGGCCGTAATCAGCCAGACGCCGGACACCACACACGTGCTCGATGGCGCGGCGATCCGCGCCGACTTCCCGATCCTGACCCGCCCTCCCGAGCGCGGCCGGCTCCCGCTCGTCTTCCTCGACAGCGCGGCCAGCTCGCAGAAGCCCCAGCGAGTGATCGATGCCCTCGACACCTATTACGAGACTAGCAACGCCAATATCCATCGCGGTGTCTACCATCTCTCGGAGGTCGCCACGACCGCCTATGAAGCGGCCCGGCGCACGGTCGCGACCTTCATCAACGCCGCCTCGCCGCGCGAATGCATCTTCGTCCGCAACACGACCGAGGGCCTGAACCTCGTCGCGCAGACGTGGGCCCGCGCCAACCTGCAGGCCGGCGATCTCGTCGTCATCACCGAGATGGACCATCACAGCAACATCGTGCCCTGGCAGCTGATCGCGCAGGAGCGGGGAGCGCGCCTGGCGCATGTGCCGATCAGTGGCGAGGGTGTGCTCGACCAGGAACGCTATGCGGAACTCCTGGCCCAGGAGCCAAAGCTGGTCGCATTCCCGCACGTCAGCAACGCCCTGGGCACGGTCAACCCGGCCAAGGAGATGATCGCGCAGGCGCATGCCGCCGGCGCGATTGCCGTGCTCGACGGCGCCCAGAGCGCGCCGCACTTCGCCATCGACGTGCAGGATCTCGATTGCGACTTTTTCGCGATGTCCGGGCACAAGATGCTCGGGCCGATGGGCGCGGGTGTCCTCTACGGCAAGAAGGCATTGCTCGATGCGATGCCGCCCTACATGGGTGGCGGCAGCATGATCCGCAAGGTCGAGCTCGATCATTCGACCTGGGCGGATGTGCCGGCGAAGTTCGAGGCGGGCACGCCCTCCGTCGGCGATGCGATCGCTCTGGGCGTCGCTATCGACTACCTCACCGAGCTTGGCATGGACCGGGTCTGGGCCCACGAGCAGGAGCTCGGCACCTATGCCCTGGACCGCCTGGGTGAGATCCCCGGTATCCGCATCTTCGGCCCGCAGGATACCGCCCTTCGGAGTGGCGTCATCTCGTTCGAGCTTGGCGATATTCACCCGCACGATGTCGCCGCCATTCTCGATGAACATAATGTCGCCGTGCGTGCTGGTCATCATTGTGCGCAGCCGCTGATGCGCGCGCTGGGCGTGATGGCGACGACGCGCGCGAGTTTCTACGTCTACAACACGCCCGAGGATGTCGACCGGCTGGTCGATGCACTGTACGGTGTCTACCGCACGATGACGGGGCAGACCATGCCGGCGCGGATCAGCGGAGATGCCTTGAAACGCACGGATACGCAATCATGAGCATTGGCGGCGACAGCATCTACCGCGAGATCATCCTCGAACACTACCAGCACCCGAAGAACCGCGGGACGCTGGAGCCGAACGACTTCTCCTACGAGGACACCAACCCGCTCTGCGGCGACGAGGTTCGAATCGACGTGCGTGTGAACGGCGATCGCATCTCGGACATCAAGTTCTCGGGTCGTGGCTGCGCCGTCAGCCAGGCGTCCGCCTCGATCCTGACCGAGATGGTCGAGGGCAAGACGCTGGACGAGGTGAAGGCGATCGGCAAAGACGAGCTGTTGGATGAGATCGGCATTCCCGTCAGCCCGGCGCGCATCAAGTGCGCCCTGCTGGGACTGAAGGTGCTCAAGGCTGGTGTCTATGGCATCGATCACGCGAATGCCGAACTCGAGGATATCTAGGTGAGCGAATCCGACTGGCAAACCGGGATGGTAAGCGTTATCCGTCCGGGTGATGGCGAGCGCATCGGCTTTTTGCGCCAGCTCGATGATGCGCGCTGGGAGGCGCTGAACCTTCTCGGGATTCGCCTGGGCAAACCGGGATCGCGCGATGATGCCGAGCGCCGGGTGACGAGCGAGGCGATGGCGTCGCTGGCACAGCCGTGGTGGTGCCGCGTGCCGCGTCCCTTGCCCGAACCGCTGGTCGATGCGCGCACCGTCGATGAGGCGGAATCCTGGGATCGGGTCGTGGTTGCGGAAGTGCTGCCCGGGCACGCGCTGCTGCGACCCATGTACGCCTGGCCGGAGGAATCCGGGCATTACCTGAGGATCGATCTTCCTGCTGCTGATATTCTGCATGATCGCGAGCCACGACCGGGGGATGGAACATGATTTCGGGAAAGTCAATGACGGAAAACTGGGTGACAGTGGCGAAGGAGGGCTATCTGGAGCCGGGCGAGCTGATGTACGTGGAGGTCGAGGACGAGCCGGTCTGCCTCATCAATCTCGATGGCGAGCTCCACGCGATCAATGATGTCTGCACCCATGAGGACGCCTCGCTCGCCGACGGCACGATCTGCGGCGACGAGATCGAGTGCCCGATGCATGGGGGCGCCTTCAACATCCGCACCGGTGAGCCGACCGCCTTCCCGGTCGTCGTCGCGATCGAGAAATACGCGGTGCGCATCGTCGACGGCGAGGTGCAGGTCTCGCTCAAGGCATAACGCCGTCTGCCTTCGACGCATCCATTCGTGCGGGTCGACCCACGTGTCGACCCTCGCCATCCGCGCAAGACGCCTTGCCGGGGGCGCTCATCGGCACACTTCTCCGGCAGGGGCAAGCTCATGAAAGCATGAGGGCGGACACACGGGTCCGCCCGTACGAGTGACTGCCTCTCCGGTATCCCGGCGATCAGTCAGGGATGACGATTCCGTCGAGATCGGGTGGGGGCGGCGGGAATTGTGGGTCCATCGCCTCCAGCGTGTCGGCGATCGTCTTCGCGACGACGACATTGCGATACCACTTGTGGTCGGCGGGGATGATGTACCAGGGCGCGTGCTTGGTGGAGCACTTCTCGATCGCGTCCGCGTAGGCCTCCTGGAAGGCGTTCCAGTGCGCGCGATCGTCGAGATCGCCGACCGCGAACTTCCAGCGCTTGTCAGGATCGTCCAGCCGCGCCTGCAGCCGCTCCTTCTGCTCATCACGGGAGATGTGGAGGAAGAACTTCACGACCGTCGTCCCGCTCTCCACGAGCAGTTCCTCGAAGGCGTTGATCTGGTCGTACCGCTTCTTCCAGACCTTCTCCGGGACGAGGCCGTGCACGCGCACGACAAGTACATCCTCGTAGTGCGAGCGGTTGAAGACGGTGATGTTGCCCTTGGCCGGCGTGTGCTGCTGGATGCGCCAGAGGAAATCGTGATCGAACTCTTCCGCGCTGGGCTGCTTGAATGACCAGACCTGGCACCCCTGAGGATTGATGCCCTTGAAGACATGCCGGATCGTTCCGTCCTTGCCGCCGGTATCGGTCGCCTGCAGCACGACCAGGAGCGATTGCCGGTGCTCGGCCCACAGACGCTCCTGAAGGTCGATGATGCGATGGCGATGGTGCTGCAACGCCTCGAACGAGTCCTCCTTGTCCTTGAACGGGCCCTTCTCCGACGTCGGGTAATCGGCGAGGTCGACCTTGGTGCCGGGTTGGACGGCGTAGTCGGGGATCTTGGCAACGGACTCGGACGTACTCATCGGCCTGTCTGCTCCTTGCTCCGGTCATGCGGTTATGAGGCGGAGGGCGTCCGCTCCATCGTGAATGCCTCCATCGTATCCGGAAACCTCTCGGCTGGGGAACCGGGCCACCGGGCAGGACAGGAAGGTCTGCGTTGGGCCTGATCCCGCATCGTCGCTGGAGCCAGGACCAAATGTCGGAGGCACGTTGCCAGACACAAGAAAACCGGGGCGGCCCATGAGATGGCCGCCCCGGCTTCAGTTCAATGTGATGTGCCCTGCTCCCGGTGATCCGTTACGGATTCACGATCAGCAGAATCAGCAGCGACATGGCGATCAGGCCAACCACAGAGACGCTCCGCAGCACCAGATCTTCGCGCGTCAAGACATCCTGCGCCCGTCGCTCGTTTTCAGTCATGATCCCCGTTCTCCCCCATGAATGGTCGCGGTCGATGCCCATCCAGCCGTGGTGTCGTTCATCGAGCCGCATAACTCCGCCCACAATGTCTTCTCAGAACATTGCCGAACCTGGTCCCTCAACTAGACTCGGGGGCGAAGTGTACGTACAACGTACAAGCTACGTATACGATAGTAGGCGGTCCGTGCCGCCATGTCAATAAGACGCCTGAGGGAACCAGACCGTTTCGCATCTGCTCGACGCAATTTGGCAGGCGTTGTGGCCGCGTACGTTCGCACTGGGAAGCGCGTTTGTAATCGTATTCACGATCGATAGGCAGCGAAGTTCCACGACTACGGCGCTTCTTCCCGCTCTTGCTTCTGCTGCAAGAGGAACTGTACCACCTGGTCGACATCGCTCGTGCTCAAGGTCTCGCCATAGGCTGGCATACCGTTTCCCCCGTTGAGGATGCGCCAGACGAGCTGTTCCTGTGTCAACCGGTCACCGACCGTCGTCAGGTCTGGGCCCTTCGTGCCGCCGGAGTCACCGATTCGGTGACAATTGATACACGCATTCTCCTGGAAGATGGTCGACCCGCGCGACAGACCGGCGGCGTCAGCCCGCGCGATCACGTCCGCTGACAGCGGTTTCGGTGTGAGATCAGGCGACCAGGATGCCTGATCCCCGAGATAGGTCAGCACAGCCAATGCCACGACGGTAGAGGCGATGATCCCCAGGGCCCAGGGGCGGCGGCGCCAGTGTCGCTCGCCCGTGCCCGCGAAGAAGGGCACCAGAATCAGCACGAGCCCGATCAGCAGTGGCCCGAGGATGATGAGCGTATCCTCCAGCCCGGGCGGCATCAGCGCGAGCAGCGCGAAGAGCGAGAGGAAGTACCAGTCGGGCCGGGGCGATGTCTGCAGAAGGGTCGGGTCGGCCACCTCGCCCAGATGCTTCGGGCCGGGCCAGATCGCGAGCGCCAGCACGAGTGCGCCGATCGCGAGCGCGGCGATCACGTCCTTCCAGGCGGAATCGGGCCAGAAGGGTTCACCTTCTTCCTCCAGCAGCGCCTCGTACTCCTCACCGTACGTTTTCGGATCGACGGGGTTACCCGGGACCGGCAGCTCCGAGATGCCATGCTTGATGACGAGGTAGAGGTGGATGCCGATCAGCGCGAATGTTGCCGCCGGCAGCAGGAAGACATGCGTTGCATAGAAACGCGTGAGCGTGTTTCCGCCCACGGTCTCGCCGGCGATGATGATCTGCATCAGCCAGTTGCCGATGAATGGCACGCGCGCGACCTGCTCGGCCATCACGTAGACCGCCCAGTAGGCATCCTGGTCCCACCGCAGCAACTGCCCGGTGAAGGCCAGACCGATCGTCAGCAGCAGCAGCACGACACCGCTGAGCCAGTTCAGCTCACGCGGGAACTTGAAGGAGCCGAACGCGAAGACCTGGCACATGTGGATGAAGACGAGCAACACCATCGCCGTCGCGCCCCAGTAATGGATACCGCGCACGACGCTGCCCAGCGTCGCGTCGTGGGTGATCCAGGCGATGCTCTGGTAGGCGTTATCCGGAGCCGGGACGTAGGTGAAGGCGAGTGCCACGCCGGTGACGACCTGCATGACGAACGCGATCAGGGTGGCGCTGCCGAAGACATACCACCAGTTCACCTTCGGGGATTTATGCACGAGAATCGGCACGAAGGTCGAGCGGATCCCGAGGCGGAAATCCAGCCAGTCAAATGCGGCCAGGCCGGCACGGGTGAAGGCATTGCTGGGGTGTACTTCCTCGGAGACTGTTGCGGGAGCCTCCGGCGGGATCTCGACCCCGACGATGATGCCGCCCGGAACCTCGGCGTCGGCGGGCACGGATGTTTTCGGGGTCGGCTCCCGGCCGGCCGGTCGGGTGTCGGCTGTGGGCTCCTGCGACCGGTCCCGGTCCTTGTCCTGGTTTCTCTCGTCCGCCATCGCTTACACCACCTTCACTCGCAGGGGAACGGGTTTGATTTCCACCCGGTCGCCGTTGACGCGAACATGGTGGCGCTGGAGTGGCCGTTGGGGTGGCCCTCCCGCGGGATCGCCGTTCGCCGTGAAGACGCCGCCATGACACGGGCAGAGGAAGAGCTGTCCACCCTGGTTCCAGTTGACCGGGCAGCCGAGATGCGTGCAGTGGACGGAAAAGGCGATGAACCCACTCGTCCCGCGCCGCAGCCAGGCGGATGTCAGGGCGGTCTCGCCCGCCCACGGCAACGGCGACGGGTCCTGCAGGTTCACCTGCACGGTCTTGTTGATCTCGAAATCGTTGACGGCGCCTACGTCCTGCCACACCCGCTTCTCCCCCTTGATGAAGGGACTCAGCAGGTAGGCGACGATCGGCACGCTGACCACGACCGTCGCCATGCCCACCCCGGCGATCGAGATCTGGTTCAGCAGTTTGCGCCGGCTGATCTCCTTGGCGTCACTCATGGCGCATATCTCCGACCCATCCCCAGAGACCAATGATCAGGATGATGGCGCCGAAAAGCCCGTAGACCCATCCCGCCAGGAACCCGAAGCTCAGCATCATGACCCCGAACGCGCTGACGATGGGCCAGACCGAGGGCGATGGCAGATGAACCGAGTGCTCGTCATCGGTCGGGGCAGAGGGCTCCGCGGTATGGGCCTGCGCGGCGGGTGGTCGCTCTGTGCTGCTGGTGTGCTCGATCATCGTGCACGCTCCTCCTCTCTGTATCGGTTCGTCAGGAGATCTTTGGCCAGAGATAGACCAGGGAAAAGACGACAATCCAGACGGCGTCCACGAAATGCCAGTAGACAGAGATCGCCTTGATCCCGGTATCGCGCTCCTTGGTGACCTCTCCCTTGAAGCTCAGGATGGTGATGATGATGAGCATGATGAGCCCGGCGATGACGTGGGCACCGTGGAAACCGGTCAGCGTGAAGAAGGTGGACGTAAAGAGATTGCGGTCGATGGTGATATCGTCGCGGTAGAGACTGACGTATTCCCACATCTGTCCGGCCAGGAAGATGATGCCGAAGGCGATGGTGACCAGCATCCAGCGCTGGAAGCCCCGGTTGTCGCGCCGGTCCAGCCGGCACTCCGCCAGGTAGAGCGTTCCCGAACTGACGATCAGGAAGACGGTGAAGAAGGCGACTTTCCCGAATTCCAGCACCGTACCCGCGCTCGGGAAGGAATCCCGCCCGTAGTACGTGATGTAGGCGGCGATCAGGCTGCCGAAGAAGACCATCTCGGAGGTGACGAAGACCAGCATGCCGAGGATCGGCGTGGAACTGCGCTGCAGGAAATCCGGCTTGGCGCCTGCAGCGGCGGCGACCTCAGTTGCTGTGCCCGCGGGCGGGAAGAGCGTCCAGCCCTTTTCCTTGGCGTCGCGCACGGGGCGAAGGCTGTTGACCGCCGGATCGACCGCGAAGTTGTAGGCGGGTGGGGGCGACGTCGTCGCCCATTCGAGCGTCCAGGCATCCCACGGATCGTCGCCAGCGACCTCGCCCTGACGGAGGCTCTTCCAGATATTCCAGAAGAGGATCAGCATCGAGACGCCGATCAGGAAGGTGCCGAAGGTCTCGAGCAGGTTGATGGCGCCCCACCACGGCTTGTCCGGGTAGGTATAGACGCGCCGGGGCATGCCCATCAGCCCCAGGATGTGCATCGGAAAGAAGGTGAGGTTGAAGCCGATCAGCATCGTCCAGAAATTCCACTTGCCGAGATACTCGGAGAGCATGCGCCCGGTGATCTTGGGGAACCAGTAGTAGGTCGCGCCGAGCACGCCGAGGAAGGTGCCGCCGAAGAGCACGTAGTGGAAGTGGGCGACGATGAAGTAGCTGTCGGTCAGTTGCTGGTCGACGGGGCTGAGCGCGAACTGGACGCCCGTCACGCCCCCGATCGTGAACATGGCCACGAACGCGAGGCAGAAATTCATGGCGGTCGTGAACCGGATTTGCCCGCCCCAGATCGTCGCCAGCCAGTTGAAGATCTTGATCCCGGTCGGGATCGCGATGATCATGCTCGCCGCGCCGAAGAACGCCTCCGCCCACGGCCCCATGCCGACGGCGAACATGTGGTGAGCCCAGACGAGGAAGCTGTAGAACGCGATCGCGATCCCGGCACCCACGAGGAACGAGTAGCCGAAGATCGGTTTGCGCGCGAAGACCGGGATGATCTCCGAGAGCATGCCGAACGCCGGCAGCACCATGATGTAGACCTCGGGATGGCCGAAGAACCAGAAGAGGTGCTGCCAGAGCAGCGGATCGCCCCCGCGCGCCTCGTTGAAGAAGGCCGTGTTGAAGGTGCGGTCGAAGAGGAGCATGACCTGCGCGGCGGTCAGGCTCGGAATTGCCCAGATCAGGATGAAGCCGGTGATCAGCGACATCCAGGTGAACACCGGGATGCGCATCGGCTTCATGCCGGGCGCGCGCATCTTGGCGACGGTCACGATCAGGTTCAGGCCGGTGGCGATGCTGCCGATGCCGGTGACGAGCAGGCCGAGGATCCAGTAATCCACGCCTTGGCCCATCGAGAACGGTTTCTCGGTGAGCGGCGCGTAGCTGAACCAGCCGGTATCGGGCACGGCGCCGGCAAAAAAGCTGAAGTAGAGCAGCAATCCGCCGAAGGCGAGCAGCCAGAAGCTCCAGGCGTTCATCCGGGGAAAGGCCATGTCCCGGGCGCCGATCTGGAGTGGCACGAAATAGTTGGCGAATCCGAAGAGCATCGGCATCACGACCAGGAAAACCATGGTCGTACCGTGCATCGTGAAGAGCTCGTTGAACCCTTCGGGTGTCACCAGGGTGCTCTCGGGACGCGCGAGCTGGAGGCGCATTACCACCGCTTCGAGACCGCCGAGGATGAAGAAGATCGTCGCCGCGACGATGTAGAGGATGCCGATCTTCTTGTGATCGACCGTCGTGATCCAGCCGTAGACTCCACCCGCGCGTCCTTTTCCCGTCGCGGCAGTCGTCGCGGATGTTGTGGGGCTCTTTGCAATCGTCGCCATTGTTATTTCAGCCCTTCCAGATATTCAACGAGCGACTGGATCTGCTCATCGCTCAACCGGTCGAAGCCGGGCATGAGGATGCCGGGTTTGTATTGCTTGGGGTCGCGCAGCCACGCTTCCAGGTTCTCGGGTGTATTGGTGAGAACACCGGCGCCGATCGTCGCGCGGTTGCCGAAGTGCGTGAGATCCGGTCCGACCTTGCCCTGGGCCTGGGTTCCGGCCACGGTGTGACACGCCGCGCAGCTCTGGGTGAGGAAGGTCTGCCGCCCGTCGCGAGCGATCAGGCTTGAGGGCTCCGCGCCGGGTCGTGCCTCGTTCTTGCTCCAGGCGTCGAAATCGGCTTCTGGCGAGGCGACGACATGGATACGCATCCAGGCGTGCTGGGCGCCGCAGAACTCGGCGCAGGCGCCGTCGAAGGTCCCCGCATCCTTGACGGTGAAGTTCATGATGTTGGTGCGACCGGGGATCGTATCCAGCTTCCAGCCGATCTGTGGCACCCAGAAGCTGTGAACGACATCGTTGCTCAGCAGCTCGAGCCTGATAGGGCGGTCAGTGGGGATATGCAACTCATTCGCGGTGGTGATGCCAAGATCGGGATACTCGAACGCCCACCACCACTGGTTGCCGATGACGCGGACGGTGAGCACATCATTCTCGGCGGGGTGCGCCTTGGAGACGGCGTTCATGGTGCGGACGGAGAGGATGAAGAGGACCACGAGCAGCAGGGCTGGAGTCGCGGTCCAGAAGATCTCGAGCCGCGTGTTGCCTTCGCGTTTGCTCGGTGCCCCCTTGCGGAACCGGAGCATCGAGTAGAGGAGGATTCCGAACACAAGGGCCAGCATGATGAAGGAGAGGATGAAGGAGAGACTCATCAGCCAGCGGACGTGGTCGCCGCGATCGGTGACCGTCTTGAAGCTGTCCATATTCGGCGTGCAGCCGCTGACGGTGAGCACCATCAGCGCGGAAAGCGCCAGGAACGCGCCACGCAAGCGTGCGCTCGTTCGTCGTCTGCTCATTCCTTCCTCCCCGAATCGGCACGCGCCCCACGACGGCTCCGATGGCGACGGTTGTCCTCAGCCAACCACGGCAGGTCCATGTTCGGCCTCCCCGGCCTGCGCCCGAATGGTCCGATCCGCACTCGGAGGCAATGAGGATTGCTCGCCATCGAGCCGGAACCATTGCCCCAGCAGCATGAGCGCTGCCACCACGTAGATCGATCCCGCCGGGATCCACATAATGAGCCCGGCCAGGCGCTGATCCGAGAGCGCCGAGAAGCCCCAGAGTTCGCTGCGTCCGATGTAGACGGGATAGATCACCCCGCCCCAGAAGGTCAGCAAGGCCCCCAGGGCGGCTCCCTGCATTCCCATGGCGAAGACGGAGAGGATACCCATGCCCGGCCCGAGGCTGTTCTTCGCCGTCCGGCTGGCGGGCACGATCGTCCACCAGTAGAGCAGCGCGGTGATGACGAACGTCGCGTGCTCGGCAAGGTGGATCCCCTCGTGACGCACCGCCGCCTGATAGAGCGCCGGCTCATGCCAGAGCCAGAGGGTGGTCGCGTGCAGAATCCACGCCACGGCGGGCAAGGTAAGGAAGCCGAGCACGACAGCCGGTAGCGGTCGCGTGCCGGTGCGGGCCAGTGGACGCCGCCACGAGCGCGGCAGACCGTTCATCATCACGGTGAGGGGGCTGCCGAGCAGCAGGAGCGGTGGCGCGACAGCGATCAGCAGGACGTGCTGGATCATGTGGGCGGAGAAGACGGTCGCCGTGGCGGTGTCGAGCGGCGAGGCGAGCGCGATGAACAGTGTGAGCAGACCGCACCAGAAGGCAATGATCCGGCCGGTGCCGATGACGGGTCCGCGTCCGGTGCGCGCGCCGGCCTCCCGGAGTCGCCCGGTGCCGCGCGCATAGAGCCATCCCCCGGTCAAGACGCCAACGACAACCAGGGGATCGGGGCTCCAGAAGCGCATCAGGTCGGCGGGTGCCACCGTCTGCGATGTATGGGCGGAAGCGATTCGGGGCAGAACGCCCGAGACGGCAAGCGCCAGCACCAGCGCTCGGGAGACGCGGGGCGTCGGTCGCAAGCGTCGCGACGGATGTGTTTTGCGCGCCGGATAGCGACGGTTCCCTCTCTTCACAAACGCCCCGATCTCCGAAAGGCGATCAGTTCAACCAATGACCCACGTTCGTCTCACCTGGTGGAGGCGTCACGGGGATTGCCCGCGCAGGATTCAGGCCGCGATTATGGGGAAAACGGCACGCATGCCACGGACGTCCCTTCATCGTCCGGGATGGAGTGTGTTGGGCATAGCGTGATTGGAGGGAAACCGGGCCTCGCTCCCGCACCGATCCGCGGAGCCGCATCCCGGCCACGGCGCCGGCCGCGAGAGATAGTGCGAAATCGATGAATCGGGTAGTATCTGCACGACGATGAAATCGTTTACACAGCGAGGGTGCGGTGACACAGGTTCAGATCAAGGATGTCGCACGGCGCGCCGGGGTCTCCTCGGCCACGGTCTCCCGCGTCCTCAATGCCGATCGCGGCGTCTCGGAGGAGCGGCGACAGCGCGTGCTCGATGCGATCCGCGAGCTCGGCTACCAGCCCAACCGCGTCGCCCGCAGCCTGCGGCGTCAATCCTCCGACATGATCGGGGTCGTGGTCTCCGACATCGAGAACCCGCATTTCACCCAGGCCGTCCGCGTGATCGAGGATGCCGCCTTCGCCCAGGGCTACCGGGTCCTGCTCTGCAATACCGATGAGACCCCCAGCAAGCAGAGCTCCTACCTCGAGATGCTCGCCTCGGAGCGCGTGCTGGGCGTCATCCTCGCGCCGGCCGATCCCAACGATTCCACGATCGCCAAGCTGCTCGACATGGGCATCCCGATCGTCGCCTTCGACCGCGAGGCGTCGGAACCACGTGCCGACGCCGTCACCGCCGACAACATCACCGCCGGGCGCCGCGCCACGGAGCACCTGCTCGCGCAGGGGCACCGCTTCATCGGCTTCGTCGCCGGCCGCCCCGATATCCAGACCGGGATCGACCGCCAGCAGGGCTACGAGCAGGCGATGCGGCAGCGTGGGCTCGCTCCCCACGTCGTGACCGGCATGTTCCGCATTCACCAGGCGCAGATGGCAACCGGGCGCATGCTGGAGGAGCACCCGGAAATGACCGCGATCGTGGTCGGTAACAACCTGATGACGGTCGGCACGCTGCGCGCCCTGCAAGCCGCCGGGCGTCGGGTTCCGGCCGATATCTCCCTCGTCCAGATCGACGATCCGTTCTGGGGCGAACTCGTCGAGCCGCCATTGACATCACTCGCCCAGCCGGTGCGGCAGATGGCCCAGAATGCGGTCGACCTGCTCCTGCAACGTATTACCGGCGAGCGTGCCATGTCGCGTCACATCGTCTTCCAGTTTGAACTGCGGGACCGCCAGTCATGCGCCGCCCCGGCCTCGGCCGCATCACGTCTCCCGGGAGCACCATGATGTGCCGGAGCATGATTGAATGGCGGCGGCAAGCGACTGTCGAGCGCGGCCACGACCACGACCACGGCCCGCACGATGGAAGGACTGGGGCTTGACAGAACATCCCGCCACGGCGGCAACACGCACGACGAGCCAGGCGCGGCCGACACCGGCCCAGCTTGCGTATCAGCGCGAGCGGTCGTTCGGCATCTTCTGCCACTTCGGCATCAACACCTTCTATGGAAAGGAGTGGAGCGACGGCACCCTCGATCCGGCGGGGTTCAACCCCTCCGCGCTCGATTGTCGCCAATGGGCATCCACCGCGAAAGAGGCTGGAGCGTCGCACATCATCCTCACCGCCAAGCATCACGATGGCTTCTGCCTCTGGCCGACGGCAACGACGGATTACTCGGTTCGCTCGTCGCCCTGGCGTGACGGA
This sequence comes from Thermomicrobiales bacterium, assembly GCA_049646645.1. Lineage (GTDB taxonomy): Bacteria > Chloroflexota > Chloroflexia > Thermomicrobiales > UBA6265 > JASGDN01. The sequence goes on from JBARWF010000045.1 coordinate 27,545, forward strand.
CAAGGGGATGTCGTCGCGGAGCTGGCGAAGGCATGTCGCGATGCCGGGCTCGGGTTGGGGCTCTACCTTTCGCCGTGGGACCGGCATGAGGGGAGCTGGGCGACCGACCAGCCGGCCTATGACGCGTTCTACCTGCGCCAGTTGACCGAGCTCTGCACGCAGTATGGACCGCTGGTGGAGCTCTGGTTCGATGGAGCGGGTTCCGAGGATCACCCGTACGACTGGGACGCGATCATGACCGTGGTGGAGACGCACCAGCCCGAGGCAATGATCTTCAACATGGGGCGCCCGACTATTCGCTGGGTCGGCAACGAGGACGGGCTGGCCGCCGATCCCTGCTGGTACACGGTCGATGCGACCGCGAAATCGATCTACACCGACCAGCGCGAGGGGCTGCCCGGTGGCGGCTGGTACCTGCCGCCAGAATGCGATGTCGCCATCCGCCGTCACTGGTTCTGGCAGCCGGACGACCTGTCGACGCTGAAGAGCGTCAATCACCTGCTGGCGATCTGGTACCGCTCGATCGGCCTCGGCGCGAATCTGCTCCTCAACGTCCCGCCCGACCGGCGCGGCGTGATCGACGATCACGATCGCGCCCGCCTGCTCGACTTCGCGGCGACCGTGCGCGACCGCTTTGCCCATCCCCTCCGCACCTCACTCGAACAGTGCGGCCGGGAGATCACCGCGACCTTCGCGGAGCCGGCTACATTCGACCACCTGATCCTGCGAGAGGCGATCGAGGACGGGCAACGCGTCGGGGGGCATCGCGTGCTCGATGCGGAGACCGGGCGGGTGCTGGTGGAGCATGCCGGCACGATCGGCTGCCACCGCGTGCACGCCTTCCCGGCAGCCACGACCGGGGCCATCACGATCGAACTGGACACGGAGGATGGCCGATTGGCCGCTGTCGATGCGTATCGGACGGGAGTCGAACGCATACCGGAACTGGAGGACCAACCGCGATTCATGAATGAGAAGATTGACGCGCGACCGACACATTCGTAGGGTGCGACCCTGTGTCAGCAGCCGCGTCGGCACCGATCGGGCGACGCCCGATATCCGGGGTATCCGGCGTCGACGTGTCGTTCAACGGACCTGGGATATGGCCCTGCGGGCCATCGGTGCGACACAGGGTCGCACCCTACGAACGATTTGTGATTCTTCACCATAGTACCGAACAAGGAGTTCATCGCATGGCATTCAACGGTCTCGGCATGCATCTCGGGAACCTCAGCCAGCTTTCCGACGCGAAGACGCGCTCGATCAGCCCGGAGAACTTCACCGGCGCCAAGGGCGAGGGCGGCAAGGCGACGGAGGGAACGGGAGCCGTTCCGGCCCGTGAGCTCGGGCAGGGATGGAAGGTCTCCCCCAGTATCAACATTGCGCCGCGTGAGACGATCACCATGGCGGAGATCGATGGGCCCGCCGCCATCCAACACATCTGGCTGACGGTCCACCCGACCTGGTGGCGACGCCTGGTACTCCGCATCTACTGGGACAACGAGGAGACGCCATCGGTCGAGACGCCGCTGGGCGACTTCTTCGCCAATGGCTGGTGCCAGCGCTGCAACATCGCGTCGCTGCCGATTGCCGTCAACCCGGCGGGCGGCTTCAATAGCTACTGGGAGATGCCGTTCCGCCAGCATGCCCGGATCACGGTCGAGAACCTGACCCCCGATCAGTGCAACGGCTTCTATTACCAGGTGACCTACACGGAGACCGAGATTCCGGAGGATCGCGGCTATTTCCACGCCCAGTGGCGACGCTCCAACCCGCTCGCCTACAAGGACGTTCATACGCTGCTCGATGGTGTGCAGGGGCAGGGCCAGTACGTCGGCACCTACATCGCCTGGGGCGTCAACAACGTCGGCTGGTGGGGCGAGGGCGAGATCAAGTTCTACATGGACGGGGATACGGATTTTCCGACCATCTGCGGCACCGGAACCGAGGATTACTTCGGCGGCGCCTGGAACTTCGAGCACCCGCAGGGTCAGTACGGCGTCTACACCACGCCGTACCTGGGGCTGCCACAGGTCATCAAGCCGGACGGGTTGTACCAGAGCCAGCAGCGCTTCGGCATGTACCGCTGGCACGTGCAGGATCCGATCCGCTTCCAGGAGAACCTGCGCGTGACGATCCAGGCATTGGGCTGGCGCTCCCGGATGGAGGAGAAGATGCGCTACCTGCCGCTGCAGGATGACATTGCCTCGACCTCGTTCTGGTACCAGGCCGAGCCGCACGCGCCTTTCCCGGCCATCGGCGACGCCAACGATCTGGAAGTCATCTAGTGCGACTAGCCGGGGCGTTGCCTGCACATCACCGGCGTGCGGGACAGTTGGGAAGGACGGCACCATGCAAATCGAGATTCTCGGGAGCGGAGGTGCGCTCGCGACGCCGCGAGCCGGGTGCGCGTGTCGCATCTGCGTCGAGGCGCGGGCGAAGGGCATTCCCTACGCCCGCAGCGGCCCGAGCACCTTCATCCATGGGCCCGACATCCTCTTCGATACGCCCGAGGAGAGCCGGGAGCAGCTCGTGCGCGCCGGTGTCGCCCGCGTCGCGGCCTGCTTCTACTCGCACTGGCATCCCGATCACGTGATGGGCCGGCGGGTCTGGGAATCGCTCAACGTCGATGTCCGGGGGTGGACGGCGGCGCGCACGACCGATGTCTACCTCCCGGAGCAGGTCGCGATCGATTTCCGGCGGACGCTCGGTACGATGGATCACCTCGCCTTTCTGGAGCATCAGGGAGTGATCCGGATCATTGAGCTGCGAGATGGAGAGCAGGTGACGGTCGGTGACGTGCGGGTGACGCCCTTCCGGCTGGCCGAGACCTATGTCTACGCCTTCCTTGTGGAGGATGAAGCGCGGCGCGTCCTGATCGCTCCCGATGAGCTGCACAACTGGTCCCCGCCCGCGCATCTGGCGGGGCTGGATCTGGCCGTGCTTCCCATGGGTATCGTGGAGATCGACCCCTTCACGGGCGAGCGGCGGTTGGAGGCGACCCATCCGCTGCTCGCCGAGGAAGCGACGTTCTCCCAGACGATCGAGCTGGCGCGGGCCCTGGATGCCAGGCGGATTATCTTCAGCCACATCGAGGAATCGGACGGCCTGGGCCACGACGATCTGGGGCTCCTCGCCGAGCGACTCCGGGCCGACGGTCTCCCCGCGACCTTCGCCTACGACACCATGGGCATCGACCTCGCGTAGGCACCGGCGGGTATCGCGCTCGACGCACAGGATCACCGGCCCGATTCCTGAAGGGACTCGCACATCGGCCGGATGCTTGCGAGAATGGGGAGACACGGACTGGCAGGGAAGACGACATGATCGGCATCATGTCCTGGCTGTGTCCTGATGTTCCGGCTTGACGATCTTTCGATGCACGAGGAGAACGAACAGGTGGCAAACGACGCAAAGCGGAAGGTGCTCATTACCGGAGCCGGCGGCACGATCGGCACGAGCATGGCGAAGCAGTTGAAGGATCGCTACGACCTGCGCCTTCACTACCACCGTGAGCCGACGGAGATCCTGGGCGATGATCGCGTGGTCGCCGAGATCGCGAATCTGGATGAGGTCATCCCCATCATGGAGGGCATCGACACCGTCTTCCATTTCGCGGGCGATCCCCGGGTACCGGCGCCTTGGGAGAGCGTGCTGCAGGCCAACATCATCGGCATGTACAACGTGATGGAGGCGGCGCGCCTGGCTTCGGTGCGGAAGGTCGTCTTCGCCTCGACGAACCATGTGATGGGGATGTACGACAAGAACGGCGACTGGCCGGTCTACAACGACATGCCGCAGCGTCCGGATTCGTACTACGGTGTCTCGAAGGCGTTCGGTGAGGATATCGGCCGCTTCTACTACGACAAGTGGCAGCTGCAGTTCATCGCCCTGCGGATCGGCTGGTTCCTGGAGAAGCCCCATCCGGAGCCGGGCTATGGGCGTGCGATGTGGCTGAGCCCGCGCGATTGCGCGCAGGCGTTCAGTTGTGCGGCCGAGGCGGATGTTCCCTACGGCGTCTACTACGCGATCTCGGACAACCCCGACCGGCCGTGGGATCTCACCAACGCGATGCTGCAGCTCGGGTATCGCCCGCAGGATAGTTGGCGCGACCACTACGAGGAGTAGTTCTGGTACAAGGGACAGGCTCGCGATGGTTGGGAGCCCCGATTGCTACGCCGCCGAGCGGGACGCGTTGCTGGCGACCGTGCTCACGGCGGTCCAGCGCGATCCACGCGTCACGGCGGTGTGGCTGGCCGGTTCGATAGGCCGGGGGAGCGCCGATCGCTGGAGCGACCTCGACCTCTGGCTGGTGATCGAGGACAGGGAGCTGCCGGGCATCATCGCTGACCCGTCGGCGTTCGTGAACGCCATCGTTCCGGTAACGATGGCGATTCGCGCACCCCAGAACGCACCGCCTCAGGGGGCCTATCTCCTGACCTGGACCGACGGCGAGCTGGGGCCCCAGCAAATCGACTGGTACTGGCAACCCGCGTCCACTGCCACACGTGGACGGCAAACCCGGCTCCTCTTCGAGCGTGTCCCTGTGCCGCGAACGCCTGTCGCCGCCCGCCTTCCCGCGCGGGATCTCGAGGCAGCAATCGACGCGGCGATTCGAGACGCGCTCCTGATGGCGTTCATCGGCGGAAAGCACATCCGCCGGGGCGACCAGTGGGCCGTCGTGCGCCACCTCGAGCATCTTGCTCGCTGCGCCGGCACGCTGGAGTGGTTACTCACCCACGGGTATTCCCCCGCCTTCGAGGACCGGCTGGCGATCGGTCTGCCCGCCGCCATCCCGGTGACACCGGAGGAGCAACGGGTCGTGTGGCGATCGCTCGTTCGGCGCATTCGTGCCCTCATCGAGCAGTCCGGGCGGTCGGAGGGCTTTGGGCCGGCGAGCGAATCTCTCCGGGTCTGGGAGCGAACGCTGGGCGATTGAGGTTTCGTCATGGCGTCGGTCACGACGTTGCATCCCGTCCGAAGACGGGGTGCGACCGTGACCCGCGAGCGGCTCCGGGCCGAGATCCAGCAGGTTTCAATCCTCACCCCGTCCGAAGACGGGGTGCGACCGCCGCATCAGTACAACCTCAAGATCGATATCCCGTTTCAATCCTCACCCCGCCCGAAGACGGGGTGCGACCGACCCCCGCAACGCCCAGCAACGTCACGACCACGTTGTTTCAATCCTCACCCCGCCCGAAGACGGGGTGCGACGCGCGGTCCGGGAGATCGTCTTCGCGGCGCCGACGTTTCAATCCTCACCCCGCCCGAAGACAGGGTGCGACACGCGTCCGCACACGATCCCACGGCGACCGTGGACGCAGTTTCAATCCTCACCCCGCCCGAAGACGGGGTGCGACCGTTCTCGACATCGGCGCGCGTGACCCCGAACGTCGTGTTTCAATCCTCACCCCGTCTTCGGACGGGGTGCGACGATGACTGAGATGACCACACTGCATGAGTAGTTGTTGTTTCAATCCTCACCCCGTCCGAAGACGGGGTGCGACCCACCAGCAGTCCGCTGTACTGCTGCTCGGCAAACGTTTCAATCCTCACCCCGTCTTCGGACGGGGTGCGACCGCGTCCCTCCGTAGATCACGGTCGCGTTCTCCGTGTTTCAATCCTCACCCCGTCTTCGGACGGGGTGCGACTTCGCAGAGATTGTTCGCGATCAGCATGTGCTCGATCAGTTTCAATCCTCACCCCGTCTTCGGACGGGGTGCGACATCGTGCGCTGCATCCCCGAGGCGCACGGACCGTGGACGTTTCAATCCTCACCCCGTCTTCGGACGGGGTGCGACCAATCAGTCGTCAGGAGCGTTCTACGCCTACAACGTTTCAATCCTCACCCCGTCTTCGGACGGGGTGCGACAGCCAGATGGGCGACTTCATTGGCGGTAAGCTTAGTGGTTTCAATCCTCACCCCGTCTTCGGACGGGGTGCGACCCTTTCAGTGGCACAAGCGCCGTCTCTGCTGCGTGGTTTCAATCCTCACCCCGTCTTCGGACGGGGTGCGACGGTGATCCGTGCCCTCCCGAGGAGACGACCACGCGGGGTTTCAATCCTCACCCCGTCTTCGGACGGGGTGCGACCACTGATCCGTTCGGTGGATGGCTTCCTTGGCCGTTGGTTTCAATCCTCACCCCGTCTTCGGACGGGGTGCGACTGGCGAAACCGATCGAACCGCCGCCGTCGGCCGCGCTGTTTCAATCCTCACCCCGTCTTCGGACGGGGTGCGACCCAAGGAGGCGACATCTGGCGGCGGAGCCACGGTGGTTTCAATCCTCACCCCGTCTTCGGACGGGGTGCGACCCAAGGAGCACGCCAAGCAGGGCGAGGCGGCAATGTTTCAATCCTCACCCCGTCTTCGGACGGGGTGCGACGTTTCGTCCGCGACGCGTCATTGATGTACCGCACCGTGTTTCAATCCTCACCCCGTCTTCGGACGGGGTGCGACCACCAACGGCCGGTTCTACGATTCGCCGGACCCCGTTTCAATCCTCACCCCGTCTTCGGACGGGGTGCGACGGCGCCACACCGGGCTATTTTGCCCGTTTGCTGTCGCCAGCAGTGGCACCTGGCGACAGTATCGCCGAGTATGCCTCGTGGGGGAAG
>JBARWF010000046.1:0-7392 GCA_049646645.1 Thermomicrobiales bacterium
GTCCACCCGGGTGGACTCCTGCTCTCCCGTTCCCCGATCACGATGTCGCGTCGTCTACCGGGATCGAACGGATCTGGCCGGACGATTGATCGACGAAATCGATCGTGCCATCCGGCATCCAGAGCACGCTGCCGGTCGCGATGCCCTGGGCATTGGCGAAGGTGCCGGTTACGTTGCCCCCACGGTCCAGCAGCTCGATGCCGCTTCCGGTGCTCACCACCACCTGATCGCCACCCGGCGAGAGATCGTAGTCGACGCCGCTGAAGGGCAGGGTCGTGACCGAGCCGTCGTCGATCCCCTGCAGCACGAGCTGCCCGTTTGTGACGTAGGTGACGAGACCGAGATTCTCGTAGATGCGCACCAGCGAGCGGGGGCTGGAACTCTCGGCCGCGGCCAGTGCGCGCGCATGGTCGTCCCAGACCATCACCCAGCCGCCACTGCTCTCGACCAGGAGCCCGCCGCCATAGGCGAAGACGTTCCCCGACCGCCGGAGTTCAGGGCCGCCGCTCTGCAACTGGCGATCGTCGTTGGCTTCGCCCGTATCCGGGTCGATGAAGGCCGCCCGGTACTCCACGGTTCCGTCCGGCAAGTCCCGCTGGTAGACCATCAGCGAGTCGATCCAGCCGATCGCGACATCGGTGTGCGTGCCCTCAGCCGACGCGCTCGTGGCATCGGTGCATTCGCCACCGCCCAGGCAGACGAAGACCGATTGTCCGCTCGTGCCCGGCTGCTCCGCCAGCGTCGCCCCGAAGAAGGACGCCGGATTCGCCACGCCCGGGGCCGAGGAGACACCAACACCGCCATTCTCATAGACCAGCCGGTCGCCAGCGCCGCCGCCAAAGCTCCCGAGACTCTCGGCGGAGCTCAGATCGCCCGCCTCCGAAGCGACGGTCGCCGTTCCGCTCTCGATGACTCCGGCGGGACCACCCGTCCCGTCCGTCGGCTGCGGGGTGGGGCGGCGCTGATTGTCGCCACTGTTCGACGGCTCGATCCGCTGCTCACCGCCCGGCTCCTCAACCGGCGATGTCGGTTCGGGAACGGCAGTTTCCGGTGTCGCCTCGCCGCTGGATGCCGGCTCGATCACCTGCCCATTGTTGCCGGCGTTCCCATTGCCAGCGACGGGCGTGTTGACGGTCGTCGTCTGCGGCTCGATTGCCGGTTCCGTCGGCGCGGCAGTGCTGGCCGTGGTTGCTTCGGCACCGATCTCGCTCGTTGCGACATAGGTGCCGTCGGCCGGCAAAATCACCTGGGATTCATCGCTCGGTGTTTCGGTCGGCTCCGCCGTGGGTACGGATGTGGCCGTGGGCAACGGGGTCTCCGTCGGGACCTCGGTCGGGACAGGGGTTTCGGTGGGCGCGGGCGTCTCTGTCGGAACTTCCGGCGGCGCAGGTGCTTCCGTCGGCGCAGGCACCTCCGTCGGGCCCTGGGTTGGGACGGCCGTCGCCGTTGGTTCGGTCGTCGGGACAGGCGTCTCGGTAGGCTCAGCCGTAGGCGCTTCCGTTACCGTCGGCTCCTCGGTCGGGACCGGCGTCTCACTGGGAACCTCGGTTGGCACCGCCGTCGGTTCCACCGCGGGAGCCGGTGTCTTCGTTGCCTCTGGTGTGCCCTCGCCAGTGAGATTGAATGCCTGATCCTGCGTCGGGCCAGTGGCAGTCGTCGCCTTCTCGGCCACCTGCGTGTCGCCGCTCGTCGGTACGGCGGACGGGACGGTCGTAGGAACGACGATCTGCGCCTGCTCGCCGGCGTCTGTGACCGGTGAGGTCGGCTCGGGCGCCTCCGTATTCGTTGCCTGAGGCTGCTCCGGCGCCTGTGTTACCTGAGTCGGCGGCGCCTCGCCGCCCGCAGGTTGTCCGGGCGCGGTCGGTTGCGCGCTCGGCGCCCCGGTGGTCGGCACCCCGGTCGAGCCTCCCTGGCCAGTTGTGGTCGGAGGAGCGGTCGGGGCCGCCTGTGTCGGGGCCGTCGTCGGCGCTACGGTAGGCGTGCGGTCATTGATAGCGACGGCGCTCTGCGTCTCCTGGGCGGGCGCGTTCAGGACCTGCTGCTGCTCGTGATCGCCTCCATCCTGCCCAACGATCCGGGTCAGGACGAAGATGCTGAGCACCGCCACGACCAGGACCGCCGCGATCGTCGAGACCGCTGAGCCAAGGTTCGGCGAGACCCACTGCTGGACCGCCCCCCAGATGGGGGTTGGGCGCTGAATATGCTCCATCACCGTGCGGCTCACGGCCGGGCTGGCCGGCAAGTAGGGCAGTTCGCGCAGGGCGTGCGTCATGTTCGCGGTCTGATTCGCAAACGCGCGACAGGTGGGGCAGGTCGCCAGATGCGCCTGCAACTCCCGCTCGGCCAGGGGATCGAGCGGCTCGTCGAGCCGGGCCGAGATGAGCGCCTGGGCTTCGATATGGGAAATCATGATGTTCGCCCCTCATCGAGGGAGCCGTCCGGTGCGACGCCATACACCTGGGCGAATGCTTTTCGGGCGCGAAACAGCCGCAGTTTTGCGGCATTCTCGGTAATGTCCAACGCTGATGCGGTCTCCGCCAGAGATAAACCTTGATAATGCCGGAGGAGAAGGGCGGATGCGTAGTGGGGAGGCAGCTTGCCAAGCGCCTCGTTGATATCCGCCGAGCGCGTGACTGCGCGCTCGATCGGTTCATCCTGCGTCTCACGATCCGTCAGGAATGGCAACCAGCGGATGATCTTGCCCCGGCGCATGTGGCTGATCGCCGTATTGGTGGCGATCCGGTAGAGCCAGGCCTTGAAGGACAAATCCGGCTTGGTACGCGGCAGGGCGTTGTACGCCTTGATGAAGGTGTCCTGGGTCAGATCCTCAGCCAGCGCACGGTCGGAGACCATGCGATGCAGATAATTGAGGATCGGTGCGTGATATTGCTCGAAGAGCAACGCGAATGCTGTAGAATCGCCCGCCCGAGCACGCTCGACGAGATTGCTGTCGTCGACCGACACGCATCTTCTCCCAGGGATGGTCCAAAGCCATGTACCGGCCCAATCTAACGTAACGTCCATCCCGAAACCGTACCTCCCTTCCCCCACTCTCTACAACGAGCAGGACGAGGAAGACGTTTCACGAGGCTGGAATGTACGCGCGCGGGAATTCCCGCCGGTCTCGGGGAACTCCGCAGGCAGGATAGCACGACCGGCCATTGCCCGAGCAGGCGGACCGCTCCGAATGCCCGCGAGTCAATGCTTGACGAAATGTTTCACGTGAAACACGGGGTATTCCGGGCTCATCGTCATCACCTCCTCGATTCCGTGACACCTGGGCACCGGATCGATGGACCGGCCGATCTCTTCCTCCCCCGGCGCGTTACTTCGTTCGGAATAACACGGACGGCGGCACCGACACGGAAGGAATCCACCTTCCTCAGCGGTGTGTCTCTTCCCTGAACTGGCCCATCCACGTCATCCTGAATGAAATGAAGAATCCCCGTGCTCTCGCTGCGCTGCGCACGGGGGTTCTTAGCAATGCTCAGGGGGTGTGACCGTCTTGCCCAGACGGTCTACTCAGGATGGCGGGATGGAGGCTTGTGCCTTGCGTCGCTCCTCGTCGGCGGCTCGCGTCTTGATGATCGCCAGGTTCAGCACCCCTCCCAGCAGGATGACCAGCCCGATCACATAGAGCCAGAAGATGAAGACCAGCACCGATCCGAACGCGCCGTAGAGTTCGTTGTACGAGCTGAAGTGATTGAAGTAGAACTGCATGCCGATCGCCGAGATCACGATCGCGACGACGGTAAACACCGCGCCCGGCAGAAACGACCGGAACGGGGCATCGTAGACCTGGGCGTACCGGTGGAGCAGCGCCACAACCAGCACCAGGCCGACCGCCAGGACTGGCCACCGAGCCCAGTAGGAGAACGTGCTCCAGGCCGACCCGAGGCCGACCGCATTCGCCATGGTGTTGCCGACCGATGTCCCGAGCACGAAGATGATCGACGCGGCACCGAGCAGAAGGCCGGCCGCCAGCGTCAACCCGATCGCCACCAGTTGCACGACCGGCCACGACCGATCCTCCTCCACACCGTAGGCGTCGTTCAACCCGCGCATGAGGGCGGCCATTGCCCCTTTGGCGCCCCACAGCGTGATGATGCCACCGACCGAGAGGAGAAAGGTGGGACTCGTCGTGAGCGCCTTTTCGAGCGGTTGCTCGAAGAACGCCGCGGCCTCGTGCGGGAGGTGATCGTTGACCCACGTCACGACGGGTTTGGCGGGCTGGGGCTGCCCGGCGTTGACCTGCCGGGTGATGATTCCCGCGAGCGCCATGAGCGAGATCAGCAACGGACCGAGCGCGAAGAGCAGGTTATAGGCCGTCTGCTGCGCCATTCCGCTCAGGTTGCGCTGCTGAAACCCCTTGATCATGTTCTTGATGATCGCAATGATTTCTCTGGTTGAAACGTGCATTCCCCGCTCACCTGTGATGACGCGATCGCCGCTCTGGCGCCCACGTCCCGATCATGTCCAACATGCTCCCTGTCGCACGGAAGGTGCCGTCCTCCAGAACGCCCGATCAGGAACGCATGCCCGCCGTGCACGGGCGACGGCGGGCATGCGGCATACTCTCTGCACGATCGGTCACGAGGCCGCGTCGATACTCGACGCTCGCAGTGAGACCGAACGATTGGAGCGAACCACACCATGAATGATCCCCAAACACCTACCAGGCATCGCCGGGCGGATTCCGTGACCGTAGACGTCGCCGGCGGCACCGAGGCGGCATTGATCGCCAGCGCCTTGCGGGCGGTCTTCCGGCATACCGACGACCTGCCGGAGGACGGAGCGGAGACGGACGGCGAGATTATCGGATTCCGGGCCACCGGCAATCAGCTCGCTGATCTCCTGGTCAACGCCATTCACGCGGCCCTCGACGAGGCCGACGCGCAGCACGTAACCGTACTCGGGGTGGATGTCGCGGGGGTCATGCCGATCGATGAGGGGCTGCGTTGCTGGGGATACCTGGCGACCTCCGCCCGGTCCGAAGACCGGCCAACCTGCACAATCGAGGGCGAGCCCGCAATCGTCCGGTGCGATGATCAGTTCTCTGCGGAGTTCACGTTGCGCATCGAGCGCTGATAAGTTGACGTAATAACCGTGCCGGAGGGATACGACATGCCGAGTGCCACCGCCACCGCCACCGCCACCGCCACCGCCACCGATCTCCGCATCGATCTTCGCCGCAACACCCTGCAAATCGATCTCCCCTCGCAAGTGGGGCTCTCCGGTCTCACGGCGATCACGCGGGGCACGCTCGATATCGGTGCCCAGGGCCGTCTGCTGGGCATCGAGCTCGGGCCGGTCTACGTTTCCGTCATGGACGCCGAGCCGGGGCGCGACGATCTCGTGCGCAGCACCGAGATTCCGGTCACGCTGGCAACGCACAGCGATGGAGGGGGGATGTCCGTGACGTTTCGCCGGATGGGTACGGATTACGAGATATCCTGGCCCAGTGGCAACCAATGCTGGACACGCCAGCACATCACGGGCGCCGATGGTCAGCCGCTGCGGACATGCGCGGTCGTCGTCAGCTGAGCGGAGTCTGCTGGTGAGAAGGCAGGGGAGCCAAAAGCCGTCTGAGATGTGGCCAGGAAGGCTCGTACCCAACTTGCGGCAGGTCAGCGCCTACAGAAATGGCATGCGAACGTCGGTGGCTGCCGCATCATGCGTGACCTGCCATCAGGATCCGGGCTTCCGGATATGATTGGCACGGGGAGGAGACTGCCGGCGACGCAGAGGTCGCGTCACCGCGCCACCGCCGGTCAGCAACGTCCGCACGAGAACGCGGGCCTGATCCAGATCTCGATCACGCACGAAGAGATCGTGTTCGAATGTCGCGGACGAGGCCCAGGCTCCCGCACCCGGACCACCCGCCCGCAGCATCACCTGGATTCCCTCGGCCCGCAGCGTATCGGCCCACATCATCGCGACCGGCTCGTTGGGCGCCGTGACCAGCCGGACAACCTCGTCGTTGTGGGGCGTCCCGTCGCCAGAGGGCGGATGATCGGTCAATGAACGTCCACACTCCGGACAGCGCTTGACCCAATCCTCGAATGCTCCGTGTCCGGAGGGGCAATACCGTGTCACGCTGGAACTCCCTGTGGCATCCGGGGGCACGCGCCCCGGTTCTCATCGCTCCACAATAGCGCATCTGACCCTTCCCCCGAATCTGGCCATCTTCCCGAGCGGTCCGCAGCCTGCAGCAGACGGAATGGTTCATGCGAAATCAGTGTCATGTTGGCGAAGAGTTGGGTACTATGAGAGGCGTGGTTGGGCGAACGCCGAGCCGAAGATCGATTCCCCCAGTGGCGGGAGAATTCACCGGGGTCTAGTCCCCAAGGAGTGATCGCATGAATACAGCACACGGCCGCTCAGGCGACCGGGTTTTTGCATTCGTCGTAATGGGGGTCGTCCTGGCACTCGTCGCCTCGATGACCTTTGTTGGCCGAACCTATGCACAGGATGCAACTCCGGCGGCCTCCGAAGCCCCGGTGAGCATTGCCCCTGACCTGCCGACCATTACCGTCACCGCGACGGAAACCGTGTACCGCGTCTCGGTTCCGGCGGGCGGCGTGGTGGAAGGTGACTTCGTCGTCGAGCTGATCAATGAGACCGGCAACACGATCGCCAACGCCAACTTCGTGAAGCTGCCGGAGGATGTCTCCGTCGGCGACTTCTCCTCGGTGCTTTCCAAGTCCTTCAAGGGGCAGGGTGGCGAGCTTCCGGCGTGGTGGGCCGGCGCGAACACCGAGTTCGTGGGCGGCACGTTCGCGGCTCCCGGATACACCAGCCAGGCCATCGTGACACTGTCGGCCGGCCAGTGGGTCATCTTCAGCTCGAACCCGGCTGGCGTGCAGCCGGTGCAGGCGATCAGCGTTGCCGCTCCGGCGGCGGAAGAAGGCGCGGCAACGCCGGCGGCTGGCGCTACGCCTGTTACCGAGGCGACGCCGATTGGTTCTGGTCTACCAAGTGACAACCAGATCACGATCACCGACTCCGGCTTCGAGACCGCGACGGCTCCGGCTGCGGGCTCGCAGGTCTGGCAGGTGACGAACTCCACGGATCAGGTCCGCGACATGGTCGTGGTCAAGGTCGAGGGTGAGATCGATGAGGCCAGTGCGACGGCGCTGGCGGCGGCACTCTCCAGCGGCGACACGGTGAACGGCCTGGTCGTCGGCGGCAGCGGCGCGCTTTCCCCGGACCGGATCGCCTTCGCCGGCCTGACGCTCGAGAGCGGCACCTATGTGATCTTCATCAGCATGCCGGACGCCAATGGGGGCCTGCAGTCGGCGAACGGCGCGGTGACGATCGTCACCGTCCCGTAAGGATCGACGAGGCGCGGGTTGACGCCCTGAGAACGGGAACGCCGGTGCGCAAGCGCAC
>JBARWF010000047.1:0-20446 GCA_049646645.1 Thermomicrobiales bacterium
CTTCCCCCACGAGGCATACTCGGCGATACTGTCGCCAGGTGCCACTGCTGGCGACAGCAAACGGGCAAAATAGCCCGGTGTGGCGCCGTCGCACCCCGTCCGAAGACGGGGTGAGGATTGAAACGGGAGTACGAGAACGCGCTGCGCGGTAGCACGGGAGGGTCGCACCCCGTCCGAAGACGGGGTGAGGATTGAAACAAACATGAAGTCGGCGGTGGCTACCTGAGTATCCCGGGTCGCACCCCGTCCGAAGACGGGGTGAGGATTGAAACCCGCCAACTACCAGGTGGCCATCGACGTGGGAGCGTCGCACCCCGTCCGAAGACGGGGTGAGGATTGAAACGATGATGCCGATGATGACCTCGATATCACCCTTGAGTCGCACCCCGTCCGAAGACGGGGTGAGGATTGAAACTCGACACCGTTGACGGATACCTGTGCGCCACCGAAGTAGGTCGCACCCCGTCCGAAGACGGGGTGAGGATTGAAACTCCGCATGGTCGGACCGTGCACACGATTCACAGAGCGTCGCACCCCGTCCGAAGACGGGGTGAGGATTGAAACTCGTTTATCGCGATGATTAAGAATGCGAAGCATTGTCGCACCCCGTCCGAAGACGGGGTGAGGATTGAAACCCTCGTTTCACAAGATGTTGAACTGACACCATGAGGTCGCACCCCGTCCGAAGACGGGGTGAGGATTGAAACATCCAAAGAAGGACATTAAGCCGCATCTAGTGACGGCTGTCGCACCCCGTCCGAAGACGGGGTGAGGATTGAAACAACAGTTTTGCCACGATCTAGGCGTCAAACTCTAGATCGTCGCACCCCGTCCGAAGACGGGGTGAGGATTGAAACATGTTGATGAAGCGGCAGATGTCGCAAAGCCGCGTAGGTCGCACCCCGTCCGAAGACGGGGTGAGGATTGAAACGCTGTGCAGGGAGTTACGTAGATGCCCGTCAAAGTGGTCGCACCCCGTCCGAAGACGGGGTGAGGATTGAAACATCCGGTCGGCATGGGCGTCCACAAGGTTGGCGCAGTCGCACCCCGTCCGAAGACGGGGTGAGGATTGAAACGTCCGCGAAGCGATCGACGAACGCACCGCGCTCGTCGCACCCCGTCCGAAGACGGGGTGAGGATTGAAACCCGTCCTACGTCTGGAAAGAGCGGCCGGGTGGGCGTCGTCGCACCCCGTCCGAAGACGGGGTGAGGATTGAAACTGATGCCCATCGGCTACGACGCCGGGGGGATCGGGTCGCACCCCGTCCGAAGACGGGGTGAGGATTGAAACGGACTGGCAAACGCGCGAGCGTCCGGGTCGTCCGAGTCGCACCCCGTCCGAAGACGGGGTGAGGATTGAAACCTTGAAAGGTGGTAAAGGAGACAAGGGCGACAAGGGGTCGCACCCCGTCCGAAGACGGGGTGAGGATTGAAACCCGCGTCCTTGTAGGCGATGCCGGACTCCATGAGGTCGCACCCCGTCCGAAGACGGGGTGAGGATTGAAACGATCCGGTCCGCGAGATTGGTGAGGTTGTCGACGGGTCGCACCCCGTCCGAAGACGGGGTGAGGATTGAAACGGGATGGTTGACCGTCAGTTCGTGACCAAGAACAGTCGCACCCCGTCCGAAGACGGGGTGAGGATTGAAACACGTCGCACCGGATGAGACTGACGAGCGCTATCGCGTCGCACCCCGTCCGAAGACGGGGTGAGGATTGAAACATACGATGCGCGAGCGGGCTGGCGGGGGGTGATGCCGTCGCACCCCGTCTTCGGACGGGGTGAGGATTGAAACAACATCTCGTGAGAGTCAATGTCCGTGAATGTCAAGCGTCGCACCCCGTCCGAAGACGGGGCGAGGATTGAAATCCATACGGCTGGCCGCTCCACCCAGGCAACACAGGAAGGCAGCGGATTCACGAGGACACTACATCGAATACATGCGGTAGCATGAGCGATACAGACGACCTGCCGATCGATCGCCAAGTCCAGTTCGCGGTGGAGGAATCCCATGAGCGCGATGGCACCGAGTCCCGATTCGATCGCTTCCGAACCGCCTGCCCTCGCCAAGCCGCCGAGTCTCTGGCGCAACCCCTCATTCCTCCGTCTCTGGTTCGCCAAGACCATCTCCGGTCTGGGCAGCGCGATCACAGGAACCGCTATTCCGCTCACCGCCGCGCTGGTGCTTCATGCGACCCCCGCGCAGATGGCCGCGCTCGTCTTCGCCGGCCAGTTGCCGGATCTCCTTTTCGGCCTCATTGCCGGCGTCTGGGTCGATCGCGTCCGCCGCCGCCCGCTGCTTATCGGCGCCGATCTCGGACGGGCGGTTCTGCTCGCCGTCATTCCTATTGCGGCATTCATGGGGACCCTCTCGTTCCCGATCCTCTGGTTCGTCGCCTTCGGCAGTGCCGCCCTCACGCTCGTCTTCACGCTTGCCTCCGTCGCCATCCTGCCCGCGATCGTCCGTCAGGATCAGCTCGTCGACGCCAACACCAAGCTCCAGATGAGCGAGTCCGTCATCTCCCTCGTCGGTCCCGGCGCGGCCGGCTTCCTCATCCAGCTCGTGACCGCACCAAAGGCAATCCTCGGCGATGTCTTCTCGTTTCTTTCATCCGCCTGGTCGCTCGGTGGCGTTGGCGCGCTTGAATCAAAGCCAACGCGACAGGCTTCGCCGCACACCCATCCGCTCGCCGACATCTGGCGGGAGATCCGCGAGGGATTGCACGAATTGCTGCGCACGCCCCTCCTGCGGGCACTGGCGATCTCGATGGGCGTGATCGTCGTTGGTGGATCCGTGCAAATGACGGTGCAGATCCTCTTCTTCACGCGTATTCTCGGCTTCTCCGCCTTCGCGATCGGCATGCTCGCGGCCTGCACCGGGGTCGGCACCCTGATCGGCTCGGCGCTCGCCGGCAGGGCAGCGTTCCGGTGGTCGCTGGGCAAGGTGATGATCTTCGCCTCGGCGACGGAAGGAATCGTCGTCTTCGGCTCGGCGTTCGCCGACAGGGTCTCGTACCCGCTGGTCATGCTGGCGGGGCTCGGCGTCATCGGCGGTGTGGGCTACGCGATCTTCTCGATCAACCAGATCAGCTTGCGCCAGCGGATCACGCCGATTCACCTGCTGGGTCGGGTGACCTCGGCCCGGCGTTTCCTCATCTTCTGCATGGCCCCGTTTGGCGCGGCGCTCGGCGGCGGGCTCGGCACCGCGATCGGGCTTCAGCCAACGTTGATGGTTGGCGGGGTGATTCTCCTCGGCGGCACCCTCGTGATGTGGTTCTCCCCGATTCGCGCCGCGACATAGCCAAGGCCCGCCGGGAACGATTCGGCACGTCGTTGGCCGGGCACGGCCGATGATCGACGGTTTTCCGTAGAGCGACGTCTATCACGGTTAGGCATCGTGGGTGGTATGCCAAATGCAGTACCCGATCCCAGGGATGATTCGTCACGCGAGCTGGCCATGAGCGTTTGTGACACCTGACCGCCGGAGGGGCGTCCGCATGAAGATCAGTGCGCGGGTTGAGAACACGCACGACGAGCACCGGGTGACGGTGGCGACGGACGGAAATACGCACTCCATCGTCATCCCGCCGAAGACCTCTGGCGCGGGATCGAGCGTGAACGGCGGTGAGCTGCTCTTCCTGGCGCTGGCGACGTGCTATTGCAACGACATCTACCGGGAAGCCGCGACCAGCGGGATCGAGGTCGAGCGGGTGGAGGTCGACGTCGAGGGGCAGTTCGGAGGGCCGGGCGAGCCGGCGACCAACGTGATGTATCACGTCAGAATCGTCGCCTCCGCTCCCGAAGCCGAGATCGAGGATCTCCTAAGGCGAACAGACACACTGGCCGAGGTTCACAACACACTACGCGTGCGGACGGACGTCACGCTGGACCGCATCGAGGCGAATCCCGCTCCCGACCGCACCTAGCGCCGGTCAGCAGTGTCTTGTGGCGCGCCCTGCTTGACGGCGGCGGTCTGCGTGAGGCGGCATTGACAGGCTGCCTATCGGGGCATGGAATAGTGCCAACGGCGGGAGCAGCGTCGCTCCCGCGACGACTATGCCAATGGAGGCACGATCATGGATGTGGAGACGATCGACGATATCGCGCAGGTGCTCGCCACCCTGCCCCAGACCCAGCATTACCGCGGGGAGGCAACCCGGGTCGAGCACGACTCGCTTGGCAAGCTGCGGATTCCCGCCGACGCCTACTGGGGCGTTCACACCGCCCGCGCATTGCGGAACTTCCCGATCACCGGCAAGCCGATCGCGATCTATCCCAATCTCATCACCGGCTACGCTTGGGTGAAGCAGGCGGCGGCGCGCGCGAACGCCGAGATCGGCGTCCTCGGGCAGGATCGCGCCGCCCTGATCGATGCGGCGGCTGCCGAGATTGCAGCGGGCGCGCTTCGCGATGAGTTCGTGGTGGATGTCCTTCAGGGCGGAGCTGGCACCTCCACCAACATGAACGTCAACGAGGTGGTCGCCAATCGCGCGCTCGAGCTCGGCGGCCACGCGAAGGGTGACTACCAGTTCATCGATCCGCTGGACGACGTCAATCGCAGCCAGAGCACCAACGATACGTATCCGACAGCCTTCAAGATCGGGCTGCGGCTTGCGGTTACGCGTATGCTCGAAGAGTTGCAGTTGCTGGAAGACGCTTTCGCGGCGAAGGGACGCGAGTTCGCCGGTATCCTCAAGGTCGGGCGCACCCAGTTGCAGGACGCGGTGCCGATGACGCTCGGGCAGGAGTTCGCGGGCTTTGCGACAACGCTGGAGGAGGATCATTCCGATCTGGAGGCGCTCTTCCCCTATTTGATGGAGATCAACCTCGGTGCGACCGCCATCGGTACCGGTATCACGGCGGATCCCCGCTACGCCGAGGCGGTGCGACGCCACCTGAGCGAGCTGACGGGGTTCGAGCTGGTCACGGCGCGCAACCTCGTCGCGGCGACGAGCGATATCGGTGTCTTCCTCAAGCTGTCGGGCGTTCTCAAGACCTCCGCGATGAAGCTCTCCAAGGTCGCGAGCGACCTGCGCCTCCTCGCCTCCGGACCGCAGGCGGGCCTCGGTGAGATCTCGCTACCGGCGGTGCAGGCGGGGTCGAGCATCATGCCGGGCAAGGTGAATCCGGTGATTCCGGAATCGGTGAACGAGGTCGCCTTCACCGTGGCGGGCGCGGACCTGGTCGTGACGATGGCGGCCCAGGCAGGGCAGTTGCAATTGAACGCCTTCTTGCCAGTCGTCGCCCATTCCCTCTTCCAGAGCCTGCAGTGGATGACGAGTGTGATGGCATCGTTCCGGGAGCGCTGCATCGTCGGAATCACGCCCAACACCGAGCGGCTCCAGGCGATGGTGTCCACATCGGTCGGCGTCGTCACCGCGCTGACGCCGATCATCGGCTACGAGGCTGCCGCGAACCTGGCGAAGAAGGCGATCGCGACGGGCGTCTCGATTGCCGATCTGGTGGTGGATGCGGAGCTGATGACGCGGGAAGAAGTGGAGATGGAGCTGACGCCGGAGCGCCTGGCCGGGGAGATAGTCCTGGCCCCGCGCCACGAATCGAAACTGGAGTGAGGCAGCATTGCCTGTTCGTACGGGTCGACCCGTGTGTCGACCCTGGACTTCCCATCGCGAATGCCTCGTCAGTGGACCCGTTATCGATCTGCATTCGATTCCGTGGCGACCCGTCACCACCGGATTGGACGAAGGGAGAGAGGCGAGACGCTGCTTATGGAAGCGCGAGGGCGGACACACGGGTCCGCCCGTAGAATGTGCCTGTGTTTTTACCTAGAACATCGCGCGGCAACCGTCAGAACGTCTTGGCGCCGTTTACCGGCAGCAGGATCGAGTAGAGCGAGCTCGTACCGCAGATGAAGAGCCGGTGCCGCTTCGCCCCGCCGAAGACGACGTTGGCGACGCCCTCCGGCACCAGCACCTTGCCCAGCAGCGTGCCGTCCTCCGCGATGCAATGCACTCCGTCGCTCGCACTGGTCCAGATCCGGCCGGCATCATCGAAGCGGAAGCCGTCGAAACCGCCAGCGGTACAGACGGCGAAGACCTCACCACCGGAGAGCGTGCCATCGTCGTTCACATCGAAGATCCGGAAGTGTCGTGTCGCGGCGCTGCCAGTATCGGAGATGACGAGACGCTTCTCGTCCGGTGTGAAGGCCAGCCCGTTGGGCCGGTCGAAATCGTCGGCGACGACCGTGACCTCACCGCTCTGGGGATCGACGCGGTAGACGTTGTTGTTGCCGATCTCGGGATCGCTCTTGTGCCCTTCGTAGTCCGATTCGATGCCGTAGGGCGGATCGGTGAACCAGATCGAGCCGTCGGATTTCACGACGACATCGTTCGGGCTGTTGAGCCGCTTGCCCTGATAGCGATCGGCGATCACCGTGATCGAGCCGTCGTGCTCGGTGCGCGTGACACGCCGGTTCCCATGCTCGCAGGAGACGAGCCTCCCCTGCCGGTCGACGGTGTTGCCGTTCGTGTACCCCGCCGGCTGACGGAAGACGCTGGTGGCGCCGGTTGTCTCGTCCCATTTCAGCATCCGGTCGTTCGGGATATCGCTCCACACGACGTAGCGGTGCGCCGGAAACCACGCCGGTCCCTCGGCCCAGCGGCAGCCCTCGTACAGTTTTTCGACACGGGCACTGCCCTTGATGAGGCTGCGAAAGCGATCGTCGAGGATTTCGAAGGTCTGATTACTCATGAACTGTCCCTCACGTTCCGGGCCGACTGGTCGCGGCCGCAGGGGTATGGCGTCAGCACCATGCTCGCCCCAAGTCTCGATATACTATTCACGCTGATCGCCGGAGAAACGTCAACCAGATCATGTCGTGGGTCGAAACTTGCGGGCATTTGCCGTCCGAACGGTCGCAAGTGCAGTGGACGGTGGAGCCGGGGTTTTGTCCAAACGTTCACCGTCGATGTGCGATCGCTGAGGAGCCGACGGGCGTTATTGCAGGAGGAGCACGATGGCTACCGAGATGAACCGGCAGGCAGAAGGACATCAGGCGTCCACGGTCAATCGCAGGACACTGATCGGGCGGCTGGCCGCGGCAGGGTTCGCCGCGCCCGTCATCGCGTCGATCATCGAGGGCCGGGAGGCGTGGGCAGCGCAGGATGCCGCGACTCCAGCTGCGGCGGCCTCACCGGCGGCGACCTTCACCAGCATGTTCACCGCAGTGAATCCCGGCGAGTTCGCCAAGGATCTGGAGATGCTCGGCAAGGACCCCGATCTCCTGCCCTTCGGCGGATTCAATATCGGCACGCCGACCAGCCTGATGGAGGGGCTCGATATCCCGATCAAGCGCTTCTTCATCCGGACGCACGGTCCGACGATGACGCTCGACGATCCGTCCGCCTACGTGCTGCAGGTCGTCGGGCATGTCGACAAGGAGCTCAAGCTGAGCCTGGACGATCTCAAGGGCATGACGCAGCGGAAGGTCCATTCCTTCCTGGAATGTTCCGGAAACAGTCGCAAGTTCTTCCACCCGCCGGCCAGCGGCAATGGCTGGGGCAACAACGCGATCGGCAACGCGGAATGGGAGGGCGTTTCCCTGCGCGACATCCTCAACGAGGCCGGTGTGAAGGATGGCGCGGTCGATGTCGTCTCGCAAGGCGGCGATTTCTCGGATATGCAGCGCGGGCTGCCGATCGACACGGCGATGGATGTCGACACGATCATCGCGCTGAAGATGAACGGCGAGGACCTGCCCGCGCCGCACGGCGGTCCGGCCCGGTTGCTGGTTCCGGGGTGGGGCGGCATCGCCTCGACCAAATGGCTGCTCGGCCTGACGGTGATGGATACTCCGTTCCAGGGCGATTTCAATGTCAAGAATTACGTGATTATCGACAAGGATGGCCAGGCGATCCGGCCGGTCCGCGAGATGCCGGTCAAGTCGATCATCACGACGCCGGATATCGGGGAATCGGTCAAGGCGGGGGATGTCACGATCGGCGGCTATGCCTGGTCGGGGCTGGGCGGGATCGCGAAGGTCGAGGTCTCGGCCGACAACGGCGTGACCTGGGCCGAGGCGACGATCACCGACGAGGGCGGCGCACGCTCCTGGGTGCGATACGAGCATAAATGGACGGCGACAGCGGGCACCTACACGCTCGTCAGTCGTGCCACGGATACCCGCGGCATCACCCAGCCGTTCGAGCAGCCGTGGAATGCCAAGGGGTATCAGTTCAACGAGGTCCAGGAGATCTCGGTCACTGTCACCGCCTAGTGCAGGATCTCGGCTGAAAAGGGTGCGGGGCGGTGCCCTTGCCCGCACCCACATATCCCCGTCTCCTTATCGTTTCGAGCGAGGCCCTTCGCCGAGGGGCGACATTCTCAGGTCCAGCCGGTGCGCTGGGCGAGCCACCGCCGGGCCACTGCCCCCTGCGCCTCCTGGAAGGCGCGCAGACCGGGTAGACCCGGCTCCTCCGGCTCCAGCGCCGCCGAGGTGAAGAAGCCCGCTATCTGGGCAACAGTTGCCGTGATCGCCGCCGGATCGACGCCCCGCATGGCGTCGAAGCGCGCCATGAACTCCTCCGGCTCGGGGCCGCCGTGCATCGTCACGCTCGGCGCCATGCAAAGCGGATCCAGCCATGCGGCGCCGATCCGGGCATGCGGCCAGTCGACGATGTAGACGCGCTCCGGCGTGAGCAGCACGTTGTCGGCGCGCAGATCGAGATGCAGCAGAGTGTCGCCCGCCACCGCCGCCGGTGCCTGATCGCTGAGATCGGCCAAGCGGTCGAGGTTTCGCCGCGCCCAGGAATCGAGCGCTGCTGGGGGCTCGACCGCCCGGAGGTGCCAGAAGTTGGTGCGGATCGGCCCCCACCTCGTCACCGTTCCCACGGCATCGGCTGCAACCGGCGAGGGCGTGAGGTGAGCGGCGAGCCGGTTGAGCGCGTCGCTCACGCGGTCAAGCTCGTCCGGCCGCCACGGTTGCGCCGGTTGCTCACCGGCAACATCCTGGTAGGCGAGCACGACCCACCCTTCGCGTTCCGCCGTGGGATTCCCTTCGTCATACGACCAGAGGAGTCGTGGAACGGGCAGGTCATCTCCCGCTGGCAGGTGTGAGCTGACGAGGATCTCGCGGCGATGAAAGGTCGGGGCTACCGCGTTCCGCGAGGCGGAGACGGCCTTCACGAAGGCTCGTTGGCCTTTCGCGGTCCGGACGCGCGCGGCGATGCCGGGGGAGAATCCGCCAGGCATGGTGATCGCCTCGACGATCTCATCACCGAGGGCGGTCTGCAGGGCGTCGAGGATGGACGCAGGCATGCTCTCCCACGAGGCGCGTTGACCGCGCGCATGCGGGGCGCTCGTTGTCTCTCCAGTCATGGATGCTCCATGAGTACGCATTCATCCGGAGATGCGAGGGCCGCATCTCCAGGACGTATTCCTTCGTCGATACAGAGAGCTGGACACGGATTCCGGCCCGTGCTCTAGCTCGTCGGGCCATACCACCCGGCGAGCTGGTCAACGAGATCGCGGGCGGCGCGGATCGCTCCCGCGGCGAAGGCACTGCGGTTGAAGGCGCGGTGGCTGACGCGGATCTCCTCCTGGTCACTGGTGAAGATGATCGTGTGCTCGCCGGTGTTCCCGCCGCCGCGAACCGCGTGGATGCCGATCTCGCCCTGCTGTCGCGGCGCGTAGCCCGACCGCCCGTGGACATAGGCCTGCTGATCGCCGGTTCCCAGCCCGGACGCAATCGCCTCGGCGATCGCGATCGCCGTGCCTGAGGGGGCGTCCTTCTTGTGCCGGTGGTGCGCCTCGATGATCTCGATATCGTAGCCGGCGAGCGCCTCCGCGATCTGGGGCAGGAGGAGCAGGAGCGCGTTCACCCCGTGCGCCGTGTTCCGCGCGTAGTAAACCGGGATGCGCGTGGCAGCGGCGCGAAGGTCATCCATCTGGGCCGGGGACAGACCGGTCGTGCCGATGAGGATCGGCGTTCCCGCCTGCGCGGCAGCCTTGGCGGCCATGACCGACGATTCCGGCGTCGAGAAATCGATCAGCACATCGATCTGCGGCAGGAGATCGCTCAGGTCCGTGTAAACGGGGATACCGGGGCCCGATGTCGGATCCGATCCGGGGCGAACGGTGCCGCCGGTGATGGTGACCTCCGGATCACCGGTCGCGAGCGCGACGATCTCGCGTCCCATGCGACCGGCGATGCCGACGATGCCGATCCGGATCGGCTGCGTTCGGGGCTGCTCCTCACCCATCAGGCAGCGACCTCGACACGGGCGCCGAGATTCGCGGCGTGGAAGCGAGCGGCCTCCTCACCGAGGATCAGGCGATCGGCGGTGAAATGGCAATCGAGCAACGCTTGCAGCAGGTGCGTGCGCGATTCCGGCGCCAGCGGGACGAGCGGCAGGCGAACGTCGGAGGTGCTGATGCCCAGCAGCTCGGCGGCGGCCTTCACCGGCACTGGATTGGTCTCCACGAACATCGCGCCACAGAGGTCGAGCAGGTCGAGGTGGATCGTGCGCGCGGTGAAGAAGTCGCCGGCGAGGGCGGCGCTGGTCAGCTGGCTCATCGCGCGCGGCACGATGTTGCTGACTACGGAGATCACGCCCCGACCACCGACGGCCATCATCGGCAGCGTCAGGGAATCGTCGCCGGAGAGCACGGCGAAGGACGAGCCGGTCCGCCGCACGATCTCGCTGACGCGATCGACATCGCCGCTGGCTTCCTTGATCCCCACCACGCGCTCCAGCGTGGCGAGCCGCGCAACGGTCGCTGGCTGCAGATCGCAGCCGGTGCGGCCGGGCACGTTGTAGAGCATGATCGGCAGCGGACTCTGCTCCGCGACGTGACGGATGTGCTGGTAGAGCCCTTCCTGAGTCGGCTTGTTGTACCAGGGCATCACGACAAGCGCATAGTCGGCGCCGAGATCGGCGGCGATCCGCGTCCGCTCGATCGTGGTCATGGTGTCGTTGGAGCCGGTGCCAGCCATCACCGGCACGCGCCCGGCGGTCTGCTCGACTACGATCGCGATGACGCGCTCGAACTCGGCGAGCGAGAGAGTCGGCGTCTCGCCGGTCGACCCGCAGGCGACGAGGCCGCTCACGCCGCCTGCGATCTGGAACTCGACGAGCGAGCGAAGGGCGGTTTCATCCAGCGCGCCGTCCTGGAACGGCGTAATGAGCGCAGTCCAGGTGCCGCGAAGCTGCTGCTCAATCGTCGTCGTGGTGGTCGTGGTTGTCATCGGGAAATCTCCTCAAAGGCTGTTTTTGGGTACAAAGCATCGACCGATCGACACGCTGTCGATCACGTGGAGTGGAACCCTGGAAGCCTGAGCACAGCGACCCGGAACGGGATCGCGATGCGGCTCAGGCGCAGCGCTTTGAGCAGTGTTTCCGTGACGAGGTGAGGAAGGACGCACCACTCGGCATGGTGAGTGAACGGTGCGAATTGCTGGTTCGGAGTCGTGATGTGGACACGTTCGTAACCTCCAACGGCAAACACACGACGTGCTCTGGCAAGCACCTTCGCGCAAGATCGGGGATGACCAACCGTATGCCGAGGCATACAAAAACACCGCCATCCCCCCTTGAACTGGGGACGAGCGGTGTTGGCCCGTGGTACCACCCCTGTTTGCCGTGGGCTCACGCCCGACGACCTTGCCTGCACAGCACCCGGCTCACAAGCCGACGCAATGCAGTGGCCCTGTAACGGGAGCCGCCGGTTCCGTTCCTGGAACCGTCCCGTCGCCGCCTACTGGTTCACCGATGGTGAAGGTTCGGGGCGCAGCTCGAGGGTCTTTTTCGCCGGCATTCCTGATCCCGCATCACAGCAACCGCGGTTCTCTGTATCCACCCTGCCGGGTACTCGTCCCTGTCATCGCCAGTGAACGATTAGGTTCTGGAGCGCAGCCTACGCAATGCTTTGGAGATTGTCAATACCCGCTGCGATATTCGGCCCGATTCATGCGCGGAGCGTGGCAGGGGGCACCCCTTCGCTCCCGATCGCCCGTTCGGCTATGCTGTCAGCCGGGAACTGCGCTGGCATCGATGGAAGGCACCTGTGCCGTCCACACGCGCCGCACTCGCGCGTCTCAGTGCCCATGGACGAGCACACCGGAGAACAAACCTGCATCATGGATGCGCCACGTGAGCTACCGAATCTCGGCCCCTTGCGGCTCCCACAGGCCTCGCCGATCAAGGCGATCTTTCGCCGGATCGCGCTTGCCCTCGGCCTGATCCTCCTGATCATCGTCGTTCTGTGGTTCGACCGTGGCGGCCTGAGCGACAACGTGAACAGCGGTCGCCCGCTCGGGATCGCCGATATCATCTACTTCACGGTCGTCACGATCACCACGCTTGGCTATGGCGATATCTCACCAGCGACGACGGAAGCCCGGCTGGTGAACGCCTTCCTGCTCGGGCCGATCCGTATTTTTCTCTGGGTGCTCTTTCTTGGCACCGCTTACGAGATGACGGTGTTGCGGCTGAAACTGCGCGAGGATCGGTACATGAGCGAACTTCATGAGCGATTGCGAGATCACGTCATCATCTGCGGATATGGCGTCAAGGGCCGGTCGATCGTCACCGAGCTGGTCGCGCACGGGCATGCGCCGCGGGATATCGTCGTGATCGATCAGGACGAGGAGGCAGTCGCGCTGGCGGTGAAGGATGGCGTCGTCGCCCTGCGGGGTGATGCGTCCAGCGAATCGTTGCTCCAGGCTGCCGCCATTACGAAGGCGGGGTATGTGCTCGCCGCCCCGGATCGCGATGACGCCTGTGTCCTCATCTGTCTCACGGTGCGCAGCCTCGCGCCGAAGGTGCAGCTCGTGGCGGCTGCGCGCGAGGAGGAGAACGTCAAACTGCTCTACAGCGCCGGTGCGAACCTGGTGATCGCGCCTTCGGTCTCGGGCGGTCGCCTGATGGCGTCGGCCGTCTCCCAATCGGCCGTCCCCTACTTCCTGGAGGATGTCATCGCCGTCGGACAGGATCTGCGCGCCTTGGAACGGGAGGTGAAGCCCGGCGAGGCGGGGATGCTGGCAGGCGACCTGCCGGATCTGTCGCAGGCACTCGTCCTTGGCGTGGCGCGCGGGAAGGAACGTGTTGCGTTCCCGCAGGTGGCCACTCTGCCCCTGAAACCAGGCGATATCATCGTCTATCTGGTCGGCAATAACTCGTAGGCGCTCGCGCCCTGCAGACATGACGAGGCTTGGGAATCGGGACGCGTCCGCTTCTCCTGGCTGATTGCTGCGTGATTCGGCGCTGCCGGCATGCCGGCGCACCCGACGGATGGAGACCGGCGCTTCTCCTGGCAATTGACAATTTGCTTGACCGTGCTAATATTTGCTCATGAACGCAATGCCTCGCCGCCGGGCGCAACCGACTGTCACTGAAATCGCCCGTCGCGCCCAGATCATCGAGGCCGCGATCGCCACGATTGCCGAACTTGGCTATGCCAAAGCGTCCTTCGCCCAGATTGCGAAGCGGGCCGGGCTCAGCAGCACGGGGCTCATCTCCTATCACTTCGCCAGCAAGCAGGACCTGAACTGGGCGATCGTCACCGAGGTGATCGGTGAGATCTCCGCCTTCATGCACGAGCGCATGCGCGCCGTAACCGGCCCACGGGAGGCGCTCACGAGCTACATCGAGGGCACCATCGCCTTCATGCAGCAGAAGCCGGATTTCATGCGCGCGCTGGCCGATATCTTCATGCACGGCGGGGTCGAGTATGACGGCGAGAGCGAAGAGGCGGCGGTCTCCCCACTTGAACGGATCCTGCAGGAGGGACAAGCAACTGGCGTGTTTCGTCCATTTGATACCCGCGTGATGGCGACCACCATCCAGCGCGCGATCGATGGGATCCCGATCGCACTCACGGCTGAACCAACGCTCGATCTGGACATGTATGCCCGGGAACTCGTCACGCTCTTCACGCTCGCTACCGAGCGGCGCGACTGAGCTGACACTGAGGAACGAGATGTCTCCACCAACCATTGCCGATCGCGTCGAGACATGGCGTACCCGATTCCATCGACCATCCTGGCTGCGGCTGGGCGTGCTCTGGTTTCTCGCCGATCTGCTTGTGCCGACGGCGCTGCTCTACGTCCTGCTCTGGATGGGCTCCAGCCTCTACCTGGCCCTGCTCGCATCCGCCACCGTCTCGGCGGTGAGCTCGCTCATCTCGCTCCGGCGTGGCGAGGGCAAGCAGCGATTCGGGCCGGTCATGCTCGCACTCTCCCTGCTTGGGTTTGGCATCGCCCTCATCACTGGCAGCGACCGTTTCCTGCTCGCCAAGGAGAGCGTGCTCACGGCAACGGTGGGGCTCTGGTTCCTCTGGAGCCTGCGCGCGCCACGGCCACTGACGTATGTGCTGACGCGCCCGCTGCTGGAAGGGCGTATCCGCTACGAGACCCGTTCCTGGGAGAAGCTCTGGAACGAGTCTCCGGAGTTCCGGCATCTCTGGCGCGTCTCGACGGTCATGTGGGCGGTGGCGACCCTGATCGATGCGGGGGTGCGGGTGGTGCTGGCCTACACGATGCCGGTGAACGCCGTGCCCGCGATGCAGACGGGATTGATCCTCGTGACGGTGCTGATCATGCAGTTTGTGACGAGCGGCTACTACATCTATGCCGGGCTCTGGCGAATGCTCCACGAAGAGCCCGCTGCGTAACTCTGGAGCGCGATCGCAGGTCATCGGGGAAGGACGAATCATGAACGAACGAACCGTTGAGCGAACCTCGACACAGCGTGAAGCGCACCCGAACGCGGCATGGACGTCGCGGCCACTGGCGGTCGTCGTCGCCATCGTCGTCAATATCGTCATCCTGACGATCGGGCGACTCGTCAATGGCGAGTTCCCGGTCGCCAAGGTTGGGAGTGACGACCAGACGATCGGCTACGTGCCGGTGATCCTGGTGACGGCCCTCGTCGGCCTGATCGCGTGGGGGTTGCTGGTGCTGCTGGCACGCACGACCTCACGACCGGCCCTGATCTGGATCGTGATCGCGATCGTCATTTTCCTGCTCTCGCTCACGGGCCCGTTCGGGAGCGGCGTCGGCACCTCATCGAAAGTTGTCCTCTTTCTCCTGCACATCGGCGCCGCGATCCCGATCATTCCCATGATGTACCGCTCCGCGAGATAAGAGGCGGGCACCGTCCGTCGTGGGGCGCCGGCTCGTCTTGTGGTTTTCCGTAGATGCGGCCCGTGTGGCCGCATCTACGGAAAACGTCAACCCATTCTTGTGCACGACGGAAGGGGGAACGGATTGCTCCGTTCCCCCTTCGTCATGCCAAACGCCAGACTACGCGGACGCGCCTTCCACGAAGTTCCAGTTGGCGATATTCCAGTAACTATATTCGAACCCGACACCGAGAGCGACGTTCTCGTTACGCAGCTTGCGCGAGATCGCATAGGTATCGGCCGAGCGGTTCACCTGAGGGATGACGGCCCGGTCACCGATGATGATGTCGTTCATCTGAATCAACAGGCTGAACGCCGTTTCCAGGTCGGTCACCTTCTGCAGTTTTTCGTAGAGCGCGTCGAAGTCGGCGTTCACCCAACGCTGCCGGTTCGTGCCCTGCCAGCCATTTTCCTTCTGGGCGATGTTGGAGCCATTGGGACCGGCATACCAGTCCGCCATGAACGAGATCGGCACCGGCGACGTCGCGTTGTTGGTGTACATCTGGATATCCCAGTAGAAGTGGCCGATGTTCTGGTCGTTACCGGCACTGGAATCGAAGAAGATGCCACCATCGATCTGGACCAGCTGCACCTTGCAGCCCAGCGCCTCGAACGCCTGCTTGACGACCGCCTGCGTCTTTTGGCGCACCTGATTGATCGTCGTCGCGTAGGTCATCGAGAGCTCGACGCCATCCTTCTTGCGGACATCGCCGTCCTTGGCCCAGCCGGCGTCATCGAGGATCTTGTTCGCCTTGTCGAGATTGAACTCCCAGGAGGTATTGGGCGAGTCGAACGCCTTCAACCCGGTGAGGATATTCGAGGTCGCCGGCTGGCCCGGGCCATAGAACTGGCTCGCGATGAGATCGCGCGGGACGGCGAGGTTGAGCGCCTCCCGGACATGGGCATCGGTGAAGAACGGGTGCGGCGTGTCCTTCTGCGAGCGCTGGCCATCGACCTCCTTGTTCGGGTCTGAGAAGTTGAGGTGGATGCGCTCGACGCTCGTGCCCTTCTCGGTGATCAGTTGTCCCGGTCCATCGGGCGAGATCATCTCTTCCAGGATCTTCGGCTCGACCTGGAGGTTCCACGCGTAGTCGTAGTCGCCGGTCTCCAGCACGGCCCGCGCCGCCGAGGCCGCATCGCCGCCACCCTTGATCTGGATCTTCGCGAAGAACGGCTTGTTCGGCTCGCGATACTTGTCGTTCGCGACGAAGATCGCCGTGTCGTTCGGCGTCAGGGACTCCAGCTTGTAGGGGCCGGTCCCGATCGGGTTGGTCATGAACGACTCATTGGCGTTGGTCGGATCGTCGTTGAAGACGTGCGACGGTATGATGTGCCCGTTGTTGCCACCGGCGAACGGATCGAACCACGTCGCCGTGGGTTCCTTGTAGGTCACCTTGGCCGTCAGGTCGTCGACGACCTCGATATCCTTGATGATCTGCCAGGCAGTGATGTCGACCGCCCCGTTGGCCTCCGTGGTGACCCACTGCCAGGTGAACTTGACGTCCTTCGCGGTGAAGGGCGTGCCATCGCTCCAGGTGACCCCTGGCAGGAGCTTGAAGGTCGCGCTCGTCAGGTCCTTGGCCAGTGTGCCACCCTCGACGGAGGGGACCTCGGTCACGAGATTGGCGAGCATCGAGCCGTCCGGCAGGTAACGGATGAGCGGCTCATTGATGATATCGGAGGCCAGGAAATCCTTGGTGCCGGTGGCGCGGTGCGCGTCCAGCATGGTGATGGCCTGCCATTGCAGCATCTTCAGCTCGCCACCGGCACCCCGGGTCTGCCCTTCGGTTCCCGCGTCGGGGGCCTTGCCCGCGCCGGCTACCGGCGAGGCGGCGGGCGTGCCATCCTGCCCGGCGTAGATGGCCATGCCATTGCGGCCCCCGGACGAGGCCAGCACACTGGCGTTCGCGCAGAAGACCGCGACGCCGGCGCCGACACCGAGGGCTGTCGCGCGCTCGATGAACTGGCGACGATCGATCGCGCCAGACTTCAACGAATCACAAAGCTGAGCGAAAGGTCCGTTCTTCATTGTCCAAATGCTCCTGCATGCGTTGCCATGAGGCGGACGACTGCGCACAACGCTGTGCGCATGACCAACGAACGAAGTTCGGGAGGATTGCGGATTTCGCCGCGATCCGATCCGTCTTCGGAGGACCCGTGCCGGGCGCGGTCCTGACCGCGCGACATGCCTGGGGAAGAGACGCCGGGCGGCGGCACATCAGTGACCGCCCGGCGGAGAGATGCCGGGTATCAGCTCGAGGGTGTCGCCTCCGGCGTGTCGAAGATGCTCGGGACGTCGAGCTTGACCTCCTCGGTCAGCGTCAGCGCGGCACCCGTGGAGAGCTTGCCGTCGGTGCCGACACCGTAGATCGCGTATGCGCCGGGCTCCAGCCCGAGGAAGATCGCATCCCCTTCGGCGCCCGCGGCAAGCGGCAACTCACCCATGAGGGTGACACCGTCCGGCAGCGCGCGCGGGTTGTAACTGGTGATGCTGGCGGGATCGAACCCGTCCGGCGTCTTCAGCACAACGATGACCTGATCGGTGGATTCCGTGTTGATGCCATGCAGCGAGACCGCTGGCTTGGCCTCCGCGGATGCCGGGCTGAGCTCCACGGCGCCGTCGCTGATCTTGGCCGAGATGGTCACCATGTCGACGTCGGTCTTCGGGGTTGTGGGCGCAATCGCCGTCACGCTCCAGGTCCCGCCGTTGTCCACCAGCGTGGCGCGACCGGCGAGCAGCTGAGTCCCGCGCTGGACCTGATGCTCAACGAGCAGGCTGCCATCTGCCAAGCTGGAGACGGAACTCACGACGAGGTAATCGTAGGTCCCGGAGACTGAATTCTCATCCTGGCAGGTGTAAAACGCCTGCAGGGCCGTGGTGGCAGTGTCGATCACCGACTGATCGGAGACCGGCGTCGCTGCCGCGGCATCGGCTGGCGTTGCCGCCGCGCCGGAGGCCGCTCCCACACCCGCCGCTGTCACGCACGCGGATCCATCCGCCGCGCCCCCGGGCGTTGCTTCCTGGGCCTGCGCGCCACCGATCCCCCCGAGCGCGATGAGCGCGACGCAGATGGGGGTAACCACTCGCCGGCGCAGGAGCATGAACGACCCGGTTCCCGACCGACCGTTTCCAGAGGCCATGAGTCCCTCCCTTTGACGGGGATCTCCCGCCATAAAAACGGAATACGTAGGCGGGACCTTCAGTAGCCTGAAGATCTCCCCAAGGACCCCTATGTTCGAAAGAACTGCCATAGTGTTACCGGTTCGCGTCGCTCAGGTCAAGGTGTACAAACACCGGGCTGGGCGTCAGGGGCGGAAAATTCCCCTTGTGAATGGCGCTGGGCTGGAGGAATCGGCAGGAGACTGACTCAAATGGGTCAGTTTTTGCAGCAAAAAGCACCCGGCCACACGTGGCCGGGTGCTCTCTCGATATCGCGTTTCCGCAATGGTGCTCGCCGGGCGATCTTCTACTCGACCGTGAACGTGGTGGACATGCCGCCCGCGAGATGCGGTGTCCCTTCCTCGCCGGGAAGGAGATCGACAATCGTATAGGTGCCCTTGCCCAGGCCGGTCAGCACGAGTTCTCCCTCCCCGCCGGCGGGAACGGTCACCTGGCCGATGAAGCTCACGCCCTTGGGCAGACCCGGCCCCGGATTCGTCAGCAAGGCATCGACCTTGGTTCCCGAGCTGAGCTGGACCACGAACATCTCATGGTCTTCCTTGTCCTCGTTCTTGACCGAGAACGCCACGTCTCCCGAGGTCAGCTTCGCGTTTGAGAGCGTAAAGGCGTTCCCCTTGATCGTGACATCGACCTTGGCCGCCGTGGCCGGGACTTCGACTGCCGCCGGCGTCTCGCTCTCCAGCACCCACGCGGCGTGCCCATCGACCTCGGCGCGTGTGAAGCTCCACTCGCCTGTGCGGACCTGCTTGCCAATGGTGTACGTGACGGTGGCAGTCGCCGCGTCATTGCCACTGCTGGCCGCATCGGCAACAGCGAGCACCGCATACGGGATCTTCGTCAGCGACTCGGAGAGCGCGATGTAGTCACTCGCACTGATCGGCTCATCGCTGCCGAAAAGCTGCCCGCGGAAGGTGTCGCTGGTGAGCTTCACGAGGCCTTCGGCATTGCCCTCGCTCAGGCAGCTCGTGATCGCTTTTGCCGTCGCCGTCAGATCGTCCTGAAGGCCGGAGACCGCGACCGGGCTCGCGACCGCCGCCGGCGTAGCGGCCACAGCGGTTCCCGCGGGAGTCGCCGCGATCGCCGACGTCTCGGACACACCGCTCGCGGAGGCCACGGGAACGACACAATTGCTGGGCGGCGTTGGCGTCGCTGCGCCGGTGCCGTCCTGCGCTGCCACGAGGACCGGTGCGCCCGTCAACACGCCACCCGTCAGGGCCAGCGCGAGCGCGCCCGTCAGGATCCGCTGGCGCCAGGGGCGGAACGTGCCTGCGTGCGCGAGTTCGTGATCGTGCCGAAGCTGGCGTGCCGGTATCGTATCGTTCTTCACGAAGATCGCCCTTCCTTGTTCGTTGAAGCTTGTTCGATGCACTGCCGTAGGGAGCTGCTCCGCGTCATGCACCAGTGCGCCGGCTCATGCCGGCTTGTTTCCTTGCCGGGCGCTGGCGACATGGTGGGGAGGCCGGAGCGTGTCCGTACATCCCAAGGGCAGATTGTAGCCCATTCCCGCGCGGTAGCTGCAGGCGAGGCCCGGCAGCGGTGTGCCGATCTGGCGGTATGGACTCTGCAGTATGGGATACATCGACGTTCCGATACCCG
The DNA here is from genome assembly GCA_049646645.1 of Thermomicrobiales bacterium. Taxonomy (GTDB): domain Bacteria; phylum Chloroflexota; class Chloroflexia; order Thermomicrobiales; family UBA6265; genus JASGDN01. The sequence continues at coordinate 19,919 of JBARWF010000047.1, forward strand.
CCATCGCGGGAGAGGAGACGACGAGGTTCGCAAGGAGAAGGGTTCATGATCAGTCTCGGCCTGTTCCTGTTGCGGTTGGTGGTTGGCAGCGTCTATCTGCTGCACGGCGTGCCCAAGTTGATCGGCGGCGAGGGATCGAGCGCGAAGCTCTCGGAGGAGACCCAGGCGAAGCTGGGCGAGAATTTCGTCGCGAGCATGGAAGGTGGTGGCGTTGACAACATCACCAAGATGCTGGAGTCGATCGGCGTGCCGAACCCCCCGGTGATGGCATGGTTGCTGACACTGACCGAGTCCCTCGGCGGGCTGGCGCTCATCCTGGGGTGGAAGACCCGATGGGCGGCGCTCGGGCTGTCCGCAGTGCAGACCGTCGCCATCAGCAAGGTACACGCACCGCAAGGGGCCAGCGGCTTCGAGCTCAATGCCGTCCTGCTGGCCTCCACCGGAGCGCTTGCCCTGGCAGGTCCGGGCAAGATCGCCATCGACTGAAAGCTGTAAACCGCTGAATACCACAAAGGCGCGGGGCCACTT
>JBARWF010000048.1:0-37890 GCA_049646645.1 Thermomicrobiales bacterium
CGATTCCGGCGCGCCTCTTCGGCGCGCGCCCGTGCGGCTTCGGCCCGCTCAATGTCGATCTCGCTCGCGCGCTCGGCGCTGTCGGCGAGGACGATCACCTTGTTGTGGGTCACCTCGATGAAACCACCGAAGACGACGAGGGATTCCTCCTCGCCACCCTTCTTGATCCGCAACTCACCATAGTTGAGCAGCGAGATCAGCTGGGCGTGACCCGGAAGGATCCCGAGGGACCCTTCCGAACCGGGAGCGACGACCATGTCGACATCGTTCGCCTCATAGACGACCCGCTCGCCGGTCACGATTTCAACTGAGAGTTTGGCCACCTGTTGCCTCCTTCCGCCCTACGGGCGTGGCGAAGAGAGCCGGATTACCGGTTCTCCGCCTCAAGGCGCTCAGCGGCCTCCACGACCTCGTCGATGCTGCCCTTGTACCGGAAGACACTCGCCGGCAGGTGATCGTGCTTGCCCTCGATGATCTCCTTGAAGGAGCGCACCGTGTCCGCCAGCGAAACGAAGCGACCGGGGTTCCCGGTGAACTGCTCCGCCGTGAAGTACGGCTGCGACATGAAGAGCTCGATCCGGCGCGCGCGCTCCACGATCTGCTTGTCCTCGTCGCTCAGCTCCTCGACACCGAGGATGGCGATGATGTCCTGCAGGTCACGATAGCGCTGCAGCACCTGCTGCACGCCCCGCGCGACGTTGTAGTGCTCCTCGCCCACGATCAGCGGATCGAGGATCCGGGAGGTCGATGCCAGCGGATCGACCGCCGGGAAGAGACCGCGTTCGGCGATCGACCGCTCGAGCGAGATTGTCGCGTCGAGATGGGCGAACACGGAGGACGGCGCCGGGTCGGTGTAGTCATCTGCCGGCACGTAGACGGCCTGCACCGACGTGATGGAACCCTTCTTCGTCGAGGTGATGCGCTCCTGGAGCTGCCCCATCTCGCTGGCCAGTGTCGGCTGGTACCCCACGGCGCTCGGCATACGGCCGAGAAGCGCGGAGACCTCGGAACCGGCCTGCACGAAGCGGAAGATGTTGTCGATGAAGACCAGCACGTCGCGGCCCTCATCGCGGAAGTACTCGGCCATCGTCAGACCGGTCAGGGCCACGCGCAGGCGGGCTCCCGGCGGCTCGTTCATCTGGCCGAAGACGAGGGCCGTCTGATCGCGCACGCCCGATTCCTCGAGCTCGCCCCAGAGCGCCGTTCCCTCTCGGGTCCGCTCGCCCACGCCGCAGAAGACGGAGTACCCACCGAACTCAGCCGCGATGTTCCGGATGAGCTCGGTGATGATGACCGTCTTGCCGACGCCGGCACCACCGAAGACGCCGATCTTCCCGCCCCGGGTGAAGGGAGCGATCAGGTCGATGACCTTCGAGCCGGTCTCCAGCACCTCGACCTTGGTGGACTGCTCCTCGAAGCTCGGAGCCTCGGCGTGGATCGGCCGCAGCTCGGTCGCCTGGACCGGGCCGCGCTCGTCGATCGCCTCGCCCGTCACATTGAACATGCGGCCGAGGGTCGCGGGGCCGACCGGCACCGCGATCGGGGCGCCCGTATCGACGGCATCCTGACCCCGGCGCAGGCCGTCGGTCGTGCTCATCGCGACCGTGCGCACACGGTCATTGCCGAGGTGAAGCTGAGTCTCGAGCACGAGCGTCGAGCCATCCGGCATCGTCGTCTCGAGCGCGTTGTAGATTTCCGGAAGATGTTCCGGCGGGAATTCGACATCCACGACGACGCCGGTGACCTGAACGATCTTTCCGGTGGCGCCGCCCGTCTTTGTTTCAGGAGCGATCGCAGTCGCAACCATGTGCATACCTCGCTTGGTACTCGTGCCAGATCAGGTCACCGGCCGCGCCAGCCGTTCGCTGATGTTGGTGAATGATGTAGAGACGCCTATTCCACGCGGAATGCGTTGGCACCAGCGGCGATTTCCGCGACCTCGTTCGTGATCTGCGCTTGACGCGCCTTGTTGAGCGCAAGGTCGAGATCGGCAACCAGTTCCTTCGCATTGTCGGTCGCGTTTCGCATGGCAACCATCTGTGCAGAGTAGAAGGACGCGACGTTATCGAGAATTGCCTGATAGACCAGGACTTCGACGTACCGGGGCAGGATGCCGTTCAGCACGGCGCCCGCATCCGGCTCGAAGATGTAATCCTCGGTCGTATTCGATTTCTCCGGTCGCACGATCGGCAGGATCTGCACCACTTCCGCGCGCTGGACCAGGGTATTGACGAACTGCGGGAAGACGAGATGCACCGCATCGACGTTCCCGCTCAAGAACTCGTCGATCGCGACCCGCGTGATCGGACGAATATCATCCAGCGAGGGCGCATCGCCCAATCCCTGGAACTCCGCGACAACGTTCTGCCGCGTCCGCGCCGAGAACTGGATGCCCTTCTTGCCAACGGCGATCACCTGGACCGGGGCACCGGCATCCTTGCGGATGTACTGGGTCGCACGCCGCAGGATGTTCGCGGTCAGCGCCCCCGAGAGCCCGCGATCCGGGGTCACCAGGATCAACGCGGTCTTCTTGATCTCGGACCGCTCGGCGAGCAGCGGGAAGGCCTGGAGCTGCTCCGCATCCATTGGCATGGATGCGAGGTCACCCAGCACCTCGCGCAGGCGCTCGCTATACGGTCGGCTCCGCGTCACCCGCTCCTGGGCGCGCCGCATCTTCGATGCGGCGACCATCTCCAGAGCGCGGGTGATCTGGGACATGTTCTTGACGCTACGGACGCGGCGACGTATTTCACGTGGGCTTGGCATGCAGCCTCATCCTCTCGTGCTAGTCGGCCGCCGACGCCGCGCTCGACGCATTCGCACCGTAATCGTTGGTCGCCTTGAATTCCCTCGTCGCCGCGGTCAGCGCCTCGACGAGATCGTCCGGCAACGCCTTCTCTGCCTTGATGCGCCCGAGAACATCCGCGTGCGCGGTGCGCAGGAACTCGAGATACTGGTTCTCGAACTCGCGGATCCGGGCCACCGGCACATCGTCCATCTGTCCGGACGTACCGGCCCACAGCACCGCCACCTGCTCCTCGACCGGAAGCGGGTTGTACTGCGGCTGCTTGAGCACCTCGGTCATGCGCTGACCGCGCTCGATCTGCCGCCGCGTGGACGGATCGAGATCCGACGTTCCGAACTGGGCGAAGGCGGCCAGCGAGCGATAGTTCGCCATGTCGAGACGAAGACTACCGGCGACGGATCGCATCGCCTTGATCTGGGCGGAACCACCAACGCGGGACACCGAGAGACCGGTGTTGATGGCCGGGCGGATACCGGCGTAGAAGAGGTCGGTCTCCAGGAAGATCTGGCCGTCGGTGATCGAGATCACGTTCGTCGGGATGTAGGCCGAGATATCGCCGGCCTGCGTCTCGATGATCGGCAGCGACGTCAGCGACCCACCGCCGAGCTCGTCGCTGAGACGGGCCGACCGCTCCAGCAGGCGCGAGTGGAGGTAGAAGACGTCACCCGGGTAGGCCTCGCGTCCCGGCGGGCGCCGCACCAGCAGCGAAACCTGGCGATAGGCCTGGGCCTGCTTGGTGAGGTCGTCGTAGATGATCAACGCATCCTTGCCGTTCTCCATGAACTCCTCGCCCATGGCGGTTCCGGCAAAGGGTGCGATGTACTGCAGCGCGGCGGGGTCGGAAGCCGACGCCACGACCACGATCGTATGCGCCATCGCATCATTCTCTTCGAGAATGCGGACGATCTGCGCGACCTGGGCGCGCTTCTGACCGATCGCGACGTAAATGCAGAGCACCCCGCTGTCGCGCTGGTTGATGATCGAGTCGATCCCGATCGTCGACTTGCCGGTCTGGCGGTCACCGAGGATGAGCTGCCGCTGGCCACGGCCAATGGCGGTCATCGCGTCGATGGCCTTGATGCCGGTCTGGAGGGCGGTCTTGACGTCCTGGCGCTTGATGACGCCGGGGGCAATCCGCTCGATATCGCGGGTCTTGTCCGTCTTGATCGGGCCCTTGCCGTCGATCGACTCGCCAAGCGCGTTGACGACCCGGCCGAGCAGCGCATCGCCCACCGGCACCGAGGCGATGCGGCCGGTGGTCCGGACTTCGTCGCCTTCTTCGATGTCGGTGTATTCGCCCATGACGATGACCGACACGGTGTCCTCGCCCAGGTTGAGCGCGAGGCCGAGCGTGCCGGTTTTCGTGAACTCGACGAGCTCACTGGCCATACACTGGGTAAGGCCATAGACCGTCGCCACGCCGTCACCGATACCGATGACGGTGCCGACGTTGGTTACGGTTGCCTGATCTGAGAAACCCTGAATCTGCTGCTTGAGCAGATCACTGATTTCGGTCGCGCGTACCGCCATGATCGCTCCGTTCTGCCGCGGCGCCGGTGCCGCGACGCGCGGTCCTGGCTCCTGCCGTGGCCTATCTGTTGAACTGCCGTCCCACTTTGCTCTGCTGTGCGGATCGCCGGGACGACCGTCGCACCAATCCACCCGTTTCGCCCCGCAAACGCGCGGCCATGGGGTGTCTCCGCAGCGCGCGCTAGGCTGCGTACAGCCGGGTGCGCAACCGCCGGAGCTGATTGATCACACTGCCATCGATGAGCTGATCGCCGATGCGTGCGATAATCCCGCCAATGATCTCTGGATCGACATGAAGCCGCAGCTGGACATCCTTGCCCACGAGCTGCTTCATGTGCTGCGCAACGAGCTGCTGCCCTTGCTGATCGAGGGCTTCCGCGGTTGTCACATCGACAAGCACGATCCCCTGGTCGGCAAGCACGGCCTCGTCCACGAGCGCGGCGATATCCGGGATGATGGACGTCTTCCGGCGCTCGATCAGCAGCTTGACCAGATTCCGTGTTTCCGGCTTGAGATCCTTCAACACGTTCTCGATGGCGGTGAGCTTTTCCGTATCCGAGATGTTTGGATTGGCGAAGAACCCTGCCGCGCCCTCACCGCCGACCAGACTGCTCAATTCCGTCAGGTCACGCTGCCACGCGTCGAAGCTCTGCTCCTCGCGTGCCAGCTCGATGATTGCTTGTGCGTAGCGCGTCGCCGAACCGCTCGCCATCGCTCGTTCCCCGTCTCTCTCTACGCAGTACGCAGGAGGCACGAGACAGACCTGTGGACTGCCTCATCCCTCCTGCCCGCCGGCCCCGTTTCAGTTAGGTGACAAGCGGGTGGCATCCGCCAACGTCTGTTCGATCAGGCGCGCCTGCGCCGCCGGATCGAGCTCCTTGCGCACGATGCGCCCAGCCGCGGTCACCGCGAGATCGGCGACTTCCTGGCGCAACAACTGCCGCGCCTGATCCGTCTCCTGCCGCAGTGTGTCCTGGGCCCGGCTCAGGTATTCCTCAGCCTGCCCGTTGGCTTCTTCCCGCGCACGGGCGATGATCTGTTCGCTGTTCTGGCGGGCTGTGGCCAGGATCTCCTGGGCCTCGCGCCGCGCCTGCTGCAACGCCTCTTCGTTCCGGGCCTGCGTTTCCTTCAGCTCGGCCTGCATCCGCTCGGCGGATGCCATGCTCTCCCGAATACGCTCCTGACGCTGATCGAGCACGCGCACGATCGGGCCAACTGCGAATCGCCAGAGCAGACCGGCAAAGACAATGAAGGCCACCAATTGGACGGCGAGCTGCCATCCATTGATTCCCAGTTTATCCACCGTCGGCCCCTCCTTCGTTCGATGTATTCGGTCCCCGCCTGTGATCGATAGAACGCACCTGCTGGCGCGCACCGGATGTCACCGGCGTTATGGATCGACGGTCGAGACCAGGCAACGCCCGATCTCGACCGAATGGCCATGCAGGACTAGACGAAGGCGATGATGATGGCGATAACGAACGCGTAGATCGCGACGGCCTCGGCGAGCGCCGCACCGATGATCATGGTCGTCCGGATCTCACCGGCGGCCTCCGGATTGCGACCGAGGGCATCCATGGCACCGCGAACCGCCAAACCAAGACCGATACCAGGGCCAAGAGCTCCCAGGCCGATGGCAATACCCGCGCCGATATAACGTACCGCATCCGGGTCTGTGATCGAACCAAACACCTGATAGTTCCTCCTGCTGGCGCCAGCCTGTCGTGTACCCACACGAGACGGCCCCATTGCCGTGCAAGACGGCTCGTGCCGCCCCGTCCACTGATAAAAAAACACGAAGTTTCGAGATCCGCGGCGCCGTCGTGCGGCGGCGCCACGATGAACTCGCAAAGGGAGGTTAGTCGCCCGATGGCACCGCCGAGGGAATCGAGGATGCGGGTTCCGCGTCATGAGCGGGCGCATGCTCTTCGGCATGGTCATCATGAGCACCGGCGAGGACAAGGTAGATGAGTGTCAGCAGTGCGAAGACGAGCGCCTGGATCGTTCCGAACAGCACCTCCAGGCCCATGAAGATGACCGGGAAGAGGAAGGGAACAACCGCGATCTTGATCGCCGCGCCCATCGCGTACATCACGCCCAGCAGGACCTCACCGGCGAAGACGTTGCCGAAGAGTCGAGCGGAGAGCGAGATGATGCGTGAGACTTCAGAGATGACTTCGATAGGGAAGAGGAAGGGTGGATTGGCCATGTGCTTGATGCGACCACCGACCCCATGTGCGCGAATACCGACCACCTGAACCACGCCGAACGCGAGGATCGACATCGCCAGCGTCATGTTGATGTCGGCGGTCGGCGCCCGGAAGAACGGCACCAGCGCGGTGTGCTCCTCGGAAGCGGCCGCCTCGGATGTACCAGCGGCTTCCGTGGTTGTGGCGGTCTCGGAATGATCGCCCGCCGCGGGCACGGTCAGCTCGGTGGCAGCCGGGGCCTCATGCTCCACGCGGTTGACACCGATGGTGCCCATGCCGGGAAGCAGGCCGGAGAAGTTGGCGAAGAGGATGAAGATAAAGAGCCCGGCGATCAGCGGAAGCGCCCGTCGGCCAAAGGTCTTGCCCGCAGTGCCTTCGACGAGATTGAGGATGAACTCAATGAGCATCTCGACAATGCTCTGCCCATGACTCGGCACCGTCTGCGCTCGCCGCGCGACCAGGGTGAAGACGATGAGAATGGCGGCCATCACGATGAACATCGTGAGCATCGAATTTGTTACTGGAATTGGCCCGATATGGAAGAGTACTTCCGCCGCGAGCGAAATATGCAGATCCATGATCTTCGGCGTCTCTCCTCACCCTCGACATTGCGAGTCAGCCAGCTTCAGGAACACCACCGTTCCCGCCGGGTCACATCAAACCAGTGTCAGCGATCAGTTGTTCGCGGCATTCTGCCCGTCACGTCGATTGATCCGTGGAATCCCGATGAGCCGTGTGGAGCGTACGCTTGATGGTCCTCGTGACCGGCCCAGCCGCCTTGCCACGCTGCCCCAGCTGGGTCAGCTCGTAGAGCTGATACCCGGCGGCGATAAGCCCAACCCCCACACCGATGAGCAGCAACAACGGCGATGTATTCAGCCATCGATCCAGGAAGATGCCACCCACAATAAAAACGACCAGCGATGCAACGATGGAACAACCCAGACCGGATGCGATTCCGATCGTCCCGATCTCATGGGGGTCCATTTGTTGATCCGGTCGCTCCGAGGCCACAGCTCACCCCTGCTACCTGCGCGGCATAGTAGCACACCTCGCAGCGTGCACACCATCCGAATTGCCTGCAGTATACCATGCGCTTGTGATTGAAATCACAAATAGCGCCGGGAACCCAAGCTACGTCCCCGCGATTATGGCAGCTCAGCAGAGCATTGCAACCATCCGGCGGCAATCAGGTCAGCTTTGGGCACGTGCACGGGGATCATCGTGGCGTGGCGTATGAGGGGGAGTACTCTCCTCGAGGATCACATGTTCGTAGGATGCGGAGGCATTCTCGCCTACAGCAGCAGGAATCCATCCCGGTATTCGTCGGTCGGATCGATCATCAGCTGGCTGAAGCCCGTCACCGAACCGCGGCCGGAGATCTCGGTCACGACCGCCGGATGCTCGGCCACCGTCGTCGGCACCACGATCCGGCCGGTAAACGTCGACCCGATCAGGCTCTCGTTGACAAAGGAATCCCCGACCGACAACTCATCATCGGCGGCCAGGCAGGCCATCAGCGCCGACGTGCCGGTACCGCACGGCGAGCGGTCGAGCGCGCCCTCGCCATAAACCGTGGCCGAGAGCATGGAGGCGTCATCATTGGGCGGCGGTCCGACGACGATCGTGCCGAACAGCCCGGCAGCATCCTCGTTCTCCGGATGCACGACGTCGAGGGCGTTCGAGACAGCCCGCCGGACGCCGAGCCCCGCCCGCACCAGATCGCGCCGCGCGGAGGCGTGCAGTGTCACGCCAAGCGATTCGGCGCTGACAACGGCGAACCATGCTCCACCATAGGCGACATCCACCGTCAGCGTCCGGCCATCGACTTCGATCGAGAGGTCCTTGGCCAGCCGGAATGCGGGAACGTTGCGGAACCGCACCGCCAGCACTCGCCCCTGATCGACACTTGCCCGCGCCTGGACCAGCCCGACGACGGTCTCGAAGGTGATGCGCACCTCCGGCCCATCGGCCGCCACGGCCCCGGTTTCGATCAGCGCCGTGGTCAGCGCGATGATGCCGTGCCCGGAAATCGTGGCGTAGCCGCCGGTCGTCATGACGATGACGCCATAGTCCGCATCCTTGTGTGTCGGCGACATCAGGATCGCGCCGGTCATGTCCAGATGACCGCGCGGCTCGAACAACAGCTGCCGGCGCACGCGATCGTGATTGGACCGCATATCGATGAGACGCTCCTGCATGGTGCCGCCACGGAGTCGTGGCGCGCCGTGCGTCACGATGCGCAACGCGGCCCCTCCCGCATGAGCGTCGATCGTGGTCAGGATGCGTTCAGACCGCACGTTGCTTCTCCCCGTTTATTGCGGCGCGCCCTCGCCCATCACGTTCGTGACCGGTGCTGCCGTCGCCGACGTCGTGGACGCCCTGTGGTCCGCTCGCTGCTTCCTGCATGGCAGGAACGAGCAAGCATACCGCGCATGGAAGGTACCGCCGATCCGGTCTCACCACCAGCCGTACGGAATGTTCCGGTCCGGCCGCAACTGCGGGAAGTGCTCCAGCGCCAGCAGTGTCCGTGTTCGGTCGAACAGGGCGTCGAGCTCCGCGGTCGTCAGGTGCTGCGACAGCTCCCCCCGCACGCATGATTCGTCGGCGCAGAGCGCCTGGAGATCGCGCAGCAGGTCCGCGTCGATCGGCTGCCCGACGTATTGCCAGAGCACGGTCTTCAGTTTGGGGTCGGTATTGAAGGTCAACCCGTGATCGATGCCCCAGATCCGGCCATCGACACTGAGCAGGCAATGCGAGAGCTTACGATCTGCGTTGTTCGTGATGTGATCGAAGAGCACCATCCGCTCGATCTCGATCCGCTGCTGCCCCCAGAATTCGTAATCCTCCTCGCGCTCTGCGGCGGGCTCAATATACAACTGGAGGCTGCCGATACCATGCGGGCCGTCGCGCACGACCGTCGGCGGCACGATGCCCCACCCGAGCCGCTTGCTCAGCAGGTACGCCGCATGCTCGCGCAGGTAGAGCGTATGGACAGGGAAATCCCAGAGGGGACGTTCGCCGCGCATCGGTTTGTAGATCGCCATGTGATCCTGGCGATCCTCCACCTCCAGCGCGACGGCGAACGTGTAGTTCGAGCCCCAGGGAACCAGCGTGGCGGTCGTGATCTCGGCCGCGCGCAGGATATGGAGCGCCTCGTCTTCAGTAATTTCGGGTTGCGGCAGCGCTTCGCCGGATACCTCATCATGCAACCGCAGATGGAGATCGGGCATGGGACACCAGACTTCCTGTTTCTCGATGAACTGCCAGGCTCACCGCGTTTCGGCCACCCGCCACTCGCCATCGATTGTAGCGGCTCGCACCGTGGAAGGCATCCCGTTCCCCTGAACCCTGCACGCAAGGCATCGCGCGTTTTCGGGATGCCGGGTACAATCCCGGAAATCCCGTCTCATGCACCGAGACACCACGCACGCTCGTCCAGTCAGGCCGAGAGCCGAAAGGAGCAGTCTGTCCAATGAAAATCGTTCGCTATCAGGATTCTTCCACGAACCAGCCGGCATTTGGCATTGTCGAGGGAACGACGGTCTTCGCCGCCAGCGGCGATCTCTTCGGTGGGCTCACCAAAGGTGATGAAGTCGGCGCGCTGGATAGCGTTCACCTGCTCACGCCGCTCGATCCCGGCAAGGTCGTCTGCATCGGCATGAACTACCTGAAGCACGTCACGGAGATCGATCCGACCCGCACGGTGCCGACCGAGCCGGTCATCTTCATGAAGCCGAACAGCGCGATCATCGGCCCCGGCGAGGCGATCGAGATCGCCAACCCGGATCACGACACGCACTACGAGGCGGAGCTCGTCGTCGTGATCGGCAAGACGGCGAAGAACGTCTCGGAGGAGAATGCGCTCGACTATGTCTTTGGCTACACCTCCGGCAACGATGTCTCGGACCGGGCGCTGCAGGCGAAGGACGGCCAGTGGATTCGCGCCAAGGGCTTCGACACCTACCTGCCGCTCGGCCCGTCGATCGTGACCGATCTCGATCCGGCCAACACGAAGGTGGAGTCGCGGCTGAACGGAGAACTGCGCCAGTCGGATAACACCGATGGCCTGATTTTCAACGTCAAGTTCCTGATCAGCTTCCTGAGCGGCGTGATGACGCTGAACCCCGGCGATATCATCATGACCGGCACCCCGTTCGGCGTCGGCCCGATGAAGGCTGGCGACACGATCGAGGTCGAGGTCGGCGACATCGGCGTTCTCAGCAACCCGGTCAAGAACCGGTAAGGGATCATCCCGCACCGTTCATCGCCCACCCCCAGGCACCGCGGCTCGCGCCGTGCCTGGGGGTGTTTTGCGTGTATCCTGTTCTGAATATGTGCATCGCCGGGGACGGATCATGGCAAAACTGTAGTGTGCGGAGGTCGTAGTTCATGAATGTGACGATGTTTGGGACCGGCTATGTGGGCCTCGTGACCGGCGCCTGCTTCGCGGAGAGCGGCAATGTCGTCTGCTGCGTCGATATCGACGAGGCCAAGGTAGAAGCCCTCCGCGCGGGGCGGATCCCGATCTACGAGCCCGGTCTCAGCGAGTTGGTCACACAGAACGTCTCGGCCCGCCGCCTCTTCTTCACCACCGATGCCCAGGTCGGCGTCGACCACGGCGATGTCATCTTCATCGCGGTCGGCACCCCGTCCTCGGAAGACGGCTCGTCGGATCTCCGCGCGGTCGAGACCGTCGCGCGGACCATCGGCGACGATCTGAGCAAGCCAGCCATCATCGTCAACAAGTCGACGGTGCCGATCGGCTCCGCCGATCTGGTGCGCGGCATCATCGCCGATCGGTTGCGGGAGCGCGGCGTGGAGATCGATTTCGATGTCGTCAGCAATCCGGAGTTCCTGAAGGAAGGCGCCGCCATCGACGACTTCCTGCGGCCGGACCGGATCGTCGTCGGTGCCGATTCCCCGCACAGCATCGAGGTGATGCAGCAGCTCTATACGCCCTTCAACCGCAACCACAACCGCTTCCTGGCGATGGACGTGCGTTCGGCCGAGCTCACGAAATACGCCGCGAACGCGATGCTGGCAGCCAAGATCTCGTTCATGAACGAGATCGCCAATATCGCCGAGCGCGTCGGCGCGAACATCGAGAACGTGCGGATCGGCATCGGCTCCGATTCCCGCATTGGATACAACTTCATCTATGCCGGGATCGGCTACGGCGGCTCCTGCTTCCCGAAGGATGTCCGCGCGCTCGCCCATATGGCCCAGGAGCAGGGCTACAAGGCGGAGCTGATCGAGGCGATCGAGGCGGTCAACCAGCGCCAGAAGCGCATGATGCTCGACAAGGTGCTGGCGCACTTCGGCGGCGACATCCGGGGCCGCACGTTTGCGATCTGGGGCCTCGCCTTCAAGCCGAAGACCGACGACATGCGCGATGCCCCGAGCCGCGACATCATTGAGGGTCTCTGGGAGCTCGGCGCCAGCGTCCGCGCCTACGATCCGGAATCGATGGCGGTCGCACGGTCGGTCTTCGGCGACCGCCCGGAACTCGAGCTCTGCGAGACGCGCGACGAGACCATCGTGGGTGCGGACGCGCTGGTCATCTGCACGGAGTGGCGGCAGTTCCGGAGCCCGGATTTCATCGCCCTGCGTCGCGAGCTCAAGGAGCCAGTCATCTTCGACGGCCGCAACATGTACGATCCGGAGCGCATCGCGCGCGAGGGCTTCACGTACTACGGCGTCGGCCTGGGCGACGCGCTCCCCGGAGCCAGCGGCACAGAGGCATCCGACGAAACGATCACCTACGCATCGGTCGCGGAATAGACCCGCGCACTGACTGCGTGGTTCCTCGTTCCGGCTTCCCTGATCGCTCCACTGCGAAAGAAGAATGGCCCGCTTCGGAATCGAAGCGGGCCATTCTGTGTGCCGGCGGAGCAGCACGTTCTTTCGTTGTCCGGAGGTGCGACCTTGTCCCTACCCCAGGATCAGGCGGTCGCTGACCATCACGGCGAAGATCCCGGCCACGAACCAGATCGAGTAGAAGAAGGTCTTGCGGGCCAACGCCTTGCTCGGGTCCATCAGCAGCCGCCACGCCAGGTAGAGGAAATAGCCGCTCAGCCCCAGCGCACCGATGAAGTAGATCCAGCTCATGCCGAAGGGCACCAGGAGCAACGTCACGGCCGAGAGCAGCACCGTGTAGAGGAAGATCTGCTTGCGAGTCTCCTCATCGCCGGAGACGACCGGCAGCATCGGCACGTTGACCCGCCCATACTCGCCCTGCTTGAGGAGCGCGAGCGCCCAGGAGTGCGGCGGTGTCCAGTAGAAGATGATCGCGAAGAGAATCCATGCCGGCGGCGCCAGGGTTCCCGTGACGGCCGCCCACCCGACGAGCGGCGGCACTGCGCCAGCGGCGCCGCCAATCACGATGTTGTGCGGCGTCGTCCGCTTGAGCCACATCGTGTAGATCCCGACGTAGTAGATGTTGCCCGCGAGCGCGAGACCAGCCGCCAGCCAGTTGGTGAAGACACCAAGCAACAGGACACCACTGATCGTCAGCGCCAGTCCATAAATCAGCGCCGTCCGCGGCTGCATCCGACCGGCCGCGGTCGCCCGCTTCTTGGTGCGGTTCATCTTCGCGTCGATGTCGCGATCGATATAACAATTCAGGACGTTCGCGCCGCCGGCGGTGAACAGGCCGCCCAGCACCGTCACGAACACAAGTCCGAACGAGGGAACGCCTGCCCCCGCGATCAACATCGACCCGATCGTCGTGATCAGGAGCAATGTCAGGATGCCCGGCTTCGTCAGTTGAACGTAGTCGTTCACCACCAGCTTGAGCCGTTGGACCTCGGTCGAACCAGACGCTGCTACTTCTTTCACGCTCTACCACCCACCTGTATGACCTGAATTCATGGCAACGCACGTACGGCAAGCACGATTCCGGCTGCCGCCGATCCACTGTCTCCTGCAATGCTCCAGCGCTTGCATGCGCGATGCCAGGGGCAGCCGCATGCATGTATTCCAGTGCATCTATTCTGTCATAGGAATACGCGGAGGAAGCCCCGGAGACCGGTCAGAATTCGGCGTCAAGCGTTCGCTGAGACGTTCGACAAGGACGGAGCCGCTCGCCACGTGCCATTGAATACCCGGAGGGAGTTCCTCCGGCAACCGATCCTATTGTACCCACCGCGCTCGCTCCCCGCCCAGACCATGTCGCGCGTCACTGCACGTCCTCTCACCCAGCTCCGCAAGAGCGGTGTAGCCGGGGCCAGGCGAGGCATCGTTCCTGCATACAGGACAGAAACGTCGTCGACCGGACAGGGCGATCATGCCGCCAATCGAGTCAGGGGGCTTGACAAGCAGATCGAGAAGCCGTATCTCTGTGAAATATCTCACGATTGCCGTGAAGGGCCACGATCGTGAATGCGGCTCGCACCATTGCTCTCACGCCGCACTTCCCGAAACGTTTGCATGGCGAGGACGCCGACGGCGGGGCAACGTGACGATCGACGTTCTGTTCAGGGCAAGCGAGTTCGCAGTCTGCTGCGCAACGACGCGCATCAGCACATCAGAGGAGATGATTCCTTGGTCGCCGCACATTCCTATCCTACCGACTTCAAGACCTTTCTCTCTCCCGGTCAGCGTTTCGTTGCCAGCGATCTCATCACCAGCCGGGGCACCGGCGAGCTGACCGTTGCGCGGCTCGTGCACGATCGCTATGGCTTCCTTCATGTCACACTCCGCGCCGACGACGGTCGCGAGATCAGTGCCTTCGCCGAGCAGGTGGAAATCGCCATCGCCGAAGGGCACCTCTCGCCGATCGGCGCGCCGGTGCTCCACACCGTTTGCTAGCGGGCGCCCGGCAGAACCATGGCGGATGATGCCTGCGTTCGCCAATGCACCATGGGAAGAACGGCGTGCCGCAAGGATGCAAGCACGACCTGACGACCACGCACAGGAACGGCCCGGCTGCTGATTGCCGGGCCGTTCCTGTGCGTGGAGTTCAAAGGTCTTGAGCGCGACTGATCAGGCTGCCGCGGCCTCGCTGAGATCCGAGGTGCAGAACCCGCACCGCGTGGCGGCAAGGGGCACATTGTTCAGGCAATACGGGCAAGCCTTCTCCGTCGGGTCGGCGGGCGGCTGGCGCCGCGCCCGCTCAATGAGAAGGTTCACCGGCTTCACAACGAAGAAGAAGATGACCGCCGCGATGATCAGGAATGAGATGAGCGCATTCAGGAAGCTGCCGACCGCGAACCGGCTCTTGTTGATCGTGAACCCGATGCCGCTGAAGTCGGGCTGGCCTCCGATCGCGGCGATCAGTGGCGTGATCAGGTCCTCGACGAGCGCTGTCACCACCGCGCCGAAGGCCGCGCCGATCACCACCGCCACCGCCAGATCGATCACGTTTCCCCGAAGCAGGAACTCCTTGAACTCCTGTGCGATGCCTCTCATGTGCGCCTCCCTGTATCTTGTTCCGTGATCCTCCAAGGCCGGCGTTCCTGGAGGCCGACCAATCGTCCCGCGCGATCACCGCCTCCTTCCCCGCCCCTGACGTAGCGCGGTGACGGCGCGCCCCATCACCGCTTCTGATTGCGCTTATGGGGCGCACGAACTCGCATCCGCCGTCAGCGTGTAGAACGCCTCGCCGGTCTCCGATCCCATATAGAACGACGTACCGCAACCGTTGGTGAAGAGTGTACTCGCACCGATCGATGTGTAAACCTCGAAGACCGATCCGACGATCGAACCCGTACTCTGTCCTGTCTCCAGCGTGCCATCGAAGACTGTCAGCCCGTCGGCCGTTACCGTCAGGTAGATCGTGGCCTCCGCCGTGATGTTGATACTCGTGATGTAGTCGCCATTGGCATTGGTGTTCCCGCTTGATGGCGGCGTGGTCGGGTTGGCCACGGGGGCTTCGGTCGGCGCTGTCTCGGCCGGCGTCTCCTGATTGTTCGCGACCGGGGTCGGCCCGGCAGCCTGCGGCGCCCCCGCCGTCTCGTCCGACACCGGTGCACCGAGTGCCAGGACGACGTAGACCGCCGGCGAGGCGCCGGTGTTGTGAACCGAACCGTCGTTCTCGACCAGCTGACCATCACTGACGGCAAGGTTGACTGGTCCGGAACCGGTGTTGACCTCGACCTGACCGACCACCACCATCACCAGGGCCGGGCCCGTGTGCTGGCCAATCGACGCCTCCTCATCGGCACGCAGGACGTACCGGGTCAGCGTCATCGAGTACGTCCCTTCCGAGATGTTGGTGATCGCCGGGCTCTCATAGAAGGCATTCGTCGCGACGTCGCCCGCATTGCCCAGCGTGAAACTCCACGCCTTCGCGCCGTTGCCCTCCCCGGAAACCGTGTACGGGTCGTCGGCGGCAATGAAGTAGGCAGCACCAGTCGTCACCTGGGCGCGCTTGCCGGTCATGTCGTTGCGAACAATCGAGCTGTCCGCCCGCTGATACATGATGGATGCCTGGGAGGTCGCCGACGACGCCTTGCTTGGGGCCGGCGGCGTGATCTCCTCGACCGCCCACACGACATCCTTGCCCGTCATGTAGACGAGGCCGTGGGCGAGAACGGCCGGTGCGCCCGGACCGGTCCCGGGGTCGCTATTGCCGGTGTTCTGCTGCCCCATGCCCGGGTTCGCGGGACGGCTGGTATTCTGGTTCCCGTTGCTCGCCGGCGTCGCCTGTTGCGCGCGCGCCGCCGGACCCGAGCCAAGCGCTCCCGCCACCAGAACCAGGACGAGAACGAACGACGCGCTCCATCGTCCGAGCGCGCGTACCCCAACGCGGTACTCCCGCATCTTCGCTTCCGCCCGATCTCTCATTGGTATACTCCCTCCGGTCGCGCATCGGCCTGCCATCCCTCATGGATGCACGCACAGGCGCGTCAACCTACATCGCATCTCATTCTGGTCACGACCGTCGCCTGGGAACGTACGAGGACGATGCAAGCCCATCTACCTGTACGTACACACCCAACACTCGACTTTATCCTAGCGCGATACGCGACAAAATGCTACGTCGAGAGCGAAAAACGGCGCTCATTCGATAGGGACCTGCCGCATTCACCGACCCTGGGAGTTCATTTCGGCTACGTTCGCCATCATACCCGATCATTCGAGGAGTTCCCGTGCCACAAGCGTCTTCATCCCAGCGCCCGTCCGATTCGACGCCAACCCCGAGGCGCCCCGGCTCCCAGGCCGTGGACGGACGCACGACGTTCAGCCAGCGTCAGCTCGCGATCATCATTCTCATCCTGACGATCGTCGTGGCCGGTTTGCTTGTCTGGTCGCTCCGGCTGCAAGGGGATCTGCAGGAGACACGGCAGGATCTCACCGCCATGACGACCGAGCGAGACAACCTGCGCCAGCGGGCAACGGCCACGCTCTACCGGCTTACATCTTCGTCCGCGAGCGCCCCCGACGCCCGCGCGTCTGTATTCCTGACAATCGAAGGCTCCGGCGTGCTGAGCGCAGCCCATCTGCCCAAACTCGGCACGAACCAGAGTTATCAACTTTGGTACCACCCTGCCAATGGAGGACAACCGATTCCCGGCGGCACGTTTTTTCCCGACGAACAGGGCAACGGCTTCATGCTGATTCCCAACGACGTCGGCGCCTTCGACAGCCTCTCTGTCTCGATCGAACCAGGGTCCGGCAGCACGGCCCCGACGGGAACCATCATCCTCAAGGGCGATGTCAACAGCGCGCGCGGTTGAGCCCAGCGTGGGAACGCTGCCTGCCGGCGAAGCGCCATGACAATAGCCCTCCCCGCCCTGCACAGGGGGATGCGGGCTGCGTATCATCGTTCCAGCCGCCCACTGGCCGCCTGATGCTGTCAGCGGTCCTGCGATGGCAGATCGCCGCGAGAAACGCTCCCCGATGCCGAGCGCTTCCCGCCCATTTCCGGAAGGGACGTCCGCAAGAATGTTGCACGGTGGCTGTGTCCACACCCATTGATGAGACCGGCACGACGCCGCGCCAACCGATCGCGTTGTCGGATTGGCTCTGGCTCGTGAACGCAATGCTGCTCAGCCTTGCGCTGCGCATACCGTTCTTCGGAATTCCCATGATTCCGGATGAGGGGGGCTACGCCTACGCCACACGTGGGTGGCTCGACGGCACCGGGCATCTCTACAAGGATCTCTGGATCAGCCGTCCCCAGGGGATCTTTGTTGTCTACGCCGGCATCATGGAAACGCTGGGGACAGGCACCTACGCCTTCCGCTTCGCCGCCTGGATCGCGATCGCGCTGACCATTGTCGCCGTCTGGCTCTTCGCGCGAATGTGGACGACTCGCACCGCCGCCAATGTCGCCGCCATCACCTTTGCCGTCATCAGTGCCAGCCCCAGTATCGAGGGCTACACCGCGAACGCCGAGATCTTCATGGGGCTCCCGGCGGCCTTTGCCGCGCTCTGGCTGCTGCATGCCGGCCGCACCGGCTGGTCATCGCGCCAGCTCTTCGGGATCGGCGTACTGGCCGGACTGGCCACCGTGCTCAAGCCATCGGGGATCGTCATGTTGCCGGTGGCGTGGGCATTCATCATCATGATCCGGGAAGAGCCGTGGCGGGTCTATCTCCGGCGCTGCGGCGCCGTCTTCGCCGGCGTCGTGGCCGTCGCGATCCCGACGGTGATCCACGGAATCATCCTTGGCTGGGGCGATTTCTTCTACGCGACCGTCTCCTATCGCCTCACGCAGCAGAGCAGCGCATCGGTAGGGCTCGAGCATAACGTGCGCCGCCTCAGCGCGCTGCTCATCCACATCTGGCCCACCCTGCTGCTGATCGCGCTGGTGCTGCTGATCCGCCATGGCCAGGTGCTGAGGTGGCCGCTGGTCCGAAAGACAACACTCTCCCGGATCAGGAATGTACCGGCGAATGTCTCGGTCGGGCTGATGACGCCATCCCCGGCACGCCTCTCGCGGCTGGTTCGTCCGACTGACGATGGGGGGCTGATCCTTCGCCTGTGGGTCTTTGGCTGCCTGGCGGGGATCGCGATGGGCGGCGACTGGTGGTCGCACTACCTGATCCAGATCGCCGCGCCGGCTGCCATCTGGTTCGGGATGGTGGCGATACACATCACAATCGGCCTGCCCGATCTGAGGCGGAAAGCGCTCTTCGTCACCGTCGTCATCGCCCTGCTCTTCGCGCCCTACTGGGTACTCAGCAAGGGCAGCGCGGCGGACATGACCCCCTTGCTCTTTGGGCACCCAGGCTATCCCGCCCAGGCGGATGTCGCCGCCTACCTGCGCGATCACACGACGACCGACGATACGATTTATGTCGCCTTCGATCAGGCGGGGATCTACTACCTGGCCGACCGCAAGCCCGCCTACCGGCACCTCTACGACCAGGAGCTCGAGGGGATTCCCACGTCGTACGCCGACATCATCTCGATCATCCAGAGCCCGAATCGCCCCAAATACATCGTGAGCACGCTGCATCCGGGGCCGTTTCCGGACAACAGCACCATGTTCTGGCAGGAGGTCGGACGGTACTACGTGGTGGAAACGACGATCGACGGGGTCCCGATCTACCGCGCGAAACCGACGCCCGATCTGCCCACCCGCTGAGCGACGGCAAATCTCCTCCAATCGATGTCCTGGCATTCGTAGGGTGCGACTGTTTGTCGCACCCTACGGAATATCTCCGCGATGCGATGGTTCCCGGCTGGCGCTCACCTTCCGCTGACGCCCATCCTGCACAGGTCGAGGCCCGGCGTATGCTACCGGCGCTGCGGGATGCCAGCCTTGCGCTTTCCGCGTTCGGCGCTCTGTAGGGCATGCGCCAGGTTCACACCGCTTGAGATCAGCCCGATGTGACTGAACGCCTGCGGGAAATTGCCGAGGAACCGCCCGCTTCCCGGATCGATCTCCTCTGGCAGCAACCCGAGGTCGTTCGTGCGCGCGCAGAGACGATCGTAGCGCTCCATCGCCTCGCCCAGCCGCCCCTGAAGTGTCAGGTTGTCGACCATCCAGAAGCTGCACAACAGGAACGCGCCCTCGCCCCCGGAGAGGCCGTCCGCAGATTTCCGCTGCAGATACCGGTACAACATATCGTCGGTGGCGGAGAGTTCCTGCTGGATCGCCTCAACGGTGCGCACCATGCGCGGATGATCGGCCGGGATCACGCGGCGAATCGGCAGCGCCAGCACCGCGGCATCGAGATGACCGCCATGCAAGCCGCGGGTGATGTACCCCTTCTCCTCGTTCCAGCCCTGGGTCAGGATCGCCTGCTGGATATCGGAGGCGATGCGATCCCAGCGGTCGACGTTGGCTGCGAACCCGTAGCGCCGCGCGAGACGTGCGCCCCGGTTCAGCGCAACCTGGCAGATGCCCGCCGAGTACGTCTGCACGAATCCGGGGCTCCGGACCTCCCAGATCCCGTCATCCGGGGTATCCCAGACCTTCGCCGCCAGCTCGACCAGTCCTTCGAGCTGTTTCCAGAGATCTTCGCGGATGATGCCACCGTGATTCGACCACTGGAACGCGCAATCGAGAATCTCGCCGTAGATATCGTGCTGTACCTGCGCGTGGGCATCGTTCCCCCAGCGCACAGGCCGTGAATTGCGATACCCGCTCAGCTCGTCGTCCTCGCGCTCCTTGACGATCGGATTGCCATCGAGCGTGTACATCACGTTCACCCGCTGATCGCGGAATCGCCCGAGCACCCAGTTCAGGAATTGCCAGGCTTCCCGCTCCAGCCCGATCCGGCGCAGTGCGTAGACAGCGAACGACGCATCCCGCACCCAGGTATACCGATAATCCCAATTGCGCTCGCCCCCGATCTCCTCCGGCAGCGAGCAGGTCGGCGCGGCAACCAGGGCACCGTTGGGAAGGTAGGCAAGCAGTTTCAGCGTGATCGCGGAGCGCCGCACGAGGCGGCGCTGCGGCCCGTGGTAGTCGAACCGCCGCAGCCAGGCAAGCCATCCCTCGACCGTGTTGACGATTGCCGCGACCGGCGCATCGACCGAGGACGCCCCTGTGCCGCCATTCCAGCGCAGGCAGAAGTTGACCGATTCCCCCTGTCGCAGATTCCAGACGCCATCGGTCCCCCGCAGTTCACGGGACGCTTCCAGTACCAGATCGAGATCCGGATAGCGCGGCATCCGCAGCCGCACGCCGTTGACGTGACGCTCCGCCTCGACACCGCCCCGGACGGTGATCCGGGCCTGCACCTGAACCTCACCTTCCACAACCTCGACGCATCGCAGGAGCTCGCCCGTCGCCAGGTTGCCCTCGGATGCGAGATCAGCACCGCTCTTGAACGGCATCAGGTCCGTGATGCGCAGGATCCCGGTCTCCAGTTTCAGTTCCGTGATGAGCACCGAGGAGTCGCCGAGATAGCGGTGCCGCGCGCCATGAATGGCGCCGGCCTCGATCCGGAACTGGCCGCCGATCTTCGTGTCCAGAATTGAGGAGAAGATCGGCACCGAATCGAAGCGGGGAATACACAGCCACGGAATCGAGCCGTCCAGCCCGACAAGCGCGGCGGTTGTCCCGTTTCCGATCAACCCGTAATCCTCGATCGGCAGATAGCCATCGAGATACGTGATCGGGCGGAACCCTTGATCCCGTTCGATATCCGGCAAAATGGTCGTCGGCACCGGCTGCTCCTCCCTGACGGCATGGCGGGGATGTTCTGGCAGGTCCTGCCCTCGCTCAGGCGGGGCAGGGCGAATCGACCGGGGCCGGAAAACCGCCCCCGACCTTACAGGCGCCAGGTCGGGGTATCTTCCCCAAGACGACTTCCCGATTCGTCCACCGCGCCCGGCGATGACATTCGTTCATGAAGCAAGAACCCGGCCCGGCCCACGGCGTGGGAGGAAACGGGCGTCGTCACAATCAGGATCAGGCAAAGCAGGATGGTACGCGCGACCACGGATTCCTCGTGCAACGCCGTCGCGGTAAGCGCCAGCACCATCACGCCGAGGACCACCGTCTTGCTCGCCGCATGCAGCTTCATGTAGAGGTCGGGCATCCGGATAATGCCGAAGACGCCGAGCGTCATGACCAGGAGCCCGAGGACGACGAAGACATCATAGATGTAGGCAGACATGGGAGGCGCTTCCCTTTCACGCGCAGCCGGGTATCGCGTCAGAAGATGCGACGCTCGCTGTGATACCGGGCGGCGGCGACGGTCGAGATGAACGAGAGCAACGCGAGCAGGATCGCGGCGTCGATGTAGTATCCCTTGCCGGTCGTGGCCGAATAGATCACGAGCAGGGCGACCAGCACAAGCGTGACCACATCGAGCGCGAGGATGCGGGTGAGGGCGGATTTCGCCCGCACCACCATCACCAGGCAGACACAGAGCAATCCGGTCATCCAGACTGTGGCAATGTAGTAGACGATCTCATGCATCAGCCGCGCCCTCCCGCGCCCGGCACGGGCGAATCATCGGTCCAGGATCTCGTCCCCAGGGCCGCATCCAGCACCGTCAGGTACTCCTTCATGTCATCGTGGATCTTTTCCCAGTCGCTCGCGTCGACAACATGCACGAACATCGTCCGCTCATCCCAATCGACTCCGATCAGGAAGGAGCCAGGAGAAAAGGTGATGCTCAGGCTGGCGATCCCCACGGAGAGCGGAGTGCTGTCGCCGATATCGATGCTGATAATGCCGGGATGCTCGATCGGGCGCAGCCCCACCACACATTGCGTCACGGTCCAGGTGCCGGCGAAGACATCCCGGATCACAAGCCGCAGGAACCGGGGCAGGGCGAGCACTGCGTGCAGCATCCGGCGACTCGAAGGCAGCGGCTGCGGAAGCAGCACGGAGCGGAAGATCCAGGTCAGCACGATCGAGAGCGCGAGTCCCGTGACGATATCCTGCCAGGCCGTGCTCGCGACCATCAGCAAATAGACACCGGTGTAACATGCGGCCATCAGGATGAGGAAGATCATGGCAGCCGCTCCGGGAGCACGGCCGCGGCCTGCTGGCTCAATCGCAGGAGCGGCTCCGGCCACAGACCGATTACAACGATGCAGATCGCCAGCACGGCCACCAGCACGCGGACGGCGCCAGCCGTATCCTCATCTTCACCCGGTATCCAGAACCGCCGCCTGTAGAGCTCGAACATGTAGTAGAGCGACAGGCCGCCACCGATGAAGATGAGCACCACCAGCCACGGCCGATGCGTATCCACCGCGATCTGGAAGAGCCCCAGCTTCCCCAGGAATCCGGCGATGGGCGGCACGCCGGCCACACTGAAGGCACCGACGGCAAATGCCGCGCCCACGACCCAGCCGCGCATGCTGACTGAGAGGAAGAGCAGCGTCTTGTTGAGCGCGTTCAGCACCGCGTAGACGATCGCCGCCGTGTAGCCGGCCTGCCCTCCGATACTGAGCGCGATCAGGATATAGCCCACCTGACCAATCGAGGAATATGCGAGCACTTCATTGGGAGCGGACCGGCCGATCGCCTGGATCGCCCCGTAGATCACGCTGGCCGAGGCCAGGAAGAGGAGCACCTCGGACCCCTGGCTGAGCTCCCGTGGGAAGAGGTCGGCGCCGAAGCGGAGCAGCCCATAGCTGCCGATATTGGCGAGCGCGCCACTGAGAATCGCCGCCACCGCCGGACGGGTACCGGTGTAGACCGCCGGCAGCCAGAAGTGGAAGGGGAAGAGCCCGAGCTTGATCCCGAACGCGACAAACATGATCGTCGCCGTCAGGATCGCCGGGTTCTCCGCCACCTGCGGCATCCGCTCCTGGATCTTCACCATGTCGAGCCAGCCGGTGGTGTGGTAGACCGCCGCGATCCCGATCAGGAAGAGGACCGAGCCCAACAAGTTGACCACGATGAAGATGAACGCTGCCCGGAACTGGCGCGGCGTCTCGCCGTAGCTCGCCAGGACGTAGGCGGCGATCATCGAGATCTCGAAGAAGACGTAGAAGTTGAATGCGTCGCCCGTGAAGAAGAGCCCGGTCAACCCCAGCGCCATGAAGAGCACGAGCGCGGGGAAGATGCGAGCACCCACATCGTCAATGACTTCGTACAACAGCGCGATCAGGAGCACGGAGAGCGAGAGCAGCGCGAACAGGATGCCCAGCGCGTCCACCCGGAGGGCGATGCTGATCCCCGGCCCCCAGTCGCCGAGACGCATTTCCTGGACACCATGCCGCAGGACATCCGCAGCCAGCACACCGGTCGCCCCCAGCGCGGCGGCGAGAATGCCAACGGCCAGCCAGCCATTGTGCTTCCGGGTACCATCGAGCATGCTCATGACAACGGCGCCAAACCAGAGGATGGCGATGGGTACGGCGACTATCATCGATCCAGGCGCTCCGTCATGCCGGGCATCGCCGCCAGGTTGAGACGGGGTTCCCGCTCATGGGGAAGTATTCGCTCACGGACCGGTTGCCCGCTCTGGACCACCTCGTCCTCCGCACTCGACTCAGCCTCATCCCGCTCCAGATCCTCCTCCTCGGCCAGCACCAACTGCTCGATATCGACCGATGCGTGCGCGCCGTACACGCGATACGTCAATGCCAGCATCAACGCCGACACCGCAAAGCTGATCACGATCGCGGTCAACGTCATGGACTGCACGATCGGATCGGCAAACGACCCCGAAACCGGCAACACGGCGGCCGGTCCGCGCTGCAACGCGGACGACATGATGAAGAGATTCGCCGCATTGCCGATCAGGACGACGCCCACGATCAGCCGGATAAGGTCGCGCTTCAGCAACAGGTAGCAGCCGGCGCCGAACAGGGCGGCCACGCCAAGGGCAAAGATGATGATCATGTTTGCTCGCCTCCCGCATTCATCGCCGAGCGGGCAGCCAGCTCCGCCAGCTTCCGGTTTTCGCGCGCTTGCTCGCGGGCAAGCCGGCGCTGGGCCCGCGCAATCGTCGAAAGCGTGCCGACGGCAAATCCGAAGACAATGAGGAAGACTGCGATATCGAAGAGCACGGCGGTCAGCATTTCGAGTGTTCCGAAGTGGATCACGGGCTCCCCCGCGCGCGGCCAGTGCGTCATCACCGGATCGCCGACCAGCAGCGGGGAGAAGGCGACCACGAGCGCCAGCAGGAGCCCGACGAAGCTTCCCGCCGGCGCATAGCGCACGAGGGGCAGGCGCTCGAACTCCTCCGGGCCGAAGGCAACGCCCTGCACCGCGATCGCCAGGGCCGCGATCACGCCCGCCGAGAACCCATCGCCGGTATCCGCGTATCCCTTGAACATCGTCGCCAGCGCGATCAGGATCGTCGGGACGAGGAGCATCCGCGCGGCGCTCCGCGTCAGCACGGTGGTCGGCGTCTCACCCGAGATTCGCCCCGCGGCCGTGCCTCGAGAGGTCGTTTGATTCATCGCATTCTCCCGCTACGAATCAGGCTCAATATCCCGAGCAGCGTGATCGCGATCACGGTGATCTCGCCCATCGTATCGAAGCCACGAAAATCGGCGAGCACCACCGTCACGATCGCCTTGCCATGAGCGGCGGGTGTCAACAACGCCTGGGTGTCGATCAGCTCGGTCGACCGGGACGGCCGGGAGAGGGTTCCCCATGCCACGAAGAAGGCCATGGTACCCGCGACCAGCGCAAGCAATGCGTCGCGTCGCGTATGCCGTCCGCGCTTGGGGGCCCGCGATTCGTAGCGCAGGATCTTGCGCGGCATCAGGAGCAACATCCCCAGGAAGATGAGCATGAAGAGCGTCTCGATCAGCACGGCCACGAGCGCAACATCGGGAGCGCCCATGAAGGCATAGATCACCGCAAGGCTGAATCCGACACAGGAGAGCGTCAGCGAGAGTCGCAGGTGATCACGCGGGACGGTAACGGCGATTCCGCTCAAACCTGCGGCGATGATCATCGCCGCTAGCGGCAGGTCGCTCATCTCGATGTGTCCGACCGTGAATTCACCGCTGTTCGGGGTCACCAGCACCCCGAGACCGACGAGTACCCCCGCCGGGAGCAGGATCGTCGCGACACGGGTCCGCAGGTCGCGCACCTCAAAGCCATGCAGCCGATTCGACAACGCGGCGAGCGCGAGAAGCAACCAGTTGTAGAGGCGCTCCGGCCCGATGCGCTCCCCGAGCACCGCGATCGCGCGCGCCGGTTGCCACCAGAACCGCCGCGTCAGCAGGAGCACGATCCCCGTCGTCCAGGTCGCGAGCGCCATCAGGTTCTCGGGCCGCGTGTCGAGATGGTAGGCAAGGTCGATCGTGACGTCCCGGTTCCAGCTCACGCTGGCCGCCCGCTCCGCGATCCGGACGAACGGCTCGGGCCAGAGCCCGCCGACGATCGTCGGTATTCCCAGCACGACGATGGGCCAGACAAGCCAGCCGGAGATTGGGGCGGCGCTCCCTTTCGGCGCGCCGAGAAAGATCGAGATCCAGAAACGGCCGATGTAGGTGAAGGTCAGCGCGGCGCCAACCACAGTGATCACGGCGAAGAGTCGGCCCCGGTGGTCGCCAGCCGCGAAGAAGAGCTCGTCCTTGAAGAAGCCAAGCGTCAGCGGTATCCCGATGAGGCCGAGCGCGGACATCAGGCTGCCGACGGCAAGCAGCGGCATCTGCCGCGCCAGTCCCCCGACTCCGGAAAGCGCCTTCTCCCCGGTCGCCTCGGTGACAGCGCCCGCCGTCAGGAAGAGCGAGCTCTTGGACAGCGCGTGCGCCACGACGTAGAACGACGCCCCCGCCACGCCATACTTGCCCCCCAGGCCAAACATCACGACGACATAGCCGTACTGCGAGATCGTCGAGTAGGCGAGCACCTGCTTGAGCACATCCCGCGTCAGCGCCAGCACGCCGCCGGTCACCATCGAGAGGCCCCCGATCAGCAGCAGGCCGTTCATCAGCCAGTCGAATCGCTCGACCAACGGGTAGACGCGCCCGATCAGGAACACGCCCGCCGCAACCATCGCCGCCGAATGCAGGTAGGCGGAGACCGGCGTCGGCGCGGCCATTGCCCTCGGCAGCCAGAAGTGGAAGGGGACCTGCGCGCTCTTGGCCAGTGCCGCCGCGCAAATCAGGGCCACGCCCACGCCAACCGCGGCGTTCCGGTTGTCGCCCGCGATGATGTCGGGCAAGGCGTATGTCCCGGTCTCCCGCCAGAGCACCAGCGCCCCGATGAGCAGGAGGATGGCGCTGATAACGGTGACGAGCAGCGCCATCAGGGCGGAGTTGCGGGAATCGGCATCGTCGCGGTCGTAGCCGATCAGATAGTAGGAGGCGATCGCGGTCAGATCCCAGAAGACGAAGATCAGGATCAGGTCCTGCGCCATCACAAGCCCGACCATCGCCGCCATGAAGAGGAGGAGAAAACCGAAGAAGCGCGGAAGCTCCAGCGGCGAGCGGTGATGATGCGCGAGGTGGAGCGGGATATACCGGGACGCGTAGATCACAACGGCCAGCCCTACACCGGTCGCCAGCAGCGCGTAGAGGCGGGCAAGACCATCGAGGGCAAGGGTGAAGCGGATATCCCAGGTGGGTGCCCAGGCGACATCGAAGGTCGCGTCGTCCTGGGTGAACGACCAGAGCACGGCCAGGAACGCCACCGCCGTGAAGATCACGCCGACTGCTGGTGTCCAGCGCGGACGAACGAGACCGACAAGCGTCACCGCCAGCGGCGCCGCGAATGCAGCACACAGCAGGATCATGGCGGGGTTCGCATGTGTCGTCAGCCCGTCGTACACCCTGTCGCTTCTCTCCATCGTGCGGCATTCCGCATCGCAGCCGGAATCGCCCCTGTTGCGCGCACTTTGTGGCGGGCGTGCTGCTCCCCCGCATGCGTCAGTATCGCACCGGCACAGCGACGATGAAGTTCATCCTCGCGGAAACAGTAATCCCGCAAAGGATCAACCCGCCAGCATATCGTTGGGGTGGAACGAAACGTGGAAGTCTCCGGCGATCCAGGCTGGGTGCACGCGATGCACCTCGTGATGCCTGTCGCTCATTGACCATGAGCTCACCGGCTGCTCGTTACCAAAAGTAACTATAGCACGCAGCTGGCCATCAAACGTCCCGGAAAGAGCACATCCTGCCGGATCTGCGGGTGCTCCCAACGTGCCGAACACGCCTGCCATTCCCGTGTTTACGTGATGTCCGCACCCGGTTGCCGGAGACAGAATGGATGTGTGGTGAGGACCACATCCGGTATCCAGCAGAGGGTACCGGAAGAGGTGAGACAGCGGTCTCGGTACAAGGAGCGGTCGTCGTGCGGGAACACACAGGAAAAGGGTCTCTCGAATCGTCGTGCGTTCGGTCCGGTGGTCGACGCCATAGGGGGGCGTGGCGGCTCCTCCCGATCGTTGGGATTCTGGTAGCAGGCTGCATACTGGGCCAGGGTGGTCTACAAACGGTTGCCGCCGAGGCCCAGGTTGATCCAACATCGTGCGGCCATTTCGAATCACAGAAGGACGCCCAGGAGGCGTTCGGCAGCGGAACCTTGCCCAATCCGGAGAACCTCGACCAGGATGGCAATGGCATTGCGTGCGAGGGTGTTTTCGACGCAGTGGAGGGAGGTCCGCCGGTCATGGACTGGACGACCTGTGGGCATTTCGACACTCAGGAGGACGCGCAGGCTGCCCTTGATTCAGGCACCTTGCCTCGCCCGGAGTTTCTGGATGGCGATGGCGACGGGATCGCGTGCGAGGACGCCTTCGGCTCGAGCGGAAGCAGTCCGGCGGGCACTGTGACCCTACCCAGCACCGGAAGTGGGGCAGCCACGGCCGGGACACCATCGTCACTGGCAGCAGGTCTGGGAGTCCTTGCCGCGATCGTCTTTTCCATGGCGTGGGCAGCGCGGCTTCGTGAAGAACATAACCGGTTTGCCCGGTTCCTGAGATAATCAGAAACCGATCTTTGGGAGACGCGCGAGGAGGAGCGACCTCGCGTGTCCCCATCATCTCTGCCCGGGCAGGGTGGACCCCGACAGGAGAGGCGGAGCAAGTGACGTATTCCCGTCCTGATGGGTCTGTGCCAGAGGGGCCACCGCTGCCATTGCCGCCAACGCGCATCATCGGACGTGAGCAGGATCTGGAGGCGCTTTGCCACTTGCTCTCGAACGCAGATGCGCGGCTCGTCACGCTCACCGGGGCCGGGGGCGTCGGCAAGACCCGCCTCGGCCACGAAGTCGCCCTCAGGGGAGCGACGCTCTTTGCGGACGGTGTGCGGTGGATTGATCTGGCAGGGGCGTACGATGCCGATCAGGCCCTGTCCACCATTGCCGCCGCACTCCATCTGGATGACCGTGGCCCACAGTCAACGCTCGGTCTCGTGACAGCTGCGCTTCGCGATCACCACGTGCTGCTGGTATTGGACAACATCGAACAGGTCCGCGATCTGGGCCCGCCACTGGCGGGACTGGTTTCATGGTGTCCGCGCCTGCGCGTTCTCGCGACAGGCCGTGCCCCCCTCGACATCCGCGGAGAACAGCACTATCCGGTCGCGCCACTCCTCGTGCCCGAACCGGATGCGCCCCTTGCGCAACACCATCCCGCTGTTTCCTCGGCAGTGGCGCTTTTTGTTGAGCGGGCACGTGCGGCGCATCCCGGTTTTGCGGTCACTGACGAGACGCTTCCCGTCATTGCCGACATCTGCCGCAAGCTCGATGGCCTTCCGTTGGCGATCGAACTGGCAGCGGCCCAGATCTCAACCATCAATCCCGTCTCGCTCCTCGCCGGGCTTGGGCACTACCTGCTCACGATTGATGGTGCCCGCGACCTCCCCGAGCGTCAACGGACGATGACGCGGACTATCGCCTGGAGCTACGACCTGCTGCCGCCAGAGACGCAGCAGGTCTTCCGGCGGCTGGCGGTCTTCGTTAACGGTATCTCGCCTGAGGCAGCCGCAATGCTGATCAGGTCAGCCAGCGGCGATGACATTGCCCATGCTGCACGTGAGATTCGCACCCTCGCTCGCTGGAATCTGCTCCACGCCGAAGATCACCTCCCAGGTGAACCGCGCTACAGAATGCTGGGATTGACCCGGGCATTTGCGCTCACGAAACTCGCAGAGAGCGACGAGGGTGAGACGATGCGCTGCAGGCATGCGCACTCCATTCTTTGTCTCGTACGGCAGGCGGAGGGGCACTTCGGCAAACCCGATGAAGACCGCTGGCTAAATCGATTAGCGCGGGATCATGACAACGTGCGCGAGGCGCTCTCATGGTCTCTCCAATCCGGCGAGACGAGCCTTGCGGCGCAACTGGCATCCTCGATGGCCCGTTTTTGGTATATCCGCGGTCATCTTCGGGAAGGTCGCACATGGCTCGAACAGGTCGCCACCGCCACGCTCCAGACGGCAGACCGGGTCAATGTGCTCGGAGCATTGGGCTCCATGGCCGCTGCCCAGGGCGACCCTCACCGCGAACAAAACCTGGTCGACGAAGCACTCCATCTGGCCGTCAGCCTGGGTGACGACCTTATGATCGCGAGGTCGCTGCACCGCCGTGGAAACCTGGCGCGCGGGCGTGGTGACCTGCAGGGAGCCGCCCATCATTATCGCGCCGCGCTGACCCTCTTTCGGTGCGCCGGCGATGACGCTGGCGCGGCGGCGGCGCTCAACAACCTCGGCATCACGGCGG
This sequence comes from Thermomicrobiales bacterium, assembly GCA_049646645.1. GTDB lineage: Bacteria > Chloroflexota > Chloroflexia > Thermomicrobiales > UBA6265 > JASGDN01. The sequence continues at coordinate 30,041 of JBARWF010000048.1, forward strand.
CCGGTCAGGGAGATCCAGACCAGGCTCGGCTCCTGCTCGGCGAAGCGTTACAGGTCAATCGGGCGCTTGGCAATCAGCGCGGTGAGGCCATCGTGCTCTGCAACATTGGCCAGCGTGTCGCCGAGGCTTATGAGAACCGCGCCGCGCTGATCCATTTCCGGCAAGCGCTGCTCACCTTCCAATCGATCGGCGACATCGCCGGCATTGCATGGGGACTGCAAGCGCTGGGGGAACTCGCGGCGCGGGCAGGCGCCAGCCAGCGAGCGGTACGGCTCTACAGCGCGGCGCACGACAGGCGCGAGGAGATCGCGTGGTCATTCGCGACGCAGGATCAGCGCGCGCACGATGATGCGGTGGCAGCGCTGCGCACCGAGCTGGGTGAGGCCATATTCCATCGAGCATGGGCGGCCGGACGCCAACTGACCGTAGAGGATGCACTGGCAGAAGCCGTTTCCGCGATCGAGGAGGAGAGTACCGGCCCCTCTCCCGGCCCGGCAAACGCATCCCCTGCTCCCCTGAGGCTGAGCAGGCGTGAACTGGACGTGCTGCGATTGCTCGCAACCGGGATGACCAACGCAGAGATCGCCTATCACATGAAACTCAGTCCCCATACCGTCGATGCACACCTCCGCCGCATCTACCGAAAACTGGATGTGCAGTCACGAAGTGCCGCGGTCCGCATGGCTGTAGAGCACGATATCGTCTGAGGGAAGGACGCGTGACGTGGCGTCGGCGTGCCCCCTCGTCGATCACCTCCTCCACACATCCCCTTGCCCGGCCCCCGCTCCAGAAGATCCAGTGATAGACTGGGTCGGGCCCAATTCACAAATATGTCACGCACGCCAGTTCGTGCATCCAGCAAAAGGAGCATTCATGGGAAATCACCATGACGTATCGCCTGGGAACCGATCGACCGATGTGCGCCTCTCTCGCCGTGATGCCGTCCGGGGAATCGGTGGCGCCGGGCTGGCATTGGCGGCCGGAGGCGCGGTCTCAAGTGCGACAATCGCCGCACCCGAGACCGCTGGACAAGACGAGCAGCGGCCGAACATCCTCGTCATCATCGTCGACGAGATGCGCGACTGGCAGTGGTTCCCCGACCAGGCTGCCCTGGACGAGGCGTTTCCCAACCTGGCGCGTCTCCAGAACGGCGCCGTCCGCTTCGGCCGCCACTACACCTGCACCAACATGTGCAGTCCGGCTCGCGGCAGTCTCGTGACCGGGCTCTACTCGCATCAGACCGGGCTGGTGCTGACCCAGGGCGGAAACGTGGATGACCTGCGCGGAGGCGGGAGCGGCCCCGCCACCGGTGACGATGCAACCCCGCAAGCAACACCCGTGGAGGCCGAGGCACCTCCCTACCCGTCGCTCGACCCGCGCTTCCCGACCTGGGGCACCCTGCTGCGCGAGCAGGGATACGAGACGTACTGGTGGGGCAAGTGGCACCTCAACGATGCCTCCTGCGACATCGAGCAATACGGCTTTGCCGGCGGCACCTGCCCCTCGCCGAACGGAGGGCCGGGCGGCGGCCTGACCGAGGATCCGAACATCGCCGACCAGGCGATCGCATGGATCGAGGGACAGGGCGATGGCGGGCCGTGGTGCACGACCGTCAGCTTCGTCAACCCCCACGACATCCAGTGGTATCCGCGCTGGACGCGCTCCATCGAGGAGCAGAACAATCCTCCATCCGTCTTCGATGAGCTGCCGCCGAACTACGAGACCGCGGCCGACCTCGCCTCCGAGCACAAGCCGCGATTGCAGACCGCCGCCATGATGGGCCTGATCCAGGTCTTCGGGGAGGTGCCGCACCGGGGCCCAAACTTCGAGCGCGGCTGGCTGAAGATGATGGACCTCTACCACCAGCTCCATGCCGAGCTCGATCGGGAGGTAGGGCGGGTGCTCGATGCGCTTGAAGCGCGCCCGGAGGTGGCGGAAAACACGATCATCGTCTTCACCTCCGACCATGGTGAGTACTGCGGATCGCACGGCCTGCGCGGCAAGGGCGCCGGTGTCTACGAGGAGGGCATTCGCGTGCCGCTGTGGATCAAGGACCCGACCGGGAGGTACGCCGATCAGCCCGACGTGGCGCGGACCCAGCTCACCTCCAGCGTCGACATCACGCCGATGCTGCTGACGATGGCCAGTGGTGGAGATGAGTGGCGGGCGCAACCGGAGCTGGCGCACCTGGCCAACCGATTTGATGTGACATCGGTCCTGCAGGATGCCGAGGCACCGGGCCGCGCCTACGCGCTGCATGCCACCGACGAGGACGGATACGAGTTCGGCCCGAAGCTCTTCCCTGTCCTGCAGGATGCGCCCTTCCATGTGCTCGGACTGGTCACCGAGGATGCCAAGGTTGGCGTCTACACCGATTGGGCGGAGGATTCTGATGAGATCCTGACCGAGGGGCAGGAGGTCGAATTCTACGATTACACCACGGAGGAAGGCCGGCTGGAGCTGGCCAACACGGCGAGGAAGGATAACCCCCGGTTCACCAAGCTGTATCAGCAGTTGATGAGCGAGGCTGTGCCCAACGAATTGCGCGCGCCGCTGCCCGATGCGCTGGAAGCGGCGCGACGGGAGACGATGGCGGCGACCGTGGCCAGGATCGCCTACGACCGGGCCACGAACCGGTAGGGCGACATCCGGAACCGTGGCAAAGCGTCATGATCCAGAGGGAGCGCGCTCGCACGCTCCCTTCGGACCATCTTAACCCGTCATCCATTCAGGAATAGGCGGTCGCCAGTTCGTTGACCGCGTCGGATTCGCCGTCCGGCGCCGCGTCAGGCATCGCCACGGGGCGCTCCGGACTCAAGGGCATCGACAGGACGCTGCCGGGTGACAGCACCTCATCGTGGAGAGCGGTAACGAGGCGGCGCACCATCACCGGATGCTGGTCGAAACGTCGCATGCCCTCGCCACTCAGCTGGCTCCGCAGATGCCACGCACGGCGCGCCTCATCCCGCGTGAGGACCGTTCCTCCCGTGACCGGGACACTCCATTCCGCACAGATGCGCTCGATCTCGCCGGCATCCAGCGGCAGCAGGCAGTGCTCGATATAGCCGAGCGGCGTCCCCAGGTCGAGAGCCGTGCCATCGGCCTCCCCCACATTCGTTGGGGCCGGGGCCACTGCGGAGTGTGCGCGGACGGGTGCCGGGGGCGCGGCGACATGCCCATTCGCCGTTGTCGTAGTCGTGGCCGCTGGCTTGGCCACCACGACATCCGGACGCCGCGTCCACAGCACACCGGCGAAGATCAACGCCGCGCCCACGGACATCGCGATGTAGAGATATTCATAATGTCCGAGGCGCGTCAGCGTTCCGCCCGCCCCGACCGCGATGGTGCCGAGCGCGATCAGCGAGCAGCCGATCATGCGGTTGCGCATGATCCCCTGACGCCAGAAGCGCCAGACGGAGTAGAGGGTACCGCCGACGATGATGGTGGTTCCGATCGAATTGATCAGCACCGTGATCACGACCATCAGCGTGCCACGCTCGATCGCCTCCCAGCCATCGGCCGCGAGCCGCGACTCGTCGATCGGTGCGCTCAGCACCATCGCGACCCAGAACGCACTGAGGAGAACGGTGGCCCCGACGCCAAACCGCGCCATGATGCGGGGAAAGAGCAGGTAGAGTTCGCCGATCGCCAGGAACATCACGACCAGCGCCGGCCCCGTCGCGTAGTAGAGCCGCGCCAGCCAGGGCGTCCACTCGATGGAGCGCCCGGCCGCATCCGCCCCGGCCGCTAGCGCGAACATGAGAAACGCAATGGCCCAGACGATCTTGTCCGGGCGAGGACGCACCCGTGCATCGCGGGCGAGCACGGCGCCACAGAGGAGGCTGATCACGGAGCTGAGGATTGGAAAGACAATCACAACGCACGGCACCCCGGTTGAGGCAAACACCGGGAGTGGAACGCACATCGTGGGTCAGTCCCGGCAGGTCTGGCCAAAGTGTACCGTTCCATCGCATGCTTGTTCGAACGGGAGCGGAAGATCGTGCAGGCGATCCACATCCGATGCGGCGGGGGAAACGGCCATGCTGCGCGCCTGGCGAGCGATCTCCCAGCCGGTACTCACAGGATTCTCACGGTCTCACAGAGGAGCAGGACGTCGCCTTGGCATCGAATGATTTCGTCACCATCAACGGTCAGTATGTGCGCGTCACCTCGTTTACCCGGGATGAGACGAAGGGAACGCTTTCCCTCGTCGTGATCGTGCGCGGCGATGCGGCGCGAGACGAGGTACAGGCGTTGCTGCAGGGCCAACCACTGAGCGTCGCGATGGGCGCCGAACCACCCGCGTCCATGCGCGTCGCCGGGATCGATCTCCGCAGCAGCGGCGAGGGGGCCCGCACCATTCACAGGTTCGCGATCACCCTTGAGCCGGCCGACAGTGACGACTGGTCCGCCACCTCGCCCGATGTTCCATCGTCGGAGAGCGCCCTCATGCAGCGGCTCGATGCGATCGAGCGGAAGCTGGATGACCTCATCGCGTTGATGGACCGCCGTTCCTGAGAACGCGACGTCCTATCGTGGGGCGCGGCCTAATGTCATCGGCCGCACCCTACGGATTCCATATGACGCTCCTGATGCCACGCCAGGGATTACATCCCGGTGTTCGTCTGGTCAGAATCGCCATTCGACTCAGCGCCCCGCCCGGTTTCTTCCTCCGCCTGATCCGAGGCGTCAGACAGCATGTCCTTGGTGCTGTCCGCGGCATCCGAGACTTTCTCTTCCAGCTTGGACTGGAAATCGGAGACATTCGCGCCGGGCTCGGACGCCTGCTCCCTGGCATGCCCCACGAACTCCGTGGCCTTCTCCTTGAGATCTCCGGCTGCCTCCGCGATCGTTTCCCGGGTTTCAGCCCCACGTCGCGGTGCGAAGACCAACGCCAGCACGGCTCCGACGAGCGCTCCCAGCGCGACGCCGGCCAGGAACCCGCGGGATGCGGCGCGCTCCTCGCGCTCGTGGATGAAATCCCAATCAACCGTCGCGTTCTTCGGCAGGTACCGTGCGATATCCATCTGCTCCAGTTGATGCCGCGCCCGGTTTCCAAGGTCCAGCTGTTCGAGCTGCTGTCTGGCACGGCGCGTTGCGGTGTCACGCAAGTCGCGAATATCAACGTCTGTCATGGAGGTTCCCCTGTCTGCACCCATAAGCGTAATAGTCGGTTCACATCATGCATTCGCCTGCGGCGACGTGACCGAAAAACACGCAAGACCGCTGCCATTGAGCCGCCCCGTTACCGGGGTCGCCCCATTCGCAGCGGTCTTGTCGTTGGCGGGTATGTTCAGTCGCCGGGTTCCCGTCAGACGTCGCCGACCTTGGGGGGCTTCTTCGTCTTCCCGACCACGACCTTCGTCATGCCGCGAATCCGGGAGTACGTTCCCGCGGCGGTCACGATCGGCTTGACGGCTTCCTCCGTCACGAAGTTGGTCGTGCCGCGAATCCGCTTGACCGTCCCGGTCGCCTCTTCCAGCAGCGGGATCACGTTGTCCTTGATCTGGAACACGAGGAAGACCAACGCCACGGTGATCGCGGCGAGCAGGACAACCACGATCATCGACAGGAGGACAACGAAGATGACTGAGATATCGCGCAGGCGTTCAAGCGCGGATTGGTCCGACCCACCCAGCAGGTAGAGACCAATGATGATCAGAATGAACACGACGAGGGTGCCGATGCCACCCCACAATGCTTTCGATTTCACGCCACCCATGCGCTCTTCCATCCCCTCGTTGGAGTTCCCCAGTACTGGCGAGGTCCGCCGTCGCCATCAGTGCCGCGTGTATTGTGCCTGACTTTCGCCGCGACGGCGATGTATGGCGCCTCGCGGAGTGCAGGAACGGGCACCGACACCGCTGGGCACATTGAGCGTGCCCCGGGCGCTCGGCCTCGCTTGCGTTTCGCGGTCGGCGCCGCATCACCCCTGGAATAGGGACGCAAATCGTGGGCCAACCCGCACACGTGGCGCGCTCAGTCCGCCTCGCCCTGGCGCTCGACGCGTTGAATCGTCCCCCCGCCCAGCACCTCGTCGCCCCGGTAAAAGACCACGGCCTGACCCGGTGAGGCGATTGGTCGTCGCTCGCCCATGAACTCGACGGTCGCCGTCCGGCTTCCCTCCGGTCCCGGCTCGATTATCGCCGGAGTCGGAATACCACGGTACCGCACGACCGCATCCGCCTCGAACGGCGCGTCCGACCAGCCGCCCACGGTCAGCGAGACATCGTCGAGCACCATGCGGTGGATCTGCGCCTGCTCGCGCGAGCCCACCACCAGCCGGTTCGCGCTCGTGTCCAGCCGCAGCACGAAATACGGCTTGCCGACCGAGATCCCCAGGCCGCGCCGCTGCCCGACCGTGTGGTGCACGAGCCCGTGATGCGTGCCAACGACCTCGCCCTCCGCCGTTACGATCTCGCCATCGCCGGCGACATCGGGACGCCGCTCCGAGACGAAATCAGCGTACGACCGGTTACCGACGAAGCAGATCTCCTGACTCTCCGCCTTGTCCGCCACCGGCAAGCCGTAGGCCCGGGCCAGTCGCCGCACCTCCGGCTTCGTCAACCGCCCAAGCGGGAACTGGATGTAGGAAAGCTGCTCCTGATCCAGCGTGTAGAGCACGTAGCTCTGATCCTTGCCGCCATCGACGGCCCGCAGCAGCCGGTATGGCTCGTCGGGCGTACCGCCACGGACCACCCGCGCGTAATGGCCAGTGGCCAGGCAATCCGCGCCGAGCATCTTCGCGCGCTGCACGAGATGCCGGAACTTGACATGTCGGTTGCATTCCAGGCAGGGATTCGGAGTGCGGCCCGCGGCGTACTCATCGACGAACTTCTGGATCACCGCGCCGCCGAACTCGATCTCCATATTGACGGCGTAGAACGGCACGCCGATCGTGGCGCAGGTCGTCCGCGCATCGTCCATCGCCGGGATGCCGCAGCAGGGATTCGCCCGGTGATCCTCGTCCTCCGGCGAGAACAGCCGGAGGTTCATGCCCACCACGCGATAGCCGCGCTCCCGCATGACCAGCGCAGTGACAGCGCTATCGACGCCGCCGCTCATCGCCACGACGACGGTCTTGCCCGCCCCATCGCGCGGTCCGATCTTGTCTTCGGTGAGCAGATCCTGAACTGAAGCCGGGGAGGTCTCATCGATCGAGGGAGTGGTCTGTGGTGATAGGATAGTCGTACTCATAGATCGATTCGCTACCATGTGCGTGGAGCGCGTGCCAGCAAGACGCTGGCCGCCTTCGTACAATGTTCAAGTCCGCCGGCGAAGCGCAGAGGGAAGCACCCGAACCACCTGGCTGGGCATTCAACCGGAAAAGTGTAGCATGGGGCCGATCGCGCTCCGACCGCCATGCCGCCGATGCGATCCCGGCCACGACCTAATGCCGCTACCACTACCACGACCACTAGGCGGATTTGCCGAGAATATGGCAGAATACTCACAGATATATGCGTACGTACGCCTAATGCGGGGCGACAGGAGACCATGGTGAACGACGACGCGACCACAACCAGTGCCCCCCGGAACGGGTCCGAGGTCCGCGTCGATGCCAACCAGCTCTGGCAGACGGCGCTCGCCGATCTCGAAAAGCGCATCTCCAGCGGGCCGTTCAGCAATTACTTCCGCAAGACGACCCTCCTCGGCATCGAGGATGATACGGCCACCATCTCCACGCCCAACCCCATCACGGCGAACACGCTGGAGAACCGCTACGCATCGCAGATCGAGCGCACCCTCTCCGCCATCCTCGGCCGCAAGATCACCGCGATCTTCGCGATCAGCGGGCGGCATGCCGAACAGGAGCCACTTCCCGGACGCCCACCCCGCCCCGGGCGCGA
>JBARWF010000049.1:0-55135 GCA_049646645.1 Thermomicrobiales bacterium
GAGCAAGGCGTGCTCGAGGCGGCGGTGCAGGCCGCCTCGGAGGAGTAGGTTCCGGCACCATTGCTGAGCACGAACAGGGGGAGGCGCCACACGGACGCCTCCCCCTGCTTGTTTCGATGCGTGGCGTTCAGTTTCGACACCGCTGGATGCGGGCAGGAACCGGCATCAGGCGTAGCCCAGACTCCGGTGCCGGCGACGGCCGGCGGACATGCGAGCACTCATTCCTCGGTTGCTGGATCGATCGTGGCGAGCGGCAGCCACACCCCGATGCTCGTGCCCATGTTCTGGCCCTCGCTCTCCGCCCAGATCCGTCCACCGTGTCGTTCGACGATTGTGCGTGCGATGAAGAGACTCATGCCCAGGCCGGGTAAGTTGCTCTTGATCGCGGCCTCGGTGCGTCCGAAGGGCTCGAAGATCGTTGTCTCCTCGCCGGGAAACAACCCGATGCCGAGATCGCTCACGGTCAGCGTGACCCCTTCGCCGTCAGATTCCGCCGCGATGTAGACCAGCTCGTCCGGAGGCGAGAACTTGACGGCGTTGCTCAGGAGGATGGTGAGGACCTGGTGCAGGCGTTCGGTGTCGACGCTCACCACGGCGTCGCCGCTCGTGATGTTGATATCCGTTCGGTAGCCCTTTTGCGCAGCCGGCCCCGATTCCGCGAAGAACTCCTGCAGGTAATCCCGGATATTCACCTGCTCGCGGCGAAGCGGGAGGTGATCAAGGTTACGCCGTGAGACGCTGATGAGATCGTCCGTGAGGGAGGAGAGACGGTGGACCGACGCTTCAATAGTTCCCAGCGACTGACGAAGCCGATCCCTGGAGATGTTGCCACGGTCGAGGCTCCGGAGCAGGAACTGGGCGTAGCCCTTGATGCTGACAACCGGTGTCCGCAGCTCATGGGCGACGATCGACAGGAACTGGTCGCGGGCGCGAATCGTGCCCTGCGCGTGCTCGAAGAGTCGGATGTTGTCGATCGCTTCGCCTGCCCGGCGCCCAAGGTCCCGGACCAGCTTCTCGTCCGCTTCGCTGAATTCACGGCGTGAATCCGACATCAGGACCACGAGGCATCCGTAAATGCTCGTCGACGATGCGAGCGGTGTAATGATCAGCGACCGGTGCTTGAGATCGAGGATTGCGGGGTGAATCTCGCTTTCCGCCGTAAGGATCCCCAGATCTTCCCCGGAGAGCCGGGGGATCCATTTCGTCTCGCCAGTGCGCAGCACCCAGCCAATACCGTGAAGTTCGTTGGCGATCTCTTCCTCGTGGGCCTTCAGCGCATGGCGCAGGCGGCCGGATAAGTCGAAGTGATCCTCGACGGCAATGAGGCGCGGTGGTGAGGCCTTGTTCGAGCTGAGTGGCTCATCCTGAAGATAGGCGATGCAGACATCGGCGAACGTGGGCACGACTGTCTTCGCGATCCTGACGAGCGCGTCATCGGGCTGCTCGGTGACGGTGAGGATTTCGCTGGCTCGCAGCAGCACATCCTGACTGTCTTGCAGGTGCTTCCGGCTTGTGACGTCCGATTGCACGCCGACAAAGTGAGTGATGGAGCCTGCATCATCCATAATCGGGGAGATATGGACGTCGTTCCAGAACGGCGTGCCGTCCTTGCGATAGTTCTGGATGGTGACCGAGGTTTCGGTGCCGTCGCGAATACCGTTCCTGAGCGCGCCGACCGCATCGGGGTCGGTCAACGGACCCTGGAGAAATCGGCAGTTCCGGCCAATGGCCTCTTCGAAGGAGTACCCGGTCAGGCGCTCAAAGGCGGGGTTGACATCGACAATGGGCTGATCGGGGGCGAGGGCATCCACGATGACAATGCTGATCTGCGTCGCGCTGACGGCTCGCTCCCGAAACTGCAGGATCTCGTTATTCCTCAAGAGATGTCTATCCATGAACTCTCGCCAACCAGCAGATCAATCTCATTCCTCCCAAGGCGGGTCGGGCGTTGGCCGCGAAGATATCCCGGGCATCCTTCTTGTGCATCCGAAGTCCGCAGAATCCATGCCGAAACAACAGGTCCGCGACGGGACGGGTGGCTGCTAGAATGAGCATTGGACTAGAGACTAGCGGGAAGGTGCGGTGTGGACCCGGTACAAGCATCGATGGATCAAGTCGGGGTTGTCGCGATCGTTCGCCTTGACGATTACTCGTCGGCAACTTCTATGGTACAGGCATTGGCCGACGGTGGCATTCGTTCCGTCGAATTTACGTATACAAATCCTGCCGCAGGGGAAGCGGTGGCCGCGGTGAAGGCGGCGATGGGCGATGCTGTTCAGGTCGGCGCGGGGACGGTGCTCGACGCCGAGACGGCGCGGGCCGCGATCTTGCAGGGCGCCGATTTCATCGTCACCCCGGTGCTCTCGATTCCGACGATCGAGCTGTGCCGTCGCTACAGCGTGCCGACGGTGATCGGCTCGTTCACGCCGACCGAGATCCTCACTGCATGGCAGGCGGGAGCGACGTACGTCAAGGTCTTTCCCGCAAGTGCGGTGGGGCCCAGCTACCTGAAGGACGTGCGGGGCCCCTTGCCGCAGGTGCGCCTGATCCCGACCGGGGGCGTCACACTGCAAAATGCCGGCGATTTCATTCGGGCCGGCGCCTCGGCGATTGCCATCGGCAGCAATCTGGTGGACGCGAAGACGGTTCGCGCCGGTGAGTGGCAAACACTGACGGATCGCGCCTCGGCATTTGTCGAAGCGGTGCGCGCGGCGCGTTCGGCATAGAACGCGGTCGGCCGGGCATGGCGTGCGTGGTCTTCTACGGCTCGCCCCTGGGAATCTTGATTGATATCCCGTGCAGTAGATAAAGATACTGATGCAGGCGCAGGTGAGCAATTGGACATCAAGGATGAATGAAACAAGGATCCGGGTCCCAATTATGCATCGTCTCGTCGAGCAGGCGATGGCGGACGAGACGTTCCGGGCGGTCGCCCGCGACGACCTCGACCGCGCGTTGCGCGAGAACGGTTACGAGCTGAACGACCGTGAGCGCGCGTTGGTCTTCCAATTTCGTGATGCCCTCAACGAAGCGGGCATCGACGTCCTGCTCGCGCAGACGGCGGGAACCGATGTCGGCAAATTGCTGGCGGATGTCGATCCCGACGACCTCGAGCGCATGCTGAGCGCCGCCGCCCCGCCCAAGCGCCACAAGTCCTGATCGGCGTGCGGTGCTGGCCGGTACTGCATGCAACGCATGGGAGGGGCCGGCACGGACGCGCATGTTTATCTGTCATTTCGAGCGCAGTCGAAAAATCTCTCCACCGGTTGCTCCCGCAACCCATGCCGGACTGCGCTCTACGGCATCGCGAAGAAGGCTCGCAGGTCGAGGGCTCTCGGTGGCTGGGCAAGCGCGACCATCAGCTTGATGCGCGCCTTCTGCGATGGGAGATGCTGCGCCGGGATCACGCCGAGGTTGACGAGATCGAAGCCTCCGCCCGATGCCTTGCCGGTGCCATAGGTGGGCGAGAGAAATCCCCGCAGCACGCGTGAGGCGAGGATCACGGGAATGTCCCGCTCCAGCGCGGCGATGACGCCCGGAACCATCGCGCTCGGGATATTGCCGGCACCCGATCCCTCCAGCACGATACCGGCGACGCCTTCGCCCACGAGCCGCCGCAGTTCGCGGTCGTCCATGCCCGTGACCGCCTTGATGAGATGGACATCCGTATTGATCTGCGCTTCCGGCACGGTGGCGCCCCGGTGGGCCGGGTGCAGGAACCGGAGGATGCCGCCGGAGATGAGGCCGACCGGGCCGAAATCCGGCGATTCGAACGTCGCCGGATTGACGGTGTTTCCCTTCGTGACATAACGTGCCGAGTGGATCGTCTCGTTGACGACGAGCAGCGCACCGCGCCCTCGCGCCCCGGACGACGATGCAACGCGTATGGCATCGCGGAGATTGCGCGGGCCGTCGCCTCCCAACTCCGAGAGATTGCGTATCGACGCCACGAAGACGATCGGCTTGTCACTCCGGACGACGAGGTCGACCAGAAGCGATGTCTCTTCGACGGTATCGGTGCCGTGGGTGATGACGGCGCCATCGATTTCGGGGTGCGCGAGGGTCGCTTCCAGCGTGTTCGCGATGTCAAGCATCAGGCGTGGGGTCACGTCCCACGAGCTCACGCTGGCCAAAGGGTGCAGCTCGACCTGAACCTCGTCGCCAAGGCCCGGAACCGTCGACAACAATTCCTCGGCCGTCGCGATCGCCGAGACACCGCCGGTCACCGGATCGAGGCGGCTGCCGATCGTACCTCCGGTCGTGAAGACCGCGATCCGCGGGAGGCGCTTCCGCTCAGACATCGTGAGTCCTGAACAGGCGGTCGCCGGCGTCGCCCAGACCGGGCCGGATGAACTTGTTCTCATCGAGCTCGCGGTCGAGTGCGGCGACGTAGATGTCGACATCCGGATGATCGGCTTGCAGTTTGGCGACGCCCTCCGGAGCGGCGATGATCCCCGCGAACTTGATCCAGGTCGCGCCCCAATCCTTCAGGACCGTGATCGCGTCCGAAGCCGAGCCGCCGGTCGCGAGCATGGGATCGAGCACGATGACGAGATTGTCCGGGCAGCGGTGCGGCAGGCGGTTGTAGTAGCTCACCGGCTCATGCGTTGTCTCGTCACGATACATGCCGAGATGCCAGACCTCGGCGCTGGGAATGGCGTCCACGGCCGCATCGACCATGCCCAAACCGGCCCGAATGATCGGCACCAGGCCGATCCGGATCATGACGTGCTCGCCGGTGGTCGACTCCATCGGCGTCTCGTACGCGATCTGTTCGGTCGGGATGTCCGCCGTCGCCTCGTAGATCACCATGCGTGTCAGCTCGCGCACGAGCTCGCGGAAGACCTTGCTCTCGGTCCGCTTGTCAGACAGGAGCGTCTTCTTGTGCCGAACGAGGGGATGGGTACTGACGTGCAGCGTGGTGTTTTGCTGATCGCCGGTCTGGGCGGTAGGCATGAGGTGCTCCCGTGCAACGTGGTCGTGATTAGCCAAGGAGGTTCATCTCCCGCAGCAGGCCAAAGCCCTCCTCGGTCGGGCCTTCCGGATTGTATTCGAGGCTTACCCAACCGTCGTAGCCGGTCTGGTCGATGACGTCGAAGAGCCGGGCGAAATCGATCTCCCCCGTTCCCGGCTGGTGGCGGCCAGGGACGTCGGCGATCTGGATGTGCGCGATCTGCGCGATATGTTCCGGGATGATCGCGAACGGATCCTCGCCCATCCTGAGCGAGTGGTAGATATCGTACTGGAGTCCGACGTTGTCGCTCTCGACCTCGGCAATCAGCTCCAGCGCTGCCCGGGTGGTGGGAACGGCAAAACCGGGGACGTCCTTGTCGTTGACGGGTTCGACGACAAGTTGCACCCCGACTGCCGCGAGCGCTTCCGCCGCGAACGTGACGTTGGCGATGAGGACGGCATCGCTGCGGGCTTCATCGTCGCCCCGACCGGCGAGGCAGTTGATGCGCGGCGGATGCAGCTCTCGTGCGTAGGTGATTGCCTGATGGAGGCCGGTGCCGAATTCCTCGCGCCGGTCCGGCTGCGCGGCGATCCCGCGATCCCCGGCGGCCCAATCCCCGGCCGGAAGGTTGTAGAGTACGAGGTCGAGATTGTTCCGTGTCAGCGCCGCCTGGATGTCGGCTGGTGATTCGGTGTAGGGGAAGAGGAACTCGACGCCACGGAATCCGGCCGCCGCCGCGCGATCGAAACGCTCCAGGAACGGGTACTCGGTGAACAGCATCGTCAGGTTTGCGGCAAGTTTCGGCACAGGGTGGACTCCTTTTGTGCGGCGATTGCAGATGGTGACGGCAACAACGCCGTGGTCGCGATCGAACATGTACGCTGATTTTGCCAGATATGGAGCCACTGCGGGGAAGGATGAAGGCATAATGGGACCCATGAGAGGCGATCGCCGTCGCGTGATGCCGACAGCGAGCAATGCCGCGACGGCGAATGAGCATAGTGGCGCGGAGCGATGAAAGGGAACCAACCATGACGCAGACTCCAGGCTGGCCGCGATTCACCATGGCATCGGGACCGGTCGATGTCACGCCGGAGACCTTGCGGGCGATGCAGCGCCCCGCCCTATACCACTACGATCCCCGGTTCATCGAGATCTTCGCGCACACGAACGACCTGCTGAAGCAAACGTTCCAGACTGAATACGACACCGTCATCATGCAGGCGGAGGCGATCCTCGGGCTGGAAGCGGCGGCGGCGTCGCTGATCGCTCCGGGGGACAAGGTGCTGAACCTGGTCTCGGGCGTCTTCGGCAAGGGTTTCGAGGGCTGGATCCGCAAGTACGGCGGCGAGCCGATCGAGCTGGCTGTGCCCTACAACGCGGCGATCGACCCGGAGGATGTGCGCCGCATACTAAAGGCGAACCCGGAGGTCAGGTACCTCTCGGTCGTCCATTCCGAGACCCCGTCGGGAACGGTCAACCCGGTCAAGGAGATCGGCGCGATTGCGCACGAATTCGGCGTGCTGACCGTAGTCGACACGGTCTCGGGATGGTTGAGTGAGGATCTGAGTCCGGAAACCTGGGGCATGGATATCGCCGTCGCCGGACCGCAGAAATGCCTCGGCGGCACGCCTGGTCTGTCATTGATGACGGTCAGCCCGGCGGCGTGGGAGGCAATGGCATCGCGGCCCGACCCGCTGCGGGGCAGCTTCCTCTCGCTGCTGGACTGGAAAGCGACCTGGATCGAGAATCGCCGGTTCCCGTACACACCATCGGTCTTTGAGATCTACGCGCTGGAATCCGCCCTCACGCAGGTCCTTGAAGAGGGAGTAGCGTCGGTGGTGGCGCGCCATCAGGTCTCGGCCCACGCCACGCGGGAAGCTGTCCGCACGCTCGGGCTCGATTTGTGGCCCGAGAGCGATGAGATCGCGACCTCATGCTGCACGGCGGTTGCGACTCCGGCCGGGATCGAGGATGCCACGCTGCGCAGCGTGATGCGCAATCGCTACGGTGTCATGATCTCCGGAGGATACGGATCGCTGGCCGGAAAGCTCTTCCGGCTCGGTCACATGGGTGCGGCGGCGCACCCGACGACGGTGGTCGCGCAGATCGGGATCCTGGAGCGGGCGCTGGCCGATCTTGGTCACAAGATCGAGTTGGGTGCCGGAGTCGGGGCGGCGCTGGCCGCGTTCACCGGCTGGGACGACGAACACCGCTCGTTTCCGCTGAACTGACCCCTCAGCCAGGGAAACGATGCGAGTAATCAGCCACATCGCTTCCCACCGCTCCGTGCCATTCCCAGCGGAGGAATGGCCTAGGACGTAAGGCCCCAGCGGGCGGCCATCTGATCGATGATCCGCGTCCGATCCACCGGGTTGGGCAGCATCGAGGTGATCATCACCTCGTCCGCCTGGCATTCAGCCGCGAACGCCCGAACCTTCTCGGCGACAACATCGGATGTGCCCACGAAGGCGTTTGGCATCATCGTTCCCAGCCGCTGGATCTCGGCCGGCGAGAACTGATACGCTCGCGCCTGCTCCAGCGTCGGCATCTGGTATGGCTTGCCGGTGACGAGCTGTGCCATCCCGACCTTGACGATCTGGTAGAGATCGTCCGCCTGCTCCTGCGTATCGCCGACCACGACGCTCACCGCTAGGATCGAGTGCGGGGCGTTCAGGTAGGGCGAGGGGGTGAACGCTTTCCGGTAGGCCCGCATTACCTCGCCTGCGCTCGCCGGATTAATATGGGCGGCGAATGAGAATCCGAGGCCGACCCGGGCGGCCAGATCGCCGCTGAACGCGCTCGAACCGAGCAGCCAGATCGGCGGCAGCGCGACGTCGGCCGGCGTCACCTTGATCTTGCCGAAGGGGTGGTTCTCGGGGAAGTCTCCATCCTCGAAGGCGAGCAGTTCCGCCAGGAGCTGCGGATAGTCATCGCCGCCCATTGCCTCCTGCGAGCGCCGCAGGGCATAGGTCGTGACCGGATCGGTGCCGGGCGCCCGGCCGAGGCCGAGATCGATACGCCCGGGATGCAGCGCCTCCAGCAGGTGGAACGCCTCCGCGATCCGGAGCGGTGCGTGGTTCGGGAGCATCACGCCGCCGCTGCCGACCCGGATGCGCTGTGTCTGGGCTGCGACGTGCGCGATCATGATCTCCGGCGAGCCGCTTGCCAGCCCGATCGCATTGTGGTGCTCGGCGAACCAGTAGCGATGATAGCCAAGCCGGTCGGCAACCTGCGCCAGTTCAGTCGACTGCTGCAGGGTCTGCGTGGAGGTCGATCCGGATTCGATATTGACAAGATCGAGAAATGACAGCGGCATTGTTGGCATGCTGGTCTCCATAAGGTCGGTCTCGGGGCGACGGGGGCGCTCAGGATGGCTCGTCCGGAATGCTTGTGGCGATGAAGAGCCGCCAGAGCTGGAGCGCCGACAGCAGGAAGAGGAGCGTCGTGATGATCGCGAAGGTGACGCACCACTGGCAGATCGCCTCGATCACCCAGATTTCGAGATAAGTCAGATACGCGACATAGAGCGTTCCGGCGAGGGTGATGCCGAAGGTGCCGACCGTGGCGAGATCCGTCATGGCAGGAACCGCGCGCTTGCCGATCCACAGTCCGAGCAGGACAAGGTACATGATCAGCCCGAACCAGGCGATGGGAATGCCGGCGACCTTGGCGTAGGTGCTGGTCTGCACCTTGGCGCAGTCGCCGACACCGCAGATGAGCGCGCTCTCCTGGTAATGGATGTACACCATGTAGACCGCGACCGCGATGCCAAGAAGTGTGAGCCCCAGCGACGCCAGGGCCAGCCGGGTGGGGCTCATCACTTCGGAATCGATTCACCGTCGATGGCGGCCTGGATCTGCTGCTTCAGCTTGTCGTAGCCCTGGGTTGTGAGGGTCACGACCGTGCCGTTGATATCGAAGCTGGGTGTGCCGGTAACGCCATCCTTGATGCCTTGGGCGCGGCTGTCGAGTACGGCTTGTTGGTATTTACCGGTGTTGAGGCAGGAGGTGAACGACGTGACGTCCAGGCCCTCTTCCGCCGCATAGCTGATGAGGTTGGCGTTGCTGAAGATACCGACGTTCTCACCGTTCTGCTTGGTATAGAGCAGATGGTGGTACTCCCAGAATTTGCCCTGGTCGTTGGCGCACATCGAGGCTTCGGCCGCCTGCACCGATTCATTTCCGTCGCTGTCGAGCGGGAGCGGGCTCAGGATCGGCATCGGCCGGAAGACGTACTTGATCTTGCCGGTCTTTACGAAGTCCTCGATCAGCTTCGGTTCGGTCTTGAGCGCGAAATTCGCGCAATAGGGGCATTGGTAATCGGCATATTCGACGACCGTGACCGGCGCATTGGGGTCGCCAAGCGTCAGTCCCTGCGATTGAACGCCGCCGTAGATGGATTCAGCCGCGGGGAGGTTCTCGAGCGAGCTGTCATCCTTGCCAAGGTTGTTGACGATGACGAGAATTGCCACCGCCGCCACGGCGACCACCAGGACAGCGCTGACCATCATGATCAGACGGCGGCGGCGAGCGCCCTGCAGCTGCTTCTGCTCCAGGGCGATCCTGGCCTGGCGCCGGGCTTCGCGACGATCCGCATTCGGGGACTTGCGTGCGCTCATCGAGCCGTCGTCTCCTTGGGGCAATCAGGCCGCGAACTGGCTGCGATTGGTTGCCTCAAGCCGATCCTCGGCGAAGGCGTTCTTGCCGACCCAGAACCCGGCGCCCGGGATCACAAGGGCGATGAAATCGATCGCCGTCTTGCGAAGCGGCCACTTGCGCTGCACGTGATTCAGGAACAGGAGCGCGATGTAGACGACGACGAGAAAACCATGGATCTGCCCAATCAGCCGGACCGTGGATTCTCCCCAGCTTGCTTCGACGACGTACTTGAAGAACATGGCGACGATCAGGGCGAGCCAGGAGACGGATTCCACGATCGCGATCCAGCCAAAGGCCTTGAGTGTAGACACAGAATAACTCCAGGAATGGTATGGGACATTCGGGATGTCCCCGGTTTCATTTCGTTGACCATACCACGAAGTCCTGGTGCTTTCGGGGCGGACGCAGGCGGTGCGGAATTGATGCGCAATGACACGGAAAAAGGCGGCTCCCCCGTGGGGGAACCGCCTTCTGGTCGTACTCGTGCGTTACTTGATCTCGACCATTTCGGCGCGGGGACCCTTCGGACCCTCGCCCAGCCGAAACTCGACGTGATCGCCCTGATAGACACGGGCACCACCCAGCGCGGACTGGTGGAAGAAGACATCGCTTCCGCCGTTGTCCGGCTTGATGAAACCGAAGCCCTTCAGGTCGTCGAAGCGATCGACAACGCCCGAAGCAACCGGCAGGGTCGTCGGATCCACGGTTGTGCCGCGGAAACCACCACCACCATTGCCGCCGCGCGGACGCGGATTCGGGTTGGTCTCAATCACCACGACGTCTTCGGCGCTCGGGCCCTTCGCGCCCTGGCCTTCGCGGAACTCGACCCGATCACCCTCACCAAGAGACTGGTAACCGACCGCTGAGCGATGTACGAACAAATCATCACCGCCGCTGTCGCGCTCGATGAACCCAAATCCCTTTTCAGGGTTATACCACTTGACTGTTCCCGTCGGCATAGTGCGTCCTCATTGAACCTGTTCGGCGCCGGGCGCCGAGTCTCAAAACCTTCAGACTTGTACCTATGATGCTGAAGGTGCACTAATAGCGTACCATCGTATCGCCCTCATGTCCATACGTTCCGGCTACGAGTTTCAGGACAATCCCGATTCCCCTTCACTCTCCAGTCTCGTTCGCCAGCCCAACGCATCCCCGTTGGGCTTTTGCACCGGTCAGCGTTCGATGCCTTCGCGAAGGACTGGTACGAAACCTGCTTCTCCTCTTGTTTCCGGCGCGGCCGAGGGCTACGGACATGCGCCAGGGAACACTTCCTGTTGAACCACAAACATGAGAGGGGCAAGGCGCAATGGCGACGGTCGATGTGCTGATTCCTGCATTTGGGCGAAAGACCGGTCTGGCCATGGTCTTGACGAGCCTGCTGGGACAGACCTATACGGATTTTGACGTAACGATCTCCGATCAGACGGATGAGGAGGAGGCGTTCCTCGACAGTATCGAGATTCAGACGGCCGTGAATGCGCTGCGCTACCACGGTCACCGCGTGACATTGCACCGGCACCTGCCGCGACGGGGGATGGCGGAGCAGCGACAGTTCCTGCTCGAACAGAGCACGGCGCCCTACGTTCACTATCTCGACGACGATGTTGTGCTCGAGCCGCAGGTGATGGAGCGCCTGCTGGGCGTCGTGCAGGAGGATGGTTGCGGGTTCGCCGGCGCGGCGGCGGTCGGGCTGGCTTATCTTGATGACGTGCGGCCGCATCAGCAGGCGATCGAGATCTGGGAGGGCCCGGTCCGGCCCGAGCCGATCACGCCGGAGACGATCCCCGAGTATCGCCACGGCATCAATGTCGCGGCGAACGCATTGCACGTCGAGCGCCGGCTCGCACCGCACGGGGAGACGATCCGGTACAAGGTGGCGTGGATCGGCGGCGCGAACGTCCTCTACGATCGCGTCAAGTTGCTGGATGTGGGCGGTTTCGGCTTCTGGGACCGGCTGCCGTCCGTGCACGCCGGCGAGGATGCCGTCGTCCAGTTCCTGCTTATCCACGCCTACGGCGGTTGTGGCGTTCTCCCGACCGGGACCTATCACCTCTGCCTGCCGACGACGATTCCGGATCGCAAGCACAATGCGACTGAGCTCTTCGGGGCCCTGCTCGAGGAGTGGAAGGAGCGCAAGGCGATGGCGGCTGGACGGTCGCTGGCCGGCGTCACAGGCGCGTAGCTGGCAGCGCCCGCATCACGAGCGCGCGGCAGTGAAACTCGATTCGAGGTGACGTGCGAGCCCGGGACTCCCGCCGTCGAGGTGCCGTTCGCAGGCCAGCAGCACCGGCTCGACCGGGAGCTGGGCGAGCGCCTCGACCTGCGGCACCTCAAGCGGCGCGTAGTTGCGCGCATCGAGGACCAGATGGCGATCGTGATCGAGCGGCGCCCACTGGAGCGGGAGCGTCGTTCCAAAGATGATCACGCTCGGCGTGCGCATCGCCGCCGCGAGGTGGGAGGCGCCCGTATCGTTCGTCACCAGCAGGTCGAGTTGGTTGATCAACGCGGCGAAGGTCCCGATATCGGTTTGCCCCGCCAGATCGAGGACCGGTGACGTTGCCATACGGCTGATGCGCGATGTCAGGTCACGCTCGGCCTCGCCACCTGTCAGCACGATCCGCGCATCCCACCGAGCCACGAGTTCATCGGCAAGTGCGGCGAAGCGTTCGGCCGGCCAGCGCCGCAGCGGCGTGCTGGCGCCCGCGTGGAGGCCGATCAGGGGCCCATCGCCGGCTCGAACCCCGGCGAGCAACCGGCGTGCGCGGTCATCCTCGTCCGGCGTCGTCGGAAAATCGAGCGCGGTGGTCATGTCATGCCCTCCGAGCGCTGCGATCAGCCGGAGCCAGCGCAGCGGTTCGGGCTCGTCGGCGACGTACGGGATGCCGATCGTCAGGCGCTCGTCGCCCATACGCCGGAAGCCGATCGAGAGCTCGGCGCCGAGATCCGCGATGAAGCCGTTGCTGAGCTTGCCGTCGCCGTGCATCTGGATCGCGATGTCGTAGCGATACGCGCGGGCCTCGTCAATAAACCGGGCCGTCTGCTCCGGGTTGTCGGGCACCTCCGGTACGCCCGGATAGCCGGGAAAGTGGACGAAGCGGTCCACGGATGATAGACGTTGGGCGAAATCCTCGGCCCACGGCAGACCGATCAGCGTGATCTCGGCTGCCGGAAAGCGCTGCCGGAGCGCGCGCAAGGCGGGAGTCGCGCAGAGCATATCCCCGAGGAAGAGGGCCCGCAGGACGATGATGCGCCCAGGATCACGCGGGAAGCTGATGTCCATCATGAGGCGCGCCTCGCGGGCACGACCGGCATCTGGTGGTTCTGGGCGGCGATCTGGTTGATCACATTGGTCGTGCTCCGGCCACTGAGGAGCGGCAGGATTTCCACGCGCGCACCGACCTCGCGTATCGCGTCGATCTCGGGCAGCAGGTCGGCCTGGTAGTCTCCACCCTTGACATGGACGTCTGGTTTCAGCGCCCGGATTACCTCAGCCGGTGTGTCCTCGGCAAAGATCAGCGCGTAGTCGACGACATCCAGCGCCGAGACCAGAGCGAGCCGGTCCTGCTCGTGATTGACGGGCCGCTGCGGCCCTTTCAGGCGGCGCACGCTGGCATCGCTGTTGATGCCGACGACGAGGATATCGCCGAATTCCCGTGCCCGGCGGAGGGTCTGGACATGACCCGCGTGCAGGATATCGAAGACGCCATTCGTGAAGACGATGCGACGCCCGGCGAAGCGCTCGGCGTCGAGCCGGGCCGCCAGTTCTTTCAGGGCGAACCCTGCTTCCGGCGGTTGCTGCGCGCTGAGGCTGGCGCGGCGGACAAGCTCGCGCTGGCTGACGACCGCCGTCCTGTGCTTGGTGCAGGCGATGCTGGCGGCGTCGATCCCGATGTGGACAGCGAGCCGGGCATCGGCGCCGGCGGCGAGCGCGAGCGCCATGGCCGCCGTGAACGAATCCCCGGCGCCTACATCGCCAGCATGGGAGACGGGATAGGTGGGGAGATGGCTCAGGTTGCCCTCACTGTCCGTGAGCAGCGCACCACCACCTGCCATCGTAATGGCGATGTATTCGGCATCGAACTCCACCCGCAGGCGACGCGCGATCTCCTCAGGCGTCGCCGCGGCGCTGCCAGCGGGGAGCGCACCTCGCGCCTCGTCCAGGTTTGGCGTGATCGCGGTCGCGTGCATGTCGGCGAAGCGACGGATCTCCTTGGCATCCACCACCACTGGGACCGGATGGTGCGCCCGCGCCTTCTTGACGGCGGCAATGACATCGTCGCTGATGGTGCCACAGCCGTAGTCGGAGAGCACGATCAGGTCGCATTGGGGCAGGAGCCGGGAGAGCTCGTGTCGCAGTGCCTCCCGGCTGGCTGGCGAGCATGCACCGAGATCACCGTCGTCGATCCGCACGAGGTACTGGCCGTTGGCCGACACGCGGAGTTTGTTTATCGTCGAGACGGCTGGATCGACGATGAGGCCGGAGTCGCCGACGCCCGCAGCCCGGAGTGCATCACGCACTGCCATGCCCGCGGCATCGTCGCCGGTCAGCCCAAGGAACGAGACATCGGCACCGAGCGCGCTCAGGTTTGCGGCCGTGTTCGCCGCCCCTCCTGGAAACCGCTGCTCTCCCTGCCGCACCACGACGGGCACGGGAGCCTCCCGGCAGAGCCGAGACGCTGTGCCATCCACATACGTATCGAGAATGGCGTCGCCGATCAGGAGCACACGCAGGTCATGGAAGCGCTGTACGACATCGACGGCCGCATCAGCCGTGCTTTCCAGTGGCATCGAGACCTCTCGCATATCATTTGGATCCTTCTTCTCGTCAATCATCGGTGTCGCTCGGCATGTCGCCGTTCAGCCTTGTTATCCGGTCGCGGGCGTATGTCGTTGGCGCGGCATGTGACGAACACACTCCGGCTGGCTTCTTCTCTGGGGCATAGCTAGAGCAGGAAGCATGCCGTTTTCGGCTTGCCCCGTTGCGGACGTGAGCGGATTCCCCGAGCGTGGCACGGATCGGCCCCTTGGGCGCGAACCATGCGTATGTGCTGGAGTGATGTGTGCCATGCAATCTCGTGGACGCTGGGGGAGAAGGAGAGACCATGCAGGAGTACGGGACGATCGTTCCTGATGTGCGGCGGATCGCGGTGCTGCGCGCCAACGCGATCGGCGATTTCGTGTTCACGCTGCCGGCGCTGGAGGCGTTGCGGGCCGCTTATCCCGACGCCGAGATCGTCCTGCTGGGGCGACCGTGGCACGAGTCGTTTCTGAAGAACCGGCCAAGCCCAGTGGACCGGGTGATCCCGGTGCCGCCGTGCCGCGGCGTGGGCGAGCCGGAGGACTTCGTGAACGACGAGGCTGAGCTCGACCGGTTTTTCGCCAGCATGGCGGCGGAGCGCTTCGATTTCGCGCTGCAGCTTCACGGCGGCGGCCGGTTCTCTAATCCGTTCGTGCAGCGACTGAACGCCGGGCTGACCGCCGGCCTGAAGGCGCCGGAGGCCCCGGCTCTCGATCGCTGGATTCCCTATATCTACTTCCAGACGGAGATCGTGCGATTTCTGGAGACCGTTGCCCTTGTCGGCGCCAGGCCGGTGACGCTGGAGCCGCGGATCGTGGTGACGGAGGCCGATCTTGCCGAGTCGCGACAGGCGATTCCGGATGACAACAAACCGCTGGTCGTGATCCACCCGGGGGCGGGCGACCCGCGTCGTCGGTGGCCGACGCAGAAGTTCGCCGCGATCGGAGACGCGCTGGCCGCGAAGGGAACGCGGGTGGTTGTGATCGGTGCGTGGGAGGACGAGCGGCCACTGGTAGAAGCCGTGGTCGAGGAGATGACAGCCGAGGCGATTCCGCTCTGGGATCGGCTCTCGCTCGGCGGTCTGGCGGGATTGCTCAGCCGCTGCGATCTGATCGTCTCGAACGACTCCGGGCCGTTGCACGTTGCGGCGGCGGTCGGCGCCCCCACCGTTGGCATCTACTGGTGCTTCAACCTGGTGACTGCCGGGTCGCTCACGCGGGCTCGCCACCGTCCTGTCTCGTCGTGGCGGCTGGAATGTCCGGTCTGTGGGGTCAATAGCGCGGAAGGAAGCTGCGAGCATCGGGAGTCGTTCGTCGCCGATGTACCGGTGAAAGAGGTGCTGGCGCAGGCGCTCGACCTGCTTGATGTCGCTGGGCGGTGAGGGTCGGCCACTTCCTTGTACGCATCTATTGTGGCGTTGTCAGGAAACAGGGAAAGCAAACACCCACTGCCTGCATCGCTGCATGACCGTAGGTGTCCTCACTGCTATTCATGTAATGGATACTGGTGGGCCGCGTAGGATTCGAACCTACAACCTGCTGATTAAGAGTTGGCTCAGGGGGTCCGCACCATGCGTCTCATATGCGCCACATCAAGGGGCAGACCGTCCCATGTCTCCATCCTTCCTACTGGGTTTGCTACATAGTTTTGCTACACGACACCATATAGTAAAATACATAAAGACGATACATAATATTCTGAACTGTATGTGTTTCTATAGATCAGGTTGTTCCCCATTCTATGGGCCTAAAAGGCTTAAAAGGCTTAAAAGGTCCAAATCTCCCAATACGGTGGTCCATTTCACCTCACTGATCGAGGGGCCTAAAAGTCCCTAAAAGGGCCTAAAAGGTTGATGGGCGATATTATTCGCTCATCTGTTCGCCCTCCCTGCCGAGCGGCATGAGGGCGCCCTGCACCGGGAGCGAACCGGTCAGGGCGGCGGCGATCACTTCGGGGAGTGACCACAGCATGAGTATCTCACCATTTGGTAAGCGGGGGTTCTATCCGAGTGTCCAGCGTCGCTACATCGAGCGTGCAAGGTCACTTCAACAGGGAAACCCTGATATCTTCAGGGACCTCTTCCAGCAGCATCGAGCGAGTTGGAATACGGATCATCCCGACGTCCCCATCAGTAGCGGCCGGGCTTTCAATTGGGATCCTGCCCAGGTCAGCGATTCGTTCCTGTTCATGCCTGAGGTTCTTCTTGAGAAGGATAAAGATGGATTCCTTTCCACCCGGTGGACCTTCGATCGTTTTGAGTGGCAGGACTTTGTGGATGAGATCTGCCGCAGCATTTGGCCTCCGCGCTTCTACCCTCGATACGGCGAGCATCATCCGGCGATGGCGTATGTCTCTGCCTGTTTGGTTTATCACGAAAGAACCGTACCGATTGAGTTGATCAAGGGAGGCGAATTCGTCCCAACTCGCCAGTATTACGACCCTGATAACCCCGTCGATTGGGATCGGTACCGCCTTGTTGAGGCGGAAAACGCTGCGCTGCACAGAGTAATCGAGGGGTTGCTAGATGACTCACTCGTTGACTTCATGGACACTGATCCCCCCGCCGACGTGGCACGCATAGTCAAGCAATCGGCTATCGAGAGTGAGATCAAGGCGGCGCGAGAGGACGCTTTGCTTGAGGGAATCCGTCTGAGAAGTGATCTAGAGGTCGGGAGGCGAAAGCCGTTTCTCTACGTAACGCTGCCTCCTGGGTTGACGACCGCGGACTGGGACGACCTTCGCCCGAGGGCGATTACTGAAGTCAACGAGCAATATGGAGGAGATCCGATCGTTGAGTGGGTTACATCGCTCGTTGACAGCGGCATGAGCTCCCCTGAGATCGCGTCGCTTCTTGGCGTCTCTCTCTCCACCGTAACTCGTGCACGATCAGCTACGAACGGCGGGACGTAGTCAAAACGCACGTATTTTGACTATGTCATGGTGCGCCTGTTTTGACTATGTCAAAACGTCCGTATCTTGACACTTCGCAACACAGGCACTGATCGGCAGACTGAAGAGGACGCAGCGAGCGTCCATGCTTTCATAGGTCTCATGGAGTGGTGGATATGGCTTCGGAGCGGGAACTTCCTTCAGGCGTACGAGCCCGGCCTGCATCAATGACGGAGCTTGAGCGGCGCTTCTATCGGCCGGCTCAAGTCGCCGCAATCATGGGAGCGAGTCGTTCGGAGGTCTTTCGGTGGATCGCCAACGGCGATATCGAGGCCTATCGGAAGGGGCGGTCGATCTTCATCCCAGTCGAGGCCGTTGATGCGCTCGACAAGGCGATTCGCAGTGAAGCCGCATAGCGAGAAACCCTGACGGGAGGCAACCATCAGGGTTTCGGGACCGAGGTGTGAAATGGATTCAACGAGCAAATGGTACCACGACGCGAGCCAGACGGTGGCCGTTCGTATTGCCCGGGACTGCATTCAACCTTTGATTACGCGACCTTCAGACCGCCACTTCGAAGGCGAGGTTCCGGCATGAAGGGTGGACTTTTTACCCCCCTGGACACAAATCCTGCGACACGCTTCGCGGGATGGCTCGCTCAAGATCTCGTTGACCTGAACCTGCATCTCAGGGAAGAGCGGGCACGCCTCCTCGATATGGATGACCCGTCGCCGACGATCATGGGAACGATCGAGGTGTGCGAGGTGGATTTGGCGGATATCCAGGCGGAGCTGGAACGGCGCGAACGCGCACGTCTCAGGCTCGGGGCCGACCCGCTCACGCCAAGGGCTCCCCAGCGAAACGATAAGCTGATGGATCTCGCCCGCGACCTGAGAGCGGTTTGGCCGATCGATCGATTCTGCGAAGACCTGATGGCTATGCGGCTGACGAAGGCGGGGAGCCGCTACAAGGCCCACTGTCCGCTCCCAGGCCATGACGAGAAGTCACCCAGCTTCGTACTCTACCCGGAGCAGGATCGGTTTCATTGCTTCGGGTGTGGGCGATATGGCGATATTTTCGATCTTACCGGCCACTACTTCCGCCTCAGTCGCTTCTCGGACCAGGTGCGGAAGCTCGCCGAGGAAACCGGCAGCCGATTGTCGTACGAGGAGGCATCGTGAGCCAAAAGCCTCCTCCCAACCTGGACGACTTCCGCAAGCGGCTCGATGAACGGATAGAAGACGTCTTCCGGGGCTCGTCTCCGGACCAGGGAACCGCTGTCGCCTGGGATCCGCCGCTTGCCCTCGAAGAGCTGGCACGGCCTCCGTTTCCGGTTGACGCGTTGCCGCAGCCGGTGCGCGCCATGGTGGAGGCCGTCGCCGAAGACACCCAGACCCCTCCGGACCTTGCGGCCATCATTGCCCTCGGCACGATCTCGGCGTCCGTGGGAGGGAAGGCGGAAATCGAGGTCCGAGGAACATGGCGCGAGCCCGTCCATACCCAGGCGTTCTGTGCGCTCGGGAGTGGCAATCGCAAGACGGCGGTGGTGCGCCACTTGACGAAGCCGCTGAGTGACATGGAGCGCAAGCGAGCAGCCGAGGACCGCCGCAATCTGCTCAAATGGAAGTCAGACCGGCGGGTCAGGGAACTGATGCTCAAGAAGCTCGAGGCGCAGGCGGCGGAGCCCGAGAAGCCCGGGAAGCCCAGGGCGGCCGACCTCGATCTGCAGATCCGCGCACTGACCGAAGAGCTGGCGGACGAGCGCGAGCCGAAGATCACGCAGTTCATTGTTGACGACATCACGCCAGAGAAGCTGGCGGTCGTGATGTTCGAGCAGGGAGGGGCGATCGCCGCCATCTCGGCCGAGGGCGGGTTTATCGGCAACATGACCGGCCGCTATTCCGATGTCCCCAACCTCGAGCCAATGCTGAAGGGGCACAGTTGCGACCCGATGCCGGTCGGTCGGATGGGGCGCGAGAGTTCGTATCTTCCGAGGCCGGTGCTCACGATTGCGCTGGCGCCCCAGCCGATCGTCATCACAGACTTCGGGCAGGTTCGCGGGGTCAAGGAGAAGGGGGCGAGCGCCCGGCTGCTGCCATCGTTTCCCGCCTCCTATGTCGGCTCGCGCCGGCTGAGCAATGAGACGCGTCCCGTTCCCGATGCCGTTGCGACGCACTGGGCCGCCTGCGTGTCCAACCTCATCGGGCTGAAGGCGTCAGCTATCGTCGACGACGACGGCTATGCCTTGCCCCATGTCGTCCGGCTTTCTCCGGTAGCCCGGTCACTGATCAACTTGTTCGAATCTGAAGTCGAACCACGCTTGCTCCCCGGTGGCGACCTTGGTCATATCGACGGGTGGGGGAGCAAGATCGTTGGCGCGGCCGCGCGCATCGCCGGGCTGCTTCATCTTGCCCGGCACGCCTTCGATGATCCGTGGAATGTCGAGGTGTCGGCCGAGACGATGGACGCGGCGATCACGATCGCGCGATATCACATTGCTCACGCGCTGATCTACTTCGACGTCCTGGGTGAACAGTCTGATACCGGCTTGGCTCGGGAGGTCCTGGCGGCGATTCTCTCGGTCGCTAAAGACGCGCCTGAGGGCTCCCTGGTGGAAGGGATCCGCAAGCAAGCCGTTTATCAAAAGCTGCGGAAGCGGCAGCGGTTTCAGAAGGCTGAATCGCTCAATGATCCACTCGCTACGCTCGAGGATCTCGGATTTCTCCGGGTCGAAAAGGTGGCAAGCAAGGGCGAAAAGGGGCAAGGACGCGCCAAGGAGCTAATCTTCGTCAACCCCTATGCCTTCGACCGGCCAGTATCCGTCGAAAGAGCAGCACCAGACGACCCTCCATACCAGGTTTCTTCGCGGTGGCGAACTGAAGCGTTTCTGACGGCAGAGGAGCTCATGGCGGCAGGAGATGCGGCTATCGAGCAGTTCATTGTCGAGCTGACGAATAGTCCGCTTCCGGTCGATTCCGATGATTACCGGGCCGCTCGGCTCGCGTTGATGCTGGCGCAAAGGAGAGATGCGGCATGATCTCCACCCTGATTGCTCGCTTGGACCGAGGCTGGGAATTGTGCAAAGCCACCACGGATCCCGTCGAACGAGATCGCCTTGAGTCGCACTGGATCCGCTTGCTTCACGAATACGAGCGCGCCGTCGATGCCCTCCGCGGCATTTCTGGTGGGAAGGAGGCCGCGTGACCATTGCGACCGTTTGAAAGCCCACGACCTCGTTGCTGAAAGGAACCACACCATGACGACGAACCGCGTTCACACCACCGCTGCTGCATCCGATGCCGGGCCGGGCCCATTCAGCGCGGAGGAATTTCGAGCGATCCTGCAGGAACGCCTGTCCGACGTCGCGAATTCGGCGCGAAGGATGGCGGGGAGCGAATCGGAATCCCCCCTACCGGGATCGCAGTGTGCCGTCATCACGGAGGACATGCTTCGCGAGAACGGGGCTTCACTGGATCTCCGGTGCGCTGGCGCGATCGTAGGCGCCATGCCGGAACAACTCCGATGGGACGACCCTCGCATCATCGGGGAGGAGGGGCTGAAGCTGCTGCGTGATGCATGTAGCATCCCCGAGGAGGCGCTCACGTTCGATTTGGACCGCATGGCGCTTAACGAGGCCGTCGGTGCCGACTCTCTCGATGCACGCACCGTCGATCTCAGTGTGATTGACCGACAGCTCGCCGCACCGCCCACTGCGCCAGCATCGATGCCCATGGTCGATCCCTGGCTCATCGAGCGGGTGCACCGCGCAGCTGTTCCCATAACGAGGCCGTCTCCGCGGCGCATGCCGCCGTCAGTGGACGACGTGATCGCGCACGTCGCGGAGCTTCGGTTCCTCGTGTCGGTGATGGACGGCCAGGCTGCGATTCGCGACAGGGTTGCCCACGATGAGGCGCTGGCACGACGGGTCACAGAGATGCTGGATTCGCTGGAGTGGTGCCGCGACCAGCTGCTGGCAATGACCCAGGAGGAGGGGTGACGTGACCACGAATGAGATGACGATTCCGAGGTCTCTTCCCCCCGTCAGTGCCGTCTTGGGCGACCCCAGCGGAGGGAGCCCGATCGCGATCGCCGCGTCTGAGGTGGCCGAGCTCTTCGCGCCGGTCCTAGAGTGGCGTCGGCTCGCACCCGTGGAGCGGACCTTCGATGCCTACAGCCTGGTGCTGGACGTCCCGCTGACGCTGGCCTGCTGGGGGTGGGGCGTTGAGACGTCCCTGGGCCCGCAGGGATTCATGGTCCGTGCGACCAAGTCCCTGCAGGAGGGCGTCCGTATGAGTGGACGCAGTACCGGGACCGACCTGGCCGACGCGCTCTTTCACCTGCACGCCGCGTTGACCCGGGACATCGCCCGCCTGCGCGACCGGCATGAATTGCGAGGAGCAGCATGACAACACACGATTGCGTTGCGGTGATGTCGCCTAGACGAGCGCCGGGCGTCCGCTGCCCCTCATGCAACGCCAAGCTCGCCGAGGCGCTGCATGGATGGGCGCGGTTCACCTGCCCCCGCTGCAAGCAGGAGGTTGAGCTACGTGCGGACCATGACGCCGCGCAGGCGGACGGTCAGGATGCAGCGGCGTGACGGTGCTGTGCCGGATCCGACGCTGATCGGTGTGAATCGTGCATCGATATGTCGCATACGTGATATTTCTGAGCAGGAAGTGGTACAATAGGATCAGGAAGTGAAGAGATTGTGGCCAGTCGCCTTCGTGCGCGCGTTCGGATGGAACGCTCGACGAATGGCGACTTTTTCATTGAACGGAGCGCCCCATGCCGAAGAAGAAGGCCGAGGCCCCTGTACCGAACCTGACACCGGTTCCCACCCCGATCAGCGCCTATCAGCGCAAGCCACGCTACAAGGAGTACATGCTCGATCTGACCGACGACGGCGAGCAGCTCGAGCCGCTGCGCGTCAAGGTGCGATCGAACCTCACGTTTGGCGAACTGAACGACATCCCCGGCGGACCGGATGCCACATTCGAGGAGATCTTCGTCGCGATCGCTCCCCACGTGATCGAGTGGAACGCCTCCGCCATGAACGCCGAGACAGGAGAACTCGAGGTCGTGCCAGCGCCAGCCGTTGCCGGCCCGGATGCGTTGCTCGTGCTCGACCACCTCGAGGCGCTGTGGTTGGTCCAGAAGGTGAAATACGGCTACCTCGGGGGCGATGACCGAAAAAAAGAACTCACGCCGCCCGACTCTACGGACGAGCCGTCGAGCGATCCCGACTTGGACGCGACGTAGAGATCCCCCCGGTGCCGATCGGTCTGCGTGAGGCGCTGATGTGGGATCTCTCACCACAGCGGCCACACGAGCACTGGCAGACGGTGGCATCGGAATGGACCGAGGCGGTTCAGATGCGCCAGGCCTACGAGCAAGGGGTTGACGATGCGCGGAGCGAGCATGAGGCGGCGAACGAGTTGGGACAGGGCTGAGAGACCCCGCCAGGAGGATGACCCAAATGGCTGATGAACTGAAGATCAAGATCACAGCCGAAGACGGTGCCTCAAAGACCTTCAAGACGATCTCAAGCAGCGCGACCACGATGGGTGACGCGCTCGAGAAGGCCGGGGCCGAGGGCACCAAGGGACTCGATCAGCTCGACAAGGCGGCCGCGTCCAATGCTAAATCGATGGAGCGGGCCAAGGCGGAAGCAACGGCCATTGGCGCTGTCCTGGGGACGCTTGCGGCGGTCACGATGAAGGCCGGCCAGGCCAACCGTGACCAGGAGCGCAGCATTGCCACGATCGGCAAGCTCTACGGTGATGCCGCGCAGGAGATGCTTGCCTACAGCGAGCGAATCCAGGACACAACGCGCTACAGCAACGATGCCGCCCGGCAAGCCGAGATCATCTTCGCCACGCTCTCCAACAACTACGGCGTCACCACCGCCCAACTCGATACGCTGCTGACGAGAACCACCGACCTCGCCGCAGCCCACGGCCGGTCGCTCGAAGAAACCGCGCAGATGGTGCAGAACGCCTTGCGGGGCGAGGCGGAGTACATCGAGGCGGTTGGCGTTACCCTCAATGACAACTATGTCGCCGCACAGGCCGCGGCACGTGGCATCGAGGGCTGGACCACATCGATGTCGGACGCCGAAAAGGCGGCGTTCCGCTACACACTCCTGATGGAGCAGACCAACAATCTGCAGGGAACCGCGGCCGAGCAGGCGGCGAACGCGGGTGGGAAGTTCCGGCAGTTCGCGAATGAGATGCAGGACAGTGTCGCGGCGGTCGGAAGCTTTCTCGGTCCGGTGGGTGACCTGGCGGCTGAACTCGCCCCGGTCGCGATCGCGGCGCCGCTTGCTGGGGCCGGCATCAGCAGGATGGCGACGGCGCTGAAGGGCAGTGCCAGTGCCGCAGCTATCGGCAGGACGGCCCTTGCCGGGCTCTCGGCCGTGGTCAGCCCATTGGGGCTGGCACTCACCGGGATCGTTGCCGTTGGTGGGTTTGTTGCCAAGTCGTGGATGGACCAGAAACAGAAGGCCCAGGAGTACAAGGTCTCGCTCGCCGAACTGGGCGATGTGATCGAGCTCGTGCGGCGCAAGGGCGATCAGGGGCTCGCCACGCTCGGCCAGTCGTACGAGCAGACCATCACGAGCCTGTCGGATCGGATGAACGATCTCAACAAGAAGGCCCGCGACGCTGCTGGCGACTTCGAGGACTTCGAGTACCGGCGCCTGACCGAGCTGATGGGGCAGGGCGTTCCCCAGTCGCAGGCGTTGAGTCAGATTCAGGACGAGTGGGCTCAGTTGACCGCTGGGGTCGAACTTTCGGTCGATCAGATCACCGGGCTGAGTGACAAGGCGGCCCAAGCACTTAGTAATCCCGATATCAATGCCGAGGGGTATTTGATCTGGTCCAATGCGATGCTGTCTACAGCGACCACGGCCGAGGATCTGGAGGCGGCCGTTGCGGCGATCGACGCCCGGCCGCTCACCGACTTCGCGACCCAGGCCACGAAGGCCGAGGTCGCCGCCAAAGCGCTCGGGGCGTCGGTCAAGGACATCAAGCTCGATGACCTCCGCATCTCCGGCAAGTTCGACATCGTCGATGACCTCCAGAAGGTCGACACGGCACTCACGAACCTCAAGAAGTCATGGACGGGGCTGAACGACGCCCAGAAAGCCACGCTGACCCAGGATCTCCTGCCTGAGGAACAGGCAGCCGTCTATGATCGGCTGGCCGCTTCGCAGCATGTATCGACGGAGACCGCCAAGCTCTACGCCGACGCCCAGGAACGCATCAACGAGACGGTTGCGGCCGGATCGATCGACAACAAAGCCCTGCTGTCCGACTTGGAAGCGATTCGTCAGCAACGCGCGGTCAACATCGCCGCCGGCATGAATGAGACTGAGGCCAACGAACTGGCGGCCCAGGCGGTCATCTCCCTCTCTGCCAATCTCGGCGAATACACCCTGGCGCTGACGACCGCCCAGCAGGCGCAGATCGATTTCACCACTTCAGGCGCAAATGTCCTGGAGTTCTTCCGGCGCGTGCAGGCCGGAACCCAGATGGGTCTGCAGGCAGACCTTAGTCGTCCCGTGGCGGAGGCCGAGCGGATGGTCGCCTCGCTGGCGGCGGGGCTCGATGTATCCGGCAAGGCGCTCGACAGCGTGCTCGCCACGTTCAGCCGGATTGATGCGCTCGGGGATCGCTCGAGCAACGCGGCATCGATCGCCGAAAGCATGATCGGCAACGCCGACGAGCTCGGTGCGTTGCCGAAGCTGATGGACGATATCGCGGCGGGCACCTCGCGGGCGACACTCTCCCAGCAGGACTATGTGCAGGCGATGGGCGCGGGGCGCGCCATCATCGCCAGCAACGTGCAGGTCCAAGACCTCCTGACCTCGGTCCGGGCGAAGCAGCTCCCGTATCTCGCGGCCCAGCAGGTCGCCTACGAGAACAACATCGCGGCGTTGGAGCGCATGAGCGCCGCTGACCAGCGACGCGTCCTGATGCTCCAGGACACCAACGTGCAGCAGGGGCTCGCGGCGGCCGGTGCGTTGCAGCTGCAGTCCACCTATACCAATCTCACCAGTGCCCAGGTGGACCAACTCGCGACCCAGGCGTTGCTCAACCCGGAGATCGCGGAGTCCTTGGAGCTCTACAAGGCGCTCAGGGTCAACGCCGATGGGTATTACGAGGTGTTGACTGGCAGCGGGTGGGTTGCATCGAACATCGA
The DNA here is from genome assembly GCA_049646645.1 of Thermomicrobiales bacterium. Classification (GTDB taxonomy): domain Bacteria; phylum Chloroflexota; class Chloroflexia; order Thermomicrobiales; family UBA6265; genus JASGDN01. The sequence continues at coordinate 25,505 of JBARWF010000049.1, forward strand.
GGCGGTGACCGATGCGGTCAGTCATCAGGGGGAGATGGCGCAGGCCGCTGCGGGTAGCTGGGAGGCGTGGAAGGCGGAGGCCGCGGCTGCGGGCATGACCGCCGAGGAGCTGGAGAAGAATCTCGAAGGGTTGAAGGGCACGCTGATCGAGGTCTCGGGACTCGGCGACTCGCTGGCCGGCATCGGCATGATGGGGCTCGGTTCGGAGTCGACCGGGCTCGCCGGGAACCTGATCCAGTCAGGGGCGGCGCTCGAATCGGCGTACCGGGTCATCGTCTCCAACACTGAAGGCATCAAGGGGCAGTTTCAGTCACTCTATGACTGGGGCGAGAAGCTCATTGGCGAACAGGGCGTGTGGGCACGGATTGATGATCTCCAGGGACTGGAGCTACTGAAGCCGGGGCAATACGAGGAAGCGCAGGCGGCGTTCACGACGATCGCCGCGGTGAATGAGCAGGTGGCCAATAGCATCGATGCCATTCAGGTCGGGCTCGCCCCCGTCCTGGCCGATGCGGCCGAGAAGCAGGCGGCCTACATCGAGCAACTGCGCGGCATGGGCGAAGCGCAGCAACTGGCGACCTTGGGCTGGATGGACTCGGCAGAGTCGGCGCGGGCCTTCTCGCTCGCGACGTTGGCGGCGGACGCGGCCGCGGGCAAGTTCGGCGAGACCGGCATGGAGATGGCGAACCAGGCCATTCTCGCCGCGGCCAACATGGACCCGGTTATCGCCAAGATGCTCGAATCGATCGGCCTGATCAAGGAGGTTGACGGGGACTACGTCGTTCAGTTCGATGCCGTCGACAATGCGTCGGACACGATCGGCGACCTCAATAACTCGCTCAAGATCTTCACGTTGCTGGCGATGGGGGTTCCGCCCGCGGTCATCAAAGCGGAGGTCCAGGGCAAGGGCGACGTGGACGACCTGTATGACAGTCTGCTGGGGATACCGCCTGAAAAACAGGTCACGGTCAAAGTCCAGATGGACATGCAGGCGGCGATGGGTCCCACCCTCGATCCGGGAGGCATGCAGAGCGCGCTCGGCGCACAGACATCCTCGTTGACGGTGCCGGTGACCGCCTCGGTGACGTCGCTCGATACGACGGCCATTGATGGTCTCGGCGAAACGAAGATCACAGTGAGCGCCAATACCGATGCGGCAACGCAAGCTATCGGAGAGGTGCAATCAGCGATCGACGCGCTGCCGAAGGACACCCCGATCGCCGTCACCGCCAGCACGAGCGACGCCGTCAGCAGCATCAATGCTGTCACCGAGACCATTGCGCTGGTGCCGAAGAGTACCGAGGTCACCGTCTCGGCGCTGACCGGCGATGCCGTGGCGAACATCAACGCGGTCATCAGTGCGCTGGACTCCGTTTACTCCAAGACGGTCGTGCTCGACGTGGTGACGCAATACACAACCATCGGCAGCCCCTCGGCTGGTGCCCGCGGTGTTGCCCGCCACGGCGGCGTGCCCGGCTACGCGATGGGCGGTGTCCTGTTCGAGGCCGGTGAGGCAGGCCCGGAAATGGCTCATTTTGCGGGTGGGGGAACCGCCCTCATTCCCGATCATGGGCTGTACGTCGCGCCCCCACACACCTATATCGAGCCCGCGAATTCGGTAGCGACGAAGCTGTCGCCGGGCACGGACGGTCCACTCGTGAACATTGAGCAGTTGATCGTGGGCGCTGGGGCGACGCCAGCCGATGCCGATGCGATCGCACGTGAGATCATCACGCGTCTTGAGCGTGCGTTGGAACACCGGCTACGGGGCGGCGGCCTGGCGTAGGGCGAAGAAGGGGAAACGACGATGATGAGCAAACACGATGTGATCGCTGCTGCGGACAGGTTAGCGCGCGTTCTGCTCCCCGATGAGGATATCCGTGAACGACGGGCGCTCCGCATCCTCATGCAATCGGATGGCAGTCTCAATCCAGGCACTATTCGCTTTCCGTGGCAGATCGTCCAGTTCCGCATCGGTGGGGTGGTGACCGCGGGCACAAATCGGGCGGAGGAGATCCGGATCCCGACGCGATCGAAGATCATGCGGTTGGATGCTCTCCTGAAGACCGCTCCGAGTAGCCAGGCCCGGTTCCGCCTCACCGCGAATGGAACGCCGATTCCCAATGCCGCGGTGACGGTGCAAGCCGGGCAGAACGCCGGGGCCAGTGGCGTGAACGCCTACGTCGATCCCGGTGATGTGCTCCGCATTGACGTCCTCAGCGCCAGTGGGAGCGACGCCACGATCATCGTTGCCTACATTCCGGACGACGGAAGCTAACGCGGCGTGAGGGGAACTGAGACCATGGAAGCACCTACCGCCGAACAAAACCGAACAGCCAGCGACGGCTTTCCCTGGTCAGATGCATCAGCCAATGCTGCGGTGCTTCTCGCCGAGGATCGGCTTACTGACGCGGCAATCGCCAAGAAGGTCGGTGTTGGCCGGACCAAACTCCACGAGTGGAAACAGCACCCAGTGTTCGCGGCCAAGGTCACCGCGCTCTCCGATGAGTTGATCGCCCGGGCGCGTCGTCGTGGCTTGGCTCGGCTCGATCGCCGGTTGGAGCGTTACGAGAGGCGCGCGAGGGCGTTCGACATGATCGTCTCCGATCGTGCAAAGGCGATGAAAGAGGTGCCGGGCGGCCGATCTGGCTACCTCGTGCGGCACTACAAGTCGATCGGGACCGGAGAGACCGCACACGAAGTCGAGGAATACCACTTCGACGCAGCACTCTCCCGGGAAATGCGCGAACTCGAGAAGCAGGTTGCCCAGGACACCGGGCAGTGGACGGATAAGCGAGAGCTCACGGGCAAGGACGGCGGGGCGATCTCGGTCTCGATCGAGGCTGAGGCCCAGGCGGTGGCCGAGACGCTCGGGGTTCCGGTGGCCGTAATCCTTGCCGAGGCGGAGCGCCTGGCAAAGCTCGAGGCGGGTGACGATGCATGAGCGCGCTCAGCGAGGCGTCGATGACAGCGATTGAACGGGACGACATGACGTGGGAGAAGGTGGAATGATAGAGATACCCTCAGCACAAAACGGCACAGGAAGAGGCGGTTCATTGGGCTCACAGACGAGGGAACGCGCCGCGACGCTGGTGGCCCAGGACGAGCTCACCGACCAGGAGATCGCGGATGCGGTCGGGATCGGCCGGCGCACGCTGGCGACCTGGAAGCGCCAGCCCACGTTTCAGGAGCGCGTCCAGTCCCTGGTGGCCGAGTTTCGGGAGATGACACGACAGCAGGCGCTCGGGACGGTTGAGGGCCGACTGAAGCACTACAACGATCGGCATCAGCGGCTCTGTGACACGATCGAGGCCAGGGCAGCGGCCGGCGGTGATGCCCCTGGTGCGGATACAGGCTTGCTGGTCAAGACATACAAGTCGGTTGGCAGCGGCCCTTCGGCCTACACCGTTGAGGAATGGACGGTCGATACCGGGCTGTTGCGTGAGATGCGGGAGTTGGAGAAGCAGGTTGCGATCGAAGTCGGCGACTGGGCGGAGAAGAAGGAGCACAGTGGTCCAAACGGCGGCCCGATTCCGATCCAGTCGATCGAGATCGTGCTCGATGGGGAGGGAGGTCCGTACGATGGCAACGAATGACTTACAGCGCGTGCTGGAACGTCTCTCCGCGCCGAGGGTGGGCCAGCGAGTGGAGGTGATTCTCGGAGCCGCTCCCCAGGGCCAGCATGAGCGACTGGTCCGGCTCTCCGAGATTGCGTCCGAGCCGATCGAGTCGCTGTGCGCGCACCCTGATACAGGACAGGCGATTGCACGGAAGGTCGAGGCGCTTGAGGTGCTGGCCCATGTTCACGGATTACTTGGATAGTCAGGATAAGCCACCATGCCGGAACAGCCCCACACCGGACGCTATCGATACCTCAGCATCCATGACCTCGACGCGGCGGCCCACGGCCAGCAGCTGGTGACCATCTTCGCGGCGGTGAGACAGCAGGGAGCCACGATCGTGAGCATCGCCCAGGGGATCGGACCGCTGGAACGCGACGGCGATCCGGAGCACTGGGCCCAGCTCATCATCTACGAGCCGCCCACCGTGGCGAAGGACGTGCCATCTGACATGCTGCAGTCGATGCCGAGTGCCAGCGTGCAGGCGTAGCGACGCCCAGCCAAACGCGACGTATTCCCTATAGGCGAGAGACGAGCCATGCACTGACGCGATTGAAGTGGCGCTTACGGCAGGGCGTGACGGGGAGGATCCGGCAGCGGGCCGATCCCGCCCAGTTCCATGCAGAAGCGCCTCACCACGCGTATGGGCCAGATGTCGCGAAGGACATTGCGAGAGCGATCGGCAGGGCGATTCGCGGATCCTCGAGGGCGTGCGGACGGGAGGAGGACGCGATGATGGACCAGACTGAGACGGTCGTGCGGGTCCCGCTGCGTGGACGAGCGGCCCGCGAGATCCACGACTTGCCCATCACGGGTGATCACGGCGAGTGTCGGGGCGTCCGAGGGGGCTGACCAGTCACGGTTGCTGCTCCGTCTGGTGGTCAACGGTCCTAGATCCCCGCGGCCTTGAGCGCCTGCCAGCTGCCGCGCGCGCCCACAACATCCGCCTCATAGACCAACAGGTAGTCCCACGCGGCACCGGTCTTTGGATCCGCATTGACGTAGTTTGCCCAGCGCCTCGCCGCGCGACGCTTGGCCTGTACTTCCTCGTTCCTGCGGTCGCGGTCCGCTTTCACCTCGACCACCCAATGCGGCCCGGCCTCTTCCACGACCACGAAATCCGGATGGTACTCCTGCGCGTTGTGCCACAGGATCTTAAGGTCACCGCGCTGCAGGCGCACCCAGGAGGCAACTTCCGCCGCCTGGTCGAGGATATTGGCCACATCCCGCTCGGGCGTGGAGTCGAACCAGTCCTGGGCGTACAGCGACTTGGAAAACGCATAGCCCGCGTTCCTCTCGAAGACGCCATACCTGTCGTCACTGGCTCGTTCCCGGCGCCGGCGGACGGCCGTGAACCGTTCCACCTCCACTACCTCGCTGTAAGAAGGCTGCGATGTATAGCGTGCATGTTCCGCGTTCACAATGCGAATTAGCTCGGCTGCGACCCGGTCCATGGCCGCACTCAACACGGCCTCCGCTTCGCTCCCTAGCCCGTCCATGAACGCATCAATGATCTGCTCCGCGGGCCGTTGCTGGTTGGCGCGGGCCGGCACGATCGGGCTATGGAGCAGGTACGAGAGCAGCTGCTCGCGCGCCTCGAACAATGGCAGCGTCACTGCCGGCGAGACGATTGCGTCGACTGCCGGCGCCGTCACCATGTCGATGCGGGTGCGGCCGTCGGGCCCCACGCGTCGGCGGGCACTGATCGCCACGCGGCGTAGCTGGCCGCTCGGATCGGCGGCGATGCGCCGGCCGGCCTGCTGGACGGGCTCGAGGTCGACGATGTCCGCCAGCGAGAACGAGCTGTCGATCCGGCTCATCTTCAGATAGGGGATTCGGATCATGGGTACGCCATCGCGCGGGACCAGTTGCAGGTCCAGCTGCACGATGGCCGATTCGCCGGCTGTGACGGCCTCGTCCATGGACCGGATGGCCACGCCACTGGCGTGGCCATTGCAAGCGGACAGCACCGCTCTTGGAGCCGGGACTGACCCAGGAGCGGGCAGGACCGCATCGATAATGGGCGCGGCGATATCCAGCCGTTCCTGTACCGGCACGAGCTCGCCATGCTGATTCCGGCGCAGCTCCGATCTCGTCCGCCAGTCGACGAACTGCTCGTTGAGTACGTTCGCCTTCCGAAGCAGCTCCTCGTACCGCTCGTGCCCGAGCACCTCTAGCGTGTCCAGCAGTTCGATCCCGGTATACACCCCAAAAGGAAGCCGCATCCCGCGCCCAAGCGTCTGTTCGGTCAGGATCGTCGAGACCGAGGCGCGCAGCGACGCGATGACATAGACGTTTTTGACGTCCCAGCCCTCTTTTAGCATGCCGACCGAAATCACGATCCGATACGGGTTCGCTGGCTCCTCAAGCCTGTCCAGGGCCGCGAGTGCCTCATCGGGAGCGTCGGAGTGCACCGTGAGCACCTGGCCCTGATACACGCCGCCGGCAAAGGCGGAACCCTCCACGATGGCGGAGATCTCGTCCGCCTCGGCGATGGACTGAGCGATCACGAGCATGATCGGGGTAACCGGCGGCACGCCGGCGGTGGCCGCGTAGCGCTCGATGGCCCGCTGCTTCATCTCCAGCAACTTGATCCCGTCCTGCAGTTTCGTGCGGGCGTCATTGCGGTCATCCGACCGCCCTACCAGGACCGGCGTCTTGACGATCTGATCGGCGATCGCCGCGGCCAGCGGATACCGGAAGACGATCTGCTCCTCCGGGGTGTTGCGATGGGGCGTTGCCGTCAGGCCCAATAGCGCGTACGGGTCGAGGTCGCGCACCGTGCGTGAGAATGCCGGGCCGTAATAGACATGGTGCTCGTCGGCAAAGACCACGAGATCGTCCATCTCTTGCAGGCGACGATAGAAGGCATCGCCGAGGCCCTCCTGGAACGCATGCGTCCGGCGCCCCAGCCGGGTGGAGGGCCGCGCCAGCGCCTGGACGGTGAAGATGTAGACCTTGACAGTCTGGTCGTCCTCCATCGCGCGGCGCGCCGCCGGGGATGCGAACGTGTCGCTGGTGATGACGACCGGACGGAAGCTCATCGCCGGGAGCAGGCTCTTCGGATTCCCCTCTGAGAAGTTGGCGATCGTCTTGGTCAGGATGGTGCGCCCAGGCGTGATGACCGCGAAGTTTCGGACGCCCTCGCTGCTTGCCAGGTATTCCATCGTCGCCGCCATGATGTAGGTCTTGCCGACACCGGTGGCGACGTCGGCGACGCCTTCAAACGGGCGAGGCAGGCGGTCGATGTCGTAGTGCCGTACCTGGGCCAGCACGATGCTCTTCACCGCATCCTTGTTGGCCTCGCGGAGATCCAGTCGCGCCGCGATCCGCTCGTGTAGCTCCGTATCGAAGAGGGCTTCTTCAGCCACGGCTCCGCTCCCATCGTTTCCTGCGCCTCTGTGTTCGGCCGTACGACGCCAGCGTGCCGTCCGGGATGCGCTCGGCCCATGATCCCGGACGATCCGCCTCCAGCGTGGCCATGGCTCGATCGTCGAGCGCCGTGCCGCAGACGTGGAGCACCTCATGATCCTCAAGCAACGGCAGCAGTAGACGCACGACATCCGTGTTCACCAGCCCGTCAATGACGGCCAGGCGCACCCGTCCCTTCCGGCCGGCAAAGGGTGGGGCGTTCTCGTGCTGATAGCCGTACTGCGCAGCGACCGCCTCAGCCAGTTGGCCGTTCGTCGCCCATTCGCTCAGGACGATCCGCCCGGCATGGGTGTCGTACATGGAGGGCCCCACCTCGAGCACCCGAAAGCCGCCGCCTCCGCTCCACGAGACGGAGATGCTGATACCGCCGATGTCCTCACCCGACACCACTTTTGCCAAGCGCGGTTCGGTGAAATCATGAACGGTCCGCGGGGATCGCTCGATGCCGATCCAACGCCGTCCCAACTTGTGGGCGACTGCGGCGGTGGTTCCGGAGCCGAGGAAGCTGTCAAGCACGATATCCCCCGGATTGGAGGCGATCTCGACCACCCGCTGAAGCAGTCGCTCTGGCTTCGGCGTGGCGAACATGTCGTTCGCACCAAGCAGCGCCCGCAACTCTTCCTTGCCGTTGCGAACGAATCCCACCTCTTCTGGCGCCCAGACGGATCCTGGAGTCCTTCCCGCCGAGACCTCGGAGAGGAAGCGCTTGAGATAAGGACGAGAAGCCCCATCCGGACCCCAATAAATCCGACCATCAGCGTCCAGCTCTCGCAACCGCTCCTCAGACACCCGCCAATAACTGCCGGTCGGCGGCCCGGGGATGACACGTCCTGAAGGGGTCGTAATGGGATAGCGGCCGAGGCTGTAGTAGTTTCGGGCGGCCAGGTCACCACGTCGCCAGGGGCCGCGGGAATCGTTGTCAGGATTGGTGTAGGCTGCCGTCATCGCCTCGGTTCTCTCCAGTTGATTGAACCGGCAGGCGGTGCTGTCTCTGGCGTACACCAAGAGATAGTCGTGGTCTGTCGAGATCAGGCGGGCGGTGTTGCGAGGGTCGTTGCGCCGAACCCACAGGACGGACGCCACGAAGTTCTCGCGCCCGAAGAGTTCGTCCATCAGCACCTTCAGATACGCCTGCTCTGCGTCGTCGCAGTGGACCCAGACCGATCCGTCGGCGGACAGCAACTGTTTGATCTGCTCCAGACGGTCGCGCATCATCGTCAGCCACAAGGAATGCTCCAGCCCGTCATCGTACTGGGAGAAGGCTTGATGCGTGTTGAAGGGCGGATCAAGATAGACGAGCCGCACCTGGCCTAGCAGGCGATCGGCATATCCGGGCAGGTGGCTGAGGCTGTGCAGGCCATTGAGCGCGTCGCCGACAATCAACAGATTGTCATCGGCTGGATACTCACAAACAGTGCCGTGTTGACGAGTCTCGTGTAGCAGACGTACCTCTGCCACACGATAGTCGCTTGGATGGACCCACTGGTAATGATCGCCATCGATGGCGAGGAGCCGTCGATCTTCCTTGTTTGTCCAGGTCAACTCAAGGCGGCCGAGATGCACCGCTCCGTCCACGATTCCTCCCTTGCCCCACATCCGTTCGGTGTTCGCTTCATTGGATTGTACAGTTAAGACCCATTCCGATAGGGGAGCGCGGGCCAGCGGGAGAAGGCGTACGCTTGATCGCGGCGTGCCGGGCGGGGCACATCCATGACGCAGCTTGTCTCTGGATCTTCAATCCTGTCGCTCCATCTATGGTCAGGGGTGTTGCTAGCCTCTTCGCCACAATGGTCGTCTCTCGTGTCATCACGTCTCTGCCTCTGATCGGACCCAGAACTATGCGTGGGATGTTCTGCTGTGCCTGTGGCGTGTAGGCGATTCAACTGATTGATTGATGGCCTTACGTCTGTTCACGGCCGCGGCTGGCTTCGTCTATTCGCCGTTGAGGCACTTCGGAACATCGCACTGGGCACGATCGGCCCGCCGTGCAGATTTCCTTGACCGTCACCGCTGGCTAGATCTCGTCACTCGTGTGTCGGCCTTTCGAAATAACGGTTGCGGTATGGTCCCAAGTCGATAGAGACCATACGCTTGCATGGATCCATCCAACCAACAAGATGCCCATGGAGCTGCGATCCGAGATGCTTCAGGCGAAGTCAGGGGCAACAGTGCACGCGTAGCGGGCTTGTGATGCTGCGTGGTGCATTTCAGATCGATAGGATACACTTTCGTCGGGACCAACATTCTCAGATTCAGCCGAAAGGGCAGCCATGACGGTATGCTTGGCAGTTATTTGTACTGATCGGAATGGCGACAAGGCTGTGGTTGTCGCATCAGACCGCATGGTTACCTACAGCGGCCTCATCGAGTTCGAGCATGAGGTATCCAAGTCAACGCCGATCAACGACCACGCAATTGCCCTTCAGGCAGGCGACGCGGTTGCGGCCTCGGCCATTTTGAAGAGAGCAACCGGCGCCCAAACGATGGACGACGAGTCGATTACCGCCTTCTCGGAGTTAGTAGCACAGCAATACAACCTCTATAGGCTAGGGCTCGTCGACGAGCACATCTTCAAGCCTCGCGGCTTGTCCTCTACGCAGTTCTACAGTGGGCAGCAGCAAGCATTCCAGCCGCAACTAGCTGCTCAACTCGATCACCAGGCATCGACTTTTCAACTTGGTGTTCAACTGATTGTTGCCGGTGTAGATCAAGATGGGGCTCATATACACGGAATCGACCCACCGGCCGGCCTGTATATGGAGTACGAGGCAATTGGATTCCACGCGATTGGGAGTGGCGCGATTCATGCGCTTCAGAGTTTGATCGAACTCAAACAGGCGCCGACACGCTCGTTGGTTGATTCAGTAACGAACGTGGTGATATCAAAGCGCCGGGCTGAAGTTGCACCGGGTGTAGGGCATGACAGCGACATCTTCGTCGTGCGACAATCCCAGGTGACTCGACTTGAAGACGATGTTGTCGAGAGAGTCGATGCGATCTATCAAGCTTCGCTTGAGCGATCTCGCGAACGAGACAGCGAGAAGCTAACGGATCTCGCAACGATCCTAGATGAAGGCAAGGTGGCTCCATGACGTTTCCACAGGGACAACCACTGCCCTCGGGTTCTGTCGTCTATTCCTACACTCAGCCGATTTCCTCATGGGTTCAATGGCAACTCCTCGAATATCAATACTCGGTTTCCCAGTCAGAGCTGTCGATCCGGACATACGGCCTTCCGGTTTCGATTGTTCCGGATAAAGGAAGCCCTTCCGCTGAGGACGGCGAATCCCGCCAAAACGGCACTGGCAGCACCAGCATCTAGTTCAATGTGTAGACGACATTTGGGATCTCGCAAGTGCACGATGCAAGCGAAAGGACGCGCCTGAGGTGAACATTCCTCAGGCGTTTCACTATTTCTCTGTGATGTACATGATTCTGGTGCTTCTCACGGCGCCATTCTCGCCAGAATGATCTCCGCCCGGCGATAAACCTCCTCATCCGTCACGCGCTGGCGTCGTGCTCCCGGAACCTCACCACGCGGGTCTTTCAGCGCAGGTGCGTGGCGCAGTGTTGCTCACGGGTCCCGCAAGAGGAGATCCGAGGTTCATTCTCGTTCGCCTCCTGGGTCAGTCGGATTATGAACGGGCAGATGTGATGTACTTTCTCCTTTAGGGCGCGTGAATAACGCTGCGGAGCGTCGATCTCGATTGTGGTCCTGGTCGGTGCGAACCGCGTCCATACGGGCAAGCAGGAAGGAGAGAACGGATGCCGACCAACCTGACGGACGTTCCTGCCGAACGGCAATGCGGCGCCAAGACCCGTGATGGCGATCCCTGCAAGAACTGGAGTATGTCGAACGGACGATGCCGGATGCATGGTGGGAAGTCGTGGTCCGGTATCGCCTCACCCCGCTACCGCCATGGCTTCTACTCAAAGGACATCCTGTGTCGGGTGATGTGGGACGCCGTGCGTCGGGGAGATCCAATGGCCCGCCCGTTCGTTGAGCACCTGCTGGAGATGGCGCAGGACGGTGCATGACGGATACCCCATGCACCGTGGGACACCCTATGCACGAGAGCGGCCATCGGAGGACGACCGATCGCTTGCCATCGCAGCCGTCAGCGGCTGCTAGATTATTCTCCACCCGTTGTTGACCATGGTTGGTGGTAGTTGTGCTCCACTCGCTGATCCTCCCCTTGGCTGTGGCCGTCGTCGTGTGGATCGCCCGGCTATCTCCGCGCCCCCTCTCCCAAACGCCACGTTCACGGCGTCGCCGTCGACCCCTGACCTCGCCGCGATGGCGCTGTCCCCCGATGACATGCCCGTGCCGGGCTTTGGCCTCGAGTCCAGCAATCGATACCTCGTCGATACCTTTCCAGACGAGACGGCCGAGTTCACGCGCGACGGCTTCCTCCGCGGCTACGAGAGCCAGTTGGGGCTGGCGGCGAGCGGAGCCAACGATCTCGACATGCGCGTCCAGACGCTGCTCGATCTCTACACGGACGTTGCCGGCGCGCAACGCGGCTTCGACTACTTCGCCGGCAGAGGGGGCGCAACGACGATCACGCTCACCGGCACGCATACGATTGGGGAGCAGTCGACGCTCTTGGCGGATCAGCGGACGGATCCCGCGGCGGGCGAGCTCTACGTCAGCCAGGTTCTTGTCTTCCAAAGCGGGCCGATCGGCGCCACGGTTTACGTTCAGTGGTTCAAGGACGATCCTGAGGGCGTGTCGTTCATTGAGTCGCTCGGTGACCGGCTGCTCGCGAAGATCGGGGCGGGTGCAGGGCCGAGGCTTGGCGCGCGGCTGACCCGCGTTCAACTCGATGACGACATGCGTCTCACCTCGTTCGACGGCTACGTGCGCCTGGCTGGTCGTGACTTTCGGTTCTGGGACGACACACCTGCCCAGGCATCCGGGCGCGCAAGCAAATACCCCGGCGCGACGGATGCGTATGCGATTGTGCAAACCGTCGCGGATCAGCCGGATGCCGCCGTTGTCTTCCTGAACGCGGCAGAGTCTCCGGTCCGGCTCCATGTGCGGCCGAGGCTCTTCCCGATGCGCTCGCCTCGATGTGATCGCCGAGCCACCATCGCCCCGGAGCCCATTGTGGACTTTAGCGCGGTCCCCACGGGAATCCCCTGCATCATGACAGAGGCAAGGAGATGAATTCCCTCCGGACCGTCCGCCAAGTAGTCTGGGCTGCGGGCCAGCTGGCGGAACCGGCTCATTGAGGCGAAGTCCCATTCGCCGACCTGAGGCTCTGGGAAACATTGGGAAACATGCGGTCGCTTGCGAGCAGCGTCCAGCTGCGCGTAGGGCGGGAAGGGTTCATCGCCCGCTTTCGGTGGTAGACGATTTCTTCCGTGCCTCTCAGTGGATCAGGCGGGGTCGGCTTGTCCCTGCGTCAGCGCCAGGAGCTCATCGGCCCGCTCCGGCTTCCCCAGCACGGTGACCGTATCGCCCACGTGCAGGGCCGTGTCCGCCTGGGGAAACAGGATCTCCCCATCGCGGCCGATCGCGGCGACGAGGGTATCCGCCGGCAACGCCGCCTCGCGGAGGGTCGTGTCGGCCAAAGGTGATGCTGGACCAATGCTGAACTCCATCAGCATCGAGGTCACGGGCAAGCCCTCCGCGCGCTGCAGCCCTTGGTCGAGCATCGTGCGATAGGCCGTCAGTGCATCGCGGTACGTCATCTGCCCCACAACGTGCGCGCCATCGGTCACCGTCGCCCGCGGGACGTCCGCCTCGGCCATGACCAGCAAGGCCTCATCAAGGCGTGTGCGCACGCTCAGGGTCACCGCCGGTTGTGCTGGGTTATCGGGAATGTCGCCCCGCGGTTTGTAGGCACTCCGCACCGTCAGGGCGGACAGGAGGGGAAAGCTGAGGCGCAGGCGATGGGCTGGCGAGGCGGCGCGGTTCGGGAGTTGCGCCCAATAGATCGAATGGTCGCCGACCAGCATGGTCGCTATCGCGATCGCGATCATGGCCGGGGCGAGCAACGAGAGGTTCCCCGTCATCTCGGCGACCATAAGCATCACTGCAAAGGGGGCGTGGGCAATGCTGCCGAAGAGGGCCATCATGCCGACGATCACGAAGGGCGCCGGGCTCACCGGTAGGTGGGGGAGCACGCCGTGCCCAACCCGCCAGAAGGTGGCGCCGAGCATGCCCCCGATCACCATCCCCGGACCGAAGATGCCGCCGGACCCGCCGGATCCGATCGAGAACGAGGTGGCTAGGATCTTGGCGAAGGGCAACGCAATCACGATCCACAGCGGCATCCGCAGGAGATCATCGGTCATGCTGATCTGGATCCAGCCATACCCGGTGTGAATCGACCCCTTGATGACGAGCCCCATTAGGCCGACGAGCAGACCGCCTACCGCCGGCTTGACCCAGATCGGGATGTGGAGGCGGTGAAACACGGCCACGGTGCTGTAGAAGCACTTCGCATAGAGCAGGCCGACGATGCCGGCGATGCCGCCGAGCACGGCGTAATAGATCAAGGTGGTGGGATCGGAGAAGGCGAGATCGGTCTGCGACCCGAAGATCGGCTCGAATCCCTCGATCGCGCCATACACGCTGTAGCCAACAATCGACGCGATCAGGCTGGGGATCAACGCCTCGACTTCGAGGTCATGCAGGTACAGGATCTCCGCCGCCATCAGGGAGCCCCCCAACGGTGCGCGGAAGATCGCGCCGATGCCGGCCCCCATGCCGGCCGCTACGGCAATCCGCTTGTCACTCGCGGTTAGGTTCAGCCAGTTGGACAGCAACGAGGCAAACCCAGCCGAAATCTGCGCGGCCGGTCCTTCCCGCCCACCAGACCCGCCGCTGCCAATCGTCAGCGCCGACGCCAGCAGCTTGATCGGTGGCACCTTGGGATTCACCGCGCCATTCTTGTGGTGGATCGCATCGATCGCCGCGTCCGTGCCGTGCCCCTCGGCCTCCGGGGCAAAGCGAAAGACAATGATGCCGGAGATGAGGCCGCCGAGTGTGGTCACGACGGGAAGCAACCAGGGACGCGCCATGGCCTCCTGAACCGGACTGCCTTCGCCGATGGGCATCGGCGGCATGTAGCCGACGATGTCGCCCAGGAAGAACTGGGTTGACCAGCCAATGGCATGCGTGAAGAGCACGGCCCCGAGGCCGGCGACGATGCCGATCACGCCGCCCACGAACATCCATTTGCCGAGAAAGCGGGTACTCTCGAACCCGGAGAGTCGATCAAAGGCGGGCAACCCTGGAAGCCGTCGACGTATGCGTGTGGTCGCTCGATAACGACCATCGGCCGAAGCGTCGAAGTGTGGTTTTTCCATGAGCTCGAAAATCCTCATCAGGGTATGGAGCTCGTTGTGTCAACGGCTCGTGCTCGTGACAGTGTGCGGTCATGATGCCGGATTCAGTGGCCGTGTACTGGTCGCGGCGACCCTGGTCCGCGAACGCGAGGTCGCATCATCCGCCTCTGGAGATGACGGCGTACCCCCGTGCTCTGGCCATGAGGCCGAAATGGAGCCCCGTGAGATAATAGTGCACACTTGGATCTGCCGGTGATCATTATCGTCCGGTTCACGCCCGGTTTCGCCGATCGTCTCCAGTGTTGGGTACGATCGAATCAAGATTGCCGAGCAGAGTCGGGAGGGGTCAGAATGCTGAAGTCACCTCACCGGCATGTGAGGACGGGCGGATACATGAGCTCGCGCGCATGTCGTCCTGGTGAGGGAGACCCGGCGCCCAGCACAACCCGTTTCCGGATACGATCGTCACTCATCAGTGATGTAACGGCGTCCCGATGCTTCGCGGATCTGGCCGCTGCTGAGGCCGCCACATTGAGCTTGATCCCTCGCTGGCTTCACCATCACCGACAGACTCCACGTTGACTTGCGTAGTGATGGTCTGCGGGCGATGTCCGAATGACATTACGCGTGCACCTCGTTCGCGTCGCTTTTCATGAGACCATGGCGCGATCCTGCTCCGCATTCCCTTGATGTTCTCGGAGGACGAGAGCCGCCGTCATAGGCTCCTTTCTCCTTTCGATGATGGCTTCGGGGATGGTCTGGCCGCACGAGGTTGTGGTGCCGCCTGACTTCTCCGAGTGGACCGCCGAGCAGCTCCGACAGTTCTTCGTGGAAGCCGCCCTCTGCCTCGCCACTACCATCTTCATTTGGGACGTTGATGCGGAGTTCTTGATGTGACGCTGCCGCCCCATGATCGGCCAGGCCCTGTTGCTCGCGTGTTACGGATCCGGGCTGAGGGGCTTTACATCGCTGCTATGCTGGAGAAACCGCCCGGCTCAGGAATATGGATTCGCCTGATGCCGAATGCCGTGAGGAGGGTAGAAACATGGTGACCACAATGACCGCCCCAATTGGACCAACGACCATGCAGCATATCGCCCCTTCTCGGAGTACCCATGACAGCTGTAGAGCATCCCTCAATCACAGTCCGTCCCGTCACGACCGATGACATCGAGTTCATGGTGCATCTGTTCCTCCAGGTCAGGTACCAACTCAGCCCCCTTGGTGACGGTATCGACGTCGATGCCGTGGTGAACGGCACCCGAGCGGCCACGCGGGAACAGGCGCAGGGAAAGATCCCCCAGAGCGTCACCAACGTCATCATGGCCGACGGCCAGCGCGTCGGTCGCCTGCGCCTTGTTCGGCCCGGGAGCGAAATCGAGGTCGCAGGGCTGCAGATTCTGCCGAGCTACCAACGGCAAGGCGTCGGTGAGGCAGTGTTGACCCAGGTGATCGACGAGGCAACGGCGCAGGGCCTGCCCGTGGTGATCGCGGTGGACAAAGACAACCCGAGCCCCGAAGCCCTGTACACCCGGCTCGGTTTCGAGCGATATGGGGAGATAGCCGCGGCGTTCAAGCTGCGGCGCATGACGGCGTAGCCCGCACGCACCCCCTCGGAGGCACCAACCGAGAGGAGTCGGGAACCCCTGGTCTCAGGACCGGGGGGTCCTGTCTGTTTGGGACGGCACAGCACATTGCACGGTGATGATGTCGGGTCAAGGGCATGGTCGACGTCCGAACCCCGCAGAAAACGGCCAATCCGGCGCGAACGTCACGGGCAGCCACGAGCGAACGGATGGCGACGCCGCAACGACGATGAGCCCGCCATGAACGACCATTGACACCTCAAGCTCGCACCGTTGTGCTACGTCGCTTCGGGAAGCAATTGCCGTAAGTGCCGTGCTCCGAGGGCAAAATGGGTCGCCAAGTCCTCGGGCCCTGACTCACTGTTCCACCAGCAGATAGACAGCACGGGGCCCACGAAGGCCCATTCGAGCAACGTTTGCCGGCCCTAAAGATGTGGCGTCCTGTTACTCGATCGGCACGGCATCCTCGTTGACGGTTCAGGCCGCCCGGCGGCGTCATGCCACTTCCCTCCGGCTCGAGTTGAACCCCAGCTAAATCAAGAAGCCAAGGTCGTCATTGAGCAGGAAGGCGAAGAGGCCCGCCTGGTTGGTCGGCTGGGAGGCGTAATCCACGGCCACAACCTGGTTCGGGGCATCGGCCGTGACGTTGAGCTCCTGAAAGTACTCCGTATAGGGCCGCTCCGTCCGCGCCGAGTTGCCGGAGAGAAACGCACTCGAGATCGCCGTCGCCGTCTGGGTGACATCGACGCCCGGTCCATAGAGCAGCGCGGCATAGGCGTGTCTCAGGGGCGTGTCTGCCGGGATCGACACCGGCGTGCCGGTGCGGGGGTTCGTTCGGGCAGGACCCCCGGGCGTGACCCCAAACATCATCCAGGTGCTGGAACTGCCGAACTGCGCGCCCCGACCCAGCACGGCGGACGCGAGCTCGGTCGGCACATGGGCCAAGAGCGGCGCAACGGCCTCGTTGGTCGCCAGCGTCGGGGCGCGCCCGCTCGCGGCCTGGACGGTAGCGTTGATGCCCAGGGCGGTGCTGCTGTACGCGATCACGTTCTCCCGGACAAAGATCGCGTAGTTGTACCTGGGGGAATCGCGGAGAGGACGATCGAGGACATTTTGCTCGTTATCGCCGCGCAGCTTCCAGAACACGACACCGTTGACCGTGTTCGCCGTATATCCGCTCGCGCTCCAGAAGGCCTCGACCGACGACCGGTCAAAGCGGCCGCGCAGCAGCGTGATCGACCCCGGCAGATGTTGGAGCGCGATCACATGCTCGATCGAGAACGGGGAGTAGCCCATCTGCTGTTCCCAGAAGGTGACGTGGCGCAGATAGTCGCCGGCCCCGGCGAAATCGAAGGAGGCCGCCACAAAATGGTCCCACGCCTCGCCCTCGAAGCTCGTCGGGGTGGTGAAGCCGAAGCGACGCAGGTGCTCGGCGTAGTTGTCGTAGTACACCTGATCATACGATCCGCTCGGGTCGTTCAGCAGATCGGGCAAGAGACCGAGCATGGCGCAGAGCGATCCATCGTCCGGACAGGGCTCATCGGCCGCTGCGGTCCGCCCGGCGGGCAGGGGGAGGACGCTCGTTGCGATGACACACACGATGACCAGCAGGGCGATGAACGGCTTCACAGATGCTCCTTACGTTCCATGCGTTGCCAAGGGCCGTTGAGCGGATGGCCGCGCTCCGCCTGATCGGGCGTGCTGGTGTCCGCTGCCGCTGTGCAGCCCGCGTGTCGTGGTAAGTCCCGTTTCGTGAGTATAGAGGACGGCCTGGGACATGGACGCTCGTCAATTCTTCTCTCACCTGCGGCCGTCACTGTCAACGATTGACAGCGAGAGAAGTTTCGACCCTCCAGGGCAACGAATGACCGTCGAGGCGCCGGAGAACGCATCGTTTTCAAACGCCTAGGTTCTGGCGCGCTCAGGCTCAGCAGGCGGATCGGTGCCGTCAAAGGCATTCAGCGAACGCTCGGCCGTCCGCGTGGCCAGCTCGATCGCCATCAAGGCACGGAGGGCCACCACATGGGCCGCGGCGGGGTCACGAACCACGCGGCGCTGGGCCAGCTGCGCGTGCGCGGACCACGGTAACGACGTTGCGGAGTTCCAGACTGACTCGAGCGGTGGCGGGTGGGATCGGAGGTCCATTCACGGGCAGTTGGGGCGACGAAGCAGACATGACTCCTCCCGAGGCACTCGCGGACGTCGGTCTCCCCGCCGCCACAGCAGATGGCATGTCCCCGGTTCTGCCCTGGTCCTGGTCATCACTTGACCGCATACGCCGTCGCAACCGCCTCCAGCCATAGATCGATCGCTATGCCGCTGCGTGTGGGCCAGCGACCTCACCTCATGAGCGCTCCTCCCTAGGCCTGATCCCCAACGACGTAGAGGGTTCCGCCAGCTCCCATCAGGTAGACCCGCTCATCCGCGACAACGGGGGACGAGAGGAATCTGTCGGCAAATTCGATGCTCCAGAGTTCAGACCCGGTCGCCGCCTCGATCGCATAGAGACCGCCCTGCAACGCGGCGAAGTCTCCATCAGCGATATAGATGACGCTGTCGACGACAGCCGGCGACGGCAGCAGGTTAGAACTGCTGGTTTCGAATCGCCAGCGTTCGGTCCCGCTCGCCGCATCAACTGCGTAGAGGGTTGTGGAACCAGCCGCATACACGACGCCGTCTGCCACGGCCGGGGAGGATCTGAAGATGCTCTCGATCTCAGACCGCCAGAGTTCGCCCCCACTCGCCGCATCGATCGCGAAGAGGTTCATGCCACTCGTCAGAAAGACCACGCCATCCGCAACGGCCGGGGAGGATGAGATCGCCGAGTCGGTGGCAAATCGCCAGCGTTCAGACCCACTTGCGGCGTCAATGGCGTAGAGGTTGAGGTCGACGCTCCCGGCGTAGATCGTGCCATCGGCAACGGCCGGCGAAGCCTCAACCTGCCCACCGGTCGTGAACGTCCAACGCTCAGAACCGGTGCCCGCGTCAATGGCGTAGATGTTCCGGTCAAAGCTGCCGACATAGACGACCCCGTCCACGACCGCGGGTGACGAGCGGATACGGCCCCCCGTCTCGAACCGCCAGCGTTCGCTACCGTCATCGGTGTTCAGGGCGTAGAGGTGCCGAGGGGCTTCATCGCCCTCGAGATTGCCTTCCCCGATATAAATGACTCCCTCTGCCACGGCTGGCGAGGAGAACACGGGCCAATCAACTTTATGGGTCCACCGTGCCTCGCCATCCGAGGCGCTCACCGCAATCACACTGGCGAGGCTCTCACTCCCGATGTATACCGTGCCGTCGATCACCGCTGGCGTGGAATAGACGGACCCATGGCCCTTGTATTCGGCAAGGACTTCTCCCCCCTTCGAGGGATCTGGTCCTGGTCCAGGCATGACTCCGGTGCGGGCAGCGTCTCCCCGGAACATCGGAACGCCAGGTGCATTCTCCTGGGCATGCACGGCGATCGCCGCCGTGCGATGGGTTGCTGCCAGCAGCGGCCGTGGAAGGGCCGCGAGGGTGACCCCGCCGGTAACTGTCGCCGCAACGAGGCTCCGACGATCGATGCGCAAAGAGAGACACGAAGCCATGTTGAGACTCCTGGTGGTAAGCCGGGCAGCACCCGACGGCGATGAAGAGAGGTCGTTCGGACGTCAGGGTACGTCGGCCCATAGGGATCTTGCCTGAGTATAGGAGGAGGGGTGACAGGTGCAAAGGGGCCGCATGCGCCCGGCGATCTACTCCCTACACCACCGGCGTCCCGTGCTGATCGCGCCCGTTGCTGGCATGACTTCTGCACGTCGGGAGAAGACGGGAAACCTGGGAGCGATGTGGCGAGGGGAGCAGAATTGGAGATGGCACACGAGCAGCGTGTCGGAACGGTGCTGATCGGCACCTCGTCCTGGAGCGATCACGACCCGTTCTACCCCCCGGGCACCAAACCCGCCGACCAGCTCCCCTACTACGCCGGTCACTTCCCCATCGTCGAGGTCAATACCACCTACTACCGCATTCCTAATCGCCACATGGTGCAGGGCTGGGTCGAGCGCACGCCGGAGGGCTTTGTGTTCGACGTCAAGCCCCCCCGGGCGCTGACGAGCACGCCCGAGACACCAGGGGGGGAGGCACCGGAACCGGACGCCGAAGTGGCGAGCGCCTTCGCCGAGGCGATCTCGCCCCTGGTGGACGCCGGCAAGCTGGGGGCGGTCACCTTCCAGTTCCCGCCCTCATATCGCAACACCGAGGAGCATCAGGCGTACCTGCGGCTGCTGCCCGAGCTCCTTCCGGACCTGCCGTTGGCCGTGGAGTTCCGGCGGCGCGACTGGCTGGACCCCGAGCACGCGGACGACACCCTGGCGCTGTTGGCGGAGGCGGGCCTGAGCTACACGATGGCCGACGAGCCGCAGCGGGGCACGGGCAGTGTGCCACCAATCTATGGCGTGACCAATCCCAAGCTGGCCATCGTCCGCTTTCACGGGCGCAACGCCGTCCGCTGGTACCGTTTCTCCGGATCGAGCAAGGATCGTTTCGACTGGGACTACACGTCTCAGGAGTTGGGGGAGTGGGGGCCGAAGCTGCAGCAGGCACAAGCCGAGGCCGACGTGGTCCATGTCTTCTTCAACACCAACAAGGACGACCAGGGACCGCGCAACGCCACCTTGCTGATGGAGCAGCTCGGAGTGCCCCATTTGTAGAGATAACTTATTACTGTCTCGCCATTCATGTAAATATTGAATGCGATGACGGAGCAACAGTCAGTGTCCGACCACGGGTGATTCTACGGCGCCTTGCTAGCAGCGCGGATCGCGTTATCGATACTGCGACTGGAAAAGCGGGAATGTAACAAGCATTTAAGGCAGGCGATAGCTCCAGGTGACCACTCCTGATGCGATAGGACGAACGTGACCACATCATGCGGGGTGTCAAAGGGGCAGACAATCAACTGACGCGTCTCATGCCGATCGCGGGCTCGTAGTTGGAAGTGCTCTTGCACTTCTGCCGCAGTGAGTTGGCTCTCGGCAAACCCGAGCAGATTCCACATCCCATACTCAGTATCAACTCCCAGCGCGAAGATGTGGATCTGATCTTCAGTCAGAGGAATGCCCAGTTCTTCGGTCGCCTCGCGAGTGATGGACCGGAAGGGGTCAATGTGTCCCTGGACTGCGGCGCGGTCGAACGATGGATGGACGCCTCCATTGATGGGGATATTGAATACACTAGCCCGCGTACCGACGCTACCCGACCGGCGAGTGAGAATCAGTTGGCGGTCACTGGTTATGAGTGCAACCACGATACCCAATGTATTCGAAAACCACTGAGGGGGTTGCGCTCCCGGTTCTCCCCAGCGGTGATCCGAGAGATAGTGCTGGCGAATCGTCTCTACGATTTCTTGGCCGTCGGTTCCAAACACCATCGGCTCGTCCAGACTCATATTGGTGGCAAGGAAATCAAACCACGTTGCGCGCCCGAGCCAGAGCCGCAACTCGGGAGATTCGGCCTTGGTCGGTGGACGAACGACTTGAAAGCGTTTGAGATACACAATCTCTCCGTCTTCATCCGCTCTCTCGCCTATCGCCGCCTTGTGTTGCATTTGTTGAGCTATCACGGCCTTCCGTCGCTGGAGCGGCTCAGGCAATTCGAGCGGAGAGTCGGCTATGTTGAGGATGAGGCTGTCGGGTCGGAATTCCGAATCCGCTATGCCATCAACAATTGCGTAGGGAAAGGTCCGTGATCCGAAGCTAATTGTGCTGGTTTCGAGGATCAGAAGGCTTTTGCGTCTATTACGGATCAAATTCGACCCACGCGCCCAAACGCGTTCAATTGGTCCACCTAGGGCCCTCTCAATAAGCAACGTAGCGACCGTAAGGAGGATGAAGGTGAGTACTCCTAAGGCCAGTTTGGAAACATCCACTGAGCACTGCTCCCGCCGGTCGCTGCAGTAAAGTACGATGCCTCTCACCTTACCCTAGGATTTGCCAAGTTGCCCATCCTATTGGAGGGCGGCGACGGCAACGTTCACCGGAGGAGTTCAAGGATGTCCCGTTCCGTTCCCGTCGTGATGTCGTTCCTCGTCCTGCTGGCGATGATCCTGCCGTCGGCCATCACGGCGACGCCTGGGACGACCCCCTCCGTCCAACGGCCGGCGACCCCGGTGGCCGAGATCGACCTCACCTGGCCCACCACGAAACAGGCACCGGCGGGGCTGGAGTTCACGGGCGACGGTGATCGCACCCTTACCGAGGTCGTCTCCACCTTTGATGACCCCGTCGCCGCACGTAAGCAGTTCCTCGCCTGGGGTTGGCAACGCAATCACGTGCGGACGTTCGGGAAACCCACCGGGCAATTCCGGGCGCAGGACAAGATCGACGGCGTCTACATCAGCGTGCACGTCTTTGGCAGTCCTGCGCAGGCCGCCGACGCGCTCGACGCGTTGTTTGGGGTGTTGGCGGCCGACCCGAGATTCACGGAAGTGCCGATGGATCCATTGGGCGAGCATGCACGGGCGCTCTACGGCACGGTCGGCTATGGCAACGAGGTCACGATGTACGTCCAGCAGGGCAATTTGCTGATTCGCCTCAGTGCGTCGTCCCCCACCGGCGATCCCCGCGCCGAGGCCCACGACATGCTCAAGGCCATGCTCGCAACCTGATCGTGCGCGGTGCCGATCGTGATCATCGCGTCCCTCGATGCGATCGACCCGCTGGCCCGAGACCCGCTGAGCTTTCCCGAATTGCACGCGGAGGGCCGTACCCCCCACGAGGTTGGGGGGAGGACTGGCTGTTCGCAGGGGCGGTGGCCGACCCATGGGTTGAGATCAGCCGATCCCTTCCACGCAAGATCGCCGCACGCCTCGCGCACGAGGGCCAGACACCGAACCCAGCGGATCTGGAGCGATCGTGGACGGAGCGGTTCCGAAAAGCGGGGAGGTCGGAGGGAGCGGAGATGGCCGAGGGATTTACGGTTCTCCACCTGTGACTCCTGCAATCAGAATTCATGGATCCTTGCGGATCTGTTCAGCATTCCCTTGACCGGCACTGTGCAATCGCTTCCCTGCCCTGACCGGCATAAGCGGCTCTGGTATGGCGCCTGGGCCGGGTCGCCGGTGATGCGGCCTTATGGCCGATCGTCGAGATGCATAGGGCGTGGGAGTGGCGATTGTGGGTTCGTTACCCTCGGTTCGCTTTCCCAAAATGTCACTAAATGTCCGCTTTTTGCACCTGGGTGTGACCACACGTCGTGTGGTTTTGAACAGACGCCAGCCGATTACGAGAACTCGCACGCGATCCCCTTGGAGATCGACCGGGACCGCTTCCCTACCCTGGCAGCACGAAGAAACGGCCCGTGCATGATGCCTAGGCCGTTTCGTTGGTCCTGCCGCGTTGTGGGCGGTGCTGGCGTGCCTAGGCCCGCCTCGCCTCCGCCTTTTGCCGCATCCGGCGCTCGACTTCGCGCCGGCGGGCAATGTGGCGCTCTCGATACTGGAGATTCAGCCCCAGTACTGGCGGCTCGCCGGTTGGCTTCAGGACTCGTGGCGCAACCGGGGCCGACGTTGATCGCGGCACGCCCGAATCCCGGCCCCATCGGAGTCGGGCGCCACAGGACCGGCTACAGGTCTGACGTCGCCTGAAGACGCCCGGGATTTCGTTTGTCCGCATGAAGAACTACGACCCGCACACAATACAGATCTCGGACTGCAACGCTCGCATGGATTTCCTCCTCTGGCTTCGCAGCTGAGTTGCATCTCTGGTGACGGAGTCTCATTGTTGGAGACGGGCAAGAACGCGGGTCATGAACTCGGATCCGGACAGCTCGGCGGCCGCAATCGGCTCGAACTGCGAAGCACCTCGGTCCCGATCTCGAATCCGGCGAGGCACAACGTGCCAGCCTCCCTCATCGTCGGCCCAGCCATCGATCAGGCCGTGTACCTTGGTCTCGCCCTCGCTCGACGCCAGGACCAGCCGGCACGACCCGGAGAGTGTCCATGTCGATTCCTGATCCATCGGTGCCATTTGTGCCGTCTGGGGCCCGCTCCGCGCGCGCCTCCCGTTCTGCGTGACGCGCAAGGGACGGTCGCCACGTTTCCTCGCGCACACGCTGCATGTAGCCCTCACGATCCTGCTCGATTGCCGTGCCGATTGTCTCTTGAGCAGATGCGAGCCAGCCCATGAGCTCCCGGACCGCCGGGGCAGTGGTGGTGTGGGTCTGCTCCGGAACCCCACAGTTTCGATTGGTGATCCGCAAGGTCGCAACTCCGGGGCGGTCGATCGTAGCCATGACCGTGGCGATCACGTCGCGACCGTTCGGGTTCATGAACGTGATCACCATCGGGAGGGCGAGTGTGTCGTGATTCTCCTGGGCAGTGGCCGGCGATTCGGGAATCAGCGCCGCCGCGCTCCCCAGCGTCATTGCCTTCAGGATGTCTCTGCGTGTTGGGCTCATCAGCATCCATCCTCCCAGCGCTCTGCGGTGCGTAGGGCACCAACGAACGCTGCGGCGCCGGCGATGCCCTCATCCGCCCACTCGATCACTTTGAGCTCGCGGCGCCGGTCGTGACTGTTCAGATAGATTGCGGTATGCCCGTGCGGCGCAGTAAAGATTTCAATGGCGCACTGGGTCAAGCGCTTCGTGTGGACATCCATGAGCGCGATATGCCCAACGGCGTGGTAGTTCGCTCGCGTGGCGCAGACCGCCGGAAGCAGCCGGTGCTCCATCATACGTCGCTCCGATCACACTGAAAGCCTGATGAGACGTCCTGCGCCGCGAGCCGGGCCAGAATGATGTCTGCTCGCCGATCAAGTTCCTCGTCAGTGACTCGGCGCGATCGGCGACTGGGAATCTCACCACGCCGGATCTTCCAGCGCAGATGCGCCGCGCAGCCATGCCCACACGTGACACGGGAGGCGAAGCGACGGTCCGACTCACCCGCTTTCGGAACGAGGAGCGCTCTGCACACCGCGCACCTCCGCGGGGGCATGGGTCGGGAGCGCGGCCGAGGCAGGCGATCCGGATGATCGCGCTTCAGGGCGCTCGGTTTCCGTACCGGCTTCTTCTGGGCACAGCCGACGCTGCAGGTTGTGCGCGTGCGGTAGGTCGACCTGGATTCCGTTGGCTTGCGCGTGAACGTGGCCGCACAAACAGCGCAGGTCTTCGCAGCGGGTTCCGGGCGGGACGCGGACTTCCTGACAAAGGTGGCGTTGCTCTCGGTGAGAAAGTCCTGCAAGGTGGACGTGTGTCCCGTGGCGTGCTGGTGACGTTCCATCACTTCCCTCCCATCTGCTGCAGCAGCAACGCCTGATGACCACAGACGCCCCATAGCCGAAAGCGATGGCATGTGCAGGTGGTCAGCGTGACAAGCTCGCACTGCCCGGGCTGATCATCGCGCCAGGCAATGAAGAGATCGGCATGAATCGTGTCTGGGGCCAGCTGCACGCCGTGACGGACGGCCTGGGCGGCAAGGCGGGCCAGGCGCTCGGCGCGGTCATCGTCAATGCGGGTCTGGATGCGTTCTGCACGTGATCGTAGGTCAACGGATGTCGGTCGATGAGCGGGGGTGGTGGTCAGTACCATGATGTGCTCCCTAAGAGTGTGGCGAGCCTGAGGGCAGCGACACTGCCCTTCAAACTGCCCAAATTGGGTAATTCGGAATCCGACAATTTGTTGGTTTTTATGGGTTAGGCGGCGTCGCGTTCGCGGGTCGCGGCCAGGTGTTGGCGCCAGCGATCGAGCACACCGAGCAGTTCGGCTTCCCAGAACGCTGCGGCGGCCTGGACGTCGGCCGGCAGCTGGTTGAAGACGCCTGGATCCGTGCCCAGAACGTCGACCCGGACCGGCTCATCGCCCTGCTGCCAGATCATGACGACGGGCACACCGGCGACCCAGAGGGCCACGATCGGGCCGTCCCACTGGTCGGTGGGCCGATGCTTCCGGAGATCGATGCGGACGCCGCCGACCAGGGTGGGCAGCGTGAGAATGTCGAGTTCTGCGGGCTCGCGACGGGGGGCGGTGGACATGGCGCGGTCCTCCCGAGGGGCAGGCGTTCTGCCCCTCGAATGCCACAAGTTGTGTGATTTGGAATTACCAAAATTTGGTGATTTGAGGACTACGCCGCGGCGGGCTTACGGCCGGTGGTGAGACTGACGCCGCGGGGGGAGAAACCGATCGTCGGGACGTGGCAGAGGTCGACGCCGGCGACGTCGGCCAGGTAGATCGCCAGCGCGCGGTGGTAGCAGCGGCCGTGACTCTGGTGCCCCTGACAGCTGCAGTGGGTGCGGGTGACGACGTAGCGGGCGTCGGACGATCCGCTCTGGACCGTGACCGTCCCACGTTCGCTGCCTGGCGACGTCCGCAGCTGCGCGGCCTGTGCCCGCTGGACGAACGCCTGGAATTGCGCGCGCTCGAAGCCGGGGGCGTCGACCTGGTGGCCATCGATCTGGAACGCGCTCACCTGGATCACCTCCGCGGTGGGAGCGGCGAACAGCTCCCGGGTCTTCGCGAACCAGTAGGTTGCAACCGCGTCGTGCGTCTGCGCAGTGGCCGGGGTCTCGTCGGAGACGTCCACGCCGCTGATGCGGACCGTGGTGTCCTCGATCACGATGCGGGCACCGGTCGGTGCCGTGATGACTGTGATATCCGGCTGCCAGACGAATCCGCCGATGCCGCCGCGGCTCGGGACGTACTGGCCATGGGCCGTGTGCTCAATCGTAACCTCATTCATTATTGCCCTCCTTGGGCTTGCCGGAGTGTTGCACCACTCGCGGCCCGGTTCGTTGGTGCCAGGCCTCTCATTTCCTGACAACACAATAATAGCACACTAATCGGACACTTGCAATACTTTCACAATCAGTCGTAAGATAAATATCGTAGTGTTCTAGGCAGAGAGGAGAGGCACGGATGAAGGACTACCTCAACATCGAGGAGATCATGTCCGAGTTCGGCATCAGTCGGTCAACGGCGTGGAAGTGGATCCGAGACGGAGAACTGGCCACATATCGGTTTGTGGGTGACCGGAAGACCTACGTGAAGCGAGACGACCTGGAGAAACTTCGCCGAGAGCCGATCCCGATTCATGACGCAAAAAAAGAGGTCGCCTGAAGTAACCAGGCGACCTCCGAGAGGCCTGACACCGGGTGCAACCGGTGAGGGCATGTCCATTCTACTCGACAAACACGGGATGACTGGGATGTCGAGCGCGGCTAGGAGCCGTGCACCTTATCGAGAATGTCGATCGTTCCGTCGTCCGGGATGCGCGTCCAACCGACAGGGAGATCCGCAAGCGTGGGAATGATCGATTCCGCGGTCCATGTGTGGTTGCCCTCGAGGAATCCACCCAGAAAGTCGACGACATAGGCGTCGATGTCACCCGTAGTTCCAAACGAGCCGAATTCCAGGATGGTTTGTCCAACGCGGACCATCAGTTTGATGGACCACGGATGAATGCCGTCCGAGCTGTAAAGCGCGTAACGATCGTCTCCAAGCTTCCCGATGCTGATCGGGGCGTATGAGTCCAGATCCGCCTTTGCCGTGGTGGTGAGATGATCTTGCACGACGGAGAACCTAGAATTGGCTGCCGCCTCAGTGGCGAATTCATAGGAGCTGAAAATGAGCGCGAGTGGCTCGTTGCTAACCTCACGAATCCTTGTTGCGACGGCCGACTTCGCCGCTGTCGCCTCGGGCAGCTTTGGATAGGACACGTCCTGACCGGACTGGGCCAGGGCTTCGGCCCATTGCCCTGAAGAGAGCGCGAGAGGGATGGCTGCACCGAGGGCTAGAAAACGACGCCGTGAGAGGCTCAAAGCGATCTCCTTTCGGTCAACTGAGTACCGCACCTGGGGTTGCGAGAGCAGTGTAGCGCAGGCACAGGAAACCGCCGACTGACCCGTTCAGTCACGGGAGCAAGTCTCTCACCTGTTCGTTGCGGGCAGGGCGCGCTCGTTCCGACGAACCCGGGAACATGCGCGCGGGAAACCTTTTAGGCCCTTCTAGGTCCTTTTAAGCCTCTTGATGACCCCCTCGGAATCGCGCACCAGCAGCGGCATTCTGACCTTTTAGGCCTTCTAGGCCTTTTAAGCCCTAGGAAAGACAGTGAGCGAACGAGCGTCGAACAAGCACCGCAGTCATGGGGAGGGCAGCGTCTACCAGCGCGCGAGCGATGGGCGATGGATCGGCGCGATTATGGTCGACGGTCGGCGCAAGACCGTGTCCGGGAAGACCAGGGCTGAGGCGAACCGGAAGCTCACCAGGATCAAGGCCGATCTCGATCGCGGGCTCCCGATGGTCACCGGGGGTAAGACGGTCTCCACGTTTCTCGATGAGTGGCTCGAGCAGATCGTGAAGCCGACCACGCGGCCGCGCACCTATGACAACTACCGGTACGTATCGGATTTCCATCTCAAGCCGACGATTGGCAAGCACCGGCTCGAGAAGCTGAGCCAGCAGCAGGTCCAGGCGATGCTGAATGCCAAGCTGACCAGCGATCTGGCGCCGGCGTCGGTAGCCAATATCCGGCGCGTTCTGCGGGTGGCATTGAACCAGGCGATGCGGTGGGATCTTGTCGCCCGGAACGTCGTCACGTTGACCACGCTGCCAAAGAGCGAAGCGTACGAGGGGTACGCGCTGGACGCGGATGAGGTGGGCAGTTTGCTGACGGCGGCACATGGAGAACGTCTGGAGGCGCTCTACTGGGTCGCGATCTCGCTTGGGCTACGGCAGGCCGAGCTATTCGGGCTTCGGTGGTCGGACGTGGACCTCGAGGAGGGGGTGCTTCACGTGCGCAAGCAGCTGCAGTATCGCCGCGTCACGGACGTCCCGGCTGCGGACGGGGAGGCGATGCCGGCGGTGGGGCGCAAGCGATGGGAAGAGGCGCGGGCTGCCTGGAAGGCGTCAACAGCGGGAGGGAAGAGCAAGGAGCCCCGCGTGGCCGTCCTGGTGACACCCAAGACCGCTACGAGCCGCCGAACGATCTCTATTCCATCTCGCGTGATTGAGGCGCTCAGAAGGCATCAGGAGCGCCAGCAGGAACATCGGCTCGAGGCCGGGGGGCGGTGGCAGGAGTGGGATCTGGTGTTCACGACCTCGATCGGGACGCCGTTGAACCAATCGAACTTCCGCAAGGGCTGGCTCGATGTCCGCAAGCGTGCCGGTCTTCCCGACGATATGCGGTTCCACGATCTCCGCCATAGCGCGCTCTCGCTGATGGCGGATCGCGACGTGCCGGTCCACGACCTGAAGGCCATCGCGGGGCACGCCCAGGTCACGACGACGATGCAACTCTACGTGCATTCATCGGCCGCCAAGCGGAAGGCCGCGGCGGCGTCGCTCGATGATCTCTTCCCCGTCGATAAACGGTCAACCTGAGAGTATTTGCTACATAGTTTGCTACAGAAGGCAACAAGGGAGGGTTTCTGATGCGGATCGAGACAGCAAAAAACCCCGCCGTGGCGGGGATTTGCATAGGTGGGCCGCGTAGGATTCGAACCTACAACCTGCTGATTAAGAGTCAGTTGCTCTGCCGTTGAGCTAGCGGCCCGTTCCGATCCGGGGGTTACTATACGTGCCCGGAGTCCTGCGCGTCAACCTTATGCAGGATAATTGCCGAAATTCCCTGTCATGCCGTCCCGATGTGGCACGTGCGGCCCGGATCAGCCCCACATAAGGACCGGTGGGCCCTCGCGCCCCGTTCCTCAGTCGCACGGTGGCTC
>JBARWF010000050.1:0-49213 GCA_049646645.1 Thermomicrobiales bacterium
GGCCATCGGTGACCGAAGTGGTCACCGATGGCCCCGTTCATTCGTGCGGGAGTCAAGCGATGCCTAGCGGGCGGCCTGGACGGCGTTCGGGTTGAAGACCGCCTTCCAGCTCGGCTTCTGGCCGTACATCAGCACGCCCACACGGTAGACCCGCGCCGCAAACATGACGCCGACGACCGCGGCCACCACGAGCAGCCCGATGCTCAGGACGACCTCCCAAACTGCGGGATGACCGACCACAATGCGCATCACCATGGTGAAGGGGGCGGTGAGCGGGAAGATCGAGATCACCTGCGCCACGATGCTATCCGGCGCGGAGACGGTGAAGATCGCCCCGAGGTAGCCGACCATCATGAACATCGTCAGCGGAGCAACCGCCTGGCTCACCTCCTCCTGCCGGCTGACCAGGGAGCCAACGGACGCGAAGAGCGATGCGTAGAGAATGAACCCGATGACGAAGAAGAGGATGAAGGAGCTGATCGCGGCCAGCGAGATCGCGCCGAAATCGATGCTGGTGATCGCGTCGTTCTTGACATTCAGGGCATCGGCAAGCCTCGGCTGCGCGGCAAAGGCAACGCCACCGACGAGCAGCATCGGGATCAACTGCGTGAAGCCGGCGAGGGCGATGCCGATCACCTTGCCCGCCAGCAGATCGCGCGGGGTCGCCGCATTGATCATGATCTCCATGATCCGCGAACTCTTCTCCTCCACCACACCCTGCGCGACCCACTGTCCGTAGAGCATGATCGCCATGAACATCAGGATCGTGAAGGCGAAGCCGACCGCGTAGCGCGCACCGTTCGCCGCATCATCCTCGTTGCTCTGCGGCTCCGTCGCGTTGATCGCAAAGGATGGCGGTGTCATCGCCTGGCTGAACTGCTGCTCGGAGACGCCGGCCTGGGCGAGCCGGTCCTGCATGCTCACCGCTGCCGCAGCCGCGTAGACACGCTGCGCCGTGGTGTCGTTGTCGCCGGATTTCGTCTCAAAAGCAAAGGCAAGATTTCCGTCGGTATTGCGCGAGACGATCAGGGCGCCATCGACATCGCCGTCCTTGATCTGCTGCCGGGCCTGGTCAGCGGTTCCCGAAAACCCGTCGAGCACGATCTTGTCGAGCCCGGTCGCCTCACCGGTGGAAGCGAAGTAGGGGGTCAGCTTGTCGACGATCCCGGCCCTGGCCTGATCGAGCACCGCGATATGTGTCTCGCTCGCGGAATCATTGCTGAAGCGCGCGATGATCGTGGGAACACAGGCGCCGATCAGGATCAGGACGATCTGGACGATCGTGACGATCCGAAAGCTTCGTTGCGCCAGGCGTGTTGTCCATTCGCGCCTGGCAATGAGCCAGATTCTTGCACCATCCATCTTCCGCTCTGCTCCATAAAGACCGGCCTTATTGCCAGGCATCCTACTTCGTAGACATTGGCGACCCTGCGCCTATACCACAATCGTCTCGCGCTCGGTCTCAGCTGGCACCTCTTGCTGTTCCTGGATGGGAAGCTTCCGCACCGCGGTCAGGAAGACATCGTTCAGCGAGGGGTAGCTGATCTCGAACCGCGTGACCGGGGCGTCCCGGCGCATCGCCTCGGCGAGGACGGCGTGCGCATCCTGCTCCGACGTCACCGAGAACTCGACGTAGTCCTCCCGCCGGCGCTGCACGCGGACGTTCGGGACCTGATCGAGCCAGGCGATATGCGGATCGCCCGCGACCGCAAGGCACACGAGCTGCTGACCGGTGCTCTGCCGCACGCTCATGACATCGCCGGTGATCACCAATCGCCCGCGATGGATGATTGCCACGTCGTGGCAGAGCTCCTGGGCATCATCGAGCTGATGGGTTGAGAAGATGATCGTCTTGCCGCGATCCCGCATCGTGAGGAACGCCTGCTTCATCTGCTCGGCATTGACGGGATCGAGCCCGCTGAACGGCTCGTCGAGGATCAGGATCTCGGGATCGTGGAGGATGGCCGCGAGGAACTGGATCTTCTGCTGATTGCCCTTGCTGAGCTGCTCGACGCGCTTGTGCCTGTTCTCGGTGATCTCAAGGCGTTCCAGCCACTCATCGAGCGCGGCGGTGACCTTCGCCTTCGAGGCGCCGTAGAGCTGGGCGAGGAAGAGGAGCTGATCATCCACCGGCATCTTCGGATAAAGGCCGCGCTCCTCGGGCAGGTAGCCGAACTCGCGGCGGGGAACATCGACATTCGGCGTGCCATTCCAGGTGATGGCGCCCCGATCGGGACGGATGATATCGAGGATCATCCGCATGGTCGTCGTCTTGCCGGCGCCGTTTGTTCCCAGGAAGCCGAAGATCCGTCCGGGGTTCACCGTAAAGGCGACATCATCGACAGCCCTGAACGTACCAAAATCCTTTGATACGTGGTCAATTGACAACGCCATACACAGTGCCTTTCTGATGGCGGGTTGGCCATGCGCCAGTTTTCCTGAGACCGGGCAAGCGCACGGCTGCGATCATACCTGTATTCAGTATCAGTGAGGATTGTTACGATTTCTCGAACGACAAATGTCGAAGCGGCAAGCCTTCCGGGAACGGACCCCGGGCTACATGCTACGATCGCCACCACTGCACATTCGTCGCCATCGCCATCATGATCGACAAGGAGTAACGATGCCGCAAGAGCCACAGGGAAACGAACGAACAATCGCCGCATACGGCGCCTGGCGCTCGCCGATCACCACGGAGATGCTGACGGCGAAGGCCACCGGCCTCCGGGAGCCGGGAGTCGACGGGAACGACCTGCTCTGGATCGAGTCGCTGGCCAGCGAGGGCGGGCGCAGCACCCTCATGCGCCGCCGGGCAGATGATGACGCCGCTACGGAATTGACGCCGGCGCCCTTCAACGTGCGCTCCAGAGTGCATGAATACGGCGGCGGCGCCTGGGCAGCGCATGACGGGCTCGTCATCTTCTCCAATTTCGCCGACAACCGGCTCTACCGCATTGATGCGGAGGGCGGCGATGCCCGCCCGATCACGCCGGAGGGAGCGTTCCGCTACGCGGATCTCCAGATCGACGCGGCCAACGGGCGCCTGATCGCCGTGCGGGAGGATCACTCCTTCCCCGATGCCGAGGCGATCAACACGATCGTCATCCTCTCCCTGGAGGGACCGAACGAGGATGGCGGCACCATCATCGTCTCCGGCGCGGACTTCGTCGCTTCTCCCCGGCTCAATGCGGCGGGCGACCGCCTGGCCTGGATGACGTGGAATCACCCGGCCATGCCGTGGGATGCGAGCGAGCTGTGGACGGCGGAACTCGGGCCGGACCACATGCTCTCCGAGATCACGAAGATCGCGGGTGGCGCCGGCGACTCCGCGTCGCAGCCGCGCTGGCTCGCGGATGGGTCCCTCGTCTTCGTGGCGGAGCGCAGTGGCTGGTGGAATCTGTACCACGCACGACCCGGCGCCGAGGCCGAACCGCTGCATCCGCAGGAGGCCGAGTTCGGCGTGCCGCAATGGGTGTTCGGGCAGTCGACGTGGGATATCGTCGATGACGCGACGATCGTCTGCGCGTGGACGAGCGATGGCACGTGGTCGCTGGGGACGCTCGATCTCGCCTCCGGAGAGCTGAAGCGGCGGGACATCCCCTTCACCAGCATCTCCGACGTCCACGTGCAGGCGGCGACGAAGAGCGTCGTCTTCCTCGGCGGGTCGAGCACCGAGCCGAGCGAGATCGCCCGGCTCGGGCTGGACGGCGGCAAGCTGGAGACGATCCGGCGCAGCCGCGAACTGGACGTCGACACGGGGTATCTCTCGGTTCCGGAGGCCATCACCTGGCAGGCGGAGGATGGGACCGAGGTCCACGGGTTCTACTACGCGCCGGCAAACAAGGACTACGCTGCGCCCGCTGGTGCGCTACCGCCGGTGATCGTCGAGAGCCACGGCGGCCCGACCGGCGCGACCTCATCGGCCTTCTCGCTCGCCACCCAGTTCTGGACGAGCCGGGGATTCGGGATCCTGGATGTGAACTACGGCGGGAGCACCGGTTATGGCCGGGCCTACCGCGAGCGCCTGCAGGACAACTGGGGCATCGTCGATGTCGATGACTGCGTGTCCGGTGTCCAGCACCTGGTGGAGGCGGGCAAGGCCGATCCCAACCGCCTGGTGATCCGGGGCGGCAGCGCCGGCGGCTACACGACCCTGGCAGCCCTGGCCTTCCGCCGGGTGTTCAGCGCCGGGGCGAGCTACTACGGCATCGGCGACCTGGAAGCGCTGGCCAAGGAGACGCACAAGTTCGAATCGCGCTACCTCGATGGACTGGTCGGCCCCTATCCCCAGGCACGCGAGATCTACGTCGAGCGGTCGCCAATCCATCACGTCGACCGGTTGAGCAGCGCGATGATCCTCTTCCAGGGGCTGGACGACATGGTCGTGCCGCCGAACCAGGCGCGGATGATGGCCGACGCCGTGCGTGAGAAGGGGTTGCCGGTGGCGCTCTTCCTGTTCGAGGGCGAGGGGCATGGCTTCCGGAAGGCGGAGAACACGCGCTTCACGCTGGAGGCGGAGCTCTCTTTCTACGCCCAGCTCTTCGGGTTCACCCCGGCCAACCAGATCGAGCCGATCGTGGTGGAGAATCTCGTCCGCGCCGCCGGATAGACGGCAGCGGCCTGCCACCGCGCGAATGCCGTAGCGTAACGCCATGCGTCGTTCAGGTCGCATCGCAACAGGAAGCCACTTGCCAGACGGGACCGTTCGCCTTCGAACGGTCCCGTCTCCTTGCCACGCTTGGTGGCGTGTCGACGTTGAGCTGTCCTCTCCGCTCCGCGTTTCGAGGGCGGCAGCTGTGCTGCGGACGGGGATTCTTCGCTCTGTTCAGTGGACCGGCTACGCCAAACTGTCTGGCTGGCGCCCGTGCGGCCAGCGCGCTCTTCGGGCGGCAGCTGCGCTGCCGAGTGGTTGTGCGTCGCACGGGGATCCTCTCGCTGCGCTGCGCTCCGCTCAGGATGACAGGGGATGGGACAGTTTAGCGCAGACGCTCAATTCCGAATGACGGTATGGGACAGTTCAACGTAGATGGTCTGCTTGGCGCCAGAAACAGCAGTGTATAGCGACGTTGTTACGATAGTTGCCCTAGCGTATTATTCGACTAGTACGCTAGGGCAACTATCTTCCCGCGCGTCCGGTCAATGGGCGTACGGGCCGGTGCTGCGAGTTGCGGAGGCACAACGATCACAGCGACGAGATGAAGCGCAGACGCTTCCATTACAGGGACCATTGACGAACTCGCTTGTACATGGACGTACGACCAGAAAGAAGTTGAATGGCAGCAACAACGCACAACGCTGATTCCCGCCTGCGCGTCTCCCGGCGCGGTTTCCTGAAGGCCAGCGGCGTCGGCGCCGTGGCCGCCGCCGGCTCGATCGGCGCGGTTCCCTTCGCCGCCTCCCGCGCCTTCGCGCAGCAGGGCTGGGATGCGGAGCATGACATCGTCGTCGTCGGCACCGGCGGGGCCGGATTCGCCGCCGCCGTGACCGCCAATCACCTCGGCAGCGATGTCATCATGCTGGAGAAGGGCGCTTACGTCGGCGGCACCACCCTCGTCTCAGGCGGCGGCATGTGGATCCCGAACAGCACGCCGATGCGGGACGCGGGTCTCGAGGATCCGCGAGAGGACGCGCTGAAGTACATGGCGCGCTACTCGTTCCCCGCGCAGTACAACCCGGACGACGAGAAACTGGGTCTCTCCGACCACGACTACGAAATGATCTCGGCCTACTACGACCTGGGATCGGTCGCCATGGACACGATCCAGGAGGCCGGCGCGAACGTCTGGATGATGTCTAACGCGTACGGCCCCACATTCGACAACCTCCAGACCGACTACATGGATCACTTCGAGGAAGACAAGGCACCCAAGGGCCGGACGTTGATGGCGAAGCAGCCGGATGGCACGCTCGGCAACGGCGGCGTCCTGATCGCCAACTACCAGGCGTGGGCCGAGAAGGCGGGCGTGCCGATCCTGCTCAACCATCGTGTCGAGCGGGTCGTGCTGAACGATGCGGGTGAGGTGATCGGCGTCGAGGTCTCGGTCAACGAAGCGGCCGCGGGCACGCCGGAGGCGACCCCGGTTGCCACGCCGGCGACGGCCAAGATCCTCACGATTCGCGCGCGCAAGGGCGTCATCTTCGGCAGCGGCGGGTTCGCGCGCAACGATGACATGATGCGGCACTTCATGCCGGCCCCCTACTACGGCGGCTGCTCCGCCCCGACGAACGAGGGGGACCTGGTCCGCATCTCCTCGGCAGTGGGCGCGAAGCTCGGCAACCTGCACAACGTCTGGCGCAACGAGGGCATCTTCGAGCAGGCCGTCGCCAGCACGGGCGCGTACAACTGCGTCTGGTACTACAACGGCGACTCGTTCCTGATGGTGAACAAGGACGGCGAGCGCTTCGTCAACGAGAAGCGCGCGTACCAGGATCGCCCGATGGCGCACCTCGACTGGGATGCGAACCAAGCGGACTGGCGGAACCGCCTCGGTTTCCTCGTCTACGACGGGCGCATGCAGGAGAACTGGCCGCAGTTCCCGATCCCGGCGGATCCGGCTACCGCGCCGTACGTCATCAGCGCGGAGACGCTGGAAGAGCTGGCCGCTGCGATCGATGAGCGCGTCCAGAGCCTGGCCGAGGTGACCGGCGGCGTGAAGCTGAGCGAGAACTTCGCCGAGACGTTCGTCGCCGAGGTCGCCACGTTCAATGACTACGCCAAGACGGGCGTGGACCTGGACTTCCAGCGCGGGCAGTTCGGCTACGACACGGATGTCCCGAACGGCCCGACCTCGAAGAACCCGACCATCGAGTATCCGTCCGCCGACCAGGCAAACGTGGCGATGTATCCGCTGCGGGCGGAGGGGCCGTATTACGCGATCATCATGACGGCCGCGGCCGTCGATACGAGCGGCGGGCCGGTGATCAACTCGAACGGGCAGATCCTGACCTGGAACGACGAGCCGGTTGCGGGCCTGTATGGCGCCGGCAACTGCGTGGCGTGCCCGGGCGTCAACGCCTACTGGGGCGGTGGCGCGACCCTCGGCAATGCCCATGTCTGGGGCTATGCCGCGGCCAAGCACGCCCATTCGGCTCCCGAGAAGTCGGTGTAGCGGTCGCACGTCAAACAGCGGACCCGGATGCACATGCATCCGGGTCCGCTGCGCAGGGAACCTCATGAAACGTCCATTGAGCCAGCTCATCCATACCAAGGTCCAGACCGGAGAGGGCTCCCCCCGGATCATCACGCTTCACACGTACAACCAGCACGCGCGCGACGTGACCGCGTACGGGCTGGCGGCAAGCCCGACCGGCCGGATCATTGGCCTTGAATCGTACAAGGGCGTCTTCGTCGGCAAGGAGATCGTCGGCTACACGTGGTTCATCGGGCCGCAGACGAGACCATCCCCGCTCTTCTTCGGCGATGCCCTGGCGGAGATCGAACGCTTCCTCTGGGATGAGATCGATCGCCAGGACTCGTCAACTCCCGAGCTGCCGTTCCTGGTGGGGGTGGAACAGGGCGCAATCATGGCGATCGCGGCGGCGGCGGCCGTCCCCGATCTTCTGTCGGGCGTGATCGCGGTCGACGGCTTCCTGCCGGTCGTCCCGGGGTGGTCGCCGCCACTGGCGCCGCTCGACGGCCTGCCGCTGCTGCTCCTCAACTCCACAGAGCCGGACGCATCGGTTCCCGACGTCTTGTCGGGAGAGGCGCTCGACGCGACGCTGCGCGAGTGGGGAGCAACGGTCACGCGGCAGCCCATCGAACCAGGCGTGATGCCCGCGCGCGAGATGTCGGAATGGCTCGCGGCGCAAGCCGTCCGCTACCGGCCGCTGGCTTCCTCCTCGCCGGGGTGAAAGATGACCTGTGTCCTTCCGACGCTCGCTGCGCGGGGGGACTCGGTCCCCTGTCCTGTCACGTCCTGACGGCCACCCCCGGAGTCGAACGCCAGCACGCAGGTGCTATGCTTTCTCCGTGAAGGGATCGCGCCACAGCCGCAGAAGGATGGGGAGGGATCACATGGACGACTTCGTGAGACACCATGTCTGACACGTCAAGGCATCAGCTCGCAGACCTTATCGTGGTCTCGATGCCCCGCTTCGGCTACTGGGCGACCTCGATCCGGGATTTTGAAACCCCGTACGGCAAGGTGGGCTACCGCCAGCTTGAGGTGCTCTGGGTGATCCGCCACGGCCTGATTGACGAAAACCCCATCACCCCCTCCGCGATCACCGCGCATTTCGGGGTGCAGGCGAGCGTCATCACCCGCATCCTGGCGCGGCTGGAGGCGCACGAATTCATCGCTCGCCTCCACGATCCGGATGATGGTCGCCGTGTCTCCATCGAGATCACTGCCCGGGGGCTGCACGTGAGTGAGTACGTGGAAGCGCTCTACCATCAGGAAGCGCTGGCGGCGCTCGCATTCCTGAGTGACGACGAGATCGAACGATTGCGGACCCAGGTCGAGGTGCTCGACCGGGTCGCAACGAATCTGCTCGACAACCGCAAGCACCGCTCCGCCAAGTCCGGCCCCGAGGAAGGTTCAACGGCTCGCGCGCTTGACCTCAATTGCTCATCCCCGACGGAGCAGATGCGCCCCTCCCAGAAATAAGCCGAACCAGTGGGCGACGCCGTTGGCGCCCACTGGTTCGTTCCTCAGGTATTAAGCACGCAAACGCCGATCATGACAACCCCCACAAAGTCATTGTTTTTCCCGACAACCGTCATGGTCAGGCCCGGGCAGCCTGTCGTTGCCGTGCCCGCTGCTCGCGCCGCTCCTCCCTGGCCCGCCGACGCTGGCGCCGCCGGCGCTGATAGGCGGCGTTGACGTAGGCGCCAAAGAGCATCACGTGGGCGAGGACGTAGAGCGAGGCGACGATGAGGGTGACGAAGCCAAGGATCTGCCCGTAGCGGCCGACGCCGCCGATCAACCGGATATAAATCGGGAACGCCTGGGTCATGACGAGGAAGAGCCCGCCGGCGATCAGCGAGCCCGGCCAGATATCGAACAGGGTCTGCCCGGCATTCGGCAGAATCCGGTAGATCACGACGAAGAGAATGACGGCCGAGGCGTAGGAAACACTGTAGGCGATGAGCTGGCCGGACGTGCTCGCAAGAATGAAGCGCTGGAGGATCTCCGGCAATTCCTGGTTGACGAAGAACGTCGTGACAATCGGGAGGACGGTCGAGACCGTGAAGAAGAACGTGAAGAGAAGGATCACGACGAAGCCGCGGCGCTTCTCGCTGAAGTAGCCGCTGCCGGGCACCCCGTAGACGCGATTGATGTTTCGTGCGATCGAGCTGATGAATCCGGTACCGGCCCAGGCAAAGCCGACAACACTGATCAGACCCAGCCAACCGCTGTTCTGGCGGGCGTCGACCGCCTGCTGAAAGGCCTCCGTGCCGATATTCCCGGCCGGGAAGACCTCGTTGATGATCCGCAGGGCGCCGCTGAGCACGTCCCCGTCATTGCGCAGGAACAGGCCGGCCACCGCGATCAGCAGAAAGAACATCGGCAGCATCGCGATGAGCGCGTGATAGGCGACCGAAGCCGCCAGATCACCCGCCGATCTCTGGATATACCCCTGGTACATCCACCGGACCGGCCCGAGCACGCGCCGCCAGCCAGCCGGTCCGCGCTTCAACTGCCGCAAGACGAAGTCGAAGTCCACGTCCGGCGCTTGGCGGGCCGCCGCCGACTCCGGATCGAGGTAGCGGCCGAACCGCCCGCTCGCCTCGTCGATCAGCAAGACCATGCAGCGCACCTCGCCGGCATCGCTCCGGTCATGACCGCGTGAATGCCATCGTCATGACGCATCGGATTCCACCTCCGTTGCCGGCTCATCCTTCGACCACCAGCGCAGCCGCCGCCAGAATGACTTGCGGGCCGGTTTGGCCGCGGGAGCTTCCTTGGTTGGGCGCACCGCAACCAGCGGACCAAAGAGACTCCAGGTCTCCACGATCGTGCTTCCCGAGAAGCGGAAGGTTTCATTGCCCTCCGATGCCACGAGCTTGCCGCTCGGCGGCGTGCCGAAGAACTCGCCGACATGCGTCCCGACGAGGGTGACGCGGGCCACGACCTTGTCGTGATCGGCAAGCAGCTCGCGCACGGTGAGCTGGCCATCGGGAAAGGCGGTCCGGAACGCCACGATCACCTGCTTCACGCCGTCGCGTCCCACAGCCTGCCCCGGCACCCGGCTGTGATCGACGAAATTCCTGGAGGTCAGCTCGTCGATGCGCTCGAGATCGCCCGTGGAGAAGACCTGGTACCACTGCCCCACGATGCGCTTGCGGGCATCGGCGTTGCCGGGCCTGAAGAGATCGGCCCCGATCCAGGCGGCCACCACCGCTA
Organism: Thermomicrobiales bacterium; assembly: GCA_049646645.1. GTDB lineage: Bacteria > Chloroflexota > Chloroflexia > Thermomicrobiales > UBA6265 > JASGDN01. The sequence continues at coordinate 10,347 of JBARWF010000050.1, forward strand.
GGACCGCCACGACGGCCAGCCGCCCGACGTTCTCCTGAAAGAGACTGTCGGCGCGCCGCACGATCTCGTCGCGCGGAACCGCGACGGACACGACGGCGACCCCGGCGTTGTGGATATCGGAGGGGACATCCACCTCGGCGCGCGCGTAGAGGTACTTGTTGCCGCGCTCATCGCTCAGTAGGCGACCGGGTTGGGGTGTGCCCTCGGGAGCCGGCGTCGCCAACAGGGTCGTGGTCGCGGCCTTGGTCCCGGTCGAGTACTGGGAGATCACCACTCCCTCACTGTCGAGCACCCGAAAGATCGTGCCCTCCGGAGGATTCGCCTGTCCCGCAAACCGTTCAAGCGAGACAAAGGGCAGCGAGACGAAGACCAGGCGGTCGGCAACCCCGGCGCTGTTCCGGACTGGATAGACGTAGGTGATCGTGCGCGTCGAGGGGGCGGCGCCCCCCACCGTCTCGTCGATGGGTTGTCCCGTGCCGCCCTGGATGTCGCCGATGGTCATCTGGGAGGCGGCCAATGCCGTCTGGAGCCGGGCAGGATCCTCGGAGAAGAAGGTCGGCAGCGGTCCCCCGGCCTGACAGGGGATATTGCCATCGGGCGTGATGATGCCGATGTTCTGGTAGGCGTACTCGTTGTCGCTCAACAGTGCCCGAACCAGCGAGTTGCAGGCTGCCATCTGGTCGTCCTGCAGCTCCGGCAGGCGGGCAAGGGTGGCGAGATAGCGATTGTTCTGATCGATGATGCGGCGTTGATCGGCGGCGGCGAGGCTGGCGAGGCTATTCGCCTCCTGTTGCCCGGCGTTCAGCGCATCGTGCCGTTGCTGCGACGCGGTGTAGTAGAGCAAGCCGAGGGCAGGCAGCGACGCCAGCAGCACGAGCAACACGAGGCGGAAGCGAAGCCCGTGGATGATGGGAAGCCCTGCATACCAGTTCTGGAGCCGCCTCTTCATGCCCGCATGCCTGCCCGCTTCTCCTCATTGCCGGTCCGGGGCCCGGTCGCCCATTCCCCGAATCGCGCCGTCCCGGTATCACGCGGATACGGTTGATCCCGCCATGGTCGCGTTGCCTCCACCATCGGCAGTGTGGCATGCCTCAGTGCACGGGAACGACCATGATTGGTCCAGTGTAGACAAAAACCTCCGGTCAGGAGGGTGCAAGGGAGCGCGGGCGGGAGGACAATGGCGGTCACCGTGCACCGCTGCCCCAGAGACCGGGTGAACGCTCCCCGCCTGCATTGTCAGCACCGGCGGAGCATTCAATAATCGGAGCGGCACTCCTGCCAGCACCAGACAAGGACCCCCTTTACCATGCCCGAAGCCACCTCAATGCTCGATCAGGTCATCGCGTCGCTGGAGACGACTCGCGAGCGTGACCTCGCCGACCTGCTGCGCCTCGTCGCCCAGCCCAGCATCAGCGCCCAGCACATCGGCATCCGCGAATGCGCGGCGATCGAGGAGGAGCTGCTGGGCAGCGCCGGCCTGACGACCCGGATTCTGGAAACCGCCAACCAGCCGATGGTCTACGGCGAGTGGCTGGGCGCGCCCGGAAAGCCGACCGTGCTCTTCTACGGGCACTACGACGTCCAGCCCGCCGATCCGCTCGAGCTGTGGGAATCGCCACCGTTCGAACCCGCGATTCGCGATGGTCGTATCTACGCCCGCGGGATCGCCGACAACAAGGCGCAGCACTTCAGCCACATCGCCGCGATCCGCGCCTGGCTGGAGACGACGGGCTCGCTCCCGGTCAACGTCAAGGTGCTGCTGGAGGGTGAGGAGGAGATCGGCAGCCCCAATCTCGACGCCACGGTGCTTGCGCATCGCGATCTGCTCGCCGCCGACCTCGTCTACACGTCCGATGGACCCGTCACCGACGACCGCTACCCCGAGATCGCGTTCGGCGTGCGCGGCATGCTCTATGTCGAACTGCATGCGACCGGCGCCAACCGCGATCTCCACTCCGGGCACTGGGGCGGCGTGGCGCCGAACCCGATCTGGGAACTTGTGCGCCTCCTCAGCACGATGCTGGACGACGAGAACCGGATCACGATCGACGGGTTCTACGATAGCGTGCAGACGCCGACGCCAGCGGCGCGGGAGGCGATGGAGGCGCTCCCGTTCGATGTCGGGGAGGCGATCGGGCGGATCGGGCTCAGCGAGGTGGTGCCGCCGACCGACCTGCCGTACGCGGACCGGATCATGGCACGACCGACGCTGAATATCGCCGGGATTGACGGCGGCTACAGCGGCGAGGGCAGCAAGACCATCATCCCGAGCAAGGCGCGGGTGAAGATCGACATGCGGCTGGTGCCGGACCAGACGCCGGACGAGATCTGGGAGAAGATCGCCGCGCACGTTGCACACCATGCGCCGGAGATCGAGATCGTGCGGCTCGATGGGGGCATGCTGCCGTCGTACACGCCGGTCGAGCATCCGCTCGCCGACCCCGTGCGCGCGGCGGTCGAGCGGGGCTTCGGCAAGCGCCCGATCGATATCCCGCTGGTCGGCGGGAGCCTGCCGGACGCGACGTGGACGAAGACGCTCGGCATCCCGTCGTTCCTCGTGCCGTACGGTGCGCCGGAGCAGGCGAACCACGCGCCGAACGAGAGCTACCGGCTGGAGCGGCTGTGGCAGGGCATCACCACGACCGCGACCCTGCTGGCGCTGCTCGGCGAATCCTGACCGGGGTTATCCACGGATCCGACCGTTTTCGTAGGGGAGGACACAAAGTCCTCCCGATGGCCCGTAGGGCCATAACGTCGAGGCCGGACGTATCGTGCTTCGCCCGATCGGGAGGACACAAGGTCCTCCCCTACAGGCCCGTCACCTACGATCGATCGCATGGTCGAGCCATGTGTCCATTACCGAAAAGGCGGTCTGCCGCACTGGCTCCGGTGAGAGGAAGAGGTCGTGCAGGCCGCCGTCGATGGCCACGGTGGTGACATCCGGTCCGAGGGCGGGCGCCCAATGCTCGATCTGCCCGACATCGAGGACGGTGTCGGCGCTCATCGCCGCCGGAGACCACTCCTTCAAGTCGAGACGGGATGTGTCCGAGTGCATGACCAGCACGGGCATCGGCAGGTCGAGCCCCTTGTGCAGGCGCGCTTGTCCGCGCCGGACCGCCGCGAGCCAGCCAAGGTAGACCGGCTGCGGCGTGAGGGGCTTCCAGGCGGTGTTGAACTCCCACTCTCCATGCGCCTTGGCGGAGATACTCTCGGCATAGACGCTGTTCAACCCCTGTGGAATCGCCAGGCGGGGCAGGAGGGGACCGATCGCCCGGACGAGCCAGGTACCGACCGTGCGCATCAGCCAGTTCTCCTGCAGGTCGAGCCACGGGCTGTTCAGCACCAGCGCATCGGCGTGGATGGCATCGCGCCGGTCGTGCAGCCAGAGTGGGACGATCAGCCCGCCGGTCGAGTGGGCGAGCACGATGAGGTGCCGGTGCCCATCGGCCCGGATCTGCTCGACCGCACGGTCGAGTTCCTCCTGGTAGGTGGCGAGCTCGGTGGTGAAGTACGGGATATCGCCGGGCCGCAGGGAGCGTCCGTACCGGCGAAGATCGACCGCGTAGAAGTCGTATCCGCGGGCGGTGAAGTGCTCGGCGAGATGGGTCTGAAAGAAGTAGTCCGCGAACCCGTGGACGTAGAGCACCGCGCCGCGGGTGTTCCGGAGTGCCGGAACGTGGATGAGCGTCGCGACCTCGCCGGCGGCGAGGTGCAGCGTGCGCACGACTTCGTCAGCAGTCATGCCTGCTCCAGCATGCGGAGGAAGTCCTCCGCGGTGACGATACGGACGCCGCGGTAGGCGCCGATCGCAAGGAGCCCCTTGTCGCCGGTGACCAGGTACTCGGCATTCGCGGCGACGGCGGTGCCGAGCACGAGGTCATCTTCGGCATCGGGGGCGATGCCTCGTACGGATTCGTCTGGACGTCTCCGTCTTGCCGCGCCACGTATCGACGCCAGGAAACCATCGCGCTCTTCGCTGGTCAGGCGGGCAGCAAAATAGGGCCGGCCAAGAACGATATCCAGCGTCTGAAGCATTGGTGTGGATACAAACAGGAGGACGTCCTGACGAAAAGCGGCCTGAACGACCCGCCATGGAGTTCGATCAGGCGAAATACTCGCCGACGCCAAGATGTTGACATCCAGCACGACCCTCACAGCGCATCGTCAACTTGCTCGTTGGTCGAACGTTTCGCCCGCTGGATTTCCTTCGCTTCAGCAAGCGCCTTGTCGAGCTCTCGCTCCAATTCATCCGCTGGAACATCGGCAAACGCCTTTTGTACATCCCGAAACGCCTGCAGCACGGCTTCGCGTTGCTCCTGCCGCACCTCCGCTTCCTGCATATCCCGCATCGGGACGATGGCGGCGACCGGGATGCCGTTCTTCTCGATGACGACGCGATCGTTGTCGCGGTAGACGCGGTTGAGGATCTCGCTGTACTGCCGACGGGATTCGGAGACGCTCATCGTCTCGACGCGAGGAATCTTTGGAAGTGCCATTCTGGTACCTGCCTGTCTCGAGGTAAAAAGCGCACGATTCTGTACAACATTGTACAATCATCCTTGTACATTCGTGTGAATGCAGGATGCCCCGTAGACCTGTTCAGGCGTGACGAGCACAATGCCGAGGCAGGATCGACCCCCGGTCGATAGCCGACACCAGGTCGGCGCTACGGGAATGGTGGGCGGTGAATGATACGCATTCCCAACGCGGCAGCGGCGCCTTGATCGCTTGCTCGGGTACCATTGCCCGAACGTACGGCCCCTTGGCGCGGTACGCGCCGTTGTTGAAGAGGATTGCATTCGTGAAGATCTACTCGTGGAACGTGAATGGCATCCGGGCGGTGATCCGGAAGGGCGCCTTTCAGGAGTTCATAGAGACCCATCAGCCGGAGATCCTGTGCCTGCAGGAGACGAAGGCGAAGCAGGGGCAGGCGAACCCGGACCTGCCCGGCTACCTGGAGTTCTGGCACTCGGCCGACAAGGCCGGCTACAGCGGCACCGCCATCTTCACCCAGACCGAGCCGCTGAACGTGGTCAACGGGCTGCCGGATGACGTGGTGACGGCCTTCTCGCTGGCGGACGACCAGTACGGCACGCCGAACCGCGAGGGGCGCGTTCTGGCCGCGGAGTTCGACGGGTGCTGGCTGGTGACAGTCTACACGCCCAACAGCAAGCGGGATCTCTCGCGGCTGGACCTGCGCTACCGGCAGTGGGATCCGGCATTCCTGGCCTTCATGAAGCAGCTCGAAGCGGGGCAGCACGGCAGCGGCACGCCGAAGCCGGTCATCTTCTGCGGTGACATGAACGTCGCCCACCAGGAGATCGACCTCGCGAACCCGAAGCAGAACCGGCGGACGCACGGGTTCACGGACGAGGAGCGCGAGCGATTCCAGGATTTCCTGGACAACGGGTTCGTGGACACCTTCCGGCACCTGCACCCGGACGTGACCGAGGCGTACACCTGGTGGAACCAGATGTCGCGGGCGCGGGAACGGAACGTCGGGTGGCGCATCGACTACTTCCTCATCAGCCAGGCGCTGGCACCGCAGCTCGCGGCCGCCGAGATCCACGCCGACGTGATGGGATCCGACCACTGCCCGGTCTCGATCACGCTGCGCGACATTTGATTCCGGACGGAAGCGCCCCCCTGCATCGCGACTCAGCCATGCGCCGGAGACACGACCGGGGATGCCCGCTGATCGAGCCTCTCCATGAGCCGACAGGAGCCCTCCGCGATGTGCTGGAACGTCGGGCACCGTGTGAAGTCGGCGTACTCGCAGGTGAGGGCGTGCTCGACCATCTCCTTCGCGACCTCGGCCTCGGCGATCCGGTGCTCCAGCTCGGCGTGGTGACGCCGCAGCACGTCCTGCCGGGACGCGCGATCGGGGGCATTCAGCATCTCGCGGATATCGGCGAGGCTCAACCCGACCGCCTTGCCACGCAGGATCAACACAACGCGGGCGACCTGGTCGGCGCCATAGCGGCGGCGACCGTTGACCCGCGTCGCTGGCTCCAGCAGCCCTTCGCTCTCCCAGTGCCGCAGCACGTGCGTAGCGAGTCCGAACCGGCCAGCAAGCTCCCCGATCGTCATCGTTGTCCCCTGTCCTACCGTCATCATCTCACTCATTCCTCCCCCTTGACTTCACGTTAACCTTAACTTGTAGAGTGGACCCGTTGGCGCCGCATGTCAAGGCCGGGACAGATCACCGGTCATGGAAAGGACGAGATATGTACGATGCGATCATCGTTGGCGGGGGACCAGCCGGTCTCGCCGCTGCCCAAGCGCTGGGCCGCTCCCTGCGCTCGACCCTGGTGCTCGACTCTGGCAAGCCGCGCAACGCTCCCGCTGCGCACATGCACAACTTCATCACGCGGGATGGCACCCCACCGGCGGAGTTCCGCCGCATCGCTCGGGATGAGCTCGGACGCTACGGGACCGTCGAGATCCGGGACGTGGCGGCGCTCGACGTGGCATCGCAAGAGAACGGCGGATTCGCGGTGACGCTGCCGGAAGGCGAGGTTGTGGGCGGGAGGAAGCTGCTGCTCGCCACCGGCGTAATCGACGAGCACCCGCCGATCGAGGGCATCGCCGAACTCTGGGGACGGGGCGTCTACCACTGCCCCTTCTGCCACGGTTACGAGGTTCGCGGCATGCCGCTCGCCGTACTGGGCGGTGCTCCTCAAGCGATCCATCTCGCGCTGCACCTCCGTCACCTGAGTGACGACGTGGTGCTCTGCACCAATGGCCCTGCCGACCTCGATGCGGCCACGCGGGAGAAGCTGGAGGCGAACGGGGTGCCGGTGCGGGAGGAGCCGGTGATCCGGTTGCAGCAGCGCGACGGCCAACTCGATCAGATCGTCTTCGCGGGCGGGGAGCCGCTGGCACGGCACGCGGTGTTCAGCACGCTTGCCCCGATGCTCCAGCGATCGGACCTGCCGCGCCAGCTTGGGTGCCGAATTCTGGACGACGACAGCGTCGAGATCGACCAGCTCGGCCAGACGAGCGTGCCGGGAGTGTTCGCGGCGGGGGACATGGCGCGGCGGGCGGACTCAGGCCGGATGCCGGCGGTGATCGCCGCGGCGGCGAACGGCACGGTCGCGGGGGCCGCCATCGCCCGCGACCTGGTCACCGAAGACGCCGCGAATGCAGTGCGCGAGCGGTCCGCCGCCCGCTCCGCCTGACGGAGTGGGCACGGATGGCTGACTCCGCTCGCGAGTGGAGTCAGCCATCATCTTTGACTCTCGCACCTCACCTCACGGCACACGGCGCGTTATCGCTTGCGACGGACGTCGAACAGGTCGGCGACGCGAACATGAAAGCCCGGCAGGATGTCCCGACCGTCGAGGAGCGCATCCGGTCCGAGCTCGCGGGTGTCGACGCCCGGCGCATACACGGAGACCGATTGCCGTCGCGGCCAGAGCATCCAGACCTGCCTCGACCCGGCTTCGAGGTAATCCTGCACACGAGCGTGAATGTCATCCGCCCGGTCGTTCGGGGAGACGACTTCAACGGCGAGGGTGGGAGCCCCCTCCCAAAAGCCTTCGGGGATCCCTTCGTCCGGCACGAGATCCCAGGCAATGAACGAGACATCAGGGATACGGAGCTGATCCGGTTGGCGCCGAAGGACATAAGCAAGGCCATCGGGCATGACCACGCCGAGATCATGCTGATGGACGAAACTCTCAAGAAGCCGTGCGAGCGCAAAGGCAATCATGGCGTGCAATGCACCTGCACCGGGCGCCTCCACCACGGCCCCATTGACGAGCTCACGTCGCTTGCCGGGCACGTCCGGCATCTCCCAGAGCTCTTCGGGTGTGACCAGTTGCTCTACCATTAGGGATGAGCCTCCAAGTGGTTTCATCTCGTCACAGACCGAGAATTTCGCCTTACACGTGAATATCAGCAAGTTTGAACTGCGATAGGCCACATGCTCGCGAGGCACAGCAACAGCTCAGGTAGCAAAGCCAATGGAAGGAAGTAGTAGTGGACGACGCTTTGCGGCGGCACTTCATACATTCTGGGGTGCATTTGATCCTCAACGACCCAAAACCTTGGCCGGACCTAAAAATGCTCGAGAGTCGTGAGATATGTGCAGGCGCTTTGCACCAAAGGCATGGACGAAAGATCAGTGCACGTCAATCGCTTGATGTTGCAACTGCCATAGCACAGGGCCGACAGTACTTCGAATCGGCGAAAGGAGCTTCTCACCTCACAAAGCCCTTGCTCCTCTATTACGGGGTCCTTTCACTTGCCCGCTCAGTCATTATGGCATCTGACGTGAAGGGTGGCGAAACAAGTCTCGCGGAGGGGCATGGTCTCAATGCATTTCAATGGAAGGAAACACTGAGAACTACAGGGAAGACCATTCTTGATCTGGACGCAGAGGTTACGCGCGGCACCTTCGCAGAATTAGCGGAGGCGACCAAGAATAGGGAACGCGGTTATTCGCTCTACCATGGACAGTACCTTGAGCCAATGGAGAATCTGGGTACAGAAAATTTACGAGCCGACCATAGTAGTCAAATGCTCTCCTTATCATCGCTGATCGCTCGGCTGCCAGATCTGACGGAAGCTTACAGAAGTACATTCGGCTGTCCTGCGAGAGCCTACCCAACAATTGTCTATTCCTACGGCGAAATGCAGACAGATTACTTTATCCTGAATCCATCAGGGGATTTGCCTCAGCGAGAGGTTCTCCAAGAACGATTTGGCTGGCCGCCTTCCCTGCACTTGCAGGAACAGGAACACCATCACCTCCTAGGGAACATCCCCGGTCTTGAGTTCCGTATATCCGAAACAACGTCAGCTGCAGCTGAGCTTGAAGCAAAGTTTCCTGTCAAGAACGACCGGTATGGGTTTCCGTATTTGGTTGAGCCTTTCGAGACTGGATTTCAACTGTCAACGTTATCGATCATGTTCGCGATCTCCTATTTTGCAGGAATGCTCGTGCGGTACTTCCCTTCTCGCTGGGCGGCCCTCAGCTCCCACAAGGACAAAGATAAAGAACATTCACTCCTCATACGGGCCCTAGACATCATCGAGGAACGCTTTCCTCAACTCGCTCTCGACGAGCTGTACTCTACTCCTAACCAAGAGGGGCGCTACCGGTTCTGGTGAGGAGTCCATCGCGACAATTAGGAATGCTTGACGAGGATAGGAAGTCTAGGTACCGGTCCCTCACCTCTGTCTCTCAGGAGATCGACAGCTAGCGAGAACTTGGTTGCTTCGGTCCGACAGCAAGGACATCAAGGGGGCCATCGCGTTCCGAGTTCGCTGGGGAGGTTCGTTGTGTGTCTTCCCAGGTCTGGCATGGAGATGGGAGGAGACAGGCTCCTCCCCTACTTCGGTCGTGCATGCGCTGGCCAATGACCGCTAACTGCAGCCGAGGCTGTTGCCGCAATTGAGGCAGGTGTAGCAGGTACCGCTCCGGACCGTGATGTGCCCGCAGACGTCGCAGAAGGGGGCATCGCCCATCATGTCGCCGAGCTGGGCGTCCGGGGCGTTGGTGGCCGCGGCGGCAGCGTTTCTGGTTGGCGACTCTTCCGGGCGGGGCGCGACCAGCGTCGGCGCGGATGAGGCTGCGCCGGATGCTGTTCCGTTCGGGGCGGCGAGGCTGGCGAGCGGGGTGTCGCGCTGGCCGTCCGGGGCGGGGGCCGTCACGGGAACAGTGGGTGCGTCCGGGCTGGCGATGCGCTGGGCGGGGCTGGGGCCGACGCCGCGCCCGTCCGCCTCGTGCGCGGGCAGGAGGTCGCGGTGCTCGCCCGTCTGGTCGACCGAGCCCGAGGTCTCCGCGACCTGCACCAGATCCGTGCGACCCAGGTATTCCAGACCCAACACACGGAACACGAAGTCAATGACCGAGGTGGCGAGCTTGATGTTCGGGTGCCCGGACACCATCCCCTGCGGCTCGAATCGGACGAAGGTGAAGGTGTCGACGAACTCCTCCAGGGGCACGCCGTATTGCAGCCCCTTGGAGATGGCGATCGCGAAGCTGTTGATCATCGAGCGGAAGGCAGCGCCCTCCTTGTGCATGTCGATGAAGATCTCCCCAAGCGTGCCGTCCTCGTACTCGCCGGTGCGCAGGTAGAGCTTGTGACCGGCGATCCGCGCCTCCTGCGTGAAGCCGTGCCGCTTGGCGGGCAACCGGCGCCGGACCGGGATCGAAGGCATGCCGGGGAGCGTCGCCTGCGTCGTGGTCGCGGCAACGGACGTTCGCGGCGATGCGGCCTTCTCCGCCTCCAGCTCGGCCAGACGGGATCGCAGCGCCGCGATCTCGGCGTCCTTGGCCGCGACCGCCGTGGCGACCGCATCCTCCACCGCGGCCTTGACGGTCTCGGTGTCGTCCGAGGCGCGGGCTTCGCTCCGGTTCGAGAGGGGCTGGCTCAGCTTGGAGCCGTCGCGGTAGATCGCCATCGCCTTGACACCATGCTCCCAGGCGGCGAGATAGGCGTCCTCGACGTCGGCGACGGATGCCTCGTGCGGCATGTTGATCGTCTTCGAGATGGCGCCGGAGAGGAAGCTCTGGGCGGCGGCCATCATCAGCAGATGCCCGGTGTACGCGATGAAGCGCGTGCCCTTGCGCCCGCTCTTGTTGGCGGTATCGAAGACTGCGTAATGCTCCGGCTGCAGGTGCGGTGCGCCCTCGACCGTCATCGCGCCGCAGATCACGTCGTTGGCCTCCGCGACCTGCTCGCGGGTGAAGCCGACTGCGCGCAGCAGGTCGAAGCCGGGGGCGCTGGCCTGTTCCCTGGTCAGGCCGAGCCGTTCCAACGCCTCCGCGCCCAGCGTCCAGGCGTTGACGGCGAAGCCGAGCTCGAAGGCAGCCGGCAGAGCCTTCTCGATCCGGTCGATATCGCCGGCGGTGAGCCCCTTGGCCATGAGCGAATCGCGGTTGACGTGGGGTGCGCCGTCGAGGGTCAGGGTGCCGAGCACGTAGGTGAGGATCTCCCGGCGCTCCTGCTCGTTGTAGCCGAGTCGCTTGAGGGCCGGGGCGAGCGACCCGTTGGCGATCTTGAAGTAGCCGCCGCCGGCAAGCTTCTTGAACTTGACCAGCGCGAAATCCGGCTCGATACCGGTGGTGTCGCAATCCATCAGCAGGCCGATGGTGCCGGTCGGCGCGAGGAGCGTGACCTGCGCGTTGCGGTAGCCGTGTCGCTCGCCTCGCTCCAGCGCAGTATCCCAGGCATGCTGGGCGGCGTCGCGCAGATCGGCGGGCGCGAGCGCCTGATCGATGGGCATCGGCAGGACGGAGAGGTCCTCGTACTCGTCCTTCGGCGCATCGTAGGCGGCGCGGCGGTGATTGCGGATGACGCGCAGCATGTGCGGCGCGTTCTTCTCGTATTCCGGGAAGGGACCGAGCACGCTCGCCAGCTCGGCGGAGGCGGCGTAGCTCTCACCCGTCAGCAGTGCGGTGACGACACCGGTCCAGGCGCGGGCCTCATCGGAATCGTAGGGCAGGCCGAGGATCATCAGGGCGGTGCCGAGATTCGCGTAGCCAAGCCCCAGGGTGCGGTAGTCGTAGGAGCGGCGGGCGATCTCGCGGCTGGGGAACTGGGCCATCAGCACGCTGATCTCGAGCACGACCGTCCAGAGCCGCACAGCGTGCCGGAACGCGTCGATATGGAAGGAGCCGGTCTCGACGTCCAGAAATTTCACCAGGTTCAGGCTGGCGAGATTGCAGGCGGTGTTGTCGAGAAACATGTACTCGGAGCACGGGTTCGAGGCGTTGATGCGCCCACCCTCGGGGCTGGTGTGCCACTCGTTGATGGTGGTGTCGAACTGGACACCGGGATCGGCGCTCTGCCAGGCGGCCTCGGCGATGCGCTTCCAGAGATCCCGCGCGCGGATCGTCTTGTAGACGCCGCCATCGGTGCGCCGGATCAGGTTCCAGTCACGGTCATCACGCACGGCCTCGATGAAGTCGTTGGTGAGGCGCACGGAGTTGTTGGAGTTCTGGCCGGAGACGGTGCCATAGGCCTCGCCATTGAAGTCATAGGTCAGGTCGAGTCCGAGTTCCTTGGCCCGGGCCTGCTGGGCCGGGGTCAGGTGCTTCATGCCCTCGACCATCGCCGCGACTTTCAACTCCTCGCGTGGCTTCCAATCGACGAACTGCTCGATATCGGGATGATCGGCGTCGAGCACGACCATCTTCGCGGCGCGGCGCGTGGTGCCGCCGCTCTTGATGGCGCCCGCCGCGCGGTCGCCGACCTTGAGGAAGCTCATCAGGCCGGAGCTGGAGCCGCCGCCGGAGAGGGGCTCGCCCTCTCCCCGGATCTTCGAGAAGTTGGTGCCGGTGCCGGAGCCGTACTTGAAGAGACGCGCCTCCCGCACCCAGAGATCCATGATGCCGCCGTCGTTGACGAGATCGTCCCCGACGTTCTGGATGAAGCAGGCATGAGGTTGCGGGCGGGTGTAGGCGTCGGCGCTCTGCTGCACGACCTCCGGATTGGCGGGATCGACGTAGAAGTGCCCCTGGGCGGGACCGGTGATGCCGTAGGCCCAGGCGAGACCGGTGTTGAACCACTGCGGCGAGTTGGGCGCGGCCATCTGGGTGGCGAGCATGTATTTCAACTCGTCCTCGAACGCCTGGGCGTCGTCGGCGGTGGCGAAATAGCCGTGCTGCTCGCCCCACCAGCGCCAGGTCCCGGCGAGGCGGTGGATCACCTGCCTGGCGGAACGCTCCGGCCCGAGCACCGGGTTCCCGGCGTCGTCCAGCACGGGCTGGCCCTCGGCGTCGAGCTGAGGGACGCCGGCCTTGCGGAAGTACTTGCTGACCATGATGTCGGTCGCGACCTGGGACCAGGCGGCGGGCACCTCGGCATCCGGCATCTCGAAGACGACCGAGCCGTCTGGGTTGGCGATGCGGGAGGTACGGCGGGTCCACTCGACCTGGGTGAACGGGTCGGTTCCGGCCTGCGTGAAGCGACGCGGGATGCGCAATCCCTGCGGTGCCGGTTTCTTGGTGGCGGTGTCGTTCCTGTTCGCAGTCATGATGCACGTCCTTCCCAGATCGTCAGACTCGCGCGAGGCGCGCAAGATACTCGCCGAGGATATTCTGGCCATTGCACCGGCTCATACGGTCAGCGGGGATGGGCAGGGGTGAATGTGTGACCCGTCTAGCCGGCTTCTTTACCTATTATACCACTATATATAGACAATGATTCAACGTCGAGTACTATATGTGGGACCAGGAGGTGGAAGGCGAGATCTTCCTGGCTTCAGGGCGGGAAGGTGGAGGGCGCCGCCGGGCAGAGGGAATGCCCGGCGCCGCCTCGTACGCCTGCTGGTCACCGTGACGCGGGGCGGCGCCGTAGGTGGTGAAGCCGTGAATACGGGTGTGAGTGCGTTTAGCGTCGGAATTCCGGACGGCGATATCGAGCGACGAGCAACTGGGCGGACCCAGGAAGCTTTTCCTCGCCGTGCGACGAAGCGAAGCCGAAGGGTATCCGCCCCCGCCATCCCATGAACACCGCCCGAGCATTCGAACCGGTCGCATGCGAGCGTGAGGGTCGACCCATGTGTCGACCCGTACGAAAAGGGAGCTCATGACCACCCTCGTCGTTCCATGCGAAGGGGGACCGCGCTTGCCGCTCGTGGGGAATATGGATGTCGGCATGGACACCGCCCCACAGCGTTCAGGCTTGATGCGGCGCTAGTCCGGGTCGTCGGCGTAGCTGTGGAACTGCTGCCAGAGCTCTTCCGCCTCGCGAAGACGGGCGGTCGCGGTCGGGCGGGAGACGGCGGCGACCTCCTCCAGCAGGGCGTTGATGAGGCTCGCGCCGGGCGCGAAGGAGGGGAGCAACCGCAGGGTGCCGATGTGGGCGATCAGCGCGCGATCGGCGGCGCGCGCGGCGGAACTGGAGCGGTGATCTGTGAGCGCGATCGTGGCGGCGCCGGCGCGACGGGCCTGTTTCAGGACATCGACCGTGGTGCGGTCGACGCGGCGAAAGCTGATGGCGACCACCGCATCCTCGGGTTTGAGACCGATCAACTGGTCCGCGACATCGCCCGCGCTCTGGCTGAGGATGCGGACATCATCGAGGATGAGGCGGAGGCCGATGCCCAGCATGAGTGCGAGGCCGTGCGAGCCGCGCTCGCCAAAGACGAGGACGCGGCGGGCGGCGGTGAGCGTCTGCACCACAGTGTCGATCCCGGCGGTGGAGAGATCCTCGGCCATCTCCCGGATGTGCATTGCATCGTCGAGCATCACTCGCCGGGCGATGCTGGCGGGTTGCGCGGGATCCGAATCTGCGGCGAGCGGGGTGAGACGCTCCTCCACCGGTGCGACGAACTGCGCGCGGAGATGCCGTTGAAGATCGGGGTAGCCGGAGAAGCCGAGCGTCTGGGCGGCGCGGGTGACGGTCGATTCGCTGATGCCGGCGGCGGCGGCGAGCTGCGGCGCGGAGACGACCGCGCCGTAGCGGACATCGGCCAGCATGCGATCGATCGCGCGGCGCTGGCCGGCGGAGAGCCGGTCGTAGTGCGCATCGATCGCGCGATCAATCGCGTCGAGCCCGGTACGGACGGGCGCCGTCGACTGTCCCCGCTGCGGGACGTCGACGGCATCTTCTATTTCCGGCGAACCACCTTCCTGGGATCCGGCTGGCCCTACCATCGCGGGAGCTTCTTCTCCCAGGCCGGATCGACGGTCTTGCGCATGTAGGTCACATCGTCACGGTCGCGGTATGGGATGCGCTGGAAGCGCTCGTGCCCGCGCTGAAGCGCATCACGATCGATCTCGAAGCCCAGGCCGGGCGTGGATGGCACCGTCACGCAGCCATCCACAAACTGGACCTTGCCGCCCTGGATTACCTCGTCGGCGTCGTGCAACCACGGATAGTGGGTGTCGGCGTCGTAAGTCAGCATCGGGGTTGCGGCGGCGAGGTGGGTCATCGCCATCAACGAGATGCCGAGATGGGAATTGGAGTGCATGCTGAGGCCCATCCCGAAGGTCGAGCAGATGCGGCCAAGCTCCACGACCGCGCGCAGGCCGCCCCAGTAGTGGTGATCGCCGAGAATGACCTGGACGGCGTCCTTGGCGACCGATTCCGGGATGTCGCCGAAGCTGGTGACGCACATGTTGGTCGCGAGGGGCATGTCGATCCCGCGCTCGAGCAAACCCTTGCGTACGGCGGCCATCCCGGAGATCTCCGGCGTCGGATCCTCGAAGTACTCCAGCGTGCCCGCCAGCTCGCTGCCGACGTGGAGCGAGGTCTCCACCGTCCAGGCGCAGTTGGGATCGATGCGCAGCGGTACATCGGGACCGAACGCCTCGCGCAGGGCCAGAATCCCGGCGATCTCATCGTCCGGTGGGAAGACGCCGGCCTTCAGCTTGATACTCTTGAAGCCGTAGGTGCCGATCATCTGCTTCGCCTGGGCGACGACCCCTTGGGGCGTCATCGCCTCGCCGTAGACGTCCTCGCGCAGATCGTTGCCCTCGCCGCCACCGCCAGCGTGCTTGTAGAAGAGGTAGGCGCTGAACGGCACTGCATCCCGCACGCGACCGCCGAGCAGCTCGCTGACGGGAATGCCGAGCGCGCGACCGGAGAGGTCGAGCGCGGCGACCTCGATCGGGCTGTAGGTGCGGGCAAAGGCGCTATTGGGGCGCCGGGGCGTGAGATCGAAGTTCTTGAAGACCGGGTCGAGATTGGTCTCGTCGGGGAAGCTGAGGCGGGCACTGACGATCTGCTGAAGCGCGTTCAGGTTCAGCGAGTCCTGGCCAACGATGTCGGCGCGCAGGGCTTGCAGAGTCTCGCAGGTCCTGGTCGAGTACGACGCCTCGCCGAAGCCGGAGAGGCCATCCTCGCCGATGAGCTCGACAACAATCCGGTTCACATAGGGCTCGTGGAGGCCGACCGAGTTCCGCAGCGGCGCGTCCGCGATCGCTACCGGTATGACGTTCATGTCCGTAATCTTCACAGGTTCCCCTTCTCACACGAGGTGTCACGCACGCCGCACAACACCGGAAAGTGCTGCATGTGCAGCATCATATCGATTAATCGACGCGGGTGCGCCTGCCCAATGCCTGACTTTGTTGTATCGCGGCGGGTTCGGCTACCGAAGCCTGCCGAATCTGTTCGTAGGGTGCGACATACAGTCGCACCCTACGAACGGGAATCAATCCATCGCAGCAAACGCCCGTATATCGGGCGGACAACCCCTGCGGGGGTCCGCCCATACGAACGGGAATCAATCCATCGCGGCGTCGGCACCGAGCCTATCCGGCGCCGTGCCGCAGGCGCGGGTTGAAGGCGGCGCGGAGCCCATCCCCCACCAGATTGAAGCCAAGCACCGTCAGGAAGATCGTCAAGCCCGGTACGATCGAGAGCCACGGCGCGATTTCCAGGTACTGATACCCCGATTGCAGCATCCCGCCCCACGACGACTGCGGCGGTCGCACGCCGACGCCCAGGAAGCTCAGGCTCGCTTCCGCCAGGATGCCGTACGACGCCAGTAGCGCGAACTGAATGATGATCGGCGAGAGCGAGTTGGGAAGGATGTGCACCAGGATCAGGCGCGGCGTGCTGGCGCCACTCGCGCGTGCGGCCTCCACAAACTCCTGCTCTCGAATCGAGAGCGTGCTGGCCCGGGCGAGCCGCGCCATTGTCGAGAACGAGACAATCGAAATCGCAAGGAGAATACTGGTGATGCTGGGCTCGAAGACCGCAGCGATCGCCAGCGCCAGGATCAGCGACGGGAAGGCGAGGAGGCCGTCCGTCACCCGCATCACAACCTCATCGACCCAGCCGCCGGCATAGCCGGCCGCCACACCAATCGAGACGCCGATCAAAGTCGTCAGGATCGTCGCGCCGAAGCCGACTTGCAGCGACACGACGCTGCCATACATCAGCCGGCTCAGGATGTCGCGCCCCAACTCATCCGTCCCCAGCCAGTGCTGCCAGCTCGGCTTGGCGAGCACGCTGGAGAAATCCCCGAAGTTGGGATCGTAGGGCGCGACCAGCGGCGCCAGCACGGCCATCAGGATGGCGACCAGCACCAGGAAGAGGCCGACACCAGCCAGCCGCGTCTCGAAGAACGCATGGGCGCTCTGACGCCAGAGCGAGACCGATTTGCGCTCGGTCTGCCCGAGCGTTGCCGTGCTCGCGCCGTTGGTTGCAACCGCTGCTCGCTGCGCGCTCATGAGTATCGAATCCTTGGATTGAGCCAGGCATAGCAGACATCGGTGAGGAGATTCGCGACCACCACCGTCACTGCCGCGAAGAGCACCGTTGCCTGCAGCACGGGAAGGTCACGGGAGAGAATCGCATCGACCGTGGCGCGACTCAACCCCGGCAGCCCGAACATCGTCTCCACAATCACCGAACCGCCAAGCAAGTGCCCGATCTGCAACCCGATCATGGTGATGACGGGGATCATCGCGTTCTTCAGCGCATGCCGGAAGACGACCCGCCGGTTGGCGAGCCCCTTGGCGTGAGCCACGGTCACGTACGCCTGCCGTAACTCCTCACCCAGGGACGATCGCAGGTGCCGCATCAGCGAAGCGGCGCTCGCCGTCCCCAACACGAGGGAGGGCATGATGAGCAGCTTCATCGCCTGTAACGGCGAGTCAGTAAAGTACGCCCAGCCCGATGGCGGCAGCCAGTTCAGCCGGAGCGAGAACAGCAGGATCAGCAGGACCGCCAGCCAGAAGCTCGGCATCGCCACACCGGCGACCGCCAGCACCGTCACCACCCGGTCGACAATCGATCCCGGTCTCATCGCCGAGATGATCCCGGCCGGGATCGAGATGAGCAGGGCGACGATGAGGCTCGTCACCGCCAGTTGCAGCGTCACCGGAAATCGGGTGGCGATCAGTTCCGAGACGGGCTGCTTGTTGCGCGTCGAGTTGCCAAAATCGCCGCGCAGGGTATCGCCGACCCACTGGAAATACCGGACTGGCGCGGGACGGTCGAGCCCCATCTCGGCGCGGAGTGCCTCGTATCGCTGCTGGTCGATGCCCTCCTCGCCAAACCGGGCCAGCGCGGCATCGCCCGGCAACCAGTTGGTCAGGATGAAGACGACCAACGAGACGACGAAGAGCACCGGTATCGCAAGCAGCAGTCGCCGGATCAGAAATGCCTGCATAAGGGAATCCTGGGAGTTGGTGGCCGGGCACGGCACGACGGCACGCCCGGCCCGGAGATCATTCGGCGATGGATGCGAAGCGCAGCTCGAGGCTGCCGCCGGTCGAGGTCACGCCCTGCAAGCGTTTGGAGGTGGCGAACCCGAGGGGATGCCGCGCGAGGATCTTGAGCCCGGCGTCCGCATTGATGATGCGTTGAATCTCCTTGTAGATCTCGGCCCGCTCGGCGCGATCGTCCATCCGGCGTCCTTCGAGCACGAGGTTATCGACCTCGGGGTTGCTGTACTTGCCCCAGTTGGCAAGACCGCCGGTCGTGAAGTTGGAGGATGCGCTCTCGGGATCGGGCAGGATCGAGGTGCCGATGATCGCCACCTGGTACTTGCCAGCGGCCAAGTCGGCGTTGAAGGTCACGCGCTCGCCGGCTTCGATTTCGGTCCGGAGCCCAACCTGATCCCACATCTGCTTGAGGATCTGCGCCGCCTGCCGGTCATTAGTGCGGTTCTGGATCGTCAGCACGATATCGATGCCATCCGGATGCCCGGCGTCGGCCAGAAGCTGCTTCGCCTTGTCCGGATCGTAGCCGATGGTCTGGATCGACTCGTCGTAGCCGAGCACGCCCGGCGCCCACCACAGCGAGTGGTGCGGCTCCATGATGCCGGGGCCCATTGCATTCGCGAAGCCGGCCTCGTCCAGCGCGTAGAACGCGGCCTGACGGATCGCGAGATCGGTGAACGGCTCGGCGTTCATGTTGATCATCACGCGGGCGAGATCGGCGCGATAGGTCGCCGGCGCGGTGATGAAAGCGACGTTCTCGTCCTTCATGAGCGTCGGGATGTCCCGTGCAGGCGGGAACTGGTAGGCCATGATGTTGCCGCTGCGCAGCTCGACCGACGCGCGGGCGAGATCGACCGCATGCAGCGACTTGATCGTATCGAAGTAGGGCAGCGGCTGGTCGTCATCGCCCTTCCGCCAGTAGTCCGGATTGCGCTCCAGGCGGAGGCTGTCGTCCGGAATCCACTCGACGAACTTGCAGGGGCCGGTGCCGACCGGCGAGCGGCCGAACTCCTCATCGCCCTTCTCCTCGACGGCTGCCTTGGAGACCATCTGACTGACGCTGGCGATCTGAAGCAGCGCGGGCGAGGCCGTCTGCTCGGAGAAGGTCAGCTTCAGCGTCATGTCATCGACCGCTTCCGCCCCCGTGATGAAGGTGATCTGCGACTTCAGCACCGAGAGGTCGCTCTTGATGCGGTCGAAATTCCACTTGGCCGCCTCGGCGTTCCAGGGCGAGCCATCATGGAAGACCACACCCGGACGCAGCGCAAAGGTCATCGAGAGCCCGTCCGGCGCAAACTCCCAGGATTCGGCGAGCTCGCCTTCGATCGCCCACGGCTCGTCCTCGTTGCCAGTCGGCCGGTTCGCGATCAAGCGGTCGAACATGAGCGAGTGGGCCGGATCGGGCACGCTCTCGTAGTGCGGATCGAGCGAGGCGACCGCCTTCTCATCGGAGACGATCAATTCGCCGCCGCGCACGGGCGCCGCGCCCTGCTGCCGCAGGGATGCGCTGGCACGCTGCCCACCGGCGGCCATCGCACCATCGAGATGGGCGCCGGCGGCGACGGCCACCCCGGCACCCGCTCCATACTTCATCACCGTTCGCCGATCGATCACCCCGTGTGACCGGTTTTGCACGCGCTCATCCATGAACCAATGCTCCTTCGCCGCCGCCCCACCGTCGGGCGGTCGCACGGATAGAGATTAGAGTTTCCGCCAAGACCCTTTATTGCAAGTTGACTTGCACAACGATAGGATTGATTATAGAGACCGGTTTCCTGATGTCAATGGGTCAGGAATGAATACGCGAGCAGATCGTTCGCCGGTTGATTCGGTGGGGTCGTCTCGCGGCGTGAACAACGGCGTTACACAGGAGAGCATCATGGCGGCATCCGGATGGACGGCGGACGCGCTCCGCGCGAGCCTGCGCGGCGCACTCGCATTCCCGATCACCCCGTTCGCGGGTGATGGCAGCGTCGATCTCGACGCGGTGCGGGCGAATGCATCGTTTCTCGCCGGCAGCGATGTGTCGGCGATCGTAGCGCCGAGCGGAACGGGCGAGTTCTTCGCATTGACGCCCGCCGAAGCAATCGATGTGGTGCGGGCAACCGTCGAGGCGGCCGGTGACAAGCCGGTAATCGCGGCCGCCGGTGTCGGCCCGCGGCTGGGCGCCGAGCTGGCGAAGGCATCGGAGGAGG
Source organism: Thermomicrobiales bacterium (assembly GCA_049646645.1). GTDB lineage: Bacteria > Chloroflexota > Chloroflexia > Thermomicrobiales > UBA6265 > JASGDN01. Next base: position 30,678 of record JBARWF010000050.1, read on the forward strand.
CGGGCGCGGCGGCAGTGATGATCGTGCCGCCGTATTACGGCAAGCCCGACGCCGAGGGGTTAATCCGTTACTACGCGGATATCGCGGCGGGGACATCGCTGGGGATCATCCCGTACGCGCGAGACGCCGCCCTCTTCACCCCGAAGATGGTCGAGCAACTGGTCGCGGAGATCCCGCAGGTGATCGCGTTCAAGGATGGCCGCGGGGATGTTCGCCTCTTCCAGCAAATCCGCGAATACGTGAGCGACAAGGTCGGGGCGGACCGGCTGGTCTGGCTCGCGGGAACGGGCGACGACCTCGTCGGGCCGTACTTCGCGGCGGGGGCGGAGGGCTTCACGTCGTCGCTGGCCTGCTTCTGGCCGGAGGCGTCGGCTACGCTCTTCAATCTCGCGAGCTCGGGGGATTACGCGGGGCTGGCTGAGTTCCACCATCGCGTCGTCCGCCCGATCTACGCGCTGCGCCAGCGCCGCCTCGGCTATGAGGTCTCGGTGATGAAGGCGGCGATGGAGATCCTGGGGCACAAGGCAGGCCCGGCCCGGCCGCCGCTGGCCGCGATCACGGATTCCGATCGGGAGGAGCTGGCGGCGCTGCTGGCAGAGCTGAAGGTGCCAACCGCCGCCGACCGGTCCGCAGGAGCGCTCGCCGCCGCCCGATAACGAGGGCAATCCATTCGAACGGGCGGGCCCGTGTGCCCGCCATCGCAGCCCCTTGGGGCCGCCTGAGCCATAGAGCTCTCGGATGGACATGCGAGGGTCGGCACGAAATCGATGTTGAGCTTGAGCGCATGATCGTGGACGCGTTCACGCAGGGAATCGAACTCACCGAGCGTGCCGAGGACCGAGTCGACATCGCAGTAGTCGGAGACGTCTTACCCGAAATCGGCGATCGGCGAGGGGTCGAACGGGGAGAGCCAGACCGCATCGACGCCGAGTGCCGCCAGATACGGCAAGCGTGCCTCGAATCCGGGTTAATCGCCGATCCCATCGGCGCCGCCATCCTGAAACGAGCGGGGATAGACCTGGTAGATCACGCCCGACTGCCACCACGCCCGCGACGCGGATACGCGCATGACTGCCGCAACGACGACGCTCCATGATTTTCTGGCATGCGCTCTGCCGTGGATCGGCAGGAGGTGTCACGCGATTGTTCGCCCAATCGTCAAGGTGACAGGACGGCCAGACGATGCAGGGAGCATCGCGCCTGCCGTCGATGAGCGCCTGCGCTGCCAATGCCGGAGCCAGGCAAGGAGTTTCCGCTATGTCCCGTCGCATCACCGATCCATCAGCGCTGCAGGGTGCACGTCAGCAGATCCTGGGCATGGAAAACTATCTGAAGACGACCGGGCTCGATGTCAATCTGCTCGATCTCGTGCGCACCCGCGTCTCGCAGATCAACGGGTGCGCGTTCTGCCTTGCCATGCATATCCAGGAGCTGCGCGAACGCGGCGAGCGCGAGGACCGAATCGCCGTGCTGAGCGCGTGGCGCGAGGCGCCCTGGTTCTCCGAGCGCGAACAAGCAGCGCTGGCCTGGGCCGAGGCAGTCACGACGCTGGAGAACCGGGAAGTCCCGGATGCGGTCTTCGAGCAGGCGCGATCCCAGTTCAGCGAGCAGGAACTCGGCGATCTCACGCTGGCGGTGATCGCGATCAACAGCTGGAACCGGATGAATGTCGCCTTCCGGACGCCACCGCGCCCGTTCACGATCGAGAACACGCCGGCGAGCGAGGAGGTTGGGGCGGCGCACTGATCCTCCTCAGCCAAGCGGGCGTTGCAAAACCGGGGGTGCCCCTGCATATATCGGTAGAGCGCGGCGAGGGACTGCCTCGCCGCGCTCTCTCGTGTCTCCGAGGTCGCATCGCACGGCATATCGCCCGTCAACCGGTCTGGCGATCGCGGCGACCCCGCTCTCACCCGCCGATTGCGCTCCGCTGGCGCTGATCGCGAGCCTTTCCCTGCTCGCTCTCTCGATGGGCTGGCGCTGGCACAGCATCTCGGGCACTAAGGAGAGCGACATGTGGCGCCTGGAACGGCGCGTGCCGGAAACCGGGGCCTTCCCGATCGCGGGGGCGGCAAGACTGCTCGTCTTGTTCGGGCTGGCGCTCGCCTTTATCACCCGCATCCTCCAGCGACTCGACGTGGAGCGGATCGGCCGCGGGCCGTGGGGCACCTATCTCGCGACATTCCTCACACTCGCCATCCTCACGGGGCTCAGCGGTGGAGGGCGATGGGATAGCGGTGGCGGGCCGACAACCGGTTCTGAGGCGGCCGGCATTGGGGGGGATGATGACAAACGGCATCACCCCCCGGGCTTCGGCTCAGGCTTTTCCGGTGCGGGGAGTAACCTGCTGGAGGGCCCAGCGATTGCCGTCGGGGTCGCTGAAGAAGACGAACGAGCCCCACGGCATGTCCTGAATGTCGCTGACCTCGACTCCACGCTCCTGCAGTTGCGCGTGCATCGCCTCGATATCGGTCACGACCATCTGCAACCCTTCGAGCGATCCGGGCGCCATCGTGGTCAGGCCGGTGCCGATGGCGATCGAGCAGGCCGAGCCGGGAGGGGTGAGCTGCACGAAGCGGAGGTCGGCATTCACCTGATGATCGTGATCCGCGTTGAAGCCGAGCTTCTCGGTGTAGAAGTGCTTGGCGCGATCCACGTCCGAGACGGGGACGGTCATGAGTTCCAGTTTCATGTCCATGGTTCGATCCCTTTGCGATGGCCGCCGCACGTCAGCGCGGCTGCGATCCGGATGTCCGCCGCTCATGATACCGCGTTGAGGTAGCGCCCCCCGTGGAAAAGCCACCGACGAAAATCGCATTCGACTACGGTGCCCACCTAGCCGACACCCCCAATGAACGGCCAAGGAGGAAACCTTAGCCGTGACGGGATTCGGCCTCCCTGAGATTGGCGTAATTGTCGTCGTCATGCTTCCCGTGACCGCAGTCGCGTTGATCTTCCAGCGTCTCGGCAGGATCAGCCGCCAGCTCGACAAGCCGGGGACACGAGTTCCGGATTCACCTTCCAATCCGGACGTGCGCCGCGACGACGCCTGACGGCGCATAGCCGCTCTCTCTTTCATCGAGCTATGAGCCACAACCAAAACCACAACCACAACCACTGTGCGGCGGATGCGGTACGGCTGCCCTACGGATTGCTCCCGCCTGCGCTGTGATGCGCTGCTGAAATGAAGATTTGACGATCCGGGTGAAACGCCCTGTCGACTTCCCGCGTTATCAAAGGTGGGAAGACAACAACCGGGCGCGGGGAGATGGGCCGCTGCCTGCGAGCAATCAACGTGGGTTGGGAGAGACCTGCTCGAAAGGACTGGGCATGCCCGACATGCTGAATGTCGTCGTACTCATCGTGATCCTCGGCTGTGCGGCGCGGGGAGGATACCGGTGTGGAATCAGCGAGCGCGCCGGCGGGGAGACCGGCGCGGGCACCGAGACGATGGCGCCGCGATCCGCTGACAGCACGGCGGAGGAGAATCCGGTCTACGACTGGAACGACGATGATTGGGGAGAGGTGTTCCCAGCGGAACCGGCGCAGCCGAGTGAAAACGCATCGGAAAGACGGTCGGCGCAACCGGTGTAACGGGGTGCCGACGTGCCGCAATGTGTCCACGAGTAGGGAACCGTCTTGTGCCGTTCCGATGCCCCGAAGGGGCATATCAAGAGGGCGAGATTCTTGTCGAATTAGGCTCCCTTTTGCATGTCGACCTGCGGTCGACCGGAACGGCATCCTTCGGCTCCGCTTCGTCGCACGGCGAGGACAGGCTTCTTGGCCGCACCCTACACATGGGAAGATCGGGCGTGAACGGCGGGATGGGTGTGGCAAGGCGGATACCTGCGAAGACACCCGTACGCGGAGCGCCCGAGCGGGAAGCCTACTCCCAGCGAATGGTCAGAAGCTCGCGGCCCGTGCCACGGCGATTCACACGGATGTCCGTCTGCTCGACCGAGGTGGCGACGGCGATCGACTCGTCGGGAACGATGGTCGTGCCGACGGGGAGTTCGAGGGCCATCTCGTCGGCATCGCCCGTCAGCCGCAGCGTGATGTTCCCCTCGCCACGCGCGACGATCTCCGCGGTCGACCAGAGCACGCGAACGTCCCCGCCGAGATCGAGATCAAGTGGGAGCATCACGCCATCTCGCGCCCGGAGCATGACCGGGCGCCCGCCGAAGAGGGCCCTCCCCTGCTCGGAGATGTGGATGAGCTTGTCGAAGCCATCGAGATTGAGGGCGTGAACGACGCGCTCTCCGGCGTCGTTCCGGGCCGAGTTCAGGAAGATGTTGCGCTCCGGATTGTTATGCGTGAGGCCAGCGTTCGCTCCCAGCCGCGAGAACGCCTGCTGGAAGAAATCGAGATCGGTTGGCAGCGCGCACGTGAGCACGATCGCGCGGCCCGCGCCAACCGGAATGTCGAAGCCACACGCTTCGTCGGCGCCGTAGACACGAAAGAGCGTGCATTCCGGCAGCGGGCGGAAGGTTTGCGCACGCTCCACCCGCAACTCCGGACGGGGCGCGGCCCAGCCATCGGCATTCACGGACAGGAAGTAGCGGTGCGTGGAGACGCGGTCCGTGGCGGGCTCCAGCCCCAGCGCCGCGAGCAGCACCGTGCAGTCGGCGCCCGTCATGTCGTACACCGGCACCTCGCCATGCAGGAAGAGCTTGCCCCCGGCTTTGAGATAAGCGACGAGCTTCTCCTGAACCCCGGCCGCCATGTAGCGCGCGGAGGCAAGCACCAGCACCGGGGTGGTGGCGACATCGAGCGGGCGGTTCTGGATATCGACGGCGGTGTAGCGATAGTTCAGCTGCTGGAGGGCGCGGATCGTCGCCTGACCCGGCCCGCCGAAGCGATTGGCGCGCAGGTTGTCGGCAATCGTCTCCATCACCGGGTTGCCGCGATAGACGCTCTCGGTCATGAAGTAGTCGGGAATGAACGCCATCGCCGGGTCGTCGCGCTCCTCATCCATCGTCGCGAGCGCGTCCTCGAAGGCGAGAAGCATTGCGTTGGTGCGTGCCAGGCGGTCGTAGGTGTAGTTGAGCTGGCCCTCCGGCCCGACCGGCGCACCGGTACCGTGGCGCTCGCCGGTGAAGCTGATGCGGTCGTTTCCATCCCCGGTGCGCCGATCCAGCCGGTAGTTGATGCCGCCGGTGAAGAGGTAGTAGTTGATGAGGCGGTTCCCCTGCACGATCGCCATCCGGAGCTTGAAGTCGGCCGCCGAGGGATCGAGCCGGGCGCCCATGCTCTGCCCGTAGTCTCCCGAACCCGCCTCGAACTCAACCGAGGACAGCGGTTGCTCGGGCCGGTTGACGGCCTCCATGAAGGCGTTCATGAGGTACCAGTCGGGGCCGTTGGCGGCAGTGAGGTTGCCGAGATAGTGATCGCTGCCGGCGAGATAGCCCGGAGCCTGGGTGTAGCTTTCGTAGAGCTGGCTGATACCGATCGGGAAACTCGCGCCGCCACCGGCCTCCGTGCCGTGAATGTTGACGATGAACGGCACATCGTGGATGCCGAACTCCTCCGCGTAGCCCCGGAGCGCGGCGACATAGCGGGCAAAGCGATCCCGCATGTAATGTCCGAGATCGCGCATGAGGTCGGCGGACCATGACGCCTCGGGCGAGCGAATCGCGGCGTTGCGTGCAGCCACGTCTTTCCCTGAGAACGGATAGCGTGCTTCCCGCTCGCCGAGCCACGACCAGAAATCCGCGAGGAGATGATCGGTGAGATCGGGGCTGTTGCTGACCCAGGAGAGCATGCCGACCTCGTTGTCGAGCTGGACCGCGACCACATTGCCGCCCTCGGGCTGCAGCCGCCGGGCGATGATCGGGATCACGCCCTCATACCAGCGGCGGGTCTCGTGGAGAAAGGCGGGGGCGAGGTAATCGACGGTGCGGGTCGGGGCGGGCGTGCCGTCCCAGCCCACCGGCACGATCCCGGGGTGCTCCTCATAGAGGCGGTAGGGGATTCCCTCGTTCTTCATCTCGGCCATGACGAAGGGGCCGGGCCGGGCTATGAAGAAGAGTCCCTGCTCTGCTACGAGATCGATGAAGGCGCCGAGGTCGAGCTCCGGGCGGCTATGACCATCGAGATCGAGCGAGCCGTCCTCCAGCTCATGGCAGAGCCAGGGAATGTAGGAGGCGACGGTATTGCCACCCGCCGCCTTGAGCTTGGCGATGCGGTCGGCCCACTCCTCGCGGTGCAACCGGAAATAGTGGATCTCGCCGGAGATCAGCAGCCGTGGCGTGCCATTGATCAGGATCTGCTTCCGTTGTAGCTCGACCATTGCTCGGTGATTCCTTTGGCCATGTGGCCCTGCGGGCCGCTTGCCCGGTGAGATCGCCTGGTGTGGCGGATCGTCGTCATGCCGAAGATGCGCATCGAGAGTGCCAGCCCGTGATCCGGCGACTGTCCCCTCGTCTGCCTGGGCGCAGTCGAGGGAACTCTCGGCGGAAGCGCCTCACGAGAGAGATTTCTCGACAAGCTCGAAATGACGGTAAGGGGGTGCCACGCGAGAGTGCTTTCTCGACGAGTGGTTGTTCGAAATGACGGTATTGCTCGGGATGACGGTGAGCGCGCTCGAAACGGGAGCAAGGCGGCTATATGGCGAATGCTGGTCCATGAATTGCGTGACGTGGTGGAAGGAAGCAGGAAGCGAGGAACCTCCCGGAGGCAGGCATCCTGTTTCCCTGCGTGATGTAAACGTTTACCACGTGCGGAGAGGCCATGAGCAAGAACGGCCCAACCCTCCACGACGTCGCCCGGCATGCCGGCGTCTCAATCGCCACCGTCTCCCGCGTGGCGCGGGGTATTGGCGAGGTCGCGCCAGCCACCCGCGACCGGGTGCTGCAGGCGATCGAGGAGATGAACTACCGCACGAGCCATTTCGGGCGGGCGCTGGTGAAGCGACGGCACGAGACGCTGGGCATCGTCTTTCCCGGTCTTCGCGGTCCCTACTACTCCGAAGTCATTCACGGCTTCGAGGTCGAGGCGATCCACGCACGGATGAGCGTGCTGATCCTCGGCACCGAGCTGATCCCGCATGCGGGCGAACAGGTCGAGGGGATGACCGACCGGGCCGACGGCCTCGTCATCATGGGCGGCGCCTCCATCGACGATGCGCTGATCGAACGCCTCGCCACCCGCGGGGTGCCGCTTGTGCTCATGGCACGACGACCGATGGCCGAGATCCCGGCGGTACGCGTCGACAACATCGGCGCGACGATCGAGCTCACCCGACACCTGCTGGAGGATCACGGCTACCGGAGGCTGGTCTTTGTGGGAAACATCGATGACGCACCGGATGCCCATGACCGCTGGACGGGCTTCCTGGAGGCACACCGGCGGGCGGAGGTCACACCTCCCGGCGCGCCAATTGCGGCCGGCTTTGACGAGAACGCGGGGGCAGCGGCCGCCCGTACCATCTTCGGAACGCGCCCCTATCCGGATGCCATCGTCTGCGCGAACGATGAGCTCGCCTTCGGCGTCGCGAGCGTGGCAAGCGCCCGCGCGATCGACATCCCAGGCGAGGTCGCGCTCACCGGCTGGGACGATATCACGCTGGCCAGCGTGATGACACCCTCCCTGACGACAATCCGGCAGCCGACGCGCGAACTGGGATCGGTTGCGGCGCGCACGCTGCTCGACCGGATCGAGGGAGCCACGATCGAACCCCACGAGACCGTGTTGCCAACACAGCTGATTCGTCGCACGAGCTGCGGCTGTAACTCCGGGGACGGGCCCGACGCCCTCCTGGCCACTACCACCATGATCGAGGGGAGAGCCATCGCGCCCGGTTGAACATCCGCATCAGGTGGATGGCGGCGAGGGAAAGGGCATCGAAGGATCGGCCGCAGCATCAAGCGAACGTGACCGGCGTTTCCGGTCGACGAGTTCAGGAGGAACGCGACGATGAGTACGCACGAAGCATCGGAAAAGATCATCGCACCGCAAGCCTACGCCTGCACAGGCGGCACCTGCGATAGCACCCGGGCTGGCATGAGCCGGCGCACGCTGCTGCGCGGGGTGGCCGTCACCGCCGCCGGTCTCGCGCTCGCCCGGCTTCCTGGCGCGGCGCTGGCGCAGGATAGCGGCGGCATGATCCCGCGGCTGAACGGCGGCAGCATGGGCGGCGGCACCAATCCGCAGGCCAACTTCAACCCCTACTCACCGAACAAGCTGACCGGCACCGACAACATGCTGTTCGAGGGTCTCTACGCCTACGACACCTACAGCTGCAAGGAATATCCGTGGCTGGCGACGAAGTACGAGTGGAAGGACCCGCAGACGCTCGTCTTCACCCTGCGTGACGGCGTGAAGTGGAACGATGGCAAACCGTTCACCGCTGACGATGTCGTCAACACCTTCACCATGCTCAAGGCCAATCCCGCGCTCGACCTCAACGGCGCGACGGGCACGCTCGACAAGGTGACGGGCGAGGGCACAACGGTGACCTTCACCTTCACCGAGCCATCGATCCCGGTGTTCAAGGTCCTCTCCTACGACACGAAGATCACGCCGAAGCATGTCTGGGAAGGGCAGAAGGACCCGGTCTCCTTCGTCAACGCGGAGAAGCCGGTGGGAACCGGGCCCTTCACGATGAAGAGCTTCAACAGCGAATCGCTGGTCTGGGGGCGGAATCCGGACTACTGGCAGGCGGACAAGATCAAGATCGAGGAACTTGGCTACAGCAAGGCGGCCGAGGGGCAGGCCGATCAGCTGCGGCTCGTGAACGGCGACTACGACTTCAACGCGATGTTCATCCCGAACATCGAGCAGACCTTCGTTTCCAAGGACCCCGAGCACAACAAGTACTGGTTCGCGCCGGGTGGTGCCATCTCGCTCGCCTTCAACCTCACCAAGAAGCCGTTCGATGACGTCAATTTCCGGAAGGGCATCGCCTACGCGATCGACCGGGAGGAGATCGCGAAGAAGGCGGAGCTTGGCTACGTGAGCGTCGCCAGCCAGACAGGGCTGGTCGTCCCGGGCCAGGAAGCGTGGCTGAACAAGGATCTGCCCGATCAGGGATTCATCAGGTACGACAAGGACCAGGCCCTGAAGATCATGAACGACGCCGGGTACAAGAAGGACGGCGACACCCTCAAGGACAAGGATGGCAACCCGATCAAGCTCGTCTTCAAGATCGAGGGCGGCTACACGGACTGGATCCAGGCGGGGAACATCATCCGCAACAACCTGAAGGACATCGGCATCAACGCCGACGTGCAGACGCCTTCTCCGGACATCCTGGTGGAGCAGAAGAAGAAGGGCGATTTCGACCTGGTGTACATCGTCCACGGCGGCGACTGCAGCATGTATCGCAACTACTTCGATCCCTACTCCTCGACCCAGACCGCCAAGATCGGCGAGACGGCGATCACGAACTTCGAGCGGTGGGAGGATCCGAAGACGGACGAGCTGCTCAAGCAGTTCCGCTCCGCGCAGGACGAGGCGGACCAGAAGAAGATCGTCAATGAGCTGCAGAAGATCGTCTACGAGCAGTTCCCGACGATTCCGCTCTGGTACGGCGCGATCTGGTTCGAGTACCGGACGGAGCACGCCGTGGGCTGGCCGAGTGCGGACGATCCGTACGCGAAGTCGAACGACTGGCCGATCATCCTGACGCGCCTGACAGCGCCGAAGTAGGCGGTCCACATTCGCTCGCCCGGAATGAGGTGCGAGAAGCGCCCTCCCGAGCGAGGTCAGAGATTCTCTCGGAGATCCATGCCGTCATCCGGAGCGCAGTCGAAGGATCTCTTGTGGGGCGCCCCCCGAGAGAGATTTCTCGACAAGCTCGAAATGACGATGAGAGGGCTACGGTTGCGGTGGAATCGCGTGCCTAGTCCCCTCCGTCCTCCTCATCCGGCGGTTACGTTGGACCGGCAAGCGGAGGACATCCGTTGCGTGGTTGATGCCGTGTCATGCTCCGTCATTGCTGTCATTCCGAGCGAGGCGGCACGCAGAGCGGAGGAAGTTGTGGGCAGAAGAGTCGCGCCGCCATGCGGACCGGCTGCCGCCCGGACGGTCGGCGCATGCAGAGCGCCACGCTCCCGGCGCCTGTCTGGTGCAGCCCCCCTAGCAGGCGAGACGTAATCCCTGCCAGCGACTTCCTCCGCGCGACCTGCGGTCTTGCTCGGAATGACATGGGAGCGCGGGGAGGGGGCGGAGATGGGAAGAACGCCATGGAGGTTCTTCCCTGCGGTCAGAATGACGATGCAACGCAGGCAGACTACCTACGATGACAGCACTTGCGCGCGAACAGCTATGAGGCGGGCGGGATGGCAGCAATGGTGCGTGGCGTATATGAAATCGTATCCGGCGAGGGAGGTTCCAACCTCCACAATGTGACAGGGGAAGGCTGCACATGATCTATTTTCTTCGCAAGATCGTCTTCTTCCTGCTCACGCTGTGGGCGGCGGTGACGCTCAATTTCCTGATCCCGCGGGTGCAGGGGGGCGATCCCGCCGAGGCGATCGTCTCCAAACTGACCGGGCAGAGCCAGGCGGTGAGTCCGGAGCAGATCCGGGCCGTGCGGCTGATGCTCGGCGTGCCGGACGAATCGCTCTGGCGGCAGTATCTCGACTACCTGAACCAGATCATCCACTTCAATTTCGGCGTCTCCTACAGCTACTTTCCCTACTCCGTCCTGCACATGATCGGTGAGACGCTGCCGTGGACGCTGGTGCTGGTGGGGATCACGCAGATCATCTCGTTCGTGGTTGGCACCTCGCTCGGAACCTGGGCGGCATGGCGGCGGAACGGTCCGTTCGACTCGCTCGTCTCCACGTTCTCGGCGTTCTTCGGGACGCTGCCCTATTTCTGGCTCGCGCTGCTGCTGCTCTACCTCTTCGCGTTCAAGTTTCCCTGGTTCCCGAACAGCGGCGGCTATTCCGGCGACCACCCGCCCGCCTGGAATCTCGCGTTTCTCCAGACCGCGGCGTTTCACAGCATCCTGCCGGCAGTCTCGATCCTGATCACCGGGCCGATCGGCTGGATCATGCAGATGCGCAACACCATGATCCAGACTCTCGGTGAGGACTACACCCGCCTGGCCCGGGCCAAGGGCCTGAGCGAGCGCCGGATCGCCTTCGCCTACGGCGCCCGCAACGCGATCCTGCCGAATATTACCGGCTTCGCGATCTCGCTCGGTGGCCTGGTCGGCGGCTCGATCCTGGTCGAGCAGATCTTCAACTACCCGGGCATGGGCCGCCTCATGTTCGAGGCGATCGGCAACCGCGATTATCCCTTGATCCAGACCATCTTCCTCTTCCTGACCATCGGGGTGCTGACGGCCAACTTCCTGGCGGATCTGCTCTATGGCGTGCTCGATCCGCGCGTGCGGCGAGGAGGTGAGAGCTGATGTCGATGCAGGAAGGGCAACAATTCTCCCTGGCCGACGCGGCGGTCGAAGAGGCCAGGCAGCCGGAGAACGAGGAAAGACGGCATTCGCGCCTGCACGCGCCGGGATGGCTGCGCATCATCTGGCAGAACAAGAAGAGCCGCGTCGGGCTGGTGATGCTGCTGATCTTCGCGCTGATCGCGATCCTGGCGCCGCTGCTCGCCCCGTACGATCCGCATGACACGCAGTTCTTCGCCTCGGAGCAGCCGAGCCGGGCACACTGGCTGGGCACGACCCAGGCGGGCGAGGACATTCTCTCGCAGCTGATCTGGGGAGCGCGGACATCGCTCATCATCGGCGCGCTCGCGGGAACGTTCAGCACGCTGATTGGGCTCGTGATCGGCATGACGGCGGGGTACGCGGGCGGCCTGCTCGACGATATCCTCTCGTTCTTCATCAACCTGGCGCTGGTCGTGCCGACCCTGCCGCTGATGATCACCCTCTCCGCCTACTCGCAGGTGAGGGGTATCACCCTCATCATCGTCGTGATCAGCGTCACCGGCTGGGGCTGGGGGGCGCGCATCAAGCGGTCGCAGATCATCACCCTGCGCGAGCGCGACTACATCACCGCCTCGATCTTCGCCGGGGACCCGATGTGGCGAATCATCTTCCGCGAGATCATGCCGAACATGACCTCGCTGATCGTGGCCAGCTTCATCGGCGCGTGTGCCGCGGCGATCGGCGCCGAAGCAGGGTTGGCCTTCCTCGGGCTCGGCGACCCGCAGACGGTGAGCTGGGGCACGATGCTGATGTGGGCGAACAACTCCGGCGCCATGCTGACCGGGCAGTGGGCGTATCTGGTCGCTCCCGGTCTGACGCTGGCCCTGCTCATCACCTCGCTGACGCTCATCAACTTCGGGATCGACGCCATCAGCAACCCCCACCTGCGAGAGGAGTAGACTCGATGGCCCAACCGGTGCTCGAGATCAAGAACTTCGATGTCACCTACCTGACCAAGCGGCGCCCGCCCTTCCAGGCCGTGAAGAACGCGTCGATGGCGATCATGCCGGGCGAGATCGTGGGTCTCGTTGGAGAGTCTGGCAGCGGCAAATCGACGCTGGGCAACGCCGCGATCAGGCTGCTCGATCCGCCGGGAACGATCACGGGCGGCAGCGTCACCTTCGACGGCACCGACATCACGCGCTTCGACGCGGACCAGATGCGGCCCCTGCGCTGGTCGGAGATCTCCACCGTTTTCCAGAGCAGCATGAACTCGCTGAACCCGGTGCTCAATGTCGAAACCCAGTTCCGGGATGCCCTGCAGACGCACACCGACATGAGCGACGGGGATGCCCGCGCGCGAACGGCGGAGCTGCTGGAGATGGTTCATATCGAACCATCGTTCATGCGCTTCTTCCCGCATGAGCTTTCCGGCGGCATGAAGCAGCGCGTCGCAATCGCGCTGGCCCTCGCGCTGAAGCCGAAGTTCGTATTGCTGGACGAGCCGACGACCGGGCTCGATGTGGTCATCCAGCGCGAGATCCTGCAGAACGTGAAGGAGATCCAGCGCCAGCTCGGGTTCGCGGTGCTCTTCATCACGCACGACTTGGGGGCGGTGATGGAGATCTCCGATCGCGTGGTCGTGATGTATAACGGAGAACTGGTCGACAACCAGCCGACGAAGACGCTCCTGCACACGAAGCTGGCGCCCTACTCCCGCGAACTGCTGAACTCCTACCGGGAACTGTGGGGGATGGCGCCGGATCAGACCAGCAGTGAGGTGGTCGAGGCAGTGACGGCGGGAACGCATGAAGCGGAGGCGCCGGCGACCGACGGTCGCGCCCAGGCGACGCCGCGGGCGGGCACGTCCACGGCCACCGCAGAGGCGGGGCAGGTGGTGCTGCGGGCAGAGAATATCGTCAAGACCTACAAGCGGCGGCGAGGGTTCACCTCGACGACTGTCCGCGCCGTGGAAAACGTCTCGTTCTCGCTGGAGCGCGGCAGGATCGTGGCGCTCGTCGGACAGAGCGGGAGCGGCAAATCGACGATCGGGCGGCTGGTGACCGGGGTCGAGCACATAGACAGCGGCGCGATCATCTTCACGGAAGGCGGGAAGCCGGTCGATATCAAGAGCCTGGGCCATCGTGGCCTGAAGGAGTACCGGCGCCATGCCCAGTTGGTCTTCCAGGACCCATACGCCGCATTGAACCCGGTCAAGACGATCGCACACTCGCTCTCGCGGCCGTTGCAGAACTACCGCCGCATGAGCGGGCGGGCGGCGCGGGAGGAGTGCATGAAGATCCTCACGCGCGTGGGGCTGACGCCCGCCGAGCGCTTCATCGACAAGTTCCCGCACCAGCTCTCGGGTGGCCAGCAGCAACGGGTCGTCGTTGCGCGCGCCCTGGCGCCAGAGCCGGAAATCCTGATCGCCGACGAGCCGACGTCGATGCTGGATGTTTCCATACGCGCGGAGATTCTGGAGCTGCTGAGCGATCTCGTGCATGACGAGAACCTGGCGATGCTCTTTATCACGCACGACCTGTTGAGCGCGCGGATGCTGGCGGACGAGATCCTGGTGCTGAACCACGGGCGGATCGTGGAGAGCGGATCGGCCGAGAAGGTGATCGAGCACCCGCAGAACGACTACACGCGCCTGCTCCTGAACTCCATCCCGAACCCGTTCGCGATGGAGAATGCGGCCGATTAGCGTGGTCCGGAATGGTTGTCGCGGGAGCTGATCGCGTGATCGGCCGGTGGGGCACCGGTTTTCATTCGTAGGGTGCGACATACAGTCGCACCAATCGGGCGCAGCCCGATATCCGAGGGGTGCCGACATTGATGCGTTTCGGTCACCGGACCGGTCGCAATATGGCCCTGCGGGCCATCGGTGCGACATATAGTCGCACCCTACGAATGAAAGAGCGCGCATCGAGACCGTAAGGCGGGGGCACGTCCGAGCGCGTCAGACACGGTGGAGGGCCGATGACCCTTCGGGATCGGCCCCTACAGAACGAAGCAGGACGCTGTCAGGAAAAGGCTTCGACATCCTCGGGGCGTTCGTCGAGTCCCCCATCCGCACCGTCTGCCGGGTCGATCCGGTTCATCTGACCGAAGATGCGCACAAAGGGAATCGCGAGGACGAGCAGGGTGAAGAGCGCGGCGGTCACGATCAGGCCGCGCTCAAGCCCACGACGCTCAAGGTAGAAGCCCGTTGCCGCCATCCCGACGGGGTCGGCAAGGGAGGCGAGGGCCGAGAAGGTCGCGAACACGCGACCGCGCAGCCGCGCCGGAATCCGTTCAAAACGCACGGTCACAAGCAACGGATTGACCGGGCCGCTCAGCACGCCAGCGACGATCATCGTGCCGATCAGGACCAGGTACGGGACGTCTGGCACGAGCATCCAGCGCAGGAACGCGACGGCGAGAAAGCCCGCGAGCCACATCTCCCGCCGGTACGAGCGCAGCCGGTGCCCGAAGACGCCGAATCCCGCCCCGCCCAGCAGGCTGCCGATGCCGAATGCGGTCAGCAACAGCCCATAACGCGACGCATCGCCGTAACGGTCGTTGACGATGACCGGCATGATCACGCTGAAGAGCGGTCCGTTGAAGAAGTTCGTGAACACCAGCGTGATCGCCAGCGCGAGCAGCAGGCGATCGGCGCGAATGAAGCGCAGGCCGGCCAGCACCTCCCCCAGCCCGGTCTCGGCCGGAGCACCATCGGGCTCGGCTGCCTCGGCGCCCCGGGCGAAGCAACCGATCAGCAGGGCCGATACCGCGAACGATGCGGCATCCAGCAGCAGGAGGTTGACGGAGCCGATCCAGACGATGAGGACACCGGCGATGGCTGGACCGATGATGATCGATGCGGCATCCATCGTCTCGAAGGCTGAATTGATTGCCTCGGGCCGAACCCCGGCGCGCTCGGACAGGGATGGGAGCATGGTCCGGCGCGCCGTCAGCCCGGGGATATCGAGCATGGCGCCGAGAAAGACGAGGACCAGCAGTTGCCAGAACTCGAGCCCGACCGTGAGATGGAGGATCGGAATCAGCGCGACCGAGACGCCGCTGACGATGTCGGCGATCACGCTCATGCGGCGCCCACCGAGGCGATCGATGAGCACGCCACCGAAGATGCCGGAGAGGAAGGCGGGCAGGGCAAACGCCATTCCGGTCAACCCGGTCTTGCCGGCGCTTCCCGTCGTCTCGAGCACGAACCAGGGTAGCGCCACAAGAGTGAGCGTGTTGCCGATCAGGGAGATGATGTTCCCCGTCAGAAAGGCAATGACTTGCAACCGAGTATTGAGACCCAAGATGTTCACCGGCCAACCATGTGCGCGCGCATACCAGTCGGATTTTCCTCGAGGACAATCGAATCAATCATACCGACTTTTGGATCAGATCCTTCCACAAGAACAATAGTCGATTTCATCAGTGATTTCGCGTCAAACGCGATTTGGACGAAAAGTGACAATCAATTCAGACCCCCTCCTTGTCTTTTGACACTTTTTGACTCAGTCCCATGCGGGGAACCTGTCGTCGACGCGCTGCCCATTCGTCGCACGCCCCCATGACGGTCGAGTGGGACGATAGACGGGATGTCCGATCGCAGCGAGTGCGCTATCCTGAGTCGCATTCGCGTGCCGCGGCGGGCACGGAGGAGAGGCGGGCGGAGCGATGCATCTACGGGATCGGCGCGGTCCTCGATTCAGCGACCGACAATTTCAGATCTTCGCGGCATGCGTCATTGCCGGGCTCGTCATCGGGATGATCGCCGGCAATCCGGCCACATGGCTGATGATCGGCGCGGTTGTGGGTGGAGCAGCGATCGCCATCCTCTCCTGGCGCCAGACCTAGGGCCAAGTGCGTGTCAACCATGATGTGCCGGGGACGCCCAACAGCGATTTCTCGATCCTTTGTCTGCGCTTCGTCGCACGGCGAGGACAGGCTTCTTGCTCGAAATGGCGAATGAAAATGGAGTAGGCATGTCCTCATTCGGATCGTTCACCACGGGATTGCCCGCTCGACGCGCCGTCTCGCGCCCAACAAGCACAACGCTCGAACGCGCGCGGCAGATCATCTCGCGCTCTCTCGAACCGACACCGCTGGTCGCTGCCCCGGAGCTCGGGGAGCGGGTCTCGCTCAAGCTGGAGTCCTTCCAGCCGACGGGGTCGTTCAAGGTGCGCGGCGCCATCGCGGCGTGCAGTGCCCTGCCGGAGGGGAGCCGGATCGTGACGGCCTCGGCCGGCAACCATGCGCTGGGCATCGCCTGGGCTTCCGCCCGGCTCGGCGTGCCGGCCACCGTCGTGGTGGCGGAGACGGCGTCCGCCGCCAAGCGTGAGGCGCTGGCAACGCTGCCGATCGAGCTGATCCTGCATGGCGAGGATTACGATGCGGCGGAGGCGTACGGGCTCGCACTGGCCAGGGATCCCGAGCGCCACGCCACCTATGTCTCGCCCTACAACGACCCGCAGGTGATCGCCGGGCAATCGACCCTGCTGGACGAGATCATCGCGCAGACCGATGGCGACCGCCCTCTGACCGTCGTCGCCGGGGTCGGTGGTGGCGGGCTCGTCGCCGGGATCTCGATGCGCGCACGGGAATTGTCGACGGCGGCCCGTCCGATCCGGGTGGTCGGTGTCGAGGCGGAGGCCTCGCGGGCAGTCTCCGCCGCCGTGCGCGCCGGCGATACGCATGAGGTGCCGATCGGGGAGACGGTCGCGGACGGGCTCTCCGGCAACCTGGAACCGGGATCGATCACGGTCGGGATGATTGCGGAGTACACGGATGAGCTCGTCGCCGTCACCGAATCCGACCTGTATGGCGCGATTCGCTGGCTCGCGCGCAATCACGGCCTGGTGGCCGAAGGGGCCGGGGCGGCCGCCACGGCGGCGCTCCTGGGTGGCAAGGTCGATGCGAGCGAGGGCGATGTCGTCCTCGTCATCTCCGGTCGCAACATCGCGCTGTCACGACTTGCGGCCATTCTCGCAAACCCGGACTGATCCCATGATCCTGATTATCGGCACGCGGACATTTCGCTGGGGATCGGCAAAGACGGACTATCTGCGGACCTGCCCGAACTGTGGTTACTACGGGTATTTCACGCAAAAGAAGCAGATCCGGACCCTCGCGCTCTTCTTCGTAATCCCGATCTTCCCGCTCGGCGGCATCTCCCAGGTCGCTGAATGCCCCAACTGCCACATGCGGTTCGAGCAGGGATGATTCAACCGGGAACAACCGGTGCTCCCCGTCGTTGCCCCAGGCATGCGTTGATGACCCCGAAAGCGCGAGGGACCACGGAGTCCTCTCAGGAAAAGCGACCATGTAGAACTGTGTTCGAAAACGTCGCGGCGCAGATGCTCTACGCTCACCGCCGGCCCGGTGGTCTGGCCGTGGACGCGCAGGGGGCCGGTATCCGGCTTCGCCGGATGGGGCAGACAAGCTGCCCCGCTACGGAACTCCGCCGCCTTCTCAGATTCCCTGTAAGGCCAGATTGGCGCCAAGAGCATCCATCGGATGGAAACTTTCCGCGACGGGGCTTCATCACCAGCCCTGGTCGGGCTACGACCTCTGACCCCGCCAGATTGCAAGGTTGGATCGCATCGTCATGGGCGGGTTGAAGCGAACCTTCGCCTCTGGATAATGCATGGTAAGCACCGGCAAACGTCATACGTTTCAGAACGGGGGACCCGAATGAGCAAGAACGGACGAGACGACGCACGTGCCAGCCGCAAGGTAGATCGCCGCACACTCGTGGCGGGCAGCGCGTTGCTGGGCGCGAGCGCCGCCATCCTCGGCGGTGGCGGAGTGATGGCACAGGGAACACCGGTGCCGGACGAGAAGCCGGGGCGCCAATCGCCCTCGACCGCGAAGAAGCTCGGGCCCGCGATCCCGGAGGAACTGACGGCCTCCTCGACCGACTGGCCCACCGCGCAGGGCAACCTGCAGGCGACCCGAGCGGCCGCAGACTCGCCGATCGACAGCTCGAGCATCGCCGATCTTGGTGTCGCCTGGCGCTACACGATCGACAGCACCGGGCAGTGGGGTGGAATCACGTCGAATCCAATCGTGGTTGGGGACCGCGTCTACATTCAGGATGCCGCCTGTAACGTTCGCGCCATCGAGAAGGCGACGGGCGCCGAGATCTGGCGAACGGATTTCGAGGAAGTCATCGGTGGCCCGAACGGCATCGGGATCGGCT